>NZ_JANTYT010000027.1:0-65809 GCF_024808825.1 Rhizobium sp. BK661 | reverse complement strand
TGTTCGTCTGTGAAACGGCTGCGCTTCATTCCCTGGTCCTCTCAATGGGCCAGAGCTTACTTCAAAATGGATTATTTCAACGGGGCAAGGTCACCGCCGCTTTACTCCAACAGTATTTTTTATCCAACTCTCTATACTGCGCTGTACCGACCGTTGGAACGGCGAGTGGATTATATTTGGCCTGGCAAATGCTGGTCCCTCGGCTTCCTGGATTTTCCCGAAGGCCAATACACGCATAGCTATACTTAAATTCCATCCCGCGGCGCAGTCATTGCGCGGAACAATGCCGTGATCGACAGCATGCCCCGGCCGGGGCAGCGCGGACGAACAGGTCCCGTGAAGTCTGCCATGAGCAGGTCTTTAAGCAAGCCGCTGGGTCACCAGCTCAGTCTGAGCTGAGCGGCGCCATTTGAATAGCGTATCGCGAGATCCGTCACCTCGCCTCCTGTCATCCCCCGACGCAGCTCAATGGCTGCGGCTGATGGAAGGACCGCGAGCAAACACCTCACTGCGGGCCGGCACATGATAGACCCGGTCCCTCCACGAGACGCCGATCGCTTCGGCCGCATCGATCAGGGCCCGCTTCGCACTGTCTGGGTGCATCGTCCCATCAAGTACTGCGGCGCAAGCGCTAAGAGCTCGCTCAAACGCCGATCCGAACGTAACCGGCCATTTCTCTGCCAACAACGCCGATGCTTCGTCTGTTCCTCTGATGTCTATCGGATTTGGAACCCCTGGCAGCCAGATTTCGAGTCCAAATGTCCAATCGCCCGTTGAAACCATGCGCGTGCTCCTCCCCTGAGTCGCCCCATGACAGATTCACCTCGAAACACGGCAGCTTTGGGGCCAGCTGGAAGCGCCCCTCTTCACATTTTGAGCGCTGAAAGGGGCATGGCTGCGCTGCCGGGATTTTTTCTCGACAATGTCCACTTCGAACT
This sequence comes from Rhizobium sp. BK661, assembly GCF_024808825.1. Classification (NCBI taxonomy): domain Bacteria; kingdom Pseudomonadati; phylum Pseudomonadota; class Alphaproteobacteria; order Hyphomicrobiales; family Rhizobiaceae; genus Rhizobium; species Rhizobium sp. BK661. The sequence continues at coordinate 64,871 of NZ_JANTYT010000027.1, read as the reverse complement.
TCCCGGCGACAACGCTGACATTGGCACGCGACCAAAATCATGTGAGAGTTTCAAAGGCGTTCGACATTGAAAGGTTGTCTTCGTTCCTTTTGTGCAGCGCAGCGTCTCAAGACTTGCCTGAACCTGAAACACTGAAGGAAGGAAGCAAAATGAGCGATCACGTCTACAAGAAGGTCGAACTGGTCGGCACCTCCAAGGTTTCAATAACTGAAGCCATCGACACGGCAATCGCGCGCGCGTCAAAGACCATGCGAAATCTAGATTGGTTCGAAGTCGAGCAGATCCGGGGACATATCAGGGACGGCGCAGTTGAACACTATCAGGTTGTGATGAAGGTAGGCTTCAGAATTGAAGGATAACGTCGCCAGCCGAAAACGCCAAGAGCGACGATTTCGTCGTCGCTCTTCGCCATTTTCGAGTTGAGTAGCAGACCTAGCGTATTGGAACGGTTCGCCGACTTGCAATCCCGCGAGATTGGAAAGAAACCTCGACCTGAGGCGGCTGCGTATGTCCTGGCTTATGAATGCTTTGTCCCGTTGGCTCCTGGTCTGCTGCCGCGGATCGCGCTCGAGATCACATTGTGGTCGCGTCGTGTGGCATTCTCATCAACGAAAGGCGAAGAGCGCGATCATGTTAACGAGAGTTGACTATCTGAGAATGGCCGGTCGCGTTGAAGGAAGGCAACGCGTACGTTGCCGCGATCGCGACCAGGGCGACCGCTATCGATGTTACGATCAGGGCTTGTTTCATGGTCGCTCCCAGTTAAGCACGGCAGGGGCCTTCGACAGACCGAAATCCTTGTCGGGCTATTATCGACAGGAAGTAGCCATTTAATGAGAACGTGTAATGTCGGGCAACGCCCGCCCGGCAATAAAATTGTCGTTTTCAACACAAGCATTGCAGGCGAAGGACACCTGGCCGACGACACTTGGACCCAACTTCGGTATCAGAGGCTCGCAAGCCGGTGTCACGGTAGAATATTCTTGCCGTGGAATTTCACACGAAATTCCTTTGCTTGTCTCTTGTCCGGAATGGTTATCACAATGAACCTAAGCGAATATGTTTTTCTCTCCTCGCTTTCCAGATCGAATGTCCAGGCCGTCATACCTGTTCCCTCGCCAATCTCTACCAGCTTCTCCATCACCCGGTCTTCGCGATCCTCTCCGTCGAGGTTGATCTCGTAAACGAAAGTCTCCTGACCGGGCGACCCCACGATCTGTTCGTTGATCCAGTTCCAAATCGCTTCAGCGTTTACCGGAAATGGAGGCAACTCAAAATTTAGGTGCTCTACATCAAGCGCGAATATGACCTCTCTGTCGTATAGTGCCCGTATTCCCAAAGCGTATTCCGATCTTTGAATTGTATCGGCCAATACGCCTTTCAATTTCCTCAGGCTCGAATACTTATGAAACATTCCACGCTCCAGATACCTTACTGGAGTTAGAGCCTCCGATTTTTCTTTCCAGATGTATTGCTACTCTCTATGCTACGCCATTTGGAGGGTGGAAGGTCCACGCCAGGTCGGAAGATGCGGCTGCTCGAATGGCAAGCTATCGTTTAGTGGACCAGTTGGGGGGTGCGCTCTCGGCCGGACCCTTAGAGGGACGTCGTATTGAGGACGTCCTCTCCCGTTCTATCGTTGCCTATTCAACAACTCCGCTTGTCGCCGCCATGTCGTGGTGGGCACCAACTCAGTGCCTCCCACGACCTTAGGCTGCGTCGGCTCGGCCGAACGAACGGCGCAGCGGCGGCTCACGATTGCCCGCCTGTTTTGGCCGTTTGAACGGCACGTGGTCGACGACAGACACCAACGGCAATGGATTTCGACATCAATGCCAAACGAAGCCTCGGTATGTCAGCAAGGCCTGCCGTTTCGCGTACATTGTTGCATCGTGCTACAGTCTTTCGTGCTCCCCAAACAGCCTCGGTTTTAGGGATGGGCGCCGCCTTTCATGACAACGTTGAACCTTGCTGGATCTTACACCTCGGGGCAACCGCGAACGTTAGCGAAGATGATCCTGTCTGGCCCGCGGCGGGTCATGCCCTCTACGACAACGCTACGTGGCGAAATCCGCACGACATGAGCCCTTCGAAATCCGGCATCGCGTGCGTTGTCAAGGGCATCATCAGGATCGCAGCGCCGGCGAGACCCTCGATCGGACCAATCCCCGTGCCGATCATTATTACGATCATGAATTCCGACGCCCCCTGGGCCCACCCTGAACTCGAGATCCTGGGCGATGGAAGGTGACATGAATCCGACCACGCTGCTCGCGACCAGGGCAGAACTGATAGCAATTCTCTTCAACACAGTCATTGGTAATCCTCCAAAAGTCTCTTCTCTGAGAAGCTAACCTTCCCGACACGGAACGGTTCCCTCAGAGAGGGCGCGAACGATGCGGAATTCTCGGTTTTGCTGCCCCACGCAAACTGGCTCGGTTTTTGGCTGCCCCACGCTCAACTTGACGAAGTAAGCCCTTGTTCGTTTCACCACTCTCGCTTCACTTCGAAAGAACACTCTTCAAGGCCCCGAAGTCTTTATAGTTTCCGGATTGGTACTATTTAGAACTTCGACCTTTCGCTGGACGCAAAGTGTCGCGATTGCAAGCTTTGGATTGGTGTTTCGACACTAAGACATCAGACCGTTGGGATCATTGCGGACGGAAGATTTGAGGCGCATGAGGCGAGAAGGCGACGCATGCATATGCGGTTCGGGACAACGGGATGTCGACGGTAGTTCACTGGTGACAATGGTTCTCGTAGAGATTTTGGAGCGGTCTTTCGCGGCGGACCACTCGAACGTTGAAAGCCGTCACAAGAAAGGGGAACTGAAATGAAGAAACTATTGGCATCAACTTGCGTGACATTCGGGCTGCTGGGACTTGCCTCTTACGCGAATGCCGCCGGTTGCGGTTCCTTGACGATTGCCAGCATGAACTGGCAAAGCGCAGAGGTTCTTTCCAACCTCGACAAGATTATCCTGAACGAAGGGTATGGCTGCCAGGCGGAAATCACCGTTGGTGATACTGTTCCGACCATCACGTCAATGGCCGAAAAAGGTGAACCAGATGTCGCCCCTGAGGCCTGGGTCGACCTTCTGCCGGATGTGGTGAAGAAGGGCACCGACGAGGGACGCATCATCAAGGTTGGCTCCCCTCTCCCCGATGGGGGCGTGCAGGGATGGTGGATCCCGAAATACCTTGCCGACGCTCACCCGGATTTGAAGTCAATTCCCGATATGCTGAAGCACCCGGAACTGTTCCCTGATACGGAAGACGCGTCCAAGGGTGCCATCTACAATGGCCCGCAGGGGTGGGGCGGCACGGTTGTTACCTCTCAGCTTTTCAAAGCTTTCGACGCAGAAAAGGCAGGCTTCAAGCTCGTCGATACGGGTTCGGCGGCTGGCCTCGATGGATCGATCGCAAAGGCCTACGAGCGCAAGCAAGGCTGGGTCGGGTATTATTGGGCCCCCACTGCCTTGCTCGGGAAATATCAGATGGTCAAGCTCGAAGCCGGCGTGCCTGCCGATGCCGCCGAGTGGAAACGTTGCAATACGGTGGCCGACTGCTCGGATCCGAAGCCGAATGCGTGGCCGGTCGACACGATCGTCACTCTCGTGGCGAAGCCGTTTTCGGAAAAGGCGGGGCCCGAGGTCATGGGCTACCTGCAGAAGCGCTCCTGGAGCAATGAGACCGTCAACAAGCTGATGGCCTGGATGACCGACAATCAGGCGAGCGGCGAGGACGGCGCCAAGCACTTCCTGAAGGAAAACAAGGACATCTGGACCAAGTGGGTCTCGGAGGCTGCAGCAAAGAAGATCGAGGCTTCCCTCTAGACGCCCGGGGGCCGCGGGGATCATCCGCCGCCCTGTTAACGGCTCATTCTCCACGAGACATGGCACGGCGATACGAATGGATGGTCTTGCGGCCTACAAAGGGTTTAGGTCCGCGCTGAGGACCAAAAGCGACAGCGCAAAGTAGCCGGCAGCATCCGTCTGGTATGAGAAGGCTGACAGGCTGCTACTGTCACCGGAACGAGAAGTAAAGGTCTCCCAGGAGATGGTTCTTTAACATCGGGACCTTTGCTCGGGCGATGAAAGCGATGGCGAGTGTTGCAGTTCCGCACTCGACTCAATGGTTGCATGATGTTTTTGTGCGCCGGGGCGTTGGAGTTTCGTTATGTTGTTTGCGTTGGATCAGACGAAAGCCAGACTGCAGTATCTTGTAAAGTTCGCATCGGTTTGGCTCGTTGCCATTGCTTTGGCGTTCCTTCCCGTGTGGTGGCTGGTCCAGGAAACGACCTTCTAGAGCTCTGGTTTCCCTGAAAAAGGGACGCCAGTCATCGGCACATCCGGCGTGTCAAGGCTGCAATCGCTGCTGGCGACCAGCATCCGGATACGTTCCGCCACCCGGGGACCGACGGGATTGTAGACGACTAGGTAGATCGGGCCTACCATCCACGGCAAACCCGGAATATTCAGTTCGATGTCGCCGAGAATCGGATGTTTTAGCCTCTTGGTTCCTTCTCCATGGGCAATAACATCGTTCTCCTGCCACAGCGCAGCAAACTCCGGACTCACGTTGCAAAGTTCATCTACCAGTTCGTGATCTCCGACGTCGCTCCGGCACGGCCTGCGTCCACTCGAAACGCGCAACCTCTTCCTTTCTCAATCCAGGCGTACGGCTGCGACCCGAAAAACCAAACACAGCCGGATCAAGCCGAGAACGACGATCGCAAAGGAAAACTCCAAGGGCGGTTCCTCTTCCGCGCCGAGCCTTACACTCTCGGGTTCTCTGCGCGACGCAGGGACTAATGACGTCGCACTTGACAGATCTCCTCCATCGTTTCGCTGAATCCAGCCGTTCGTTCATGTTTCAAATCAGCCGCAGGTGCGCGGCGACAATCACGGTGAGATCCGTCTCATCCTGATCGCCGCGCTATACGCAGGTGGATTCTGCTTCTTGGTACCGTTGACTACCACGCTTTGACACCCGGGCTCGGCGCCGGCCTTATTGACTTTTCGCAGTTGCGCCCATTTCTAATCTTTATTGTCGCATCCTCAAATTGCAGCATGCTGATAGCTATTCCATCCATCTCAACCGGGAGGATAGTCCCATGCACCTCTATAAGGAGACGAACCGCTTCCAGTGCTCCAGCCACGCTGGGCGACCTTGCATCGTCATCGAGCAGATGAGGATCGACCAAAGGGGAAACATCAGCCCCGATCCAACGAAAATCGACTATCTGACGGAAGATGGCGACGTTGTCTCGCGATTGGACGAGGGGCTGTTTCTCGTCTTGATCAGCCAGGAAGAACTTCTGCTAACGCATTGATGAAAAATGTCATCAGGCAACACGCCGTCGCCCGTGGGGACGAAGATCGGGATAGGTCGTGCTGGTCACGGGTCCGGATGTGCGCTTGAACGATTTCTTGCAAACCTGAAGGCGGCTTTTCCGCCCTTCAACAACTTTGAGATTAGTTGGAACCGAATGGCGAGGACCGATGGATTCCACCTGTGCGTTGATCGGCGAGGATGGCTATTCATTGCAACTGGTCTGGCTCTCGTTTCGGAAGAACAAGCCTACGTGGTCCTCTGTCCCGCGCCCTCTGTCGATGAAGCCCTGTCGCTCATTGAAGTCCGTCCTCCAGACATGTCATCCCTGGGCCTTCAAGCTCGACAAATCCAGGCTTGTGCAACAGATCGAAGACTTATTGCCTTTACCGCAAGGCCAACGGCGTCGTCGGTTACGAGACAAGAAAAGCAGGTCGCACTAACCATCGACTGATGCAAATGTGGAGTCGCGACCGCTGCTGGCCGCCCAAGGCAGTCATCGATCAACTGGTATCGAGCAGACGAGTGCGCGATCGTTGTTGCTATCCCTGAAGGGGATGTTCGTCGGCTTCGCTGAGGGGGCGGCCGCCAGATCCGGCGTTCGACACGTGAGCCGAGACGAGATTGGACTTCGAATTTGATCCACGAAGCGACTGCTGGGCTGGACCAACCTTGCCACTGGGACTTAACGAGCAGATCGCCCAATGGATCAGCCCAATTTGGACATTGTGTAAAAAATCCTCGGCGGCGAAGGAAAGGGAAGAACGGTGCCACATCGTACTGGCACCGAACCACGCACCCCTCAAAAAGGCCGAGGCGCGCAATGTGCGAATTAGGGCGAGTAGATATACAACTTTTGAGCGGGAGAGTTGCCCGATATGCTAGGTAGCTGGACGCGCGCCCTTGCAGCAGACTGGAATTGGTTCTCAACAGGGGGCTGGTAATGGCCGAAGAATACCGATTACGCATGGAAGGCGAACACTGGTCCATCATCGACGAGGCAACGCTTGAGCCTGCTCGGCTCGATGGCGTCCCTCTCGCCAGGATGGAAGCCGTTGAAGCAAAGTACATGTTGAAAATTCTGCAGGGACTGGATCGCGTTCGCAAAGCTTCAAAACGGTCGGCGTCCATGGTCAAGAAGCACGGCATCAAGACGGTTCGGATATCGCCCGTCCAGCCGGTCACAGATGCATTCGCTCCGCTAAAGCCGCTTGGCGCCGATTGTTCGTTTTGCGTGGCATGCAATGGATCTTGCAAAAGGGGCAAATCCCTTGACCTACTTAACTGACGCAGAGAGCCGCCTTGGTCGCCCAATCGGGCCACGGCTCGGATCCATACAGCGTGACGACGGTCTTTACGAAGCGCGCGTAGTCCCGGCTTACGCGGGCGAGGACAGTACCGTCATTTTTATCCGGCGGCCGAGCCTGAAATTCTGGCTCCGATCAAAAATGGGTAAACTATTGGGTTGAACAAAAGGTACGCAGCCCCGAAATAGAGCTTCAGAAATCTGGCACTAGCCTGTTCATGCTGTTGCCCGAAATTCTTCTCCTTTCACGTTGAACGCTCTGTGCCGGGCGTTGCCCGATGCGCTCCCTAAGGTGACGCGGAATGCACGATACCCGCACAAAGTGAGGCACGCTGCTATCCGTCGTCATGCATGTGCGATATCTGTGGTGCGCACACAACCCTCTTTGGACCGGAAAGCCTCTCGGCATGCCCGTCGTGCCTTTGAGCCTTCCACCCTCTCATCGTGCGAGGTTGCCCAAGCTTTGGAAAGGCTTGCGTCTATGAAGGTACGAGCAGTCCCATGCTGATCCATCCCGTCACGATCACCAGCAAGATAGTGGCTGCGTACAAGACCATCGTGCCGATCCGCCGATAAACGAGAAAATTTCTTGAAGCCGGCTCATTCTGAGCGCTGGCTGCTTGCGTAGAAAACGATAAATATCGTGACATGGGAACACCGGCTTTATCGGAGAAATAGGCGGCACAAAAAAAGGTTCCATCACGGCCTGTTTGCGACTTTAACAAATGCGTTTTCGGGTTCGCCGTCGGAGATTCCAACTTTATCGTAATTTCCGGGGGGCTCGGATGCACGTAGAGACGACCATTCCCTCGTGAGCCAATCAAGCATTCGATTCGATCAGCTGCCAACGACCAAAAAATTAGCCTCGGTGGTTCCCGAGGCTCAGGTGCGGCTCCAACATGAAGCCTGGCCTTTGTACCGGACAGATCTTGATGCTGACAGGCCATATTTTTTCATTCTGGTACTGTCTGCGGCGCAGGCTCGTGATCTTCAAACGATATAGTCCGCTGGCTCCTCCTCACCAATCGCTCGGTGTCTCGCTCCACGCACACGACCCTCAATTAATGATTTTCCAGGTGGCTGGTTCGCTCGTTGATTAGAAATTCAAGGGCGGCGCGTAAAAGCACCGGACAGTATCCTCGTTTGGGAACAGACACAGATGAAACTGACCGTCCGGCGATTCCAAGGCCCTGGACTGCGGAACGAGGAAAAGGTGTGGACGCGTAACGAGCCTATGGTCGCCTGGCTTCAGCGCGATCTGGTACCCACCGCCCGCTGGTCGCACTGCTTGTGACGGAATAGGCTGACAGTCCCCGTTTTCGCCGTTCCCGTTGCAGCAAAATGCTTCGTATTGAAATCCGGATGGCGCATGATGTGCGTTAGCTGCTGTTGCAGCAACAAGTATCAACAAGGCAAGGACAAGCCGCATCGTATTCCCCCGCAAATTTCGATCCGTCGGCAGTATCTTATTTTACTTCTGTCTAAAGTATGGCTGAAGTATTCTTCTCCCAGCAGTCGATCGGTGAAGTCGAAATCCCGTGCCAATGGCGGATTGCGACCAAGCTGCCTTGTTAGAACGCGTAACTTCGCATTGGGAGAAACGACTACGTCACACCGCCGGAAACGACACCGCAATAGTCCCAGCCTGGTACGCGAGCATGGTCTCGTCCCCAAAGATGTAACGCTGGCAGCCGACCGTCAGACGGTTATGATTGCCGCACTGGTTGTAAGCGCCGCGATCCTGGCTTTCGGCGTGAATGCCCTGATTGGGTCCTAACCGCCCATGCGCATGTAAAGCGACGGCTTCATGTCAGGCTTTGTAAGGCTGTACACCTCATAAGAGGCTTGGTGGTCGTCTCCCATTCCAAGCGAGCCAACCGGCATACCTGGCACGGCAAGTCCCGCAATCGGAGGTTTCTCGTTCAACACCTTCTCGACGGCCTCCAAGGGGACGTGCCCTTCAAAGAAGTAGTCGCCGACCACAGCGGTGTGGCACCCCTGCATATCTTCAGGGATACCGAGCCTGCCCTTTATCGACATGAAATCATCCTCCCGGACCACGACGTTGAAATCGGCATTCACCATTGCGAGGGCCCAAGCTCCGCAGCAGCCGCAGCTGGGATCTTTATAGATGTCCATCCGAGCCCGCGACGCTGACGCACGCCGGGTAAGTGTGGCAATCGTGCCTGCTGCCGCCAGACACATGAAAGCTCTACGTTTCATGCTCTTCTCTCCTTTCATTGGTGTTCAAGCTCATTTCAGGGCCATGATCGACGCCCGTTTCCCTTCGACATTCTCCTGAACGTTTGCAGGTTCTCTTGACCTTCCCACGATGGCAAACCCCACCTATTTTAAGTCACTTGAATCGGAGACCTTCCATGTACGAATTCAATATCCAGAACATGACCTGTGGCCACTGCGCGGGCACGGTGGAAAAGGCAATCAGGGCCACCGATCCCACTGCCCAGGCCAAGGTCGACCTTCCAACCCGGACCGCAAAGGTGGAGTCAAAACTCGACCCGCTCACAATAGCGGCAGCGATCGAGAAAGCAGGCTATCCGAATACATTCACATCTCTCTAGTCTTCGGGCAGCGGACAACAACGACCTCCCCCTTGCAAATAGCAGCAGATGCTCCCGGGAATGAACGGGAGCATCCGCGCCATCAGGCCTTGTACCCGATGTGTGTCATCATCCCGCTCGCCATATGGTACAGGTGATGATTGGAACGGCCAACGGCCGGAGTTGTCGGCGTCAAAGGCAATGATCACCGTCGACATCATGGGCACCATTACGGTATCGCGTAAAGCGCCGTTAATAGCCCTCCCGTTGATACCGACGACCTGGAACTTGTGTCCGTGCAGGTGCATCGGGGTGGGACATCATTGACATGTTCCTCTCCTGCAGCGTGTGAGCGTGCATCCAGTGGGTCCCGCGCTCTCGGAGGCGAAACTTATCGTGGCGGGTTTGGCCAGGCTTGCACCAGCTGGATTATCCGGCACGCAGTCCTGATCCCACGGCGGCGTTAGACCGTGCCAGTGGATCAGCGTCGGGGCGTCGATCTGGACAACTCAACATCGAATGGAGCGCCGGCGTCGAGCCTCAATCCTGGCGACTCATACGACCGAGTTATGCCAAGCACATTCGCGGCCTGCCGTTGACCTCAATTGTTCGCTTGACGATGCTAAGTCTTTGGGTCGATCCGGCCAGTTGCGTAGCTGGCGCTGTCCCGGCACTTGCTTGCCGAATAGCGAGAGGGTTGGTCGCGCCATAGATAGCCGCCCCGGCCACCCTGCAGGTGAGAAAATCGCGTCTGTACATGTCACTTGTCCGGTTTCGAGGGTAGGCGCGCAATGCAGCAACGAAAAACGTCAGACAGCAAGCCGGGCGGGTCGAGCCCGGGCGGTACCGAATGTCCCGTCAGCGGTGAGATCTGGACCAGATAGACGACAGGGTGGGATAAGTGCAGGAACTCGGAGGCTCCTGAGGCCAATGGCCCTGCGCGCACTGAGCAAACCGAGACGCAGCAGTTCCCGGCCGTCGAATGCGACGGTTCGGAATGCCGATGGCCCGCCATCTCTGCCCTATGATCCTGCACCAAGACGTGGGCGGAGGAGGGAATATCGAGGCAGGGCACAGCGTGAGCTGCGGCAAATGGCGCAAACACCAGACCGATGGCTAGGATAACCATCGTCGCAATAAGCACCAGTGTTCGATCACGGCCACGCTGTTAGCTTATTACGGACTGAAGGGAACAGTAAACACGTTGGCGTGTCACGCCGTTGATCCATATCAACAAGGTGAAATGAGACCCTTGACCTTCCCATTATGGGAAGGATTACTTATCTGTGCAGTGAAATGAGGATCCTCCCATGACTGCGCTCTCCCAGTTCGAAAAAAACCTGGCACATTCCACTCCGACCGAGTTCGAAATCGAGGGCATGTCGTGCGCATCCTGCGTCAGTCGTGTGGAGAAATCGATCAAGGCCCTTCCTGGCGTCGATAGCGCATCGGTCAATCTCGCCACAGAAAGAGCCAGCGTCACATTCAAGGATGCCGTCGATCCTGCTTCGGTTCTGCGCGCCATCGAGGACGCAGGCTATCAAGCCAGGATCGATACGCAAGAATTTGGCGTCGAAGGAATGACCTGCGCCTCCTGCGTGGCCCACGTCGAGAAGGCGTTAAAGGCTGTGCCAGGGGTCATCGATGCGTCCGTCAACCTTGCGACCGAGCGGGCGACCGTGCACGTGGCGGCGGGGGCTGTTCAGACCCCGGTACTCGAAGCTGCGGTGAGGAATGCCGGATACGACGTCCGCCGCCTGCAAGCACCACAGGCCCTTGAAGACAAAGACCACCGAGCGACCGAAATCTCCAAGCTCAAAGCCCTGCTAGCGGTCTCTGCAGCGCTGACCTTGCCGCTCTTCCTGCTGGAGATGGGTTCTCACTTCATCCCGGCCGTTCATGAGTTGATCATGGACAGCATCGGCATGCAGAACAATCTTTACCTGCAGTTCGTCCTCGCAACCGTTGTCCTGTTCGGACCTGGCCTGCGATTCTTCCAGAAGGGCGTACCGAACCTCCTGCGTCGGACGCCCGATATGAACTCGTTGGTGGTCCTCGGAACCACGGCTGCGTGGCTCTACTCCGTCGTGGCGACCTTCGCGCCGCGCTTGCTGCCGTCCGGGACTGTCAACGTGTATTACGAGGCTGCTGCGGTCATCGTGACCCTCATCCTGCTCGGGCGTTTTCTCGAGGTCCGCGCCAAAGGGCGGACCAGCCAGGCCATCAAGCGGCTGATCGGCCTCCAGGCCAGGACTGCTTTCGTGTCGCGCAACGGTGCGTTCGTCGAAACCGAGATCGAGGACGTGGTCGTCGGCGACATCATTCGCATCCGGCCGGGCGAGAAGGTGCCCGTCGATGGCATCGTCGCAACCGGTAGCTCATATGTCGATCAGTCGATGATAACAGGCGAGCCGATACCGGTCGAAAAAACAGCCGACAGCGAGGTCGTCGGCGGTACGATCAATACAAATGGCACGTTCACCTTCCAGGCGACCAAGGTGGGCAGCGACACCCTTCTGGCGCAGATCATCAGGATGGTCGAAGCGGCGCAGGGATCGAAACTGCCGATTCAGGCTCTGGTCGACAAGGTGACAGGCTGGTTCGTCCCCGCGGTCATCTTCGCCGCAGCATTCACCTTTGTCGCCTGGTATGCGCTTGGCCCGTCGCCCGCCCTGAGTTTCGCACTGGTTAACGCGGTGGCAGTCCTCATCATCGCGTGCCCATGCGCCATGGGTCTGGCGACGCCAACATCGATCATGGTCGGAACCGGCCGCGCGGCCGAACTCGGCATTCTCTTTCGGAAGGGAGAGGCTCTGCAAAGCCTTCGCGAAGCCGATATCGTCGCTTTCGACAAGACCGGCACCCTGACGAAGGGTCGCCCTGAACTGACCGATATTGAGGTCCGGGACGGATATGCGGAAATCGAAGTCCTGCAACTGGTCGCCAGCGTCGAGACCCTGTCGGAGCATCCGATTGCCAAGGCATTGGCGGCAGCGGCTTGGGAACGGGGCATTCGTGCTCTCCCTGTCACCGACTTTCAGGCGAACCCCGGCTTCGGCATTGAAGGCTCGGTCAACGGCCGAAAGGTTCTGGTCGGTGCTGACCGCGCCTTGGAGAAAGCGGGTATCGACATCGGCCAATTCCGTGAGAAAGCCGCCGCTCTTGGCGATCAGGGGAAGTCACCACTCTATGCGGCCATCGACGGCAATCTCGCAGCGATTATCGCGGTGTCTGATCCTGTAAAGGAAACAACCCCAGCAGCCGTGGCTGCGCTCCATGCGCTCGGCCTGAAGGTGGCGATGATCACCGGAGACAACAAACGCACCGCCGACGCAATCGCCCGCCAATTGGGTATCGACGAGGTCGTCGCCGAAGTCCTTCCGGACGGCAAGGTAGAGGCCGTGAAGCGTCTGCGGGCCGGTGGCAGAAAGGTTGCCTTCATTGGCGATGGTATCAATGACGCTCCGGCTTTGACCGAAGCGGACGTCGGCCTCGCTGTCGGCACGGGCACCGACATTGCAATCGAAAGTGCGGACGTCGTGCTGATGTCTGGCGACCTGAACGGCGTACCGAAGGCCATCGCCCTCAGCAAATCGACGATCCGGAACATCAAGCAGAACCTGTTTTGGGCCTTTGCTTACAACGTGAGCTTGATCCCGGTAGCAGCAGGCGTGCTTTACCCGGTAAACGGCACCCTGATGTCACCGATATTCGCAGCAGCAGCCATGGCGATGTCCAGCGTCTTCGTACTTGGAAATGCGCTACGTCTCCGCTCTGTAAACCCATAACCCATTACGAAGCGGGCTGGCCTGGAAGGGCCGCCCGCATTCAAGGAGATCGAACATGAATATTGGACAGGCCGCAAAGGCGAGCGGCGTTTCGGCGAAAATGATCCGCTACTACGAACAGATCAAGCTGATCACGCCCGCTCACCGGACGGAGTCGAGCTATCGAACCTACGCCGACAACGACATCCACACGCTGCGCTTCATCCGCCGGGCACGCGATCTCGGCTTTTCCGTGGAGCAGATGAAGACACTGCTCGCGCTCTGGCGAGACCGTTCTCGCGCAAGCGCGGACGTCAAGAGCATCGCCATGGAGCACATCGCCGAACTGGAACGGAAGGCAGCCGCCATCCATGCGATGACGGAAACCCTGAAACATCTTGCGACACACTGCCACGGCGACGAGCGTCCGGACTGCCCGATCATCGAGGAGTTCGCAAATGCAGGTGATGCGGATGACGTTCCAGCCATGAACGCTCCATTCGGCGTAAACGGTATCAGGGCTGAGCAGCCGGTACGACGGTGACTGCTATTCCATGCGGAACCTGACATGACAGCTCGTGCAGGTCTGCAGCATAAGGTGGAAGGCATGCTCGGCAGGGAGGGATGAAAGCTCGGCCTCGCTCTGGACATGGGTCCCGAGCGGCCCGCCGCCCATCGGCTCGCCGGGCTTCATTCGCATGCTGTCGGTCATAACCGCCGGATTCTTCCCGGCGGCCACAGCCAGCGCCGCCGCATAGGACTTGAGGTCATTTGCCAGGCGGTCGAAACGGTCACGTTCCTCGATGATATTTGGCTTCGCCTTCGAAGCCGGAGATGCGGCTTCCGACGCGAAGTGGTCGATCAGCGTCTGGCCCGCCTTGTCTCGGATAAGCTCGGCTGCCCACTTGAACTCGGGCGACGAATAGGTCGACGGCACCTTGAACATGCCCGCGATGGACTTGGTGGCAGCCGCGATTGCCTTCATATCCGCCTGCCGGACGGTCACGATGTCGCCCGCGCAAACCGCAGCAGACGCGACAGCCAGAAAAATCAATGAACCGACAATAACGGACCTCATGGCATCCCTTCGCTGGCAGGATCGATGAACGAACCTGGCACGGCTCGGCATCGACTTGAATTTGATCAAGATCAATGTCTTACTTTGCGTCTCAGCTATCTACAGACATTGGCAAGATTCAGCCCAGTTCGATTTAGCGACGAGGTTCAAGGACGGAAAGTCATGGTCGCGGTTTTCATCGCAGTCCTGCTCTTCCTTTCCCCTGTGATGCCAAGCTTCACAGCCGACCTCTCCGTTGTTTCCCAAACGCACGTTTCGGCCGACCAGAGTTCTCACGAAGATTGCGACGATTCAAAACCGCACGCTGTCCCTGGCCAATGCTGTGCCTTGCAGTGTCTGGTGTTTGTCGCAGAGGCCGTTGCGCCAGAAGTCCATCACGTTCCGAGTTTCATTGACGTCGCCTACCGGCAACCAGTCGATCACCTGACCGGTGTCATTTTCCCACCATCGCTGGGACCGCCCCGTACCGCTGCCTGACCTGACGAGCGTGGCCATTGCGCGGCCGCGCGAGCTGGCAACGGAAAACACGGAGTGTCTCGTGACAACGGTACATCATCACGACCATGAACATATGGCGGCATCGCCACCGCCTACGATAACCGGCGAGCCGGTCATCTATACCTGTCCCATGCATCCCCAGATACGGCAGCCCGGCCCGGGTAACTGTCCAATCTGCGGCATGACCCTTGAACCCGAAATCGTGACAGAAGAGACCGGGCCCAGCGCCGAGCTGATCGATATGCTACGACGGTTCTGGATCGGCCTGGTGCTTTCTCTGCCAGTCCTGGCGCTGGAGATGGGCGGCCACCTCACGAACCTGCACATGCTTCTCGGCGCTCAGACGTCGAACTGGGTGCAGATGGTTTTGGCCACCCCTGTCGTGCTCTGGGCTGGCTGGCCGTTCTTTCAACGGGGGTGGCAGTCACTGGTCAGTCGTCACCTCAACATGTTTACCCTGATCGCCATGGGAACCGGGGTCGCCTGGATTTATAGCGCGGTCGCGACCGTGTTCCCGGAAATCTTTCCGGAAACGGTTCGCTCAAACGAAGGCGCGGTTGCGGTCTACTTTGAGGCGGCAGCAGTCATCACGGTCCTCGTGTTGTTGGGTCAGGTTCTTGAGCTTCGAGCCCGCGAGCAAACGGGCGGCGCGATCCGGGCCCTGCTCGATCTCGCTCCGAAGATGGCGCGACGCGTGAAACCGGATGGCTCCGACGAAGATGTCGGCCTCGATGTCATTGTGGTCGGGGTCCGGCTTCGTGTTCGCCCCGGCGAGAAGGTACCGGTCGATGGCATCCTTCTCGAAGGTAGAAGCTCGGTCGACGAGTCTATGATCACGGGAGAGTCCATGCCTGTCACCAAGGAGACCGGCTCGAAGCTGATCGGCGGCACCATGAACCAGACCGGCGGTTTCGTCATGGAGGCCGGAAAGGTCGGCCGTGACACGATGCTGTCCCAGATCGTGCGGATGGTCGCCGAGGCACAGCGCTCTCGTGCGCCGATCCAGCGGCTCGCCGACCAGGTGTCGGGCTGGTTCGTACCGGTCGTTATCGTCATTGCGGTCATCGCCTTTGTCGCATGGCTGCTGATAGGTCCGGAGCCGCGATTTGCCCATGGGTTGGTCGCAGCCGTCGCTGTCCTGATCATTGCGTGCCCATGCGCTTTGGGGCTGGCGACACCGATGTCGATCATGGTCGGCGTCGGTCGCGGCGCAAGGCTCGGGGTTCTCATCAAGAACGCCGAGGCACTGGAACGGATTGAAAAGATTAACACCCTCGTGGTCGACAAGACCGGGACCCTCACCGAGGGGCGTCCGAAAGTGACAGCCATCATTCCTCGCGACGGCGTGGCGGCTGATGACGTCCTGCAGTTGGCCGCCAGCCTGGAACGGTCGAGCGAGCATCCGCTTGCCCATGCTATCGTCGTCGCTGCTCAAGATCAGAATCTCCCTCTCCAAGACGCGCAAGACTTCGACAGTCCGGTCGGCAAAGGCGTGACGGGGAATGTTTCAGGAAAAAAGCTTATCCTGGGAAGCCACAGGATCATGGCCGACGCTAACGTCGACGTCCTGCCAATGACGGCTCAAGCGGAGGAACTCCGAGACGAAGGCGCAACCGTCATCTTCCTGGCAATCGATGGCTCGCTGGCCGGTCTCTTTGCCATCGCTGATCCGATCAAGGCCACGACACCGCAGGCCGTGAAGGCGCTGATGGAAGAAGGCGTCGAAGTTGTCATGCTGACCGGCGACAACAAGACGACGGCGGCAGCAGTTGCTCGCAAGCTCGGCATCACCTCGGTGGAGGCGGAAGTCCTTCCAGAAGACAAGAGCAAGATCGTCTCGCGGCTGAGGGGCGAAGGCCGCATCGTTGCCATGGCTGGCGACGGCGTTAATGATGCACCTGCACTTGCGGCGGCCGACGTCGGAATTGCCATGGGAACCGGAACGGATGTCGCTATCGAAAGTGCGGGCGTAACCCTGCTGAAGGGCGATCTACAAGGCATTGTCAGGGCAAGGCAGCTTAGCCGGGCGACGATGCGTAACATCCGGCAGAACCTGTTCTTCGCCTTCATCTACAACGCTGCTGGCGTACCGATAGCGGCGGGCGCTCTCTATCCCGTCTTCGGAATCCTCCTCTCCCCCATCATCGCCGCCGCCGCCATGACCCTGTCGTCCGTGAGCGTCGTCGGCAATTCCCTCAGACTCAGGAGTATCGGACTATGAATTCGCGCACCTGGATTTTGATGGCGGCATCACTTGGCATTATCGTCGTGTTCTTCATGCTCCGGGAGCATTGGCCGCACGCGCTTGGCATCGCCCCATACCTTCTTCTTTTGGCATGTCCGCTGATGCACCTGTTGCATGGACACGGTGGTCATGGAGGTCATGACCACAAGGACGGCGCGTGATGACGTACGAGGACTCTGCGATAAACACCATCGACCTGCTGGCTCCGCCCCAGCAGGTCTTCGCGTTCCTCGATGATCCAACCGTTGTCGGGGCCCATATGCAGAAGCCCTCGCTGATGATGCTGGGGGCTTCCATGGAATACGAGGTCGATCATGGGAACGGGCAAGTTGTCGGCTCCATCGTGAAGATGCGAGGCAGGGTCCTCGGCATGGACGTGTTCGTTGAAGAGATCGTCACCGAACGGCAACCGCCGTGGCGAAAATCATGGCAGACGCTCGGCCGTCCGAAACTGCTGGTCATCGACAACTACCACATGGATTTCGTCATAAAGCCGATCAGAGAAGGCTCCCGGGTGATCGTCAAAATTCAATACTCGTATTCCCGCAGCCCGATTGGCAGCTGGCTCGGCTCGTTCCCGGCGAAAGCATATGCAGGGTTGTGCGTGTCGAAAATGACGTCAGAGGCTTTGAAACACTTCGCATCCCCACGCAATGGCCAATAACGGATAGGCCGGCCTCCTGGGCCTCCCGTCGGCATCATTTCGCAGTTCTCGGCGCAGCGTCGACAAGCGTCGACAAAGCTTTCCATGTTGATCGGTCCATCTTCATGTTGCCGACCAACGACATATCCATCTTCGAGCCGCCACTGGATGACGTGCCCCTCTTGCCCATATCCATACTCTTGCACTTTTCGAGATAGGTCATGTCCTGCGCCATCATGACAACAGGATCAAGCAGCGGGCGCGGACGCTTTATTGCCAGCCGAATATTGCGACTACCGAAGTTTTCCCATGCAAGTGAGCCGCCCGAATGCAAGCTGCGTAGTTTGTCGGTATCTCGTCGACGCAATCATAGCCCGCCACCTTCGCCGATGGCGGGCTCAAATTCGTGAAGTGCTAGGCAAGCAGGTTGCGTTGTGTGGCGACCTCTTCGAGGATGCGCTTGACGCGAAGAACATCTGGCGAAATCGGGCTACCGGCATCGCTGGATGCTCGAACTGCATTATTCAAGTGATCGATCGCAACTAGGATCTCCTCGTCGCCAATGGACTTATCCGTAGCCATACTCTCGGCAACACCGCCGGTATTCAACATGTTTCATCACCTCTTCATTCATTGAAGCGAGGCGGAAACTAGGTGATTTGGTGTTCGTATGCTTTCCGTGTCGAGCTTTGTGGTTACCAAATAATTACTTTAATTACTAACGTCCACGTCGTTTGAGGTAACCGGTTGCGACGGTAGAGGAGCATGTCCCGGATAGTGCGATTCCGGCTGTGGAAAACGATAGCCGCGAGCGCGAACCGCGGTGACGAAACGCTCATATTCTGGCCCGCTTGTAGAACGGTTCGTTCCCGGTAGCGGGATTTGCAATGCCTCACGCCCCCCGGGGGCTAGGACCGGGAGGCCCTGATCCGCATCGTTCTGCCCACGGAATAGCTGCAGTCCGGAGAGGTAGTCAGAGGTCTGAGACGCGGGCCCCGCCTCTTCGTCGTAGGTCGGACATAGCGGCCGCACGTCGACCGGCCGGCGCGGAACGACGTGCTTCAATGTACGAGCCTCAAAGGGGAGGCAGGACGGTTGGCAGCTTTGGCTTTCATTGCAGCAATCGAGTGGTACGCACCGACCAGAGAAATGTTCGGCAGAACTCGCGAGAAGAGGCACGGCTCCACGCAAAATCCGACGCACTATGCCGCGTGAAGTTTATGAAGTTCAGTTGCGTGCGCTGGCAGGAAATCCCGGTGAAAAGCCGCCGCGGCGTAAACTGAAAGGACACCATCCTGGCTGCGGACGATGAAATCGCTGGGCCGCGCCCTAAGAGCTTCAGTCGCGTTGAATACCGTAACAGCAGCCGTGGCGATAACCATATGGCCACGCTCGTAGAATTCACGGACCCAATCCGGCAAAGTGGCCCAACCTGCTCCGAGGAAGCAAATCTCCCGACCCCGTACGACTTCGACCCGCGCAGGTGTTCTTAGATATTCCCGCATTGGTTCCAATCGGGGCTTCACGGCCGCTAGGGGAGCGCCACCGAGAGGGAGGAGGTAGTATTTCCAGCACTTTTCCGCTTTCTGTCCAGGGTTAGTTGGCACCCTTACTTGCCTGCGCTGCCCCTTAGGTCTATCACTTCACCTGGAAGAATCTAAACTATCGGAGAAGTACGTGGCTAACGGAACTGTAAAGTTTTTCAATCAGGACAAGGGCTTCGGCTTCATAACGCCAGTCAATGGTGGCCCGGACGTCTTCGTGCATATCTCTGCCGTCCAGGGCGGATCGCTACGCGATGGCCAGAATGTCAGCTACGAGCTGGGTCAAGATCGCAAGACCGGAAAATCCAAGGCCGAGAACGTACGTCCGGTCTGATCACGACCTACAACAAATTAGGCCCGCGGGAAATCGCACCGCAACCCGCGGGGCTGAAATTATCATGTGCAACTTCATCGAGAGAGCTTCGCCAGCCGAGGGGGATTGGCCATGTCTAGGGATCGGCAGCCACGATTGTGAAGGTTGATAGCTGCGTCGCACGGAAACGACGACGCCTGATCGTCCCACTCGACTTTGTAATATCGATACCATTCCCTGACAGCCTGCGACATGATGCTGTGGTCAGTCTTAGCTTTGTCCTGAGATACCGCCGAAAGGCACGGCTGTTAGGACATACTGGTAGAAGTCAGTGACGGCCGATTTCGGCTTCAACTTTCTTCCGGGAATTGCCAGCATTCCTGACCGCTTCCTTGACGGTATCGTTGGAGACGCCTTCCTTCTTTGCCTCGTATGTTACCTCGTGGTCCTGGCCGCCGGCGACGCGGGCGCGATCCTGTGCATGGCTTCGAGATGTTTGCGTCTTTGCCATTGCATGTCCTCCTTGATCAATGTTCGCAGCAGGAACTCGCTACGACTCCAGTAGTTCCCTCGAAATAACGAATACCAATCGCGCCGCTTGAAGCGACGACTGAAGCCGCTATGCAGGCTCGCACGACGGAAATCAGGATAACCATGCGGTACCTCTGGACACTGGAGCGCGACGGGCGGGAACCGCGGGGTGGTCTTGATGCCGTCGATGCCTTGATCGAATTCCTGCGTTCAGAGGACCTGCCGGGGATCATGCCGCCGGATTGGATCGTCGCGACCCTTCAGATGGATGAAGACGACAACGGCGTCGCTGTCCAATCCTCGCCTCATGGGTGGAGGCTCCGCGTGAAGCGGATGGCATAGTTCGTCCTCAACCACCGGCGCCACGTCGTCGGTCATTCACCCGTTGACAGACAAATTATATCCATTATTCTGGATGTATGGAACCTAAGGACGCTATCGCGGCGCTGGCTGCCCTCGCCCAGACGACAAGGCTCGAAACTTTCCGCCTGCTTGTGAGGGCGGAGCCAGATGGCATCCCCGCGGGAGAACTGGCTCGCATTTTGGACGTGCCGCAGAATACCATGTCCGCGCATCTCGCCACCCTGTCGCGTGCTGGCATCGTGAAAAGCGAGAGGCAAAGCCGCTCTATTATCTACCGGGCGGACCTCGAGGGTTTCCGGGCGCTCACGTTGTTCCTACTTATGGACTGCTGCGGTGGAAACGCTGAGCTTTGCGCTCCTCTCATCGCCGATCTGACGCCATGTTGCTCCCCGGAGTCCGGGCCATGTATGAACTGACGCTCGCCCCCATATGGGCGGCCGAGCAGTTGAAGACGGCGCTGGCCGCTGCCGGGCTACCGATAGACGATGTCGATGGACCCGACAGAGCGTACTTCCGGCTCGTCGACGACGAAAACCAGGTCCTTGGCTATGCAGGTATCGAAGCGGCCTCAGATGAAGCCGTCCTTCTGCGATCCGTGGTGATCGTGCCGGAATTCAGATCGCGTGGATACGGGCGGCATCTCACAGAAATGACACTAGCCCGAATACCCATGGCGTCTGAGGTCTATCTCGTCACCACGAGCGCCGCATCCTTCTTCGAGCGCGTCGGCTTCCAGGTCGTCGCACGCGATCAGGTGCCGCAGACAATTCTTTCCACCCGCCAGCTGTCGGGCATCTGTCCCGCATCGGCGACGATCATGAAACTGACCAGGCGGCCTGCGACCTAACCACGGAACACGACCATGACCGACAAGACTTACAACGTGCTCTTCCTGTGCACGGGCAATTCCGCACGCTCAATCCTCGCTGAGTCCATCCTCAACAAGGAAGGCGCTGGTCGCTTCAGGGCATTCTCCGCCGGCAGTCAGCCCAAGGGCGAAGTGAACCCGCATGCGCTCAAGGAGCTGGACGCCCTCGGCTATCCCTCGACGGGTTTCTCATCGGAAAGCTGGGACGTCTTCGCTAAACCCGGAGCGCCTGAGATGGACTTCATCTTCACCGTCTGCGACAGCGCCGCTGGTGAAGCCTGCCCGGTCTGGATCGGCCACCCGATGACGGCGCACTGGGGCGTCGAGGACCCTGCGGCCGCCATCGGGACCGAGGTCGAAATCCAGCGCGCCTTCGCGCTGGCTGCGCGCTTCCTCAAGAACCGCATCTCCGCCTTCATCAATCTTCCGCTCGCCTCGATCGACCGCATGGCGCTCGAGCAGCATGTCCGCCACATCGGTTCGCTTGAGGGCGCTTCTGTCAAATCCGCAAAGGCCGAGTGATATGTCCACCTTCGAACGATATCTGACCGTCTGGGTCTTCCTCTGCATCGTGGTTGGAATCGCGCTCGGCCATGTCATGCCTGGCGTGTTCCATGGCATCGGCGCGGCCGAAGTCGCCAACGTGAACATCCCGGTCGCCGTGCTGATCTGGCTGATGGTCATCCCGATGCTGCTGAAGATCGACTTCGGCTCGCTGGCGAAGGTCGGCAGCTATTGGCGCGGGATCGGTGTGACGCTCTTCGTCAACTGGGCCGTCAAGCCCTTCTCGATGGCACTGCTCGGCTGGCTGTTCGTCGGATGGCTTTTCCGCCCACTGCTCCCGGCCGACCAGATTGACTCATACATTGCTGGTCTGATCATTCTGGCGGCCGCGCCGTGCACCGCCATGGTGTTCGTGTGGTCGAATCTCACGAAGGGCGAGCCCCACTTCACCCTGTCACAGGTAGCCCTCAATGACGCCATCATGATCGTCGCTTTCGCACCGATCGTCGGACTGCTATTGGGCCTCTCGGCGATCACGGTCCCCTGGGATACTCTGGCGATATCGGTGGTCCTCTATATCCTCATCCCGGTCGCCATCTCCCAGATGGTTCGCAAGCGCCTGACTGCTGATGGCACGACGCGATCCCTGAACAGTTTGCTGGCAAGGCTGCAGCCCCTTTCGCTTCTTTCCCTCCTTGCCACCTTGATCCTGCTCTTCGGGTTCCAGGGCGAGCAAATCATCGCGCAGCCCGCCGTCATCGGCTTGCTCGCGGTGCCGATCCTGATCCAGGTCTACTTCAACTCCGCACTGGCCTACCTGCTGAACCGGATATCGGGCGAACAGCATTGCGTCGCCGGGCCGTCAGCCCTCATTGGGGCAAGCAATTTCTTCGAGCTCGCGGTCGCCGCCGCCATCAGCGTGTTCGGCTTCCAGTCCGGAGCGGCGCTCGCGACCGTCGTCGGCGTCCTCATCGAGGTTCCCGTGATGCTGTCGGTCGTCTGGATCGTGAACCGTACCAAGGGCTGGTACGAGGCCGCGCCCGCCGTTTCCAAAAACGCCGCAACCGAAAGGACATGAACATGGATGTCATAATCTACCACAACCCCACATGCGGGACGTCGCGGAACACGCTCGAAATGATCCGCAATGCGGGCATCGAGCCGAGTGTAATCGAATACCTCAAGACGCCGCCGTCACGAGCCGAACTGGTGAAAATGATCGCTGACGCGGGCCTCACCGTGCGTCAGGCGATCCGTGAGAAGGGAACGCCCTACGAAGAACTTGGTCTCGACGATCCTTCGTTGACCGACGACCAATTGCTCGACGCCATGCTCAAGGACCCGATCTTGATCAACCGACCGTTCGTCGTCACGCCGCTCGGCACGAGGTTGAGCCGGCCGTCTGAAGCTGTGCTCGATATCCTGCCGGACACTCAAAAAGGTGCCTTCGCCAAGGAAGACGGCGAGAAGGTTCTCGACGAGAAGGGGAAGCGCGTTGTCTGAGGAATTTCCCGCTCTCGAGGAGCGGCATCTTCGCCAGCCTGACCTCGAAGCGCTCCGCCCGCGGTTCCCGACACACAAGCCGCGCATCCTGATCCTCTACGGATCGCTCCGTGACGTTTCCTACAGCAGGTTTCTCGCTCACGAGGCACGCCGTCTGCTGGAGCGAATGGGATGCGAGGTTCGGGTGTTCGATCCCAAGGGCCTCCCCCTGCCAGATGAAGCTCCCGTCAGCCATCCCAAGGTGCAGGAACTTCGTGAACTTTCCGAATGGTCCGAAGGCCAGGTATGGGTCAGCCCCGAGCGCCATGGCGCGATGACCGGCGTCATGAAGTCCCAGATCGACTGGATTCCCCTTGCCGTCGGGTCGGTGCGGCCAACGCAGGGAAAGACGCTCGCGGTAATGCAGGTATCTGGCGGCTCGCAGTCATTCAATGCCGTCGGCCAGCTTCGCATCCTCGGCCGCTGGATGCGGATGATCACGATCCCCAATCAGTCTTCTGTCGCCAAGGCATATCAGCAGTTCGATGCCGACGGGCGGATGAAGCCGTCGTCCTACTACGACCGTGTCGTCGACGTCTGCGAGGAACTGGTGAAGTTCACTTTGCTGACTCGCGACGCCTCGTCCTACCTCACCGACCGCTACAGCGAGCGGAAGGAAGACGCGGCCAAGCTCGAACAGCGGGTTCAGCTGAAGTCGATCTGATCTCAGCCAGCGGCGACAACGCTACGTTTCGTCGCCATCGCCACGCTGACGAATGCGGCCATGCCGACCATCCCGAGCGCGGCCGTGACGAACAATGACAGACTGATGCCAAGCAGTTCCATAGCCATCGCAAAGGCGAAAGGCGCGGCAGCTCCCAATGCGAGGCGGGCGGCCGCCATCCTGCCCGTGATCGCTCCGTAGCCGTCGCTGCCGAACAGATAAAGCGGAAGGCTGCCCTGTGCGATCGAATTGATCCCCGAGCCGAGACCAAGGCAGATCGCGAAGGCGACGGCTCCCGGCAGCCAGCTTCCACTCAGGCCGAGGATCAAGATGCCGACGACCATGAGCGCAGCCGATATGACCGCAAGCATGGGCGGCAACAGGCGCGTGCCGAAGATCATATTGAGCAGGCGGCTCAGAACCTGGGCGGGTCCGAAAAGCGAGCCGATGACCACCGCGGCCGCTCCAAGACCGAGATCACCGAGCATCGGAACCATGTGCGCGAGGATCGATGCCAGAGTGAACCCGAGGATCGCGAAGGCGGCCGAGACGACGACCATCGCACCCCGGCGGGCCTCCGGCGGGATTGCGCCGATCACTCGTTGTCGTTCGCGAGCGGTTCCGTTGGCGCTTGCCGCCTTACCCTTCCGCATCATCCAGAAATGCAGGGGCATGCAAACGACCAGATTGAGGGCTGCGAACACCAGGTAGATTTCCCGCCACGACATATATCCCATCAGCGCCGCCGAGATCGGCCAGAAGATCGTGGAGGCAAAGCCGCCGATGAGCGTCAGATAGGTGATGCTCCGGGAGGCCGTCTTTGGATCGCTTTCGACGAGCGCCGCGAAGGCAGCCTGGTACTGGACCATCCCGGAGGATACCTCTAGCAGGACGATAGCGAGCGCGAACACGGCGACCGACGGTGACCAAGCGCAAAGGGCGAGCGTCAGTGCCGAGAAAAGCGAGCCGACGGTCAGCACGGTCGCCGCCCCGATCCCGTCCATCTGTTTTCCAATCATCGGGGCCGAAAGCCCACCGACGAGGAGCGACACCGAGAACACGCCGAAGACCTGCTCGAGAGTGATCCCGAGGTCCTTCGCCATTCCGGGCGCGAGGATTGAAAACGAATAGTAGAGCGTCCCGTAGCCGATGATCTGGGTCAGGCCGAGCGCGAAAATCGTTGCGAGCGAAATCGCGTTCTTCGTATCACGCATTTTGGTTCTCTTCCGACGTCTCGGTAGAGCAGCAGGCTCCCTCACCTTCGCCAACCCCAAGTACTCGCAGATGTCCCGCGCAGCAGTCGTGCATAAGGAACGTGACTAGCCCCGATAGTGCCTCGTAGTTCGCGCTGTAGACGATCGATCGGGACTCCCTCCGCTGGTCGATCAGCCCGGCCCGTTCGAGTTCCTTGAGATGGAACGAGATGTTCGACGGAGAGACACCCATCTTCTCGGCGATCGCACCCGCCGCCATTCCATCCGGACCGGCGACCACGAGCGTGCGTACGACGCCCAAGCGGGTTTCTTGCGACAGCGCCGCGAAAGACATAAGGGCTTGACGTTCTTCCATAATTCAATATTCCTTGAAACATTGATCAGAGGGGTAGCGCATATGGACTCGATCATCAAGACGGTTTCGACGACATTGGACATCACTTTGGGACAACTCCTGTCCCACGTCGGCTCCGCGCCGAATTTGCCGTTGATATTGTCGTACGAGGAGGGCCGGCTACCACGTCACGGAGGTCAAGGGCGGGCGGTTCTCGGCCCTCGATTGCGGGGCGAATCCCGAAGAATGGTCAGAAATCTTTGTTGTTTCCTCACACCTTTCTCGGGAGGTCAATGGCCAGCGAGGACACTTCCGCGAGTGAACCTCGACATGAGAACGAGCCTTCAAGCTTTCAATCCTTTGGCTCCCGCCTCCTCGAACGCTTCGCGACTTGCGGCAACGTGCTCGTCTCACCCGGGGCGATATGGCCTTTTGGAATGCCCCAGCGGGCGTTCCTAAGGCTCCCGGCCAGCCTGGCGTTCGAGGGCAGCCAAAAGTTCGTACGCGTTGCCTCGGGATGCCGAAAGAACTGCGGGATCGAGAAATCGATGGCAGCTGTCACAGAGTGGCTGAATTCCAGAAAACGACCAGTTTCAGGCAAGCCGTTGCGACCATGGTCTCCTGGCTTTTGCCCAGGAGGTTTCTATGAAAATCGATTTTCACAGCTCGGTTTACAGTGTGTTAGCCCGCCAAACGGGAAACTCCCCGTCCGTCAGCGATGAGAAATTTGAACTACCCTCGTCTACTCCCACCAAGATTCCGGCGCTGAAGACCGACGCACAGTTGGTGGACGATTTTTACCGAAGGCTGGTACAGTCAAACTTCGCAGCCGACACCAATGAAGACGGCAGGGTCTCGAAGGAGGAATACGCCCAGAGCAACAAAGAACTCGCCGCGGCAAACGACCGGCCCTACGACGCGGCCGTCGTGGATAGGCATTGGAACGTGTTGGATCCGACCCACAAAGGAAGCGTCGACCAGGATGAAATGCGCGCCGGACTTGAGCGGCTCCTGCCCGTCAGCGTTGGTCACCTCAGCGATGCGGAGGCTGCGCGTCTCCGCAATCTGAAACCAAGTACCTAAAGTGCATGACGCCATAGGCGGTCATCGCCATGCACGTGGTGCGGCGGCTCTCGATTAGCGCTAAGATCGAGAACCCGCTATGTTTATCAACTGGCCCGCGGAACACGCCGTGCCGGGCACGAGCAATTTGAATGGTCCGGCAAAAGGACCGTTGCCTGGGATCGCACTGGACGATTGACGGGTCCGCAGAAATCAGATTGAGCGAAGCTCAGATTATCGACGCCGACCCCACGTAAAACGACCTGTTCCGGGCAAACAATCCTGTTGGCGGCCCTGGCGAGGCCTGCTATGTCGGGCGTGCCTATGGGACGCTTCGGACAGCCGATGAAGTCGCCTCGGCTATCGAATATCTGTTGCCCGACGACGCTAGCATGATGATAGGGCAGATGTTGAATGTCGATGGTGGAGCGTCCATCGGCAGAGCAGCAATGGACGACGCCCGCTTCAAGCAAAGGCCGAAACGGGCGTCCTAGAAGCGCCTGCTGAGAAAGTCAGGCATCAAAATAGACTGCGCCGATACAACTCATTTCGGGCCGCAAGCGATACTCAGAAATCCCACCATACCGGAACCCAGCGAAACAGATCGCCGGCAGCCGCCACACGCCCCACGGAGGGGAAAGGCAAGTGCGTCGATACCAACCAAGACCCATTGGCGGCGAGTTCATGCATGAGACGAAGGCGAACTCGCGTCGCTTCCTCTGGGTCGTGCTCGAAGCCGTTGTGCCATTCCGGATGATCGAACGAAACGGGGAAGATGGCGTCGCCTGCGAACATCAGTCGCTCGCCGCCAGACGCAAGGCGTACAACACTATGTCCAGGGGTATGGCCGCCCGTGCGAGCGACGGTGACGCCCGGCGCTACCTTGGCCTCATCCACGAATGTTCGAAGATGGCTGCCGTATTCGCGCAAGAATTCCAAAGATGCACGCCGTGCGAGTTCGACAAGAGGCGGTGGCATGGCGGTCCGAGAGAAGTCGGGCGACTGCCAAAATTCGGCTTCCGCTGAAGACACATGAATCCTGAGGTTCGGCCGTAACCGTTCCTTGACACCGTCAGCAAGCAAGCCGCCGACGTGGTCGAAATGCATGTGGGTGAGGATTACGTCCGTGACCGCCGCGAGATCGACGCCTGCCGCCTCCAGCCGCTGAACAAACAAGCCGGCCCTTGGGAAGTCCGGATACTCTTCCCCCAGACCACTGTCTATCAGTATCGTCTGGCTGCCGCTGTGCACGACGACCGCATTTAAGGCCCAGTCGAAGGCCTCTTTCGACAAGAACATGTTGTCCAGCCAGGCCGACCGAGTTGCCGGGTCGGCGTTGGTGGCCATTGACTCGGCCGGCGGCGTCAGCACGCCGTCGCTGATCACAAGTACGTCGATGTCGCCAACGCGCACTGCATAGCGCGAGGGGACCAGTTCGCCTTGAGGGTTACCGAGTATAGGCCCAGGGATCGACGTGGTGGTGGGTCTTGCATCTACCGTTGACATGATAGGCTCCAGATAAGGTTGTTGAGAGCTGTCGGTCATAGGTCGCGATCAGAACCTTAGATCGGGGACAAGATGTGGTCGAGGTATGCTTAGGTTTGGGGGTGCTGCGACGCGACCTCCTTGGCAGTGCTTTTTCCGCCGACTCTACTCCCTGCCAAAGCCTTCTACTCGCTTCATCAAAGGCAGGCGTTTGGCGAGTGGCCTTGCGCCAGGCCGATTACTAACCTTGGTATATCTATTTTTCTTCCTCGCAGGTCGCATACGATCCCAGCCGGTCATAGGCAGGATCAAAAGCGAAGGAGAAGCATGATGCGAAAGCTCGCGACCTTTTTGTTTTGCTCGGCACTGATTGCAGTACCGGCCGGCGCGGCGGACAAACCTCACAACGCCAAAGTCTCCGTGGTCTTCGACCACCCCCTCCCCAACGTACCAGGCAAGAGCATGCGCGGCGTGCTCGTCGAGTACGGGCCAGGTGGCCATAACCCGTCGCATACCCATGCCAAAAGCGCATTCATCTACGCCACGGTCATCGAAGGCGAGATTAAGAGCCAGCTCAACGACGGTAAGGTGACAATCTACAAGACCGGTGAAAACTGGATCGAAGTCCCCGGTGACCACCACCAGGTCAGCGCCAATGCCAGCGATACGAAGCCCGCCAAAATTCTCGCGGTCTTCGTTGTCGACACTGATGAAACGAAGCTCACGATACCGGATGGCGCTACCGATTAGGGTTGCGGCGGTACGGCTCTCTCAAGCCGGCTCTTCTCTGAACTTCGGCGGCCACATCCGAACATTGATGTGCCGCCCCCAAACAAGGTATGGAACCATGAAAATCGTCATCATCGGAGGCTCAGGCCTTATCGGGACGAAAGTTGCCGAGCGCCTGCGAACGCGTGGGCACGAGGTAGTTCAGTCCTCTCCGTCCACTGGAGTCAACTCTCTCACGGGCGAAGGTCTCGGCGGCGCGCTGGCTGGAGCAAACGTCGTAATAGACGTCACGAACTCCCCCTCCTGGGAACCGAGCGCCGTGCTTTCGTTCTTCGAGACGTCAACGACCAATCTGCTCAAGGCGGAGCGTGCCGCCGGAGTTCGCCACCATGTCGCGCTCTCCATCGTCGGGATCGGTCGGCGCACGATCGGTCCGGGTTGGACAGTTCGTGGCCTCAGGCACGCAATTGATGGCGGTCGTCCCGTTGCATGCGGTTTACATCGTGGCGAACTTCAAGGAGACCCAGCTCACGCATATGCACCCTGGCCAACAAGCCGAGATCAGGGTGGACAGCTTTCCCAAGCTCAAGATCAAGGGACACGTCGATAGTATCTCTCCCGCCAGCGGCCTGGAGTTTTCCCTGCTCCCACCCGACAACGCTACGGGCAATTTTACGAAGATCGTTCAGCGCATTCCGGTAAAAATCCTCATCGATGACGAGCGCCTCTCCGCCACGCTGCGGTCAGGCATGTCGGTGGAGCCGGAAATCGACACGAAAGACGCCTACGCGCCGGAAGCGCCATAGCAATATCGAAAACGAAGCTCACCCGCACGTTCGTAACTACGGAGAGGCATGTCATGGCTACTCTTCTTATTTCCGCGAACAGCAACCGTCAAATTGCAATTCCAAAACAGGCCGAAGATACGTTGCGGGTCTGGTGTGCCGTCGTCGCCTCGACACTCGGCGCGTTCATGGCTGTTCTGAACATCCAGATCGTCAACGCGTCGCTGGCCGACATCCAGGGGGCGATCGGTGCGGGAAAGGACGACGGCGGATGGATATCCACCTCTTATCTGATCGCCGAGATCGTCGTCATTCCGTTGAGCGCCTGGCTTGCGCGCGTGTTCTCCGTCCGCAACTACCTTCTCGCCAGCGCGATCCTCTTCCTCGTCTTCTCAGTCGCATGTGCATTCGCGACCAATCTCCAGCAGATGATCGCGTTGCGGGCCGTCCAGGGTTTTTCCGGCGGAGCGCTTATCCCAATGGCCTTCACGATTATCATCACCCTTCTTCCCAAACCCAAGCAGCCGACGGGGTTGGCGCTTTTCGCGCTTTCAGCCACCTTCGCGCCGGCCATAGGACCAACCATCGGCGGCTACCTGACCGAGAACTACGGTTGGGAATTCATCTTCTACGTTAACCTGGTCCCCGGAGTGATCATGGTCGGCATGCTTTGGGCATCGCTCGATCGCGCGCCCATGGACCTCTGCCTATTGGCAAAGGGCGATTGGCTCGGGATCGTCACAATGGCCATTGGTCTCGCCGCCCTCCAGACCGTGCTCGAAGAAGGAAACAAGGAAGATTGGTTCGGCTCCAACTTCATCGTGCGGCTGTCGATTGTCGCGGCAATCGCGCTGACGCTATTTCTCGTCATTGAGTTTAGAAGCAAGCACCCATTGCTCAATCTCCGGCTTCTCGCCAGGAGAAACTTCGGGTTCGGGATCGTCGCGAATTTTCTGCTTGGAATGGCGCTTTTTGGATCGGCCTTCATCCTGCCGATCTACCTTTCCCGCGTGCAGGGTTACAATTCGCAGCAGATTGGAGCGGTGCTTGCCTGGACAGGCATCCCACAGCTTCTTCTGATACCGCTCGTTCCGCGACTGATGAAGGTTTTTGACGTCCGCCTTCTGATCGTCTTCGGCTTCGCGCTGTTTGCGGCCTCGAACTTCATGAACGTCTACATGACGGCAGACTATGCGAGCGACCAGCTGTTCTGGCCGAACGTCGTCCGTGCCGTCGGCCAGGCTCTTGTTTTTACCCCGTTGTCGGCAGTCGCCACCGCGGGGATCGAAGAGCAAAACGCCGGGTCGGCATCCTCCCTGTTCAACATGATGCGCAACCTCGGCGGTGCGGTCGGAATAGCGTCGTTGCAAACATTCCTCACCAAGCGAGAGCAGTTCCATTCCAACATCCTGACGAACTCCATCAGCGCTTTCGACGAGTCATCCCGTAACCGTATTGCCAAGCTGGCGGCCTACTACATGAACCACGG
Organism: Rhizobium sp. BK661; assembly: GCF_024808825.1. Classification (NCBI taxonomy): domain Bacteria; kingdom Pseudomonadati; phylum Pseudomonadota; class Alphaproteobacteria; order Hyphomicrobiales; family Rhizobiaceae; genus Rhizobium; species Rhizobium sp. BK661. The sequence goes on along the minus strand of NZ_JANTYT010000027.1, from coordinate 34,013 downwards.
CGTCAGCGACCAAGCCGCTGCGACGCACAAGGCTATCGTGACCATTGCCCTCAAGGTCCGGCAGCAGGCAAACATCATGGCGTTCAGCGATACGTTCTTTCTGATGGGAGCGGCGCTCGTCGTTGCATTGCTAGCGTCCCTCCTGCTGAAGAAACCAGGCCGGCTCTCCGCAGGTGGAGCGCACTAATTGACCCCGATTTTCGTTACGCCGATGCCAAAACCGCTCGAAACGTGATTTCGATGAGCTGCTCCGGGAAGGCGAGACGGGAAATTCCGATCAAGTTACTCGCGCACCGAGGCAGCTCTGTATTGTACACTTCCTTCCGGACTTTTCCTGCTACCGCGAAGGCAGCGTCGACGTCGAGAGCGAACAAGGTCTCCTCGACCACGTCATCAAGCGTAGCTCCGAATTTTTCCAGGAGCGCCACGGCGTTGGCGTAGGTTTGCCGCATCTGGGCTTCCATACTCGAGAAATTCACAGGACGCCCAGATGCGTCCAGCTCAGCAGGAGCGACGAGATTTCCCTCGCTGTCGTGGCTGAGCTGCCCAGAAAGGTAAACCACATCCTTGACTTGGACCGCTTGGCAGTAGCCATAGGTCATTTCCCAAGGAACTCCGAAATTCACGGTCTTCTTCGACGTTTCCATAAAGTCCTCCTTGTGACCAATCTTCTCCGTTCTCACAGAGCCAGTTTTTCATCACGGCTTCGCAGCGGAAGGACCAGAGTTGCGCGCGTGCCGATGCCAATCTCGCTCTGCAGATGGAGATTTCCTCCGATCTCTTGGGCAAAGTGGCCGACGATCGTCAGCCCGAAACCGCCGAGGCCAGTGGATTTCGTCGTGAAGAACGCGTCGCTGGCGCGCCGGAGTGTTTCGCGGTCCATCCCTATGCCGTTGTCGACAATTCGAAGTTCTACGACCTCCGAGAGGGGGGCATGGCGCGTCGCAGCCACTGCGAGCGAGATCGAACCTCCTTCTGGCAAGGCTTCGCGAGAGTTCGCGAGCAGTTGGATGACTGCGTCGCGAAGACCGTCACGCGAGGGATGGTTGAGGGGACCTCGATGTCCAGGACGATATCCTCTCCCAGCGTCATTTCGACCTCCAATGCTATTTCCGCGAGGAAGCCCGATATATCGAGCCCGTCGGCTTCGGTATTTGGGGAGATCAAGTGTGTGGAATTTGCGTTCATCTCCGTGGCCTTGCTCGGGTTCTGGCTACCGGAGCGCCATTGCGCTTCGATTTCAGCCGCTTTGAGCGACCGATTGGAAACCTTCGTAAGGCGTGGGAGCGCAGCCAACAAGTAAACTGAAGTTTGGGGTCCTGTGAGCGCTTCGACACCTAACCTGAAGAAACCCAAAGCCCTGCCCGATGGAAGCTTTTGTCTGGAAAGATAGCGCACTACTGTAACTTGAAGATCGGCTTCTTCAGCGTATAATGCGCCATCCCTTCAACAAGCCGCCTGATCGCCAAACCGAGCGAAAGGTGGGCTTTAGTGTTTTTTGACCGGAGGAGCCAATGTCTGAAGGCAAGGCGCTGTCGAAGGTTGATCAATCGGGAAGCGACCGCGACTTTGCGGCGCTGGCGCGTGACCTAGTGGACGCGCTGCCTGGCCATTTGTGGTCGACGGACTCGGGGGGGCGGTTCACGTACATCAATCCGAGCATGCGAGAATACTTCGGCGTCGGCTCTTTGACAGAAGAGTCTGACTGGCTGTGGCGGGTCCATCCCGACGATCATGACGCCGCAGCTGCCAAGTGGCGACATTCGCTGCACACAGGCGAAATTTTCAAGGGCGAGCACCGCTTACGAGGAGCAGACGGCGAGTATCGATGGTTTCGTATCGAGGGGCGGCCATCTTGGGACACATACCACCGGATAACGGCATGGCACGGTCAGAACGTCGACATGGAGGATCAAAAAGCGGAACTGAAGGCGCGTACGCTCGAGCTATCCTTGCTCGTCGATATGGTCCCAAGCCATTTGTGGCGGTTGACGCCTGATGGAACGACAACCCTGGTCAACAAGCGCATGGCCGATTTTCTTGGCCTTGATGTGTCGAACGTGAGCTCGCTCGAGTCCGTTATGGACACCATTTTCCATCCGGATGACGTCGAGGCCGTTGGTGTCGAGCTTACCCGGTGCCTGGCATCCGGGGACAGATTCTCAATGAGGTATCGTCTACTTCGCGCGGACGGCGCTTATCGATGGATGTCAGGTCGAGCCGAACCCTTGCGGGATCAGGACGGCAATATCGTCCAATGGTTCGGCCTATGCCACGACATCGAGGACCAGGTACAGGCGACGGCGGCGCTGCGACGATCGGCGGAAAAGCTGGCGCAGGCAACGCAAGCGGCCAACCTGTCACAGCTTTCGGCGTCTATCGCCCACGAAATCAATCAGCCGCTTGCAGCGATCGCCGCTGACTCCGAGGCATGCTCGCGATGGCTGTCGGCCGACCCACCGAACGTCGAGAGGGGCAGGCGTGCTGCGGAACGTATATCCGAGGACGTTGGAGCGGTCACGGATGTCATCGCTCGAATCCGCGCCCTCTTCCAGCACAAGCCCCAGGCGCGAACAGTTGAGGACATAAACCAACTGATCAACGAGGTCTTGAGCCTCATGTCGGACGAAATTGCCGCGACGACCACCCGGATCGATACCGAACTCGATCCAGCGCTCCCACAGGTTCTGGTCGATCACATCCAAGTGCAACAGATTTTGGTGAACCTGATCCGGAACGGAATTCAGGCGATGGACAGCACGAACCCCTTGAGGAAGTTGAGGATAAAAACAGATCGGGATGGTCCCAATACCGTTGTCATCTCCGTTGAGGATTCCGGGAGTGGATTTAGCGATCCTGACCGCGTTTTCGAGCCGTTCTTCACGACGAAGAGCGCGGGGATGGGGATGGGCCTTCCGATTTGCCGCTCAATGGTCGAATCCCACGGGGGCCATCTTTGGGTGAAAAACAACGAGACGGTGGGTGCGACCGTCGCGTTCACTTTGCCGATCGGGCTTCCGGCTGAACAAGTCTAGGCCGTCGATTCTGGCACGCGCTCGCGAAGGCTCCGACCATTGTACCCACGGCCTATAACGTACATGGCCAGGACCCAGGCTGCAGCGATCATCGCGCTGGAAACCGCCGCCAAGCTCGCATAGCCGGAAGCCCCGATCACTACGCCCGCAAAAACGGGACCTGCTGCAAACCCGAGGAGATTTGCAGCACCTGCCGCCGCCGCCCACCGTCCGCTGGAATCGAGCGCAGCAGCCAGGCCGAATAGATACGGCAGCGAAAAGTAGTAAAGGACGGCCGATGCAATGACCGCTATCCTGTATGCCCACGGGTCGGGCCAGAGGCAGAGCGCCAGCACGACGAGGATGTAACCAACGCAGAAGCCCGTGATTGGAGTTGCCCTTCCCCAGCGGACGTTCAGCACCGTGGCCGTACCCGCTCCCACCAGACCAACGAGTGTGGACGCAGTCAGTACGTATCCGACCGCGCTGGTATCAAGGCCGACCCGTTCGCCCAGTGGTCCGCTAAAGGCGAATAGCCCGGCGGAAACGGCCACGTACAGGACGATTGCGGCAAGAAGCAAAACTCCGAGCATCCGGTTGTTGATGGCAACGATCGTGTTGCCGTCCCTCACCGCGCGGACGTTGGGAACGAGCAAAAGAAGTGGTGTGAATGCCAGGGATGTTGCCGCAAGGAGAGTGAATATACCTCGATGCGCGAATGCGGCGGTGACTTCACCGCCGATGCTGAAAAGCGCAATGCTTCCTATCGCCCAGACAAGTTGGAAGTAGCCGAAAATCTTTTCAGGGTTCTGCGAGTGAGAAGCTACGATACTGAGCGAAATCGCGTAGAGGACTCCCTCCCCGGTTCCTGCCAATCCCCGCAAAAGCAATAGCCCGCTCCACCCAGCGACAAAGATCGATGCGCCTTGCGCAGAAAGGGTCACAATAATCGCGAACAGGCTGGCCCGTTTGTAGGAAAACCGCGATAAGAACGGTGCGATCAGGATCGCGGCAGTCGCGAGAGACAACAGTTCGACGGAGGCAATAAAACCAGCATCGCGCTCCGGCAGCGAAAGACCGTCGATCAATCCAGCGACAACAAATGGCGACATTTGAGGGACGAGACCGCCGATAATCTGGGCGGCTGTCGCGCCGATCACCAGAGAGGCAGGATCGCGGGATATGGCGGCATTGCCTGAAACTTCGCCCATATTCGGCGGTTCCCCAACCGCGTTTATTGTCGGTCGGCACCCTACCCCGTCATCAAACCCGTGTAAATTAGAGGACTACACCGTTGTCATCTCGTGGCCGTCATGGAGTTTTTGGACTTTGCGGACGAGATCGGCGAGCGACCGGCTTTCCATCTTCCTCATGACGTTCATCCTGTGCAGCTTGACGGTCATTTCGCAAATACCGAGTTCGTAGGCCACCTGCTTGTTCATAAGGCCGCTTACAATGAGGAACATCACCTCACGCTCCCGTCGCGTAAGCGTGTCCGCGAGTGCGTACAACCTATTATGTTCGTTCAGCACGCGATGACGCTCGTCATCTAGCTCGATTGCCTTGTCCACCGCTTCGAGCAAGTTCCGAGGAGCGAACGGCTTCAAAATGAAATCCACCGCCCCTGCCTTCAGGGCGGTGACGCTGGACGGAACATCGGCGTGTCCCGTCAGGAATATGACAGGCATTCGGCTTCCGGAGGTTGCCAGTTCTTTTTGTATCGCTAGGCCGCTGCTGTTTGGCATTTGAAGGTCGAGGACTATGCAGCCCGGTCGCCCCGTGTCCGCCGCTTCGAGGAACTCAGCGCCACTGGCAAACGCGGATACCTCCTTGTGAGTGGCCATAAAAAGGTCGAGAAGCGATTCCCTCATCCGATCGTCGTCATCAACGATATAGACAATGGGTTCCACCGTTGCTTCCGCTTTGGAACTCAAAACTGCCATGGTACACCTCCCGGCCGGAGTGCTTGTCTGCCAGAACTTGTTCCGGCTACGTTGCGCAGCAGTCTAACACCAACGTAGCGGTCGCGGACGATATACGTTGGTTTGCCAATCGTGGCCTGCCGGCAAATGATAGCAGCTAGTTGGCCTGGGCGGTGTTGATTTCATCGAAGGTACGCACGACGTCCACGATCGATCTGGCCTGAAGCTTCTTCATCATGCGGCTACGGTGAAGCTTGACCATTATCTCGCTGATGTTCATCTCCCGTGCTATCGCTTTGTTGGGCAGGCCTTTCGAAACAAGGGCAAATACCTCAGACTCACGGGGCGTAAGAGTATCTACGACCGATTGCGCGCGGAACCGCGCCAGATATTTAGACCGCATCTCAGCATTGCGGGAAAGCGCGAAACCCGTGCGTTCAGCAAGGGTTTCGAGCTCCAATGGTTTCAATATGAAGTCAAACGCGCCGGCCTTCATGGCCAAAACGCTCGCCTCCACAGAAGCGTCCCCAGTCATGAATATGATCGGCAAGGGGCATTCCAGGGCAGACAGCTTTTCCTGAAGCTCCAGACCAGTCATTCCAGGCATCCGGACATCCAGAATGACACACCCGGGGCCCGACAAGTCGGCCTGCTCCATGAAGTCGCTCGCCCTTGCATAAGCCGTAGCCAGCAGGCCAATCGATGCGAAGAAATCGACCAGCGACGTTCGAATTCTCAGGTCGTCATCAATGATGTGGACCGTTGTAAACGGTGGGTGGCTCGCCTTGGTCATGGTGGCCTCAGCAGATTGAGCAATTCACTGCTATCTAAGGGCTTGCTGAGAAATGCACAGGCTCCCAGTTCGAAAGCGACAGACGCAGCATCCGGGTCTGGATAGGATGTCATTAGGATCACTGGTTGCTCGATCCCACCTTCCCTCAGTCGTCGGAGGAGTTCGATTCCAGACATTCCCGGCATCCGGAGATCGCTGATAATGCAGTCGCACGTGAGATAGCCCTTGCTGGACATGAAATCTTCGCCTGAAGCATACAGCTCGCCGTATATGCCAGCGGAGGCAAGCATGTCCTCCAACGCGACGCGAAATTTACGGTCGTCATCGACTATAGCGACAATCTTCGCGCGGGAGCCAGACATCCATTGGCAACCTATGTTGAACCGGCATGCAGAGAATTTGATCGCAGGGAAATGCTGAGATCGGGGCATTAGCGGGCCGCAGAAGGGTGTCCTTGGGCGGCGGTCCTTCACGCCTCAAGGTTATCATAGTTGTCCTCAATGTAGCAGGTATACCAAGGTTTGTATTTCCGGGCTCAGAGTGCGCCCTACCGCTCTGACCGTGGCCCTCGATCCGGAGTCGAAACGAGGATGGATCAGGAGGGCCGATCTGCTGTAGCTGACGAACAGGAGGCTGCCGATAGTCGCCGAGTTCTACCGCTAACAGCTGCGTGCGAACCTTGGCCGCCGCCCGCGCGCACTCATAAGATGGGCCTGAAACCCGGGCAATGGTGGTTTTTAGGCGGTGGAACCGGCATCGGCCTGGCAAACCCCTCAATCGGCGTTCCTGATAGCAGATGGTCAATCACACTCTGCCGGAAAACGGGCGTCACGATCACTCGCTCCGGTGGAAGGTAATTCAGCGGCCAGAGGAGTTCCTTTGCGGGCAGCCAAGGGAGCGCAAATTCAGCGTCACCGAAATCCAGGAACAAGGGGGGCGCCTCTCTCCCCGCCAACGCTCGACGATAGCCGGCGCGATCCCATGGAAACCGCCTTCGAATTACCGCTCTGTGCGGTCGCACTTGAAAAGCATCCATATACCATCCATATAACATCTATGTGGATGGAGATACGTTATGAAGGACAATGTTCACAAGCTCCGCGACAAGGGCGGTGACTCTGAAAAAATCACGATTAATCTAGGCTATGTCGATCTCGGTCGTGTCGATCTTCTCGTGCAGGAAGGCTTTTATTCCAATCGCACGGATTTCATCCGCACGGCAATCCGAAACCAGCTTGCCATCGAGCGTGAGGCGGTCACTCAATCGATCGTCCGGCACACTCTCGAACTGGGACTTCGCGACTATACCAGTGCCGATCTGGAAGCGGTGAGGGCTGCCGGAGAACGCCTCGATATCAAGATAGTCGGACTTGCCCGCATCGCAGCCGATGTCTCCCCCGAGCTTGCCCTTGCAACCATCGAATCCATCACCGTGCTGGGCGCACTTCACGCCAGTGCAGAACTGAAATCAGCCTTGGCCGAGCGTATTCGCTAGGGCAACGGCAACACCAGCAAGGACATGTCCATGAACGAGGATTTCCTAGCATCCATGCGCCGGGCAACACTATCCACACGCGCCTTCAACCTCGCCGAGGCGACACGCGTGATCCAAGTTGCACTTGCGGGCCCTCCAGCGTTCGGCACTCACGGGACAGCAGACCCGGACATTACCCCTGCTCCATCAAAAGGCCGGTCAAAACCTTTTCCGATCGATCCCGCCGCAGAGGTCATCGAGCCGACGAAAGGGCTGAGCGGGGCTGCAACCTCGCAAAGGTTGCGAAAGCCCCTCGGAGAGGTTCTACGCATCCTGCGTGAAGGACGGTCGGCGAGCAGCGCGTTCGGATCGATGTCGGGTTCAACTCCGCCAGACATGGCCAAACATGGCCCCTATCCTGCGGTTGCAGACGGGGCACAATTTCTCATCCGATCCTTTACCGGCGCGGCCGGCCGACGAGAGTACAAGCTCTACATACCGGCATCCGCGCATGACCAGCCGCGCGGGCTTGTCGTGATGCTTCACGGTTGCAAGCAAGACCCAGATGGGTTTGCCGTTGGCACGCGCATGAATGATATTGCCGAGGCACACGGCCTGCTCGTCGCCTATCCCGGCCAGACCGGGGCGCACAACGCCTCGTCCTGCTGGAACTGGTTCCGGCCGACGGATCAGATGCGCGGGGCTGGAGAACCTGCGATCATTGCGGGGATCACCGCGGAGCTCATGTCTGAATTCAACCTCGATCGCGGCCGGGTTTTCGTCGCCGGCCTTTCAGCGGGCGGCGCGATGGCGGCCGTCATGGGCGAGACCTATCCCGATCTCTATGCCGCAGTGGGCATCCACTCTGGACTGCCCTATGGATCGGCAAACGACGTCATGTCGGCATTTTCCGTCATGCGCGGGGATGCAGGTTTTATATCCCGGCCCGAGCGCAGTGCTCGCCCGATGGAGCTGGTTCGCACCATAGTCTTCCAGGGAAGTGCTGACCGGACGGTTCATCCTTCCAACGCCAAACGGATCGTGACGGCAGCCACTCCGGCAGGCTCGACAACCCAAACGCAAACGGGCCGTTCCGCAGGCGGGCGGACCTATACGAGAACAATTGTTGCCGACCCAAATGGGGTATCGACGGTGGAACACTGGCTCGTCGAAGGTGCCGGACATGCCTGGTCGGGCGGCCATGGCAGCGGCTCCTACACCGACTCCTATGGACCGGATGCCTCAGCAGAGATGGTTCGTTTCTTCCTCGAGCATCTTAGGCTAAGGCGAAACTAAATCACACGATGAGACCCTTACGCGTGGACGGGAGACCCCTCGATAATGGAAATGGGTCCTGAGGTCTCAATCACCCGTTCAAGCCGTAGCCCGGCGGCGTTGAACAAGCTTGCATACTGTGCCTCCGTCCTCTCCAAGCCGCCGGTGACGGCGAGCATGACCACGTCGATACCTTTAATGTGGTTCGGTTCGTCACCCGGCGGGATCAGCGTCTCTGCCACAAGCACCTTCGCGTTCGGTAGCATCGCCTTTCGGCAATTTCGCAGGATCGCCATAGCACGCCCATCGTCCCAATCGTGAATGACCTTCTTGAGGACGTAGACGTCACCGCTGGGAAGGCCGTCAAAGAAATCACCAGCGATAAATTCGGTGCGCGGCAGGTCGCCTCCGGTACCGTCATGTGCCGCCGCGACGCCCGAAGGCAGATCGAAAAGCACGCCGCGCAGATGGGGGTTGCGGGCTAGGATCGCCGAGAGAAGCTGACCATGTCCGCCCCCTACGTCAATGATCCTCGTGTACGGGGTGAAGTCATAAGCTTCGGCAACGGCCTCGTTGCTGCCTTGGCTCACAGCGACCATAGCACGCTGAAACAAGGCAGCCTGCTCGGGGTGTTTCGACAGCCAGTCAAACCTTGGGCTCCCGAACACCTTGTCGAAGGCTGGCTTTCCTGTACGGACAGAATACAGGAGTTGCTCGAAGGCAAGATATGCCTCGCTATTGATCATACTGACGAAGTCACGCGGACTCGGCCGATCGGAGCGCAGCACGGCACCGACCTCCGTCAACTCGAAATGTCGGGGCGCTACTTCCCTGAAAACCCCTTCAGGCGCGAGAAGTCGCATTACACGATAAAGCGGGTCAGCGTCTGACTGAGTGGCGGCCGCTAGTTCATCCACCGACCGCTCGCCGTCGGCCAAAAGATCGGGGACGCCGAGTTCGATAATGACCCGCAGTGCCTGTGACACAGCGAACCCGAATCCGAGCCTCATGATCTGCTGCGACGCGCTGGACATGGATTCTCCTCGACTGTGTGCGTAACGCTAACAGAATTGAGCAAGCGCAACTAGGCTGCTGCCTTCAATCCGACAGGCCCGCCTTCCGAAATCCGTTCAGAATTAGGTCCATTGAGACCGGGTTCCTGAGCGGTAGGCGTCGGAGCGTCGTGAGTCAATCCGGGAGACAGGGAGTGAAGCTTGGAAAGCGCGTCTTGAGCCTCCTCGATGCGGTCGAGGTGGGCGTTAGTTGTGACCAATGGCTTGCTCGAGGCGGCCGCTGAAGAGGGCGGCAAGTGCGGCGATCGTCAAAAACATGAAACGGCCGGAATCCAGCGGGCTCAACGCCATGGCGTGCTCGGCAAGTCCAAATGCTTCGCTCGGGTCTCCGCCGAAAACCAGCGCTGCGGCGGCGGTGAAAACCACGTATCCCGCGCCGGTATTGAGGTCGAGGGCGCGGCGCACTGCGTGAAGACCGACATCATAGTCGCGTGCCACCATCGCAAGCACAAAGCCGGCCCTCGCCAGCGACATTGCATCCTCGTCGCCGGCAACGATTGCGCGGCGGGCGAGCGCGATGGCCGCCTCGGCGTCGTTCGCCCCGGCTGGCGGCCACCCGCGTCGCCATCGAGAGTGCGAGGGTAACCCTGCTGACGGGCGATCTACAAGGCATTGTCAGGGCAAGGCAGCTTAGCCGGGCGACGATGCGCAACATCAGTCAGAACCTGTTCTTCGCCTTCATTTACAACGCCGCTGGCGTGCCAATAGCGGCGGGGGTTCTCTACCCCGTCTTCGCAGTCCTCCTTTCCCCCATCATTGCCGCAGCCGCCATGGCCCTGTCGTCCGTGAGCGTCGTCGGCAGCTCCCTATTCGCACACCTTGATTTTGATTGCGGCATCACTTGGCATTATCGTCGTGTTCATCATGCTCCGGAAGCAGTGGCCGCACGCGCTTGGCATCGCCCCATACCTTCTTCTTTTGGCATGTCCGCTGATGCACCTGTTCCATGGACACGGTGGCCATGGAGGTCATGACCACAAGGACGGCGCGTGATGACGTACGAGGACTCTGCGATAAGCACCAACGACCTACTGGCTCCGCCCCAGCAGGTCTTCGCGTTCCTTGACGACCCAACCGTTGTCGAAGCCCATTTGCAGAAGCGCTCGCTAATGATGCTGGGTGCCACCATGCGATACGACGTCGATGCCGGGAACGGGCAAGTCGTCGGCTCCATCGTAAAGATGCGCGGCAAGGTTCTCGGCATGGAGCTGTTCGTCTAGGAGATCATCACCGAATGGCACCCACCGTGGCGGAAGCCGTGGCAAACGCTCGGCCGTCCGAAGTTCCTCGTCATCGACTCCTATGGACTTCGTCATCAGGCCGATCTCGGAAGGCACCCGGTAATCGTCAAAATTCAATACTCGCATTCCCTCAGCCCGGTGGGTAGCTGGCTGGGCGGAGTTCCGGCAAAAGCGTACGCCAGGTGGTGCGTATCAAAAATGACGTCGGAGGCGGGCAATCACTTCCCACAGTCTCCGAAAAGAACCTGAATGGAAGGCCGGTCACCCGGCCCTCCCGACGGCCTCAGGCGGCCATCTTCTCACAGCTGTCCGCGCAGCGTCGGCAAGCATCAACGCAGCTTTCCATGTCGCCGATGCGCTCGCAGTCAGCAGCGCATTCCCGGCAGATTTCCGCGCATTCACGGCAGGTGTGCTTATGATGCGGTGTGCCGAGCAACATGAAATGCGCCGATGTACGGCACATTTCCGAGCAAGCCATCATGAGACGGAAATGGTCAGGCTTCGTATGTTCGCCACCCATTTCCAAACAGTGGGTCATCGCCATCGATAGGCACTCCTGGTAGCAAGCCAGGCAGGTCTCGATGCAACGCTTCATTTGTTCCGATTGGTGGTGCATGACCGGCTCCTACTTGGCTTCCTTCTCGACCCACTTGGTCATGTACGCGATCTCCTTCTTTTGCGCAGCGATGACCTTCTTCGCCATGTCCTTCGCCGCTTTGTTATCGCCGTACTTCAGTTCGGCCTCGGACATGGCGATTGCGCCCATGTGGTGGGCGATCATCCCGCAGACGAAAGCCACATCGGGGTCTTTCTGCATCATTCCCGTCATCATGTCGTCGTGCATCGACTTCATGCCGTCCATCACGGCCTTCTGGTAATCGCCCATTTTATCCATGGGCATATCCATCTTCACGTCACCGCCAGAAGACATGTCCATCTTCATCCCGCCGCCGGACGCCGTGCCCATGTTGGCCATGTCCATCCCCTTGCATTTTTCGGGAAGGGTCATTTCCTGGGCGATAGAAGGCTGCACTGCAAATGACAGGCAAGACGCGGCGAAAGCCGTCAAAAGGTACTTCGTTTTCATCGGAAATCTCCAAAGATTGGGTTGATCGAAACGTCAGACCGCGACGTCTCTCGGCGGCGGATCGATTGGCCTGATCAACAGGAGCGGGCTTGCTGCCGCGTGTCCCGGGAAAACGATGCCTCCCAACCGCAGCGACGCACCGGAGAGCACGACGATCGGCATAAGCGGACAGCAATGCATGTCAGTGCAGCATGCGCCTACATGTATCGTATCCGGCTTTTCATCATGTGAGCCTGAGTAGGCATGCACGCACTGCCCGCCCAGCGAACCAGCGTTCACCGACGGGGCCATCGCCGCGATCACCATCAAGCTCAACGCCAGGGCGATTATGGCATGGGCCATTTTGCTACGAATACGGCTCACTGCGAATTTCCCTTTCGCTTCCACTGCGAAAGCAGAATTTTGTTCCTGAGGGCGATATGGGCTGGGAAGCTTGGAAAGCAACCAAGGAGCGCGAAGTGGATACCCAATTTTTACAGAGTCACGGCACTCTCCACGGCAATTGGAGGGGATCGAATGCGCAAAGGCTACAGGGGTTACCAGATCGCCTTGCACTGGGTTATCGCTGGACTACTGCCGATACAGTACCTCACTGGAGGTAGTATTGAGCGGACCCATCATGCGGTGCACATGGGCGTGCAGCCGTCGGCGACCGACGTTCTGCAGCATCTGATCCACAACTATGCAGGGCTTGTCATCGGCGGGTTGATGGTCCTGCGGCTTCTCCTGAGGATTATGCAGCCGCCTACAAAAGCAACGCCGCTAACACGCGCCGACCTGCTCGCGACAGCCCTCCACATTGCCTTCTATACAGCGATCATCGGTCAAGCCGCACTTGGTTTCGTCGCCAGCTATTTGACCTTCTCCGTCGCCCCGCTTCATGCCATCGGATCGAATGTGATCCTGATGATGGTCGCGATCCACTTCACCGCTGCTGCCTGGCATACGTTGATCAAGCGAGACGCTACAATCGACCGGATAATCCTTCCCCGCACAGACGAGCCGGTTACCTGAACCGTCAGGTCAGACGCTAACCGCATTGTTGGACCCAAGTCCGATGGCGAGGGGAGCGGTTAGTCCTAGTCTCTTCCTATCCTCTTCTGCTGGGAGGATAGTGGGAGGCCACAGCGGAGGGGTGGTTTGCAAAAAGCCGGGGTCGCCTCCCTCAAACTCGTTGCCGTCCGAAATTGCAGGCGGTTCAGCAAAATAGATGTTGACCTTCCAACGGTGGCAAGCCGTACACGCCCCCATGACTGCCTCACAATGGTCGCGAATCTTTGAAACGTTCGGGAGCGCAATTGAAGCGAGGCCGCTTTGGCTGTAGCTCTTGGGAATGGGCAAAATGTATCGAATCGCACTGAGCAGACTGCTCATATTCGTGCGGCTGGTGATCATCGTATCGCTGGCAGGATACACCTTGTCCAACGCAAATGCCGCCATGCATGGATCGGCTTTCCCCGAATTGCCGTCACCAATTGCCGCGAGCGGGCACGACCATAGTGCCATGTCTCACGATCATCACGGCATGTCCGGTCACGATCATTCGATGTCCGGTGATCAGGCGGCGGCTCAAGATGTTTCCCAGCAGCATGATCACGGGTCATCCACGGGCGATCACGACCAGTTCTCCAAACAGCAGTGCTGCAAGGATTTCTGCGGCGGCTTTGGCATTGTTTGTGAAGCTCACGACGTAGGCGGACCCGTCGTGTCTTCGATCCGGCAGTTCGTCAACGATCAAAGTCTCGTTGGCGAGCTGCCGCCTCTGTATCGACCGCCTAATATCTGAATAGCGATTAGCCCGTCCTGACGGGTCCGGAAGGCATGCCGTGGCGACAGCCGCGCCTGCCGGTCGACTTCTGCTATTCGGATTTTTCAAAATGAAACCTTCCCTTTTTGTGGTGGGGCTGCCCCTTTTGATTGGCGGCTGCGCATCCACCCCTCCCGATGTTATTGCGTCGGCGGACGTCCAGCAGACGTACTCGGTGCGTCCTATTCGATACCGTTCGCCAATCTCTGGCTTCGTTGCCCGCCAGCCTGTCGATCCCAAGCCGTGGCGGCAACAAAACGAGCAGCTGTCTCCGAAGACCGGAGACCAATCATGATCGCGATCAGGAGAGCGGTAGTCCTGACAGCTATTCCACTGGTTCTGGCCGGTTGCGTCAGCAGTGCCGAATACGCCGGAAAGGAAGCGGGCTTTTCCACGGTCTCTGCCAAAGTCGGTGGTGTCACGTCTAAACAGACTGTCTGGGTGCAAAACCAACAGCAGGCACAGGCAACGTCCTCTCGCGTGAGGGCCATCCTTGGCAGGAACAAGGTGCTGGACGCCGAGACAGCCGTTCAGGTCGCGCTCATCAACAACAAGGGCCTGCAGGCAGCCTACGCCGACCTCGGCGACAGCGCGGCAGATGCCTGGCAGTCGACGATGCTGCTGAACCCGACGGTTTCTGTAGGCTTCTCGGGGGTCGGTGCGCCGGAACTTGAGGCATTTCGTACAATCGAGGGGGCGATCACCACAAACCTTCTCGCCTTGATGACGAAGAAACGGGACATCGAAATCGCCGACACCCGTTTCAGGCAGGCTCAGTTGAACGCTGCCGTTAGGACCCTGCAGCTCGCAGCGGAAACCCGTCGTGCCTGGATCAACGCCGTCGCCGCATGGGAAAACGTCGGTCAGCTGCAACGAGCACAAGCAGCCGCCGACGCAGCGTCGGAACTCGCCGAAAAGCTCGGAGAAACAGGCGCTATGACCAAAAGCGGCCAAGCCCGTGAGCATGTCTTCGTTGCCGAGCTGGCTGGCGAAACGGCGAAGGCTCGACTGACGGCTCGTCTTGCCAAGGAGGAACTCACGAGACTGATGGGCCTATGGGGCACAGATGTCGATTACCAGGTTCCAAACAGTCTCCCGGCACTGCCACGGTCGCTTGCCAAGCGCGACGCAATAGAGACCGAAGCCCTCAGAAATCGTATTGACCTTCAGGTCGCCCGCCTGGAGCTGGAGGCCACCGCGCGATCCTATGGCCTGACCGAGGCCACCCGCTACGTCACGGACCTGGAAATCCTCGCAGGCTTCGAAGCCGAACGCGAAGTCGAGGACGGGAAGAAGAAGTGGGAAACCACTGCCGCTGGCGAGCTGGAGTTCTCAATCCCCATCTTCGACACCGGCAAGGCAAGGATGCGCAAGGCCGAGCTTGGCTACATGCGGGCCGCGAACCAATTGGCGGAGAAGGCCGTCAATGTCCGTTCGGAGGCAAGATCGGCCTACGAGGCCTACCGCTCCAACTACGACATCGCCCGGCACTACCGCAACAACGTCGTGCCGCTGCGTACCAAGGTCGAGGAAGAGTCCCTGCTCACCTACAACGGGATGATCACCAACACCTTCGAATTGCTCACCGACACTCGGGACAAGATCAATTCCATCCTGCTTTCCGTCAACGCCAAGCGAGATTTTTGGCTGGCCGACGCGAACCTTGCCCCCGCTGTCTATGGCGGCGGCTCGTCTGCGGCGGCAGCCGAGACCGAGGTTGCTTCGGCCTCCGAAAGCGGCGGCGGCGCTCATTGAGAAAGGGCACTCAGATGTTCAATAGACGACAACTTTTTGGCGCTGGTGCAGCCCTGGTGGCAGCCGGAGCCTGGACCAAGACGTCCGCGATGGGCCTACCGGACGCTCCGGCAATGGCGTCGGCGGATATGCAGCCTCCACTGCACCCGACCTCGGGCCCTGACTATCAGCCGGTTGTCACCCTCAACGGCTGGACACTTCCCCATCGGATGAACAATGGCGTCAAGGAATTTCACCTTGTCGCCGAGCCGGTGGAACGAGAGATGGCGGATGGCATGACCGCCTACCTCTGGGGCTACAACGGACAATCTCCAGGACCG
The DNA here is from genome assembly GCF_024808825.1 of Rhizobium sp. BK661. Taxonomy (NCBI): domain Bacteria; kingdom Pseudomonadati; phylum Pseudomonadota; class Alphaproteobacteria; order Hyphomicrobiales; family Rhizobiaceae; genus Rhizobium; species Rhizobium sp. BK661. Next base: position 18,252 of record NZ_JANTYT010000027.1, on the reverse strand, counting down.
ACCATCGAGGCCGTCGAAGGTGACCGTGTTCGTATCTTCGTCACCAACAAACTGCCGGAGCATACGACGATCCACTGGCACGGCATGATCCTGCCATCGGGTATGGACGGCGTTGGCGGTCTCACGCAGCCGCACATCCCGGTCGGCAAGACATTTGTCTACGAGTTCGATCTCGTGAAGTCCGGCACCTTCATGTACCACCCGCACTCGGACGAGATGGTCCAGATGGCGATGGGCATGATGGGCTTCTTCGTCATCCACCCCAAGGACCCAAAGTTCATGCGGGTCGACCGGGACTTTGTGTTCCTGCTCAACGCCTATGACATCGATCCCGGCACCTATGTGCCCAAGGTCATGGAAATGACCGACTTCAACATGTGGTGCTGGAACAGTCGCATTTTCCCCGACATCAGCCCGCTTGTCGTTTCCAAGAACGACCGCGTGCGTGTCCGCGTCGGCAACCTGACGATGACCAACCACCCGATCCACATGCACGGCTATGACTTTGAGGTCACCTGTACGGATGGAGGCTGGGTGCGGCCGGAAGCGCGGTGGCCGGAGGTCAGCATCGACATCCCCGTCGGGGCGATGCGGGCTTACGAATTCGATGCCAAGTACCTCGGGGACTGGGCGATCCATTGCCACAAGTCGCATCACACCATGAACGCAATGGGCCACGACATCCCGACCTTCATTGGTGCCGACAAGTCGAAGGTAGCCGAAAAAATCCGCAAGCTGCAGCCCGATTACATGCCGATGGGAACCAAAGGCATGGCTGACATGGGCGAAATGGAAATGCCCATCCCCGAGAACACCATTCCCATGATGACCGGTTGGGGTCCCCACGGGCCCATCGAGATGGGGGGCATGTTCTCGGTCGTGAAAGTCCGTGAGGGCATCTCGGCCGACGATTACTCCGATCCGGGTTGGTACGAAAACCCGCCCGGGACCCAAGCCTGGGAGTGGACCGGCGAACTGCCGGACGCTCCCGAGGCCACAGACGCAAACACCACCATCACGCCGAAGCCGATGAAACACGGTTGACGCACATCCTCAGCAACGAAGGACCTGACATGAAAATTTACGCACTTGCACTGGCTCTCGCCGCCGTCACCTCCCCCGCACTGGCCTCCGGCAACCACGCTGGTGGGCATGGGGAAAAGATGGCGGTTGGTGAACCCGGCGATAAGGCGAAGGTCACGCAGACCATCCGCTTTACAATGAAAGAGACCGAAGACGGCAAGATGCTGTTCCAGCCTGCTGTCATTAAGGTTCGCAAGGACCAGACGGTGAAAATCTCCATCAAGAATGCTGGGGAAACCGACCACGAGTTCGTGCTCGACCAAGAAGGTAAAATCCTGGAGCACAAGAAGGTGATGGAGAAGTTCCCTGAGATGGAGCACGCCGACCCCAACGCAATTCGCCTGGCGGCGGGTGAGTCTGGCGAGATCATCTGGAAGTTCACCACAGGCGGCGACTTCAAGTTTGCCTGCCTCATCCCCGGCCACTACGAGGCTGGCATGCACGGCGACGTCACCGTCGCCGCCAAGTAAGCGCCCCCCAAAAAAGGAGACTAACATGAAGATCGCAATCAAACTCGCTTTGGCCTTCCTGCTCTCCGTCAGCGCCGCTGCTGGAGCATTCGCGCAGGAGTTCACCAAGGGCGTCGTCAACAAAGTCGACGCGAAAGGGCAGAAGATCACCATAAAGCATGAGGACCTGAAGAACCTCGACATGCCCGCCATGACAATGGTTTTTCGGGTCAAGGATGCGGCCATACTTGAGAAACTCAAGGCGGGCCAGAACATCGAGTTCGTTGCCGAGCGCGTTGATGGCAAGCTGACCGTCACGCAGGTCAAGTAAATAGTGCGCCCGGGCCGCTGAAAACCGGCCCGGGCGCGACGAAGACAGCTAATTGGCGCGAAGGTCCGTCGGTTTGAGTTAGCCGACTAGGACACCTGGCGGGTGCATAGCGATTCTACGAGGTCCTCTTTCCAGTCGAGAGTCGCCTGACTTGGCAGCGGAAGGTACTCCTTGCCACCCACGAAAACCTTCCCGGGCAGACACTTGACCCGCGCGTCATGATTTCCATGATCGATAAAAATGGTCCTGCCGTTACTCAGCCGCTCGGTCAGCCTGATAGTGACATCACGGTCATATTCCCGAGACCGAAACGCGGTGACGGATCGCACCGACAAGGCAACCGAGACAATCCGCCGAGAAGATTGACGTGTGAAATGGGGGAAGGTCAGCGCCAATACTCGACGCCGCCAAGCTGACAAGAGCCGTGAATAGAATTGGCGGTCCCCACATGTAGCCCTCCCGAGCCGGAGTGAGTGGGATTCCTTGCTCAGAGAGCGGTCGATATCGAAGGTCCGCATTATGTCGCAACGCTCCGCCCTTGAGGTCACTCGCCTTTGCGTTGTCCAGGACGTCGAACACGTGCATGCTGTAGCAACCATCGCCCCGTTGCAGGTCATCAGTCAGAGAGCCCGCGATCCCTCAGAAGACAACCGCTCGGCTTGGCAGCCAGGGTCGATGCCTTGAAAGAGGCGTGTGCCGCTTCGTTCAACAACATCTCCCGGGAGTCCTCGGTGAAGAGCGGTGCGGTGAAATTTATCTGGTAATTGCAATGGTGGTTTTCTCGCTCGTGCGGGGCAATAAGTGTCTGAATTTCTTCTATTATGTGAAAACCTCCAGGTTCACGTAATTTAAATGGCCGCAAGCTCGGATGTTGCGACCACAATCCGTCACCACGGGCTCATGTCGCTGTGGACACACCGCTGGAAAGGAGCTTCACCAACGCTTGAGCGCCGGCAGTCGATGACGCAGGGTTCTGGCCCGTAATCAGACGTCCATCCGTGATCGCAAAGGGTTCCCAGTTGGGTTTTTTTTCATAGATTCCGCCCAGACGTCTCAGTTCGTCCTCTACGAGGAAAGGCACGACGTGAGTGAGCTGAACCTCTTCTTCCTCGGTGTTGGTGAAACCCGTAACGCGCTTTCCCTTCACGATCGGCTCGCCCCGATAGGTAACATGGTGGAGCACACCGGGTGCGTGGCAGACGGCGGCGACGGGCTTGCCGGAGTCGTAGAAGGACTCGATTAGCTTGATTGAGTCAGGATCTTCGGCCAGATCCCACATTGGACCGTGGCCGCCCGGGTAGAATACGGCGTCGAATCCATCGGAACGCGCGTCCTTCAGCAACTTCGTCGTCGCGAAAACCTGTTGCGCGGCTGGATCCTTCTTGAATCGCGCCATCGCTGGTGTCTGGTTTTCCGGAAGATCGCTCTTCGGATCGACGGGAGGCTGTCCGCCTTTAGGCGAAACAAGGGTCAGGTCGATCCCCGCGTCGCGGAATACAAAGTAGGGGGCAGCACCCTCCTCCAGCCAGAAACCCGTCTTCCGGCCGGTGCTTCCTAGAATGTCGTGTGATGTAAAAACCATCAAAATCTTCATCTGTCGGCTCCTCGCTCAATGTTCGGCAGTCGAATGCTGCACGAGCCGGAGTATGCGCGTCGCCCGGCGCCATTGCACTTGAACGATGGTATCGGCGATACCGAATGGTAATGGCGGACCGTTCGGAAGTCCTCAAGGTGTCTGGAGTTTGCAATCGCGCATTGAACCGCACTTCCCGGCTGACCGCATCGTGGTGCTCGACCAGCGGCTTCGCATTATCCAGCAACACCTCGTTGGGAACGCCACCAAATCGAAGGAACGCACCTTCCAGTCCTTCGAACCGGTCGGTTTGCCCCTCTCGCAACGAGGCTCGGATATGTATGCGTCTCGAGTAACACAACGCTGCGACAAACACGTACACCCGAAGCCGCTCACCGGCGACCCATACGCACGTCTGGCCAAAGTCGATTTGCAACTGGCGACCTGGTGGAATTTCGAACCGAACTGTCGCACGCTTCTGAGCCTACAACTTCCGTCGCCACTGCCGAACTCGAAGCTCTACAGAACGCAGGCCGATGACAATCCCGTGCTCGATCGCCAACTCCTGGCGTATTACATCCGCATTGCCGTCATGACGGAAAAAGCGTTCTCGCAACCAATCGTCCAGCCCGTCAAACGAACTGCGCCGAACAGGTTTCTTGAAAAGCGACACGCCGCCTTCCCGCAAATATCGGCGAACCGTGTTGCGCGCGCACGCAAATTCCTTGGACAGCCGCTTGGCACCCAACCAAGAACATGTAGTCGCAACATTGCCACCAACTCAACCTGAAGCATATCCCCGCCCTGCATCGTTCGCGACAATGGAGATGCAATAAAATCTCGCTCGTCATCCAACTCTCCTCGTTTGACACGAGGGGTCAGTTCTTGCTTCGTTGGGCAGTTTCTCATTTCTCCCGACATTCCTGACGGAACGACGACAAGTATCGTTTGAGAGGCATGCCGTCGACCACCAACACCATCGGATCGCAGAGTACTGAAACTCAATGACAGTGCCGATAGCAGTCTTCACGTCCGGATGTTGACTTCGCCGTCGATGGTGCGGTGAAGAGTTGCTGTCGCAATGTCGTCAGTGGCGACAACACTCGCTGGCTTCTGAGGCTGACCAGTCCCTTAATCTTTATCTGACGTTCCATGCTACCGCTGTCGCACCGACGGTTCCGTGCAAGGAGTAGGTGATCAGAAGCGGTCTTGGATCAACGCCGCGGCCGCGCGGTGGGCTGGAGCTTCCCTGCCCCCTTTCATACGTTCGTAGATTGGTCTGAGCAGGCCCTCAGCCTCCGCGGCGCGACCCTGCTGTTGCCAAATCGTGGCCATGTCAGTTGCCGCCCTCAACTCCCAGGCTCCAGCGCCTTGGCTACGGCTTAGTTCCAACGACTTCGCGAGGTAGGTCTCCGTATCCATGTTGCTCAACTCGGGTGCCCTGAAAACGATTTGCCCCCTGAGCCGCAAAAGCTCCGGTAGGTAGGAGTAATAGCCCTTCTCTTCGATCAGTTGTTCGCTTTCCTTCGAAAGCGACCAGGCATCAGCAAATCGTCCCAGAGCCACCAACCCCGTAATGATGACGAATTGGAACCGTACCGTGAAGAGTTCGAAGCGTTGTGTATGGAGAATTTCGAGCTGCTCTTGTAGCGCCGCGACCCCAGCCTCGGCGTCGCCGCGGCGGATCGCAATCTCAGCCTGATAGGCGTGTCCTATGGAGAGATAAGGGCCGAAAGCCTGCGTCTTCGCACGGGCGATGAAAGGTATCAAATGCTCTTCGGCGACATCGAGATCACCGATCCAGAGGAGTGTGGCGATCGAACTTAGGGAGATAGCGAACGAGACGGGATGACGCATTGTCTCCGCATCCTTGAAGCATTGTCGGATCACCGCGCGCGCCTGATCGACATTGCCCTGGAGCCAGAGGTTCGTAGACCATCCAATCCTCGCCCACGTATAATGATCGAAACCATAGTGCATCTGTTTGCTGGCTGCCGGCAAACCTGGTCCGACAATCGGTGCCAAGGTCGCGTGGGCCTCCTCAAGGCGTCCAACCAGACAATAGGAGAGACCGAGTAGCGCCTTGGAAAGCATGGTTGCTGCCGGATCGTCGAACTGGCTCGCAATTGCGGAGCAACGTTCGGCGTATTCCAGACACCGGCGGAACTCCCCGCTCCGCAAGTGGAAGAAGTAGATCGGGCCGTGCAGCCGAGCGGCATTCAACAGGTCGCCTCGCGCTTGGGCGATCTCCAGACTTCTCTTCAGCGCCGAAGACGATACTTCGTTGTGGCCTCTCATGAACATAACCGAGACGCCGAACGTCGCCTGAAGCTGCATTTCCTCGACGCTGCCGCGCGTCGTGTCGTCCAACGACTGTAGGGCGCGCTCGGTCCAACGCTGGCATTCGGGAAGCAGGCCCATGGCACGAAAGACTGGAGCGACCGAAGCAACCAGGCCAACCCCTAACGATACATCGCCTTTTCCTCCGAAGCACCATTCCAAGGCACTGCGGACGTTGTTGACAGCGTTGAAGTGTGGCGCGCGCTCCATCGGGGTCAAGAGCGATGTCCATTCGTTGCCGTTCTGATCGAACCACAGGCGGCAGTAGGCGGCATGCCGCCTCGCCAGTTCCTCCCGCTCGTCTTCCTCGCTGAGTTCGATCACATAGGCGCGTGTGGTATCGAGAAGGCGATAACGCATCATCGCGCCGATCGGACGGGCGGCCACCATCGACTTTTCCACCAGACTGTCGATGGCGGCAAAAACGGAGGCGCGCTCGAGAGTTTCGTCCGCTACCACGTCCAGGGCGGCATCGAGCGGGAAATTGCCTACGAATACTGCGAGCCTGCGCAGAACCGCCCGCTCGGGTTTGGACAAAAGTCCGTAGCTCCAGTCGAGCGTCGCCTGCAGCGTTTGATGGCGAGGCGGTGCCGTGCGCAATCCCTGCCAAAGGTGCGTCAGCCTTTGATCGAGTAAGGCGGCCGTCTGCTCAAGACCATATGTCTCGACGCGTCTGGCGGCCAGTTCGATGGCCAGCGCTACCCCGTCAAGCTTCCGGCAAATATCGGCTACGATCGCCGCTTCCGCCTCGTTTCCATTCAGTTGGGCACCGCCCGCTATCGCACGTTCGACGAATAGCTGGACCGCCGGATACTCCGCGATGGCTGCGGTGGCTTCGGGCGGACAAGCCAGCGTATCCAGCCGATAGATGCGTTCATTGTCGATCCGCAATGCTTCCCGACTCGTCGCGACAATGTGAACGTGCGGCGCTGCGTCGAGGATGGACGACACAATGGTGGCGATCGTCTCCACGAGGTGCTCACAGGTATCGAGGATCAGAAGAAGGCGTTTTTCTCTGAGAAACCTGATGACATCGGGTGTCGCGTCTTCGGCTTGGACCGGAAGTCCGAGCATTGCGGCAATTGTCGTCGCCGCGAGTTTCGGATCGGAAATAACGCCCAAATCTACGAACAGCACATGTCCGGCGAAAGCGTCCGCCGCCTGATGCGCAGCGGCAATTGCAACCGTCGTTTTTCCGACACCTCCCGGGCCAACAATCGTGACGAGCCGTGAGCCCACCAGTTGCGCGCCTAGTTTGATGACGTCGACATCACGGCCCACCATGCGGCCGAGCCGCTGAGGAAGGTTGGCATGAGGAAACGACTCTTTGGGCGTGGAGGTGTCGTTTTCGTCGGGGAGCGCCCGTTCGGTGGGAGCGACAAAACAGTAGCCTCTCCCGGCAAGCGTGGCGATGTAGCGCGCTCCATCCTGGCCGTCTCCAAGCGCCTTGCGCAGGCCGGCCATATGGAACCGAAGACTTCCCTCCTCAACGATGGCATCCGGCCAGACCCTGTCCATCAGCTCCTTCTTGCTGAGGACTTCGTTCGGAGACGTCGCCAGCGCTATGAGAATCTCGAGGGCGCGTCCACCCAGTTCCACCGGGATTCCCTCCCTGGTCAGCATCCGCTCGTTTACCGCCAGTTTGAACGGCCCAAAGCGGACTCCTGTGCTATCCCCGACTGCGGCCGCCATGACCAATCCCTCAAGCCGACGCTCCAACGCCCGGCGGACATTAGTCCACCGGGTCGCGCTCCGCCACTACGCGAAGGTATAGAAAACTACGAGACACCGTATGCGGCGAACACAGCTAACTGTTAGCACGCTGCGAGTTCGGGCCTAACAACATCTAATAACGCATAACGGGCGTTTCCCCGCCTCCTGCCGTAGGTTTTGGACAGCACAAAGGTGCAGCCGAAACGGACACACAGGAGACGACCATGCATACGAAGGTTATCGAAGAAGTCGATCAGGATCGCCGCAAGTTCCTCGCTGCCGCTTCGCTCGGCGTCGCAGTTGCTAGCACCGGTGCTCTTCTACCTTCTCATTTGCTCGCGGCCTCTCAAAGCGGCGACACAATCACGCCATTCCACGTACATTTCTCCGACGAGACGCTGAAGGACCTTCATCGCCGCGTCCTCGCCACGCGTTGGCCGGATGCTGAGACGGTCAAGGATCACTCGCAGGGCGTCCAGCTCGCTACCATCAAGAAGCTCGCCGACCACTGGGCCAAGCACTACGACTGGCGCAAAATCGAAACGAAACTGAACTCCTACCCGCAATTCACCACGAAGATCGACGGGTTGGAGATTCACTTCATCCATGTGAAATCCAAGCACACGAACGCCCTGCCGATCCTTGTTACCCATGGATGGCCCGGTTCCATCATCGAACAGCTCAAAATCATCGAGCCCCTGACCGATCCGACCGCGCACGGCGGCAGTGCCGAAGACGCCTTCCATGTCGTCATCCCATCGCTTCCCGGCTACGGCTTCTCCGGCAAGCCGACGGAGCCCGGATGGAATCCACCACGTATCGCCAAGGCCTGGGCGGTGCTGATGCAACGCCTCGGCTACGCAAAGTACGTCGCGCAGGGCGGCGACTGGGGCAATGCGGTTACCGAACTGATGGCTGTGCAGGAACCTCCGGGATTGCTCGGCATCCATACCAACATGGCGGCAACCGTTCCCGCCGACATATCCAAGGCACTATCCGCCGGCAGCCAGCCCACCGGCCTTTCGCCTGATGAAAAACGTGCATGGGATCAGCTCGACGATTTCTACAAGAATGGTCTTGGCTACGCCATCGAGATGAATAACCGGCCGCAGACGCTTTACGGCATCGTCGACTCACCGATCGGGCTTGCCTCATGGATGCTCGACCATGACATCCGCAGCTATGACATGATCGCTCGCGTTTTCGACGGTAAAACAGAAGGGCTGACCAAGGACGATGTTCTCGACAACGTCACGCTCTACTGGCTGACCAACACGGCGATCTCTTCCGCCCGTCTCTACTGGGACAACGCGCACTTCCCGTCTGGTGGCTTCTTCGACCCGCGCGGCATCAAGCTTCCGGTGGCGGTCAGTGCCTTCCCTGACGAAATTTACCAGGCCCCCCAGAGCTGGGCCGAGAAGGCCTACCCGAAGCTCATCTTCTACAACCGGCCTCCCAAGGGTGGCCACTTCGCAGCCTGGGAGCAGCCGATGCTTCTCACGGCCGATCTGCGCGCCGCCTTCAAGCCGCTCCGCAAATCGATCTGACCAGATCTGCGGCGTTCCCCCGCGCCGCAGTCAATTCAGCATTCCAACCCCCATGCATGAAGGAGAAAGACAATGTCAGACAACCAGATCGTCGATTCCAGCTTCACCGCGATCATCAACGCGCCGATCGAGAAGATCGATATTCCAACCTGGTGCTTCACGCTGCCCGAGAAGGAATACCAGGGCTGCTCGCCCGCCCATATCGCTGCCGGCTTCACGACCGCGCCGGACGGAACGCGCATGTCGATCAACGTCGAAACGATCGGCGGCAGCCTGATGGTACAGCACTACGTCGAAACGCTCGGCGAAAAGGATCATCTGATCCTTGATTCCGACTCAGATGTGTTCACGCCGACGGGCCGGGTAACCATTCACGTGACCTGGGAACTAAGCGTCAAGGCAATCGACAAGGATCGCTGCGAATTCACCAACCGGGTGCAGTCCTTTGCGACCCAGGAAATGCTCGCATCCCTCGATCGGCAGGGCATCCCTTTCGAAATCTTCCGCACACAGCGCCAGCCGATGTCGATCGCCCACAACAAGGGCGAGACGCCGCTGTTCGCAGCCAGCATCGAACGCCACGCGCTTCGCAGCCAGCAAGCGTCGAAGGCCGCCTGAGGGCGAGCGGAGGAAACAATGTCCGAACTCTCCTACGAACACGGCATCACTGGTCTCCTGGTGGTTGATCCGTACAACGACTTCATCTCCGAGGGCGGCAAAATCTGGCCACGCATCAAGGATGTCGCCGAAGCCAACAACTGCGTCCCGCACATGGAGCAAATCCTCAAGGCGGCCCGGCAGGTGAAAGTCCCGGTGTTCTTCGCGATGCACCACAGGTACCGCGAAAGCGACTACGAAAACTGGAAGTACATTGCCCCCATCCAGAAAATGGCATGGAACCGGCGGTCGTTCGAATACGGGACCTGGGGCGGTGAGTTCAGGGCGGAGTTCGTGCCCGCCAAGGGCGAGGTTGTGGCTTCAGAGCATTGGTGCTCCAGCGGCTTCGCCAACACCGACCTCGACAACCAGCTCAAAAGGCGGGGCATCCACAGGCTGATCGTCATCGGGCTCATCGCCCACACCTGCATCGAAGCGACCGTCCGTTTCGCGGCCGAACTCGGATACGACGTCACCGTCGTGAAGGACGCTGTCGCCGACTACTCCGACGAAATGATGCACGCGGCCCTGGAAATCAACATGCCGAACTACGCCAGCGCCATCGTGACGACGGAGGAAATCCTCAAAGCCTTCGCTGCCATGGCGACTGTGGCACCGGCCGCATAGTCAAACGCGCCAGAGGGCGGCACGTCCGCCCTCTGCCATCTCCCAAAGGGCCGGCGACCCCGCGACGAAGGAGTGGAGGCATCGGTCATAACCTGCCTCAGGAAGCGCCATCCGCATTCGCCAAAACGATCATCGACGTCGCTGACGCCGGATCAATAAAGCCAACCTCGCCCCTCATACGCAACGAAAGCAAACAGGAGTGCATCATGGACCAGAAAGCGAATTCCAAAGTTCTCTACACTGCAAAGACCCACGTTACCGGCGGACGCGAACATGGCGTCGCGCGGAGTTCCGACGGGCGTCTCGATGTCCGGTTGGGGGTACCGGGGACGGCGCGTATAGGGACCAACCCGGAACAGCTCTTCGCGGCAGGCTGGTCGGCCTGCTTCGAGAGCGCCATCGGGCTCATCGTGCAGAAGAAGCGCATCACGCTCGGTGGCGATGTGACGATTGACGCAGAAGTCGATCTCAATCTGTCCGACACCGACGGGTATTCGCTGACCGCTCGCCTGCATGTTGGCATCCCCGGCGTGGAGCGTGACGTCGCCCAATCACTGATCGAAGAGGCTCATCAGATTTGCCCTTATTCCAGGGCTACGCGCGGAAACATCGCCGTCACGATCAAGCTCGTTTGAACGCAACTCAAACAGAAACATCTCGGCCGAGCGGCCGAACCAGCAAGGAGTGCGTGCAATGACTTCCGCAAACGGTACAGCGCTGATTACTGGCGCTTCCTCCGGCCTCGGGGCGATCTACGCCGACAGGCTCGCTCGGCGAGGCTTCGACCTCATCCTGGTGGCCAGGGGAAAGGAAGCCCTGGCCACCGTCGCCGGGACAATCGTCGACGCAACGGGTCGATCGGTCGCGACCGTTCAGGCCGACCTGGGTAGCCCCGAGGACCTCCGTCGTGTCGAGGCTGTCTTGAAGGACAACTCCTCGATCACCATGCTCGTCAACAATGCGGGCGTAGGTTCTGTCGAACCGCTTTTGAAAGCGAACGTCGACGACATGGAGCGAATGATCGAGATCAACATCGTGGCCTTGACCCGTTTGGTCTATGCGGCCGTCCCGGCTTTCGTCGAACGCAAGCGCGGCACAGTCATAAATCTCGCGTCCGCTCTCGCGTTGGCTCCTGGCATGTTCAACGGTGTTTACGGAGCGTCGAAAGCATTCGTGGTCGCATTGACGCAATCCCTGGATAAGGAGCTTTCAGGGAGTGGACTTCGCTTCCAGGCGGTGCTTCCGGGGGCAATCGCTACCGCGTTCTGGAAGGCATCCGGAGGATCACTCGACCATCTGCCGGAACGAGCGGTCATGCACGCCGAAGACGCCGTCGATGCGGCCCTTGCCGGCCTCGATCTCGGTGAATTGATCACGTTGCCGTCCTTGCCGGATGTTTCCGAGTGGGACGCCTACGACACCGCGCGGCGGAATCTGATCCCCAAGATTTCCTTGAACAAACCCGCACAGCGCTACCTCACCGCAGCTCGAGCATAAGCGACTTCGTAAGGGCCGGCATGGCCACGTTGCATCGAAAGGACAACTCCATGAAATCGACAGCTATCGTCTTGGCCAGCCGGCCCACTGGCACACCCGGACCAGAAAACTTCCGGACCGAGGAGATCGACGTTGGAGCACCGCTCGACGGCCAGGTCTCCCTTCGCGTGCTCTACCTCTCGCTGGACCCCTATATGCGTGGTCGCATGAGCGACGCCAAATCCTACGCCGAGCCGGTGCCCGTCGGCGGCGTCATGGAAGGCGAGACCGTTTGCGAAGTCATGCAGTCTAGGAGCGCGGAGTTCAGGGAGGGCGACATTGTCCGGGCGATGACAGGCTGGCGTACCCATGCAGTCATCGATGCGAGACGCGTCAAACGGGTAAACACCTACGGAGCACCGGCCTCCACAGCGCTTGGTGTTCTAGGTATGCCAGGCTTCACCGCGTATGGCGGGATGAAGGTGATCGGCCAGCCCAAATCGGGCGAGACCGTTGTGGTTGCCGCCGCTTCCGGTCCGGTGGGCTCGCTTGTCGGCCAACTTGCCATGCGTGTCGGGGCGCGAGCCGTCGGTATCGCAGGTGGCCGCGATAAATGCGACTACGTCAAGACCGAACTCGGCTTCGACGCCGTGGTCGACCACCGCTCGCCGGATTTCGCCTCGGAGCTGGCAGCAAACTGCTCCAATGGCATAGACGTCTACTTCGAAAACGTCGGCGGCCACGTCTGGGATGCTGTATTTCCGCTGCTGAACCTCTATGCCCGGGTGCCCGTCTGCGGGTTGATCGCCCAGTACAATGGATCTGTTGTTGGCGAGCAGGACCGACTTCCTGCGACGATGTCGGCGATCCTGCGACGTAGTCTCCTGTTGAGGGGCTTCATCAACACCGAGTTCGTCCCCACGCACTATGAAGCGTTTCAACAGGAGCTTGGTCCGCTCGTCGCCGTGGGTGAAATAAAGTACCGCGAGGATGTGGTTGACGGCCTCGACAACGCTCCTGAGGCCTTCATCGGAATGCTCAAGGGCAGCAATTTCGGCAAGCTTTTGGTACGCGTCTCATAAGGGCCCGATATCGCGTTCACGACAGCGACAAAAGTAATACTTTTTGTCGCTCTCCCCTTAAGACAGGTCGTACTGGTCGCTCCGTATTGGCCGCAGACCTTCAAGGCGAGAGGAACGTCCGTCTGGCCTCGTGCCGAGACGTGCCCGCCGCAGTTTCAAAAGGAAGATGATGACAGTTACCGGCGCCCAGTTCATCGGCGGGCGATCCGACAGCGGCCGGGAATTCACATCGACTTTCCCATCTCGCGACAGGATATTGCCGAAACGACCGGCACGACGCTCCATACGGTCTCCCGAATCCTGAGCGCGTGGGGATCGAAGGGGATCGTTGAAGGCGGAGGCCAAAAGATGACGGTCCGAGATCCTCAGAGGTTGCTTACCCTTGCAGAAGGCGCGCGGGATTAGGAACAGACATTCGCCCTGGGTAGCCAATGCCCCTTGAAACAGATGAATAAGCGAAAGAAAAGGGCGCTACTCGAACTCAAGTCGGAGCGCCCTTAGGTCGTAAACGGCAGCGTTGCGGCGGAGGCCGTGGTCCGACAAAACGCATTTCAGCGGATTCGCATATGCTCCGCAAGATCCCCATCACGAACGACCCATCTCGCCAGCCCACGTTTTCACACATCGTCCACCGCCTGCCCACAGGTTATCCACACTGTAAATCTACGCTCCTATCCCGGAATTCCGACCGAGTGGCCGCCCTGTGGATCACTTACAATCCGACAAGACGTGACGGCAGATCTCCTGTTGCGGATTCCCCTTGCGTAGATTTGCGCCTATGGTCACCGACGCCTTATTGAGCGCAGGCGGCGGACCTCGGAGGGAGCGGTGGAGGGTGCAGGCGTGCCCCCCGGCCGCATCTCCGGCTGATAGCACATACGAGTTCGGTCAAATCGCACGCGGCCCCTGGAATCAAAATTTGAAGAGATCTCCATAACACATTGAAAATGATTCGTTTCCAATCGGAACGAATCCCTTGGACGGGCTTTGAGTCGCTGTCGAGAGATTCGGAGTAGAGCGTATGGCAGCGGGTCATCGTGCCCAGTGGAAGGGCTTCCTCAAATTTGGCGAAGTGAGCTGCGGCGTTGCGCTTTACACGGCGGCCAGCACGTCAGAGCGCATAAGTTTCAACACGATCAACAAGGTATCCGGGAACCGGGTCAACCGAATCTTCATCGACAGCGAGACGGAAGACCCGGTGCCAAAGGAGAAGCAGACCAAGGGGTTCGAGATCGAAAACGGCCAATACCTCATCATCGATCCCGAGGAGGTGGCTGCCACGATCCCCGAGAGCAACAAGACCCTGGAGGTCGGCTGTTTCATCCCCTGCTCCGACGTGGACGATGTTTATTTCGACAAGCCCTACTATCTCGCGCCCGACAAGTTGGGCGGGGACGCCTTTGTCGCCCTGCGCGATGCCATGAAAAACTCTGAGGTCGCAGCAATCGCCAGAGCTGTCCTCTTCCGTCGGATGCGGACCGTTCTTATACGCCCACACGGCAAGGGTCTGATCGCCACTACCCTCAATTACGACTATGAAGTCCGCTCCAGCAAGAAAGCATTCGAGGAAATACCCAGGTTGAAGATTGAGGGCGAGATGCTCGATCTTGCCAAGCACATAATCGCGACGAAGAAGGGCGAATTCGACCCGGCGACTTTCGACGATCGCTATGAGGCTGCCCTCGCCGATCTCGTGAAAGCCAAGATGGAAGGCCGGTCGCTCCCGAAACCGAAGAAGGTGGAGGTGTCGAAGCCGAACGACCTGCTGGCCGCCCTCCGGGAAAGCGCAGGAATGATGAAGGCTGCCGCCGCCGACAAGCCGAAACGCTCCGCAGCCAACGCCAATCGAGGTCCGGGTCGACAGCGCGCGACACGCGAGTCGGCTCCAAAAACTGCCACTTCCGGTGCTTCTGCGCTTCGCAAGACTGGTTAAGGAGATCGAGGCATGGCACCGCGTCATTATTGGAAAGGCTACCTCAAGCTGTCACTGGTCACCTGCCCGGTGGCAATGACCCCGGCCACGAGCGAGAGCGAGAAGGTCCGCTTTCATACGCTGAACAAGGATACGGGAAACCGGGTGGTCTCCCAGTACGTTGACTCCGTGACCGGGAAGCCCGTGAAAGATGGGAACGAAGCCAAGGGTTATGCCCGCGGTGAGAACGACTACGTCATTCTCACCGACGACGATCTCGATCGCGTCGCGCTAGATACCGTGAAAACCATCGATATCGAGAAATTCGTTCCGGCCCACACCATCGAATGGGTCTATCTGGAAAAGCCGCACTACCTGATGCCGGATGACGCTGTTGGTAACGAGGCCTTTGCCGTCATCCGAGATGCCATGAAGGCCGACAAGGTCGTGGGTGTCTCGAAACTGGTGATGGGCCGCCGCGAGCGCGCCGTCATCCTCGAGCCCCGAGGGGACGGCATTGTGCTTTGGTCGCTTCGGTTCGGCGATGAAGTAAGACCGGAAGAAAGCTATTTCGAGGATATCGCCGCCAAAGCGGATCCTGACCTTGTCCCTCTCGTTCAGAAGCTCATCAAACAGAAGTCGGCTCATTGGTCGCCGGATATGGCCAGCGACCCGATCCAGACCAGCCTGTTGAAGCTCATAGAGACAAAGAAAAAAGCGCTGAAGCCGAGGAAGACGGCAAAGGGAAAAACGGCCGAAACCGCACTGAAATCGAACGTCGTCAACATCATGGAAGCTCTGCGGAAGAGTGTCGAAGCTGATCTCAAGGGCCGAAAAGCGGGGTGATGGGATGCATCTGACAGACACCAGGGTTGCCCATGAGAACAACGGCTGGAGGATCGAGTTTCGAAGTCATGATGGCGACGCAGTGACGGTCCTTGTTTGCGATTGCGCCAACGTCGATGAAAAGGCCGCAGTAGAACGTGCTCGCGCGATCCTGGTCCAGCTGACGGCCTTCGGAACGCGGGGCGGCGGCCGGAGTATCAATTCATACGACGCCGCCAGCAACGGAAATTTCGATCATGACCAACCGTTTATCGACATCTTTCATTGAGGCGACCTTCGAATGCCCTGATGATGGCTCCGGAGATGGGCAAGTGTGTTAAAAGACCGCAACGGAACAATGAGCACGAACTTCAGGATGAATACATAAGGGTTTTGAGCAACCCTTTGGGTGGCATCGCCAGGATCTCTGGCCCGCCCTAACGCAGGGCTATTTTATAACCATGGAACAGAACCCACTTGTTTTGTTTGGCGCCGGAAGAACGGGTGCGCACTTCTCCGTTATTCCTCGAACTAGCCGCCTAGCTGCTCCGTCTGCTCTTGTTGAGGCAGGGCTCCTTCTGGGGCTATGGACTACTCACATTGTGTCAGTATCCATGGCAACGATCTAACGATACACTCGTTAGGCTTGTTTCCCGAAAACAGGCGCATTGGCGTTAGGGAAGGCTCCGGACCCCTCTCGAGCCTTCCCCCAACCACTGTTTCCCCTGATGTCGCTGAAGCCTGTTTGCTGGTCGCGGGGATGAACGTCTTTCTGCGAATTACCGTCACGACAAGCAAGGGGTGCCCAACAGAACCGATGGCTTTTGAGCTGGCGAAATCAACCAAGATAAAGCCAACCATCAGAAGCCTGATGCGTATCCCGGATAATTTGCTGTGTGTGGGAGTTGCCGGCATGCCTTTGATGGATCATCGCATCAATAAGTACCGAGAGACGGGAGGAGCATCAGACATCGTAGGGGTGGAGGTTCTCGTTCCCAAAGCGAGACGAGATGAAATCGTGAATGCCGCGGCGGAAATGCGCTCTAGGCATCGGGCCGAAAAGAGCCGTCTTGTAGAATTTATCAGAATCGCTACCGAGCGTATGGGCTTCTCAAAGTTTTCAATAACATCGACATCGAAAAGCTGAACGATCGTCCGCAAAAGGCGCGATCTTGCCAAAGCCCTTATCGAGCGCGGTGATGCGCGGGCCTATGCGATGGGGACAAAGAATGCTCGTCTTCCCAGGAGACGGGCGCTGATTGAACTCACGCGGATCCAAAAGAGGTCATGGCCTCCCTCGCCGGGAACAGATCAGCCGGCCCATTGGGCATTTCGGCGTCAATCCGCTTCAAAAAGTCGAGGAATTCG
Organism: Rhizobium sp. BK661; assembly: GCF_024808825.1. Taxonomy (NCBI): domain Bacteria; kingdom Pseudomonadati; phylum Pseudomonadota; class Alphaproteobacteria; order Hyphomicrobiales; family Rhizobiaceae; genus Rhizobium; species Rhizobium sp. BK661. The sequence continues at coordinate 1,269 of NZ_JANTYT010000027.1, read as the reverse complement.
GTCGCTCGGTGACGCTTGTAGCAATGACCGATCACGGCGCCAGTCGCGACGTCGAGCGCGAACAGGGCGGTCGTGCCATTGCGGACATAGGTATGAGTGCGCCGTTCGGCGACGCCCGGCGCCATAGGCAGCACAGGCTGCTCGCGATCCAGGGCTTGGATTTGTGACTTCTCATCCACGCAAAGCACGACCGCCCGGTCCGGAGGCGACATGTAAAGTCCGACGATGTCCTGCACCTTATCGACGAAGAGCAGATCAGAGGAAAGCTTGAATGTCCCGGCGCGATGCGGCTGCAGGCCAAATGCTGTCCAGATCCGACGGATGGTGGTATGCGAAAGTCCACTGGAGGCTGCCATCGAACGGATGGACCAGTGCGTGGCATCCTTGGGAGTGGTGTTCAATGTACGCTCGACGACCTGAGCAACCTGGGCATCAGAGACAGTTCGTGGTCGACCGGCACGATATTCATCTGTCAGCCCTTCAATACCATCTTGTAGGAACCGGCGGCGCCACTTGCCAACCGTATGCTCGTGGACCCCGAGACGCTCGGCAACGTCTTTGCTTTGCAGATCCTGCGCGCACAACAAGACCATCCGGCATCGATCCGACAAGGAGCGCGGCGCTTTATGCCGGCGCACCTGAGATTACAGGAAATTTCTATCCGCGTCGCTCAGAACGACGAGGCCTGCTTGCCTGCCAACCATCAATCAACTCCTGCTCTTCTAACAGAAGCCGAACAAAATGAAGCTTATTTTGGTTCCAGGGTGACTAGGCTAAGGCCAGCCGCCGCAGCCTCAAAGCGAGCAGAGGTCACGACGGCCCATTTCTCGTTAAAATTGTTACCTCCAACTCTGTCGGAGTTGGTTTGTATGGTGTCGGTCGTCGAGGAATTGAAAGGCAAGCTGGCCGAATTGGAGGCGCGGCTTGAGGCGATCAGGGCTGAAGCTCTGATCCTGGAAGGCCAAAAGTCGGCGTTCATGACCGTACTCAAGGTCTTCGATCCCAGCACGATGTTCGAAGTTCGTCAGCAGGCCAAGAGGAGGGATCGGTCAACGACGCGAATACCGCTGGTATTGCCACGAGACGCCAAGCTACCCAAGCGTGTCGCGGACGGCTTTCATCCGCGAGATATCTAGTCCAACCTGTATTTTTCGTTGAATAGCTGAGGAGCTTTTGACCTTGCCCCGTTGAAATAATCCATTTTGAAGTAAGCTCTGGCCCATTGAGAGGACCAGGGAATGAAGCGCAGCCGTTTCACAGACGAACAGA
>NZ_JANTYT010000026.1:0-66554 GCF_024808825.1 Rhizobium sp. BK661 | reverse complement strand
TCTCGGATACCATGAAATCACCTTCCTGAACGTCGGCGAAACGATAGTATTCCGAGACGGAATGACTAGATGGAAATTGCGCAACAGAGTTTTGCCTTTGCGGCACAAAGCCTTAGGCAAGCGCCAGAACACGATCCCTCCGGGCGCTGACTTTGCCCATCGGGTGCAACGAATGCACCCGAAACGGTCCGCCATTCCCCTCTTCGATCATCAAGGCAACGTTGGCGACCTTGACGGGATCGACAAGCACTGGCTCGAAAACGTTGCGAAGCGCGTGCTCGACCCGTGGGATATCGCAATGACTGACAGGGCCGGTCAGCGGCATGTGAAACCGAAATTCGTCCATCACATAGGGGCTTCCCCAGCGGTGCAGATTGGTGAACTGCGCCGCCGACAGACCGCCTGGATCCGTCCGCTCGATCTCGGCTTCACTCAGCGGCGCGCGGAAGCGGTCAAACTGCTGAACGACCGAAGAGGCAAGGTAGTGGACGTGCTCGCAGGGCAGCGAGGGAGCGAGACTGTAGAATGAACCGAGCCGCGCCACCTCCAGCCGATTGATCTGAAATGGTGTCAACGTGCCGCAGAAGCGCATAAGATCACGCAGAAGTTGCGCCTCCGTCAAATCGGCGGCCAGGCGGAAGGGGGCCTTCAGGACGCCCTGAAAGCCGTAGCGGCGAGGCATCGCCGTGTGGAAGGCGATTTCGTGAATACTCAGGCCGCGAATCGCGGTTGGCTCAACCATCTCGCCGGAAAACACGTTCCGACCCAACCAATTTGCGGCCACATGTGAGAGCGGATCGCTCGCAGCGGGCGTAAAGCAAATGGCGTAGCGCATAAAATCTCCTCCGTCGGCGCCGCGATTGCGCTAGCTGATAGGTGATTTGCGTGACAGATTAACGAAAGGCAGGAAATGCTAATTCACGTCTAGCGTGAAGCCACATGAATGTGATGGGCAAGCAGGAAGCTTTCAGGCAGCGCAAAGGGCGGCTGCATGCCGGCCGCGAAATGGACGGCAGCCGCCGCAAGACGGTGCGCCAGGCCGAAGCTGACCTTGAAGCCGCCAGTCAGTGCGATCAGACTACCGTGGTCGGGGTGTACGCCGATCATCGGATCGCGATCGATCGCCTTCGGCCGCAAGCCGGCCCACCGTTCAAGCACAGGCGCTCCTTGCAATGCCGGCACCAGTTGTCCAGCTGCTTCAAGCAACCCATCAAGCTGTCCATCGGTCGAGAACGGCTCGTCGAAGCGATTCTCACTCGTGCTGCCGACCGCGACGCGACCGCCCTCGTGCGCAACGACATACAATCCATCGCGAAAAATCGTCGGCTTGGACGGATCAACATCGACTTTGAGCAACGCCGCCTGCCCTTTGACTGGCTGGCCAAGTGGCTTCGTAAGACCGTGGGAATGGCGCTCCAGCACCGGAAAGGAGTGATGGCCGGCTGCGACAATGCAATGGCCGAAAGCAATCTCACCTCTGGTAGTCATCGCAACGTTGCGGTCAAGATCGAGATCATCAAGCGCAAGCTGTTCGACGATCCGCACATGCCGTGCGTCGCGTAGCGCGGCGGTGAGTACCGCGATGAATGAGCGCGGCGCAACTCTGGCGGCCAGCGTGTCATAGACAAAGCCGCTTTCCCCAGCCGCTGCATCGACCCAGGACTCCTGGGGAGGCCTGTCGAGCACATGCCAGTGGAAATGCCGCTCCCCCGCTATCCAGCGCGCTTCCGCGTCCCGGGAATGGCCAAGCGCGATTTCGCGCAGATGCGGCTTCGGCAGCGGAATGAGGCGCCCCGAGCGCCTGTAGCCGGCGGAAAGGCCGGTCTGCAGCTCCAGCGCCGCGATCTCTGCTTCCAATGAAACCAGGGAATCGAACTGAAACTGCTTCTTGGCATTCCATTTGTCCGGCATATGCGGCATCAGCGCCCCGAGCAGGCCGCCACTGGCGCCTTGGCCAAGCCGACCAGCTTCGACGAGCATGGCATCAATGCCCAAGCGTTCCGCATGAATCGCAGCCCATAGCCCCATAATCCCGCCGCCGACGATCAGCAGCGCAGTCGATGATTGACCGGAAGACGACGCCGGACTATCGGCTTGTGGCATGACAGATACGGATCCCGAACTAAGTGCTGGCGCCCATCAACCGCTTGAGTGGCGCGACGGCGATATGCCCTATTCACCGGCCTTTGGCGACCACTTTTATTGCCAGACAGACGGCCGGCTGGAGTGTGGACACGTCTTCCTCGCCGGGAACGGCCTGCCGCAACGTTGGCAGGACCAAAGCCATTTCCTGATCGGCGAACTCGGTTTTGGCACGGGTCTGAACTTTGCCGAGACATGGCGGCAATGGAAACTCCACCGGCTCGCTGGGCAGCAGCTCCACTTCATGTCGTTCGAGCTCTATCCCATGCAGCGAGCAGAAATCGACCGAGCGCTTTCGCATTGGGCCGAAATCGATGCCGAACGGCTGGCCTTGGCCGCGGCTTGGCCGGAAACACCAAAGGCAACGGTCTCCTTGCGGCTGGATGACCAGACATCACTCAGCGTCGTCTGCGGCAACGCCCTCGAAGGAGTCGGAGCTGCCCAGGCAGGCTTCGATGCCTGGTATCTTGACGGCTTCGCCCCGTCGCGCAATGCCGACATGTGGTCTGCGGAATTGATGCGCCTCGTCTGTGAAAAGACAAAGACCAACGGAACCTTTGCGACCTATGCCGCCGCCGGCTTTGTCCGGCGCAACCTGATCGCGGCGGGCTTCACGGTGGAACGCCGCAGCGGCTTCGCCGGAAAGCGCGAGATGCTCTGCGGCGTCAAATCCTAGAGTAGCCCGCCGAGCCTACCTCTTGCTCGTTCCTGCCCAGCCACATTTCCAACTTCTCCTGGAGCAACTCAGGGCTGATCGGCTTCGACATGTAGTCATCCATGCCTGCCTCGATACAACGCTCGCGGTCGGCGTCCAGCGCATGCGCCGTGACCCCGATAATCGGCACGCGATGGCCATTTCCGCGCTCTCTTTCGCGTATCGCGCGCGTCGCATCATGGCCGTTCATCACGGGCATCGAAACGTCCATCATGATGATTCGCGGCGAAAGGCGGCCCCAGACCTCCACGGCCTCCTGGCCGTTATTGACGACGAGAAAGCTGAGGCCGGTTTCCTGCAATATCTGCGTGAAGACAATCTGGTTCACTTCATTGTCTTCCGCGACCAGCACGTCGATAAACTCCGCCGGCGTTCTCTCTTCCGCCACAGGGCGCATCGTCGTAGCGATCTCCTGACCGTCAGCCAAAATAGCCGCCGCCGGGATCTTCTTCGTCCGGCTCGCACGCACGACGTCGACGAGCGTGTTCCGCATCACATTGGCCCGCGCTGGCTTCATCAGATAAGCTTGGCCGTTAAGGGCCGCGAACTCTTTCTCGGTACCGGAAATGTCCATCGAGGTCAGAAAGATGATCGGCAGACGTTCGAAGCGGCTGTCGGCACGTAGCTTTCGTGCGATCTCAGCGCCGTTCATACCGGGGATCTGGTAATCGAGCACGACCGCATCGATCTCGATGCCAAGCTCATCCGCCATATCGAGAACGGCAAATGCTCCTGGACCATCTTCGGCAGCGGCGCCATCGAAACCCCAGAGAGCCAATTGCTCGGTCAATATCTGGCGATTGACAGTGTTGTCGTCGACGAGGAGGACTCGCGCGCCCCTGACATTCACAGGCAGGGGTTTGGGAGCCAGTTGCGCCGCAGCCACGACGAAAGGCAGGTTCACGGTAAAGACAGACCCCTCCCCTGGCTGACTGTCCACCTCGAGATAGCCGCCGAACAGGTCCACCAGCCCCGCGGTGATCGCAAGTCCGAGTCCGGTTCCTTCGTGGCGTCGTGTCGAGGATGAATCGATCTGCGAGAACTTGTCGAAAATGGACTCCAGCTTATCGCGCGGAATACCGATGCCGGTATCCTCGATCCGAACACACGCCATGATTTCGTCTTCAGCGCCCGGTGTGAAGCCTACGTCCACCAGAACGTGGCCGCGCTCGGTGAATTTCACTGCGTTGCCGACGAGATTGGTGATGATCTGGCGGAACCGGCCCGCATCGCCAATCACTGCGGAAGGCAAGTCGGGGGCCGCGCGAACCAACAGCTCGATGCTTTTTTCCGCGGCCGGCGACGACAGGAGGGTCGCGACGTCCTCGATCGCCTCGACCAAATCGAACGTCGTGCGCCGGAGGGTCATCTGCCCCGCATCGATCTTCGAGAAGTCGAGAATATCATTGATGATCGTCACCAGCGCATTGCCCGATTTGACGATGATGTCGACAAAGGTTTTCTGACGGGTATCGAGATCGGTCTTCGCCAGCAATTCAGCCATGCCGAGAACGCCGTTCATCGGCGTGCGGATTTCATGGCTCATGTTGGCGAGGAACTCCGACTTGACGCGATCGGCGGCTTCAGCACGCGACAGCAGACGCTCGAGTTCGGCCTCGCGCTGCTTCGCTTCGGTGACGTCGGTGAACAGTGCGATCCAATGCTGCCGCTCGCTGATGGTAGCGTCCAGGTTGACCCACCGCTCTCCGGCGATATGGAACGGTGTTGAGATCGGCTTCTTGGCGGCGATGTTGTCGCGCCAACCGGTCAGGATCTCGTCCTCCTGACCGTGGAAATCTCCTCGTTTGGCGCAGAACTGGAAGAGATCGATCCATCCCCGGCCAACGGCAAGGTATTCCGACGGAATGGCAAGGATGTCGCTGAGCGGGTTGCTGGCAAGCAGGATATTGCCGTCCTGAACAATCAACAACCCCTGCGACATCGCCCTCGTCGCATCATCCATCAAGTCCCCGAGACGCGCGAGAGCCGCCCGCGTCTCATGGATTTCCTTCTCGTGCTGACGGACAGCAGTGACATCGGCATAGGACAGCAGCACGCGGCCGTTGGAAAGTCGGCGCCCCTCGAAGAGAACCCGCTTGCCATTGACCCAGCCGAGCTCCACCGGCTGCTCTTGTTCCGCAGCGACAAAATGTGCCTCGCGTCGGGCAAAAATCTGCTCCGGCGTCAGCCTGTCACCGTACCGTCCGAGCTGGTGGTTGCGACGGATGACGTCGATGAAGGCCCAGCCGTCGAATCGGTCGTCGCGCGGCAGATCCCAGACCTCGTAGAACTCGTCGTTGGCGTAGAGAACGTCGCGCGAGTCGTCGAGGATCATGACGCCGACAGGAAGAGCGCGGAGAATGCTTTGCAGGTCCTCGGTCAGAGCCTGGCTGCGTGCTACCTCGGATGCCAATGGTGTCGGAATGGCGATCGACGGGTCGCCATTGTTGCGTGGAACCTTCCTTTCGAAGATGCCTAGGACATAAACGCGGCCTTCAGACGGCGAGAAGCTCTCGATCCGCGCACGCCGGTGCTCGACGCCGCCAGCGTCGAAACAAACAGCGCTTTCCTCGCTTGCGAAGACGAGAGCTCGCCTCTCCTTGTCCTCGCGAGCCTCCTCTTCCGGTATATCGATAAGTTCGCGGCTGCGGCGACCGATGAAATCGGAGATCGCCTTTCCGAAGAAGGACGCATAAGCCTCGTTGACTGCCACATAGCGCAGCTCGCTGTTCTTGACGTAGGCCGGGCAATCCAGATCCGCGATCCGGCGGCAGGCCAGTTCGAGAAGGTCCCCGTCCGCCGTCAACACTGTTCCCCGGTCAAGAGTGGCTTGTTCATCGAACGACAATAGACGCACCCTCTTTAACAACGCATTAACCATGATTCCCCGGCGGCGGAGAATAGGTCGCAAGTTTTCCAAACCCGGTCATCGATCGCCATCGTCCGCCGATGCGGACGGGGCAAGCAAACATCTCGGAACTGTGGTATAGTTTCACTCGTTTCTACGAGGAACTCGTTCAGTTGGCCCGTATACCCGAACGGTTTCGCCTGACGGCTTCGAGAATAGGCTTCGTCTACGAAAGGAGACGATCATGTCCGTACTTCATAAAAGCATGGCGGCGGGCTTCATGGCATTGACCCTGGCGAGTGCGCCCGTCATCCCGGCAGCGCCTGCAAACGCCAACAGCGACTTCTGGGGCGGCGTCGCCGCTGGAGCCGTCGGCGGCATCCTGTTGTCGCAGGTCGCCAGGCCCTATCCGTATTACGGCTACGGCCACCCCGGCCCCTACTATGGCGGCGGCTACTACAGACCCTACTATCGGCCTAACTACGCGTACGGGGCATACTATGGATACAGGCCTTACTATCGCCCGTACTATAGGCCTTACTACAGAAGCTATTACCGGCCCTACTACTCGAACTCCTACTACGCGCCGCGCTGCCATATAGAATGGCGTCGCAGCGGCTGGGGCGAAGCCTACAGGACAAGGGTCTGCTACTGACATCCGCACTGGGCTGGGGGCGTCACCGCCCCCTTTTGCCGATGATCCATCAGTAGGTCCCCTTGACTTTTCCCCTGAACTAGACCAAATGCAGGCCAGCTTTCACCTTCCGGCCGCCGCGTGAGCGTGCCCCTGCCAGTAAATAGGATGCAGGAAGAAGGGCAAAAGCGCATTTCGAATAGACCGCACCCCAAGACGCGGCAGAAGCGCTGGAAAGCTTTTTCCAACAAGACAAGTTCCCACTTCACGCGGGGTTCTTGACGCCAGAATGACACCGGGCCGCATTTTGCGACCCGGCCGATTTTTTTGGCGCGCCCTAAAAAGGTTATGACTTGACCAATTTTGAATCGCTTGGCATCTCCAAGCCGATCGTCGCCACACTTTTCCAGCTCGGCATCGAAACGCCGACCCCCATTCAGGAAAAGGCGATCCCGCTTCTACTCGAAGGCCGCGACCTTATCGGCCTTGCCCAGACCGGCACCGGCAAGACGGCCGCCTTCGGTCTGCCGATTATCGAAAAGATCATCCCTGAAGAGCGGCGTCCGGACAACCGGACAACCCGTACGCTGATCCTCGCCCCGACCCGCGAACTGGTGAACCAGATCGCCCAGAACCTGAAGAACTTCCTGCGCAAATCGCACCTGCGCATCAACGTCGTTGTCGGCGGCGTATCGATCAACAAGCAGCAGCTGCAGCTTGAAAAGGGCACCGACATCCTCGTTGCCACGCCCGGCCGCCTGCTTGACCTCGTCGCCCGCCGCGCCATCGGCCTCACCGCCGTACGCTACCTCGTTCTCGACGAGGCCGACCAGATGCTCGACCTCGGCTTCGTGCACGACCTGCGCAAGATCGCCAAGATGGTGCCGAAGAAGCGCCAGACGATGCTGTTTTCGGCAACCATGCCGAAGTCGATCGCCGACCTCGCCGGCGAATACCTGACGGACCCGGTCACCGTCGAAGTGACGCCTCCGGGCAAGGCGGCCGACAAGGTCGAGCAGTATGTTCACTTCGTCAACGGCAAGAACGACAAGACGGACCTCCTGAAGAAGTCGCTCACCGAGAACCCTGACGGACGCGCCATCGTCTTCCTGCGCACCAAGCATGGCGCCGAGAAGCTGATGAAGCATCTCGACCACGTCGGCTATTCCGTGACGTCTATCCATGGCAACAAGAGCCAGGGCCAGCGCGAGCGCGCCCTCAAGGCCTTCCGCGACGGCGACGTCAAGACGCTGATCGCGACCGACGTCGCGGCCCGCGGCATCGACATCCCGGCCGTCAGCCACGTCTACAACTACGACCTGCCTGAGGTTCCGGACGCCTATGTCCACCGCATCGGCCGTACCGCCCGCGCCGGCCGCGACGGTATCGCGATCGCCTTCTGCGCACCGGATGAAACCCGCCTCCTGCGGGATATCGAACGCCTGATGAACATCAACATCGCGGTCGCAAGCGGTGACGCGCCTGCCAACATGAACGCGGCTCCCCGCCGCGGCAACGGCAACGGTGGCAACCGCGGCCAGGGTCGTGGTGGTGAAAACCGTGGCGGTGAGCGTCGTGGCGGCGAAGGCCGTGGCGAAGGCCATCGTGCAGGTGGCCGCCCGGAGCGTCGTCCGCGCCCTGAAGCTGGCGACGAAGTCCGCGCCAACAATGAGGAGCGCCGCGAGCGTCGTCCCCGTCCCGAGCGCCAGACCCAGCGCAACGAAGACTTCCGCGGCCAGCGCCGTGGCGAGGCTACGCCGATGACGTCCGGCCCCGACAACGATCTGGCGGCAACGTCGGACTTCCGTCCGGCCCGCAAGCCGCAGCGCCCGCAGCATGGCAACCATGCCAACGGCGAGAACCGTCATCACCCCGGCGGTGGCGCCCGCAATGCGCACGGTCGCCCGGCCCGCAAGCACGGCGAAGATCGTGGTGCGCAGGCTCACGGTGGCGGCGAGCGTCGCGAAGGCAATGGCGGCAACCGTCGCGGCGGTCCGTCGCGCGGTGGCAACGGCCAGCGTCGCGAACGCGCCTAATTCTAAAGAAAGGGCGGGAGAAATCCCGCCCTTTGCAATACGCGTCTCACGGCGCCAAAGCGATCTCACAATCCTGCCTTGTGGCAATCGGCCCGCTGCATTAGCATGTTGGTGCTGCTGTAGGGCGCGTCGGCTTCGGGCCGGAGGGGCATTGCCCGCCTACGTACGACAAAGTCAAACGTAGGCCGCGCCCATGCCAAATATCGAAAACCTCAGAAAACAAGCCAAGTCGTACCTGCGATGGCATCGCGAACGCTACTATCCCGTTGCGGCCCAGATCAGGTGGATCCTGCCGAGATATCGGGATCAAAGCGATCGAGAGATATTGGACGCCGACTTCAAGCTCAGCGACGCACAGGAGCTTGTTGCCCGAAAGCATGGCTTTGCGGATTGGCCCGCACTGATCAAAGGGATCGAAACCGTGACGAAATCGACAGCATCGGACAACAGACGTCCGTTCGTCCTCTCCGCGGAGCCGCAACTCTTCGTCTCTGATATCAACGTTTCATGCCAGTTCTATGTTCGGAAACTGGGTTTTGAAGTGGCGTTCCAATACGGAGAGCCGCCATTTTATGCCCAGGTGTTTCGCGACGGCGCACGCCTGAACCTGCGAAAGGTCGGCGCGCCTGTCTTCGACACCGGCTTCAGAGCGCGAGAAGTCGACGCCCTCTCTGCAACGTTGACCGTCGATGATCCGAAGCAGTTGTTCTTGGAATATCAGGCTGCCGGCGCCCCATTCCATCAGCCTCTGCGGGCCGAGCCATGGGGCGCCCGCACCTTCATCGTGCAGGACCCCGATGGAAACCTTATCGCCTTTTCAGGCGAGGCTACCTAGGCCCGCTGCAGCTCGGTCGTATCTTGTGGAGCGACCTTCGCTGGTCGGTTAGTCAAATAGACGCCCGTCACGACGACGATGGTGCCGAGGATCAGCGGAAGCGTCAGCGGCTCACCGAAGGCAATGAAGGCCTCGAGCGCCACCGTCGGCGGCATCAGATAGATGAGCGATGCCGCCCGCGACACCTGACCGCGGCGGATGAGATAGAGTAGCAGCCCAACGCCGCCCATCGACAGCCCGAAGACCGACCAGGTGAGCGCCGCGATGGCCTGTGCCGATCCGTCGAAATGCATGCGCTCGAATGTAAGCATCAGCGGCAACGTGACGATCAGCGCACCGACATATTGCAGCGTGGCGATCGGCAGGAGGTTGCCGGTCTGCAAATGCTTCTTCTGATAAAGCGTCCCGTAGGTGACGGAGCCCATGGCCATAAGGTTGATTGCCAACGGCACGGCGGCATGCGCCAGATCGGCCGTCGCCGGATCGAGGAGCTTCGGCGATATCGCAATCGCGATGCCGAGGAAACCAAGCACTAGCCCTGCCTTCTGGATTCCCTGCAACCGCTCGCCGACGAGCAGCGGTGCAGCCATCGCCGTCAACAGCGGCTGCAGCGCCGCGATAATGCCCGATATGCCGGCCGGCACGCCGTTGGCAATCGCCCACCAGAGGCCAGCCAGATAGAAGCCGTGCAGGAAAAGGCCCGAGTAGACCGCCCTAAAGGCGACCGCCCTGCCCGGCCATGCAGCACGCATGACAAGGCAAAGCCCCAGGAATGCCAGCCCCGACAGCGCATAGCGTACGGCAAGAAAGGTGAAGGGCTCCGAATGGATAGCAGCATATTTCGCCACGACCCAGCCGGTCGACCAGAGCAGGACAAAGATGGCGGGAGCGAAGCGATCGAGCGACATGACGTGACCCTGGGGCAATGGATTGCGACGCTGATAGCCGGCCGATGGCCCTTCGTCAAAAGCGAAGCGTTGATGCTTACCTGAAGTTTCGTTGATCGTCGGGCAGTCAGCCGCTGAGCGGGCGCGGGCCGAAAATGAATCGAACGCCGATCTGAAAATAGCCAGATGCTTACATTTTGAGCGACTGCCGGGCACCAATGGCGGCGGGACCTAGGTGCGACTTCCGTAAATGCCCAGTTTTTCGACTCTTTTTATCGCTTCCGAGGATTTTACGAATCTCACCTTCAAACTGTGCATGGTTCTTGCATTGCCATTTGCGTTGTATTCAAATGAAGAAAAAAGGGGAGCCACACCTTTGGCATTTGATGAAATGATCACCGGGGGCGAAAGTCCGCGAGAGCCATATGAAAAATACTTTGAGTGGTACAGTAACCAAGATCGGGCGCATCTGATCGCCAAGAGCCGGGACGCGGAGAACATCTTCCGAAAGACCGGCATTACCTTCGCTGTCTACGGACACGCAGACTCCTCCGAAAAGCTCATTCCGTTCGACATCATCCCCCGTATCATTTCCGGTCGCGAATGGCGCAAACTCGCCCAGGGCATCGAGCAGCGCGTGATCGCCCTCAACGCCTTCCTCGATGACATCTACCACAAGCAGGAAATCATCCGCGCCGGCCGTATTCCGCGCGGACTGATCGAGAGGAACGATGCCTTCCTGCCCGAGATGATCGGCTTCCGGCCGCCGGGCGGCGTTTACACCCACATCGTCGGCACCGATATCGTGCGCACCGGCGAGGATGAATTCTATGTGCTGGAAGACAATGCCCGCACCCCGTCCGGCGTCAGCTACATGCTGGAAAACCGGGAAACGATGATGCAGATGTTTCCGGACCTGTTTCATGCCAACAAGGTCCGGCCGGTCGAGGACTATCCCTATCTGCTGCGCCAGAGCCTGGCATCGCTTGCGCCTCCTGGCTGCAAGGGCAAGCCGCGCGTCGCTGTCCTGACGCCCGGCATCTACAACTCCGCCTATTACGAGCACTCGTTCCTGGCTGACACAATGGGAGTCGAGCTTGTCGAAGGCTCGGATCTGCGTGTCATCGACGGGAAGGTCAAGATGCGCACGACGCGCGGCTACGAGGCGATCGACGTGCTCTACCGCCGGGTCGACGACGACTTCCTCGACCCCCTCACCTTCCGGCCGGATTCAGCGCTCGGCATTCCCGGCATCATGGACGTCTATCGTTCCGGCAACATCACCATCGCCAATGCGCCGGGCACCGGCATATCGGACGACAAGGCGATCTACTCCTATATGCCGGAGATCGTTGAGTTCTATACCGGACGCAAGCCGATCCTCGAAAACGTCCCGACCTGGCGCTGCTCCGAACCGCAAAGCCTTAAGTACGTGCTCGAGCACCTCGAGGAACTGGTGGTCAAGGAAGTCCATGGTTCCGGCGGCTACGGCATGCTGGTCGGCCCAACGGCGACCAAAAAGGAACGCGCCGATTTTGCCGAGAAGCTGAAGGCCAAGCCCGCCAACTATATCGCGCAGCCGACGCTTTCGCTCTCGACCGTGCCCATTCTCGTCAACAAGGGAATTGCGCCGCGCCACGTGGACCTGCGCCCCTATGTTCTCGTCTCCGACAAAGTGCAGATCATCCCCGGCGGATTGACACGCGTGGCCCTGAAAGAGGGTTCGCTGGTTGTCAATTCCAGCCAGGGCGGCGGCACGAAAGATACCTGGGTATTGGAGGACTGATGCTCGGAAGAACTGCAAACGGACTCTACTGGATGTTCCGTTACATCGAGCGCGCCGAAAACATCGCGCGCCTTATCGATGCCGGCCTGCGCATGTCGCTGACCAGAAGCGGAACCGGTGACGACGACTGGGACGGCGTCCTGCAAAGTGCTGGCGTCCGGGAAACCTTTGACGAGGGCCACAGCAAGCTGACGAGCGCCGATGCCATCGACTACTTGCTGCGCGACCGCACCAATCCGTCGAGCGTCATGTCCTGCGTCGACTACGGGCGAAACAACGCCCGCATGGTGCGCACGGCACTGACCAGGGAAACCTGGGAAGCGACGAACGAGTTCTGGATCGAACTCAAGTCCCTCCTTTCGAAGCGGCTGAAGCCGGCGGAGCTGCCGGAAGCGATCGATGCCATCAAGCATCGCGCCGGGTTAATCCGCGGCGCCTTCCATGGCTCCATGCTCAGAAACGAGCTTTACAATTTCGCCCGTATCGGCACCTTCATCGAGCGCGCCGACAATACCAGCCGCATTCTCGACGTGAAGTACTACGTACTCCTGCCGTCAGTCTCCGCTGTCGGCACGTCGATCGACAACATCCAGTGGGAGTCCATCCTGCGCTCGGTCTCCGCCCACCGCTCCTACAGCTGGGCTTATGACGGCGAATATCGCGCGATGAACATTGCCGACTTCCTGATCCTCAACGGCCAGATGCCCCGCTCACTCGCCTATTGCTACGAAAAGATCGTCAGCGAGCTCGGCTATCTCGCCAAGGACTACGGCGAACGGCTGCCGGCGCACGACACGGCCGATTCCATCCGCACGACGCTGCAGACGCGTGCCATCAAGGAGATCATGGATCAGGGCTTGCATGAGTTTCTGGAAGATTTCGTCACACGCAACAACCAGCTCGGCATGGAAATTTCCGACGGTTACCGGTTCTATGCATAGGCGGGCACGACATGAAGCTTAAGATCAGCCACGTCACGGAATACCATTATGAGGAACCGTCGGTCTTCTCGCTGCAGCGGCTGCGGCTAACACCGCCGACGGTGACAGGACAAACGATCCTCAACTGGTCGCTGCATGTCGAGGGTGCCAAGCCGGAGGTCGAGTATGACGATCAGTTCGGCAACCACATCAACCTTGTCTCGCTCGAAGGCGAGCAGCAGGCGACACGGATCGTCGCCGAGGGCGAGGTCGAAACGGAAGATCGAAACGGTGTCCTTGGCCCTCACAGCGGCTTCTGCCCGCTGTGGCTTTTCCTGCGCGAGACGCCAAGGACGAAGCCCGGGAAACTCATCAAGGATCTGACCAAGAGCGTGAGCGGCGACAACGAGCTGGCACGCATGCACGCGCTGATGTCCGGCATCCACGAAATGGTGGCATACCGACCCGGCACCAGCGATACCGAAACGACAGCGGAGCAAGCGCTGGAGAAAAAGAGTGGTGTCTGCCAGGATCACGCCCATATCTTCGTCGCAGCCGCGCGGAGCCTTGGGGTGCCGGCTCGCTACGTCTCCGGCTATCTGATGATGGAAGAGAAGGTGGAGCAGGCTGCAACCCACGCATGGGGCGAGGCGCATGTGGCCGGCCTCGGCTGGGTAGGCTTCGATCCCGCCAACAACATCTGCCCCGATGCACGCTATGTGCGCGTCGCCTCCGGTCTCTGCTACCGCGATGCCGCCCCCGTTTCGGGCATGCGCATCGGCACGCCGGGGGAGAAACTCTCGGTCGTCGTCAAGGTAGAGGATCGGGGACAGATGCAGAGCCAGAGCCAGAGCTGATCGGCTCACATCGGCAGGGTAAAGAATGCGAGCCGCCGATGGCGGCTCGCATCGTCCTTGCAATCACTAGGCCAGCGTATAAGCGGTCTTGACCGACGTATAGAATTCGGCCGCGTACTTGCCCTGCTCGCGCGGGCCATAGGACGATCCCTTGCGGCCGCCGAACGGGACGTGGAAATCCACACCCGCCGTCGGCAGGTTGACCATAACCATGCCGGCTTCGGAATTGCGCTTGAAATGCGTTGCATGCTTCAGGCTTGTCGTGGCGATACCGGCTGACAGGCCAAACGGCGTGTCGTTCGCCGTTGCCAGTGCCTCTTCGTAGTCCTTGACGCGGATCAACGAGACGACGGGTCCGAAGATCTCCTCACGGCTGATGCGCATCTGGTTGGTCGCTTCCGTAAATAGCGTCGGCTGCAGGTAGAAGCCAGGCGTCTCGCGGGTGATGAGCTCGCCGCCGAAGGCAAGCTTGGCGCCTTCCTTCCTGCCGATCTCGATATAATCGGTATCGGTCTTCAGCTGCTTTTCATCGACGACAGGGCCGATATGCGTGCCCGTCTTCATTGCGTTGTCGACGACCAGCGTCTTCAGCTTTTCCGTCAGCGCCGCGACGAACTTGTCGTGGATGCCTTCGGTGACGATCAGGCGCGAGGACGCCGTGCAGCGCTGGCCGGTGGAGAAGAAGCCCGAGTTGGCGGCAGCTTCGACGGCGACGGTGAGGTCCGCGTCATCGAGAACCACCATCGGGTTCTTGCCGCCCATTTCCAGCTGGAACTTGCGATTATGCTCGATCGAGGCGCTCGCGACGCGTCGGCCGGTGCCGGTGGAACCTGTAAAGGTAATGCCGGTGACGTCGGGGCTGTCGAGCATCGCCTGGCCGACCACCGAGCCCTTGCCCATGACGAGGTTCAAGACGCCCTTCGGCAGGCCGGCGCGATGCAGGATGTCGACGATCGCCCAGGAGCAGCCCGGAACAAGTTCGGCCGGCTTGAAGACGATGGTGTTGCCGTAGCACAGCGCCGGTGCGATCTTCCAGGCTGGGATCGCGATCGGGAAATTCCAGGGCGTGATGATACCGATGACGCCGAGCGGATCACGGGTGATCTCGACGCCGATGTTTGGCCGAACCGACGGGATAACCTCGCCTGCAAGCCGCAGCGCCTCGCCTGCAAAGAATTCAAAGATCTGTGAGGCGCGGA
The DNA here is from genome assembly GCF_024808825.1 of Rhizobium sp. BK661. Lineage (NCBI taxonomy): Bacteria > Pseudomonadati > Pseudomonadota > Alphaproteobacteria > Hyphomicrobiales > Rhizobiaceae > Rhizobium > Rhizobium sp. BK661. Next base: position 51,695 of record NZ_JANTYT010000026.1, on the reverse strand, counting down.
TGGTCTCGCCGATCGCTTCCGGAAGCGTCTTGCCCTCTTCGCGCGCAAGCAACGCCCCAAGCTCGTCCTTGCGAGCCATGATCTCGTCGCCAGCCTTCTTCAGGATGACGTGGCGTTCCCAGATGCCGGAACGCGACCAGGCAGGAAAGGCTGCCTTGGCGGCCGCGATGGCATTTCTGGTGTCTTCAGCCGTGCCGTCGGCATAGAGGCCAACAACCTCGTTGGTGTCAGACGGATTGATGTTCTTGGTCGCGTCCGAGCCGACCCATTCGCCGGCGATGAGATTTTGATAGATGGTCATGGCCCGATGAGGCCTCCTTTACCGTTTTTTGAAAAACGGTCCGGCCGCCGAAGCGGCGGCCGGGCCTTGCGAAATCAGAGCTGCTTGACAGCAATCTCTTCTTCGGCAGCAATCTTCAGAGGGTTGCGCAGCGGCAGGCCGAACTCGGCGACTTCGATTTCGAAGACATCGCCCTCTTCCGCCTTGATGCCTTCAGCGAAGGACAGCGTCGCGGTGCCGAACATGTGGACGTGAACGTCGCCGGGCACACGGAACAGGCCGTACTTGAAGTGGTGGTATTCGAGGTTCGCGAAGGTGTGCGACATGTTCGCCTCGCCCGACAGGAAGGGCTTCTCGAAGATCACCTTGTCACCGCGCTTGATGCGCGAGGTGCCGCGGATGTCGTCCGGCGCGGCGCCGATGCGGATTTCCGGGCCGAAGCTTGCCGGGCGCAGTTTGGAGTGCGCGAGGTAGAGATAGTTGATCCGCTCGGTGACGTGGTCGGAGAACTCGTTCGACAGCGCAAAACCGATCCGGAAAGGCGTGCCGTCTTCAGCGATGACATAAATGCCGGCCATCTCAGGTTCTTCGCCACCGTCGAGCGCGAAGGACGGGGAAACGAGCGGAGTGCCAGGAGCAGCCGAACCGTAGCCGTTGCCCTTGTAGAACCACTCAGGCTGCACGCCCTTCTCGCCGGCTTTCGGCTTGCCGTTCTCAAGACCCATCTTGAACATCTTCATCGAGTCGGTGAGCGTTTCCTCAGCCGCCTCGGAGGTCTTCTTGTGCATGGAGTCGCGCGTTGCGGCCGAGCCCAGATGCGTCAGACCGGTGCCCGTCAGATGCAGATGCGCAGCGTCAGGATGCGTCATCGGCGGCAGGAACTTGCCTTCGGCATAAGCCTTTTCGAGATCGACGGCATCACCGAGACCATGCGCCTCGATCACCGCTGCGAGCGACTTGCCGCCGTTTGCGGCTTCCATGGCCAGCGCATAGACGCTGCCGGCGTTCTTGACGGCTTTCGCGGTACCGCCCGGCTCGCGCACGGCGACGATGATCTCTCCGTTCGAACCCTTGATCTGCGAAATGAGCACGGTCTTCATCCTTTTTTCGATTGCGCGGAAAATGCTCCGCCAATCCGGCTCCCTGAAGGCGCCGGATTGGTAAGTTCACATGACTGCGAATGCCTGGGCAGCGCCGAAGCGCTTAGCCCTTGTTCTTGTTGTAAACGTCGAAGAAGACGGCAGCGAGAAGCACCAATCCCTTGACCATCTGCTGGAAGTCGATGCCGAGGCCGACGATCGACATGCCGTTGTTCATGACGCCCATGATGAACGCGCCGATGACGGCACCGGTGATCTTGCCAACGCCGCCGGATGCCGAAGCACCGCCGATGAAGCAGGCTGCGATAACATCCAGCTCGAAGCCGACGCCCGCCTTCGGCGTTGCCGAGTTCAGGCGGGCCGCGATGATCATGCCGGCGAGACCGGCCAGAACGCCCATGTTGACGAAGGTGAAGAAGCTCAGGCGCTCGGTGTTGATACCCGAAAGCTTGGTGGCCTTTTCATTGCCGCCCATGGCGTAGATGCGGCGACCGATCGTGGTGCGGCGCGTCACGAAGGCGTAGGCCGCGATCAGCACGAGCATGACGACGAGAACGTTCGGCAGGCCCTTGTAGCTGGACAACTGATAGCCGAGGAACAGGATCGCCAGCGAAAGAATGAGGTTCTGACCGATGAAGAAGCTCATCGGCTCCACATCGATGCCATGGCTCTCGTTGACCTTGCGGCGACGCCAGGCGAGATAAAAGAGGACGACAGTTCCGAGAACGGTCAGGACTAGCGACGTCGAATGGAGCGGAATTCCGCCGATATCGATCATGTCGCCCGGCAGGAAGCCCGTCGAGATGACCTGGAAATCCTTCGGGAACGGGCCGATGTTCTTGCCGCCGAGAACGAACAGCGTGAGGCCGCGGAAGACGAGCATGCCGGCGAGCGTTACGATGAAGGCCGGAATCCGGTGATACGCAATCCAGTAGCCCTGCGCGGCGCCGATGGCGCCACCGATGATCAGGCAGAGAATGCCCGCAAGCACGAAGTTCATCTGCCAGTTGACGGTCATGATAGCCGCCACCGCGCCGACGAAGGCGACGATGGAGCCGACCGACAAATCGATATGCCCCGCCACGATGACAAGCAGCATGCCGAGCGCCATGATGACGATAAACGAGTTCTGCAGAACAAGGTTCGTCAGGTTGACCGGCTTGAACAGGATGCCGCCCGTATAGAACTGGAAGAACACCATGATCGCGACAAGCGCGATGAGCATGCCGTACTCACGGATGTTACCGCGGATGTAGTCCGCAACGGAAACGACGTTGCTCTCTTCGGTGGCGGAAGGGTTGACCGGGGTCATTGTTTCTTCTCCCCTGAGCGCATGATAGCGCGCATGATGGTTTCTTGGCTCGCCTCTCCCTTTGGCAGTTCCGCAACGATACGCCCTTCATTCATGACGTAGATGCGGTCGCACGTGCCAAGGAGCTCCGGCATTTCCGATGAGATCATCAGAACGCCTTTGCCATCGGCGGCGAGCTGGTTGATGATAGTATAGATTTCGTATTTTGCACCGACATCGATACCGCGAGTGGGCTCGTCGAGGATCAAAACGTCGGGATCGGAAAACAGCCACTTCGACAGCACGACCTTTTGCTGGTTGCCACCCGAAAGATTGACCGCCTCCTGGAAGATGCTGGAGCTGCGGATGCGAAGCTTCGAGCGATAATCCGACGCGATCTTGGATTCCTTGATGGTGTCGATGACCGTGCCGCTCGACACGCCAGCCAGATTGGCAAGCGTCGTGTTGTGCACGATGTTTTCGCCGAGCACGAGACCGAGATGCTTGCGATCCTCGGTTACGTAGGCGAGACCGGCATCGATCGCCCTGCGAACGGTGCTGACATCGACGGACTTGCCGTGCATGAAGACGTCGCCGTGGATCTTGTGACCGTAGGACTTGCCGAACAGGCTCATGGCGAATTCAGTGCGTCCGGCGCCCATCAATCCCGCGATGCCGACCACCTCGCCCTTGCGGACGGTGACGTTGATGTTGTGAAGGACCTGGCGGTCACGGTGGTGCTGGTGGTAAGCGTTCCAGTTCTTCACCTCGAGGATCGTCTCGCCGATCGGCACGGAGCGCGGCGGATAACGATCGGCGAGCTCGCGGCCCACCATGTTCTTGATGATGATGTCTTCGCTGATCTCTTCGGTCTGACAGTCGAGTGTCTTGACCGTCATGCCGTCGCGCAGAACCGTGATCTGGTCGGCGACCTTGCGCACTTCGTTGAGCTTGTGCGTGATGATGATCGACGTCAGGCCCTGGTTGCGGAATTCGATGAGGAGCTCGAGCAGCGCATCGGAATCCTTTTCGTTGAGCGACGCTGTCGGCTCATCAAGGATGAGCAGCTTCACGCTCTTCGAAAGCGCCTTGGCGATTTCGACAAGCTGCTGCTTGCCGACGCCGATGTCGGTAACAAGCGTTTCCGGCGACTCCTTGAGGCCGACCTTGCTCAGCAGCTCTTTCGTGCGCTTGAAGGCTTCCTGCCACTTGATGATGCCGTTCTGGGCGACTTCGTTGCCGAGGAAGATGTTTTCGGCGATCGACAGGAGCGGCACGAGCGCCAGCTCCTGGTGAATGATGACGATGCCGATTTCCTCGGAGTCCTTGAGCGCCTTGAAATGACGGACGTCGCCTTCATAAACGATGTCACCGTCGTAGGTTCCGGCCGGGTACACGCCGGAGAGAACTTTCATCAGGGTCGACTTTCCGGCCCCGTTTTCACCCACCAATGCGTGGATTTCACCTTGCCGAACCTTGAGGTTCACATTCTCAAGCGCCTTCACGCCCGGGAACGTCTTGGTGATGTTCCGCATTTCGAGGATTGTATTGTCCATGGTCAAAATCCAGCGCCAGCAGCCGAGAGGGGCGCGGCGATCATAAAATTGAAGACCGGAACCCGCAAGCAGCAGGTTCCGGCCAACGTGGTACAATTATTACTTCAGCTGGTCAGCCTTGTAGTAACCGCCTTCGACGAGGATCTTCTCGTAGTTGGTCTTGTCAACTGCGACCGGGGTCAGCAGGTAGGACGGAACGACCTTGACGCCGTTGTCGTAGGTCTTGGTGTCGTTGACTTCAGGCTCCTTGCCTTCCATCAGAGCGTTGACCATGCCGACGGTAACCTTTGCGAGGTCACGGGTGTCCTTGAAGATCGTGGAGTGCTGCTCGCCAGCGATGATCGACTTGACCGACGGAACTTCAGCGTCCTGGCCGGAAACGACCGGGAGCGGCTGATCGCCAGAGCCGTAGCCGACGCCCTTCAACGACGAGATGATGCCGATGGACAGACCGTCGTAAGGCGACAGAACTGCATTGACCTTCGCGTCGGTGTAGTTAGCCGAGAGCAGGTTGTCCATACGAGCCTGGGCCGTTGCCGGGTCCCAACGCAGCGTACCAACCTTGTCCATGCCGGTCTGGCCAGACTTTACGACGAGCTTGCCGCTGTCGATGTAAGGCTGCAGAACGGACATTGCGCCATCATAGAAGAAGAAGGCGTTGTTGTCGTCCGGCGAACCGCCGAAGAGTTCGATGTTGAACGGGCCCTTGCCATCCTTGAGGCCGAGGGCGTCAACGATAGAGGTTGCCTGCAGAACGCCGACCTTGAAGTTGTCGAACGTCGCGTAGTAGTCGACGTTGCCCGAGTCGCGGATCAGACGGTCATAAGCGATGACCTTGATGCCTGCGTCGTGAGCCTTCTGGAGAACGTCGGAAAGCGTCGTGCCGTCGATAGCGGCGATGACGAGAACCTTGACGCCCTTGGTGACCATGTTCTCAATCTGAGACAGCTGGTTCGGAATGTCGTCGTCAGCGTACTGCAGATCGGTGCTGTAGCCAGCGTCCTGGAGCTGCTTGACGATGTTGTTACCGTCATCGATCCAGCGAGCGGACGACTTCGTGGGCATTGCAATGCCGACAGTCCCCTTGTCGGCTGCCATAGCCGGCATTACGAACGAAGCGACGCCAAAGGCCGCCGCTGCCATCAACGAGATAATGGATTTCATATCTCTCTCTCCCTTAGTTAATAAACGCACGGACGAAAAATCGCCCGCCCCGAAACTGTGGCAGGTTCCGTCTTGGATAATACTTCAGATGGTGAGAAACGAAGTAGGTCTCCTCCACGCTCTCACACGTGTTGAGTGCCAACCAGCACACGGCGGCAAACTGGTATGGATTCCTATAACTGTCAAATAGAATAACTGGCAAAGTGCATAACAATTTTGGTATATCGTTAAAAAGTATTACTTTTGATGGAACACGGTTGGGAGGCCGCAACCATGACGATTATTTCGGACCCGCAGACGCATGCCCATGTGGACATTCACACGGATATTTTCGGTGATGACGCCCTTCTGAGATCGGGGCTTAAACTGAATCACCTGCGGATGATCGTCGCAATCGAAGATAGCGGTCAAATTTCAGCCGCGGCCGAAGCGCTGAACATTTCGCAGCCGGCCGCCTCGCGAATCCTGTCGGAAATGGAGTCGATCGTGAAGACGCCGCTCTATGAGCGCGTCGCGCGTGGTGTGGTTCTGACGACCTTCGGACAGGCGCTCGCACGGCGCGCGCGAAAGATCATGCTGGAACTGCGCGAAGCTGGCCGCGAAATTGCAGAATTGAAGACGGGCAAGGGCGGCGCGGTCTTCATCGGCGCGGTTACGGCGCCAGCCATGAGCCTTGTCGTGCCGGCGATCAAGCGTGTCAGAACGGCTCTCCCCGGCATCGAGGTGACTATCCAGGTCGAAACGAGCAACGTGCTGGCGCGGGAGCTGCTCGCCGCCCGGCACGACTTCATCATCAGCCGTATTCCTGACGACCTCAATCCGCGCTTGTTCCAGGTCCAAGAGATCGGCGTGGAGAAGGCCTGCCTGATCGTCCGGGGCGGTCATCCGCTGCTCAAGAAGAAGGTGGCGTCCCTCGATGACCTCCCGCGCTATGATTGGGTCTTCCAGCCTGCAGGTACTTTGCTGCGCCGGACGATCGAGGACCTGTTCCTGGCGCGCGGTGTGTCGCTGCCGGAAAATATCGTCAACACCTCGTCGCTGCTGCTTACCTGCGCGACAGTTTGCCAGACCGATGCAATCGCACCTATCGCGCTCGACGTGGCACAGTTCCTGGCGTCCCACAAATCAAAGGCTTCGGATGTCCGGGTGCTGCCGATCGACTTTGACATCAACGTCAGGCCGTACAGCCTGATCACAGTGAAGGAGCGCGCCCTGCCCCCGAGTGCACGGCTGCTTTATGATCTGGTGCTGGCCGAGAGCAAAAAAGTCGCCGCCGCGTGACAAGCTCGGCACCACCTTGCTCGGGTCTAATGCGCGCCTCCAAGGGAGGCAATCATGCTGTTTGGCCAATCCGTGTTCCAGTCCGTCCTCGACCGCCTGAAGGCGGAGGACGATGAGGCAGCCGAGCAGGATGCACCCACCGCCCGTGTGAGCGGTCTCAACACCGGTCTTGCCTTCGATGTCATGGAAGGGGTCTCGGCCCAGTCAAACAGGGCCGATCAGGCGTACGTGGAGACAATGGGATTTGCCCCGGAGACGGCGCCTGAGTCCTCACCGGTGCCCCCGACCTCGCCTGAGCCAGACCCTGTGATGCCAGATCACCTCACGCGCGTAGCGCCAGAGGATATCGCTGCAGAACTGGATATTTCCATGCGCGATACAGCCCAGGGCCTCAGCGAAAAGCGTCGTGCCTTTGCCAAGAAGAACCACCCCGATCGCGTTCATCCGCTATTCCGCGAGAACGCCACCAAGCGGATGACGACCGCGAATTTGCTGATCGACCAGGCGCTGCGGCGCCTCGGTCGCTGACTAGTCAGCGTCCTTCTTGTCTTCTCGATCTTCTTTTTCTTCCTCGTCATCGGAAGGTGCCGGCGTGACGCTCTCTGCCGCTTGCGGTTTGTAGCTCCAGAACAGCATATAGGCGGCATAGACGCCCGCACCGCCTGATAGAACCGCCCAGAACGGATCACCGGTGATGATCTCGACCAGTGCCCAGCCGAAGCAAACGGTCACGATCAGGACGCGAGCCCAGAGCGGGCGATAGGCCGGATGGTTCGGATCTATGAGCTGCATAATTGTCCCGCGCCGTATTTCGATCACATGTCTTTAGGATGGATTCTGAAAATGTGAAAGGGCGCCGGGCTTGACGCGGCAACCATTAAATGGAATGAAAATTCCACATGCATCACAATTCGGTTCATTTGTTCCGAATCCAAGGGAGGTTCTCATGACAGTCAGATTTGGTCTTCTCGGCGCCGGCCGCATCGGCAAGGTTCATGCGAAGGCCGTCAGCGGCGATGCCAATGCCAAACTCGTTGCTGTCGCCGACGCATTCCCGCAGGCGGCCGAAGCCATCGCCTCGGCGTATGGCTGCGAGGTCCGCACGATCGAGGCGATCGAAGCCGCCAAGGATATCGACGCCGTCGTCATCTGCACCCCGACCGATACTCACGCCGACCTGATCGAGCGTTTCGCCCGCGCCGGCAAGGCCATCTTCTGCGAAAAGCCGATCGATCTCGACGTTGCCCGCGTCAAGGCGTGCATCAAGGTCGTCGACGAGACCAAGGGCAAGCTGATGGTCGGTTTCAATCGCCGCTTCGACCCGCACTTCATGGCCGTTCGCAAGACGATCGACGACGGCCGAATCGGCGACGTTGAAATGGTCACGATCACCTCGCGCGATCCGGGCGCCCCACCGGTTGATTACATCAAGCGTTCGGGCGGCATCTTCCGCGACATGACGATCCACGATTTCGACATGGCCCGATTCCTGCTCGGCGAAGAGCCGGTTGCCGTCAGCGCCACCGCCGCTGTCCTTGTCGACAAGGCGATCGGCGAAGCCGGGGACTACGACAGCGTTTCGGTGATCCTGCAGACCAAGTCCGGCAAGCAGGCGATCATCTCCAACTCCCGCCGCGCCACGTATGGCTACGACCAGCGCATCGAAGTGCATGGCTCCAAAGGCATGGTATCCGCCGAAAATCAGCGCCCTGTTTCGATCGAAGTTGCCAACGGCGACGGCTACACCCGCCCGCCGCTGCATGACTTCTTTATGACCCGCTACACCGAAGCCTACGCCAACGAGATCGCTAGCTTCATCGCGGCGATCGAAAAGGGTGCGACGATCGCGCCGTCGGGTGCCGATGGTCTCGCTGCTCTGGCGCTGGCAGATGCTGCCGTGCAGTCCGTCAAGGAAGGCAAGCTCATCAAGATTGGCTGACGGCCCTCTCCCGACCGAAAGCCACCTGTGAAATGGCCGGGTCCCTGCCCGGCCATTTCTCGTTTTACGCCTATTTCGCCCTGGCCGCATGGCTAGTCGGCCCCCTGAATACCCGACAGAACCAACTCCTGATCGATCACCGACAATGCCCGGTCGAGATGCCCCTCGAAGACAAGGATCGATTCGTCAGGCGCAACGCGAATCTCGGGCATTCCTTCCATCCGCACGATATGCGCCTGGCCAAGTCCATCCTCGATGCCCTGACGCAACAGATCATAGTAACGCGTTCCTGGACCCGTGATTGCGATCGGCATGCGCTCCGTCAGGCTAAGCAGACGTGAAAGTCCGTTTCCGAGCGCGATGCCGGCCTGCCTGAACGCAAAGGCAGACATGCGATGCCCGTGGCGCGCTTGCGCTGCGATCTTGTCGAGCTCGGCGACAGGCACGAACTTCGCCGGAATGGTATCGAGCGGCACCTCGAAGGCCATACGCAGAATGGCGTAGAAGCCAGCATAGGCCTCGATGCATCCCCTGCTGCCGCAGCGACAGAGGCCACCATTCGCCATGTGTAGCATATGTCCGAAATTCGGCGCCGAGATTTCCCGCTCGCCCTGCCCCGTGCGCCGGACGATGCCAAGGCCGATGCTGTGTCCGAGCGACAATGCGGCAAGAGCACGAAAATCTGTCGGCCTCGTATTTTCCTCATGCGCACCGAGCGCCGCTGCAACAAGCTGCGTCTCATTGCCGAGAAGGATCCTGGCTTGCCAATCTGGCCGCAACGCTGATTCGAAGTCGATCTGATTGCTGCCGAAAATCGGCGACCAAACCAGCACCGGTTCTGTGGGATGCACGAGCCCCTTGCTACTAATCGATATCAGCAGCACTTTTTCCCGGGGAACCTTTGAGCGTGAAAGAATGCGCGCGAGCCCATCCCTAACGGAGGCGACAAACCGCTCGGCGCCTGCAGGATCATGCGACCTTTCCTCGCTGAATCGGTCGATGAGCTTGCCGGCGTAGTCGACCAACGAGTACTGCACGCCATCCGACGAAATGATCACAACGACAAGGTAGCCGCAGTCGCGTCGCTGCCGAAACATGACGCGCGGGCGCCCCCGTCCGCTCGCTGCCTGATGCTCGGATTTCTCGATGATCTGCGCCTTCTCCAGATCGGCAGTGATCGCCGAAACCGTGGCGGAGGACAGCTTCGTAGAGTCGGCGATTTCAGTGTGGGCGAGCGCTCCATGCCTTCGAAGCGCGGCGAGCACGAGGACGCTATTTCTCTGCCGGACCAACTCCGTGCTCGACTTGGTCAGCATATATGCCGGCCCTCTCCCCCTCGCATTCCGCCCTCGTTCACACTGTATCCCCGACAGGTTTTCCCTAACGAAAATTCCGTCGGTAGTGCAGTGTTGACAGTTGAAAAAATCTCTGACACTAAATTTCTCGACTGTCGAGAAAATAATTCGAAGCTTCTCGTCAGCGAACCGCGGCGGCCGGAGGAACCACTGGCTGGGGCTGGCCGCTATTCACTCGGGAGGATATTTATGAAGTCTGTTTTGAAGCTGATGGCCGGCGCGGCCATCCTGGTGTCGGTGCATACCGCCGCAATGGCTGCCGACCTCGTCGTCGGTGTTTCCTGGTCGAACTTCCAGGAAGAGCGTTGGAAGACCGACGAAGCCGCCATCAAGAAAGCCCTCGAAGCCAAGGGCGCGAAGTACATTTCTGCTGATGCACAGTCGTCTGCCGCAAAGCAGCTCACCGACGTTGAATCGCTGATATCGCAGGGCGCGAACGCACTCATCGTTCTCGCTCAGGATAGTGACGCGATCGGCCCTGCCATCGAAAAGGCTGCCGCTGAAGGCATTCCGGTCGTCGGCTACGACCGCCTGATCGAAAACCCTGCTGCCTTCTACATCACTTTCGACAACAAGGAAGTCGGCCGCCTGCAGGCTGAAGGCGTGTTCAAGGTCAAGCCTGAAGGCAACTACGTCTTCATCAAGGGCTCTTCGTCCGACCCGAACGCGGACTTCCTGTTCGCCGGCCAGATGGAAGTCCTGAAGGCCGCTGTTGACGCGGGCAAGATCAAGAACGTCGGCGAAGCCTACACCGACGGCTGGCTGCCGCAGAACGCTCAGCGCAACATGGAACAGTTCCTGACCGCCAACAACAACAAGGTCGACGCGGTTGTTGCTTCCAACGACGGCACCGCCGGCGGCGCAGTGGCTGCTCTCGACGCACAGGGCATGGCTGGCACCGTTCCGGTTTCCGGCCAGGACGCCGACAAGGCTGCTCTGAACCGCATTGCGCTCGGCACGCAGACGGTTTCCGTCTGGAAGGACAGCCGCGAACTCGGCAAGCGCGCTGCTGAAATCGCGCTCGACCTCGCTGGCGGCAAGACGATGGACAAGATCGAGGGCGTAACTTCCTTCGAAGGCGGTCCGAAGAAGGTGAAGATGCAGTCGATCTTCCTGAAGCCGGAAGCAATCACCAAAGACAACCTGAACGTCGTCATCGACGCCGGCTGGATCTCCAAGGCTGAAGCTTGCCAGGGCGTCAAGGCTGGCACCGTCAAGGCTTGCGACTAATCCTCGCCAGCTAAACCAACATGCCGGCGCCGCAGCGGTCACGCTGCGGCGCCGGACGCGGATGGAGCCGTCCACGAACGCTCCCCGCCTCGCAACGCACCGCGAACGCTTTGATTCCCTGCCGGAACAATGCCGCCCCTTGAGCGGCCGCTTCGGAAGTCTCTCGGTGGTCGATTAGAAGAACAGGGCACCTCGGCAAGGGCTTTCGGGCGCCCGCGCCAAAAAGCTCAAACAGTGGGGGAAACGGCAAACCCATGGCAAACATCACGCAATCCTCATCGGGCCATCCGCGCCCGGCGGAGGGTAACGCTTTCACGCGCTTCCTGCGCGCAACCGAGATCGACACGCGCCTGCTCGGCATGGTCGCGGCGCTGCTGGTCATCTGGATCGGCTTCCATCTCTACACCGGCGGGCTCTTCCTGACGCCGCGCAACCTCTGGAACCTCTCGGTCCAGACCACCGAGATCGCGGTTCTCGCGACCGGCATGGTGCTCGTCATCGTCACCCGCAACATCGACCTGTCGATCGGCTCGATGCTTGGCCTCGTCGCCATGATCATGGGCGTCGTCCAGGCGAAATTCCTGCCGCAATATCTCGGCTTCGACAATTCCTGGACCTGGCTGATCACGCTGGTCTGTGGCCTGATCGCCGGAACGCTGATCGGCCTCTTCCAGGGCGTCATCATCGCCTTCCTGGGCGTCCCCTCCTTCATCGTCACGCTCGGCGGCTTCCTCGCCTGGCGCGGTCTTGCCTGGTACGTCACATCGGGCCAGACGGTCGCTCCGCTCGATACCACATTCCGGATCATGGGCGGCGGTGCTGAAGGTGCCGTCGGCGCGACCTGGAGCTGGATCATCGGGCTTGTCGCCTGCGTGCTGATTATCGTCGGCATCATCGGCTCGCGCCACCAGCGCAAGCGCTTCAACTTCCCGCGCCGGCCGCTCTGGGCCGAATATTTCCTGGCCGTTCTAGGCTGTGTGCTGGTGCTCGGCGCCATCTGGGTCTCGACCATCTATTACTGGCCGGTGGCGATCGCCAAGAAATACGCCGAGGCCAACGGTATCGCCTGGCCGGAAGCCGGCCTGTTCATCTCCTACGGCATCGCTGTGCCGGTCCTGATCGCCGTCCTCGTCGGCATCGTCATGACCTTCATCGCCACCCGCCTGCGCTTCGGCCGCTATGTCTTCGCGATCGGCGGCAACCCTGAGGCAGCCGAGCTCGCCGGCATCAAGACCCGCTGGGTCGCGGTCCGCATCTTCGCGCTGATGGGCTTCCTGGCAGCTGTTGCCGCGGCGATCTCGACCGCTCGCCTCAATGCAGCCGCCAACTCGCAAGGCACGACCTACGAGCTCTACACCATCGCGGCGGCCGTCATCGGCGGCACGTCGCTTGCCGGCGGCACCGGCACGATCGCCGGCGCCATGCTTGGCGCGCTGGTCATGCAGTCGCTGCAGTCGGGCATGGGTCTCGCAAACGTCGATACCCCCATACAAAATGTCGTCGTGGGCGCCGTGCTGGTCGTTGCCGTCTGGCTCGACACCGTCTATCGCTCGCGGTCGAAGTAAGAGGAGTCCTAGATATGACTGATCAACGCACTCCCCTTGTGGAACTGAAGAACATCTCGATCTCCTTCGGCGGCATCCACGCCGTGGACAATGCCTCGGTCGATCTCTACCCCGGCGAAGTCGTCGCCCTTCTCGGCCACAACGGCGCGGGCAAGTCGACGCTCATCAAGATCCTCTCCGGCGCCTACAAGCGCGACAGCGGCGAGATCCTGATCAACGGCGAACCGGCCGACATCCGCAATCCGCGCGATGCCAAGAAGTACGGCATCGAGACGATCTACCAGACGCTTGCCGTCGCCGATAACGTCGACGCCGCCGCCAACCTCTATCTCGGCCGCGAAATCCGCACGAAATGGGGCACGCTCGACGACGTCGCCATGGAAGCCTCGACTCGCGAAGTGATGGGTCGTCTCAACCCCAACTTCCGCCGCTTCAAGGAGCCGGTGAAGGCACTCTCAGGCGGCCAACGGCAATCGGTGGCGATCGCCCGCGCGATCCTCTTCAATGCCCGCATCCTGATCATGGACGAGCCGACGGCTGCCCTTGGCCCACAGGAAACGGCGCAGGTTGGCGAGCTGATCAAGCAGCTGAAGAAGGAAGGCATCGGCATCTTCCTGATCAGCCACGACATCCACGACGTCTTCGACCTCGCCGACCGCGTCTCGGTGATGAAGAACGGCCAGGTCGTCGGCCATGCACGCACCGAGGACGTGACCAAGGACGAAGTCCTCGGCATGATCATCCTCGGCAAGGTCCCGCCAAAGGCCATCCCCGGCCCCGGCGCCATGCAGGTCTGACAACAATCGGCGCGCCGTTTGCAAGAACGGCGCACTTTTCAATTTTGGAGATTGATGCTGGCGAGAAGCTAGGCTAAGAACCACCCATCGGACAGGCGATTCAAACCGCCTCAGGCATGCACCCGTAGCTCAGCTGGATAGAGTGTTGGATTCCGATTCCAAAGGTCACAGGTTCGAATCCTGTCGGGTGCGCCAAAATGCTCATAAATTTCAATAACTTAAACCGTCAGCGCTACGGAATGCTACGATTCCGCGCTACGCTTCCCAAGAGAGCGAAGTATATCGCGCGACTTAGATGCGGCTTATGCTTGACGTTTAAAGCAACGCAAAACTTGAAATTAAATCAAAAAATACAAATTTGCCAAACCACGCAAATATACATTGACTCTGAAAGTAACAATAGATACAAAGCGCTCGTCAGGTCTTCTGCTCGCCTCGAGCACCTTTCCATCAGACCGACAATTTTCAAAACAAAGCGAAATTGCGTTCAGTGATGCTTTTGGCACGCGATCGCATCTCTCATTGATTTTTTCAAGGATACATCATGACGAAGAACTATGTCGTTCGCCGTCCGAACGGGAACTATAGCTTCCGTATCTCTGTACCGAAGGATCAACATGACCACATCGGAAAGAAAGAGATATGGGAATCTCTCAACACATCTAATCGTACGCTTGCGAACGCGCTTGCGGCGACGCGCGTGCTGTACTGGAAGGGCGTGTTCCTGTCGTACGAGATCAAAATTGACTCGCTAAGCAGCAACGCCCAGAGGGAGCGAGCCGCCATTCAAGGCTTCGAATTCCGCACGGCTCAGGAAATTCACGACGCGACCACCAAAGAGAAGGTCGCGATGCTTGCACAGGCTAACGATTTCCTTAAGCGCATCGAAATTCCCACGCGGGAACAAATTGCCGCAAACGGCGGCGTTGTCGAAGATACACTTTCTCTTGATGAGATGTTCAGTCGCTATCAAGAGCTTGCGGCGGGCAAATGGAATGACCTTGACCGTCGTGCGCTCCAGAAGAAGTGGAATCGCTACCTCGAGCCGATCAGAGATTTCAAACGGGCAATTGGCGATCTCGATGTGCTGAAAATCACTCCGAAGGATGCCGCGAACTACGCCGTTGATCTTGGTAAGCGAATAAAATCCGGAGAGATCAAGTCGGAGACCGCTCGGAAAAAGCTTCTGTTCCTCAATGCCATGGTCGCTAAGGTCCTGAAGAGCGATTTCCCCAAGCACGAGAATCCTTTTCAGAATGCGGAAGTCGAACATAGCGGAAATGACAAAACGAGCCGACGCCCGTTTTCTGAGCCCGAGCTTTTAGCTCTTCACGAAAAGCTCGCGAACTCGAAAGCCAACGACGAACTAAAGGCAATCCTCAACCTGATGGAATACACAGGAGCAATCGCCAGCGAGATTGTATTCCTGCACGAGACTGACTTTCATCTGAATGAAGAAATTCCCTACATCCACATCGGTCCCAATCCAAACCGCAAAGGCTTGAAAACAGAAAATAGACCCCGCGACATTCCATTGATCGGTCCGGCGCTTGAAGCTGCCAAGAAGTTCCCCAAAGGGTTCATGCGATATTGCCGCTCAGGCGGTTCCGAAGCTCTCTCCGCGTCCGCCAATAAACTCATCCAACAAGTTTCCGATGACACAACCACCTATTCATATCGGCACCGATTTATCGATTGGCTCAGGGAAGTCGATGGCATGGAAGATAGTTGGATCAAGTCCATTATCGGTCACGATTCATCCATGACCGGCAAGTATGGCAAGGGGTATTCGTTGCGCAGGAAGCAAGACGCGATACAAAAAGCAATGGCATTGGCTGAAAGAGAGCAAAAACAAATTCAGCAAAAAGCCAAGACACACAGCCACATCACGTAAACATCGACAACCATGATATGCCCGACGCGAGGCAAACGCCACTATACATTATGAAAGACGGCATATTCTGTAAAAGGAATATGCAATGCAAAACCACCCGTACGAGATCATCGCATTAAATGAAAAAGCACGGAACGAATTCTACCAACTTTGCGAGAAGCGGATAACGCTCTTGAAGCAACATGGCTTCATCGCGGAAGCCATCCTTCACGCTAAATCGCTTCGAAGCATCCAAGCTGATTTGAATGAACTCGCACAATTTGGCTGACCAATAACGGGAAGAAGGCAATGATCATCGGTATCGGACTAAGAAGCTTGGCAAGGCTTGTCCTTGGTGACGTTCATTGTCCGCTACAGGATGATGGGGCACCAAGATGGCGATTCAGCCTCCCCTGCCTTGCTGAATGGCGCGCCGCTGATGGTCATGATCGGTGTGCCGATGGGGGCGCGCGGCTCTGGATATAAAGCGGAAATATTCATATATTTCATTGACTTATACGACTAAATCGGATAGAATAAGCACATTCAAGAATGTATTGCGAGCTCAACCCGCCCCGGGTGAGATTGCACTCCTGCTATCTTAATACCGTCCCCAAGCTAAATAGACAGCCGACCAAGTTGGCGCTCAAGAACCCGTTCACTAGAGCGAGCTTGAGGTTTCCTCGTTCATTTCACTGCGCAACTTCACTGGAGATGCGCAATTAGATTTATATTACCAATTATCAGAGTTAAAATGACATCAAAACACATCCATGCATGGGCATTACATACGATAATCGATAAAGCAGAATACGATATCAAAGGATCAACAAATCCAGACATCCACAGACTAGACGATTACATTATCGACAATGCTTTCATTGCAACTGTTCAACTTCGAAACTACGGCGCATCTTATCATATTTGGGATGCGCAGCGACGATTTGACATAGAGTTCGGAAAATATCACGCGTCAGAATTGAGGAAGCAGTGCCTTGCAAAATGCAAGGTGACCCGCAGAAACAAGAAGCTTCAACCTCTAGCCTTTATGGCGTTCGACATTGAAGGCAGTCGGCAAAACGGTTTCAGCACCGTTACCACAAATCCTCATGGTCACGGCATCGTCCTATTCCACGAACGCGCCCTCACCAACTTCAAGAATGCGAATAGTGCATTTCGTACGCTGGAAGGTGGCTACATCATTCCCAATCCGACACCCGGCATTTCGTTGATCGACCTCAAACCAGTCGACAGTCTCGGCGACGTTTCAAGTTATCTTGCATACTCGCTGAAGTTGGAAGGCAAACTTCAAAACGGCGACACGAACTATGCGCCGTATAACTTTTACCCGACATCCTCAGTGGATTTTCCCTTCTGGCAGTCCCTGCCCCTGTCGCGCCGTCATCATCACACCCATTCATCACCGCACAAGGAAGCAACCAATGAAGGCAAACGGTTACGGACGCTTCATTCAGAAGATCGTCATCAAAGTCGCCGTCACCGATCTCGACGCGATCTCTCAGAAGCTCGGCATATCTGCTGAAGAGGATACGGACGACCCCCTAACTAGGAAATTGATCTGGCCCCGCCTCACTCGTCAACGCGGGAACGACGAGGATGTCGTTTTCGATCTTCGTATCGAATTGGGCGATCTCGCCGATAAAACCGAATGGCACATTGATTGGGCGGCGTCCGAATATTGATTTAGGCCCTGGCAGCCGGTTCTATGGCAAGCGCCCGATAAACCGTCGCTTTGCTCAAACCGGTTTTGGTCATGATATCGCGAATTAGCAAACCACTGTCTCGCATGTCGCGGATCTGCTGCGAAACGTCCAGCGTTGCCTTAGCCTTCCTTCCGAACCTAGTGCCGCTCGCTTTCGCTTTCGCAATGCCATCCATCTGACGTTCAGTTCGGATTGAGGCTTCAAATTCAGCAAACACCGCGAGCATTTGAAGCAGGGCGACCCCTGCCGGATTGGAAGTATCGATGCTCTGATCAAGCACACGAAGCTCGACACCCTTCGCTCGTAGTTCCTTGACGATATTGAGAAGGTCCGTTGCGGACCTCGCAAGACGGTCGATACGCGAAATGCAAAAGTGATCGCCTTTGCGGGCAAAGCGAATAGCTTCTTTGAGAGCGGGACGGTTGGCATCCAGTCCCGATCTCTTTTCCTCGAAAATATGATCCGGCTGCACACCGTTGTTGATCATCTTTTCGCGCTGAACTTCAAGCGACTGACCGACAGAGGAAACTCGAATGTATGCGACAAGCGCCATGTCTCAAAACCTCTAAACATTTCAAGTCACATTTATGAGACATAAATTGCGATACGTCAACAGGCATCCATGAGACGGTCTCGCCGACTATACTTTTCGAGACATTGAGTGGACCTGGCATATACAGGCAATGCGAAACTTTGCTTGCACGCGCAAAGCCGATGATCGATTTATGTGGGGTGAGGTAGGAATTGGAGGCGACATTGTCCGCCTCCAAGGCGCGGCTGAAAGGGCTATCTTCGGGCTCGATAGCTCAACGGCTCCAACGACAGATTGGAAATGTCCTCCCCGCGCAGGATAAAGACCTTCCCGGATCCAGTGGCTGGGTCGAATTCACAGACACGATAAATTGCGAACTGTGCCTGATGTGCCTGGAAAAAGGCGAGTTCATTTGCCGAAAGAAAAAAATCTGACTGCGCATTTCCCCTCGTCGTCTTAACCTCGATGTACAATTCTGTGCCATCAGGGTCGAAAGACAGAATATCGTAACCCGCACCATCTCCTTCGATCTCCGCCACGTGGCGTATCTCGTCGACCTTGTGGGCGGCTTCAGTGTTGAGAAGGCGACTGCGCTCGAAGACCATCACCGACCTTTCGCCCCCAAATCCAAGCGCTTTATTGCGAGCGTCAGCCGCCGAAAAATCCGCCTTCCTTGCGCGAAATGTCCGCGTTGCCTCCCCAGTCCCTTCTCGATTTGCTGGAGGGTCGACTTCTGTCAATCCTTCGCCAGGGCTCGTCGCAAACGAAAATTCGGGCGACTGCTTAAGTTCAAGTCCGATCCGCTCCCTTGTGGATTTGTCCATTTGCCAGTCAAGAATTTGCCACTGGAAGTGAACCGGCTTTTGGCGGTCTTTATCATGCGACAGGTATTTTAGCATTCCAAGATATGTGTACGGGACACCGGCACCTTCCTTAGTTCGCAGGAACAGATAGATGCTATGCTTGAGCTCGTCGTGCTTGATCCATTCCTTTATTCTTTTTTCATCGAGCTCTTGCGATGGCTGCGATTGCCAAGTGAGCACTCCGTCAGAACTCACGCCCTCGTCGAAGGTGTGAGTACCCGCTGTTTGTCCGTACGTAACGAAGAAAACCCAGTCACCGGGGCGCCCTGGAACTCGGATCACGCCGTGATTACCCCATGTTCCCGCCCGCTCCGTGAAAGGAGTTCCAGGAGCGAAAATGTCATGAACCTCGCGACGATCATAATCGGCGTAGAGCGAAAGCTGCTTCAATTGTAGTTCTCCAGTTAATGCAACCTGGCACATTCACGAGAGCAGGTAAAAACACTGTGAAATGTGCGAATTGATCACCGGAAATCTGACGCTAGCGCAGGTAGGGCGTGGTGGGCCTGTGCTCGCGCAGATGTCTTGCAGTTCTCCGCGATCTTTAAACGGCGAAGTTCATCAATTGCCTCTCCATAAATTCCTTGCACGTCATGCCGTACTTAATGCTGACGTATCGATGATGATCGCTAGACGTCGGGCAGTACAGAGAGACAATCTTTCGCTTTAACTTCCCTTCGATATCGTCGGTAAGTCCATATCCAGTCGAATACACATTTGTGAAAATTGGCTTATTGTCTGGCAGTTCTGCGTCAAGGAGTTTCATATTTTGGTTGGCGAACGCGAAACCCAGGAAGACGATATTTCGCGACTCCCGAATGGCTTTCTTCATTCTCGCTATCAAAGACGCGTCTTGCACCGTCTCTGACCAAGTAATCAGATTGTTTGTAATGTGATACAAGTCTGCATGTTCTGACGGCGTTCCAAAGGAGAATCGGCTCAAACTTCCCAATGATCCGTAGGGATGAATTATGTTCATCCCATCGACGATGTTTCTTGCCGTCTTCCGATCAACATCCCGGTATGCTCTCTGAATTGCGAATTCCAAATAGTGCTCGATGCAACGATCATAGTTGAAGCAGATGATCGTTATATCGCTTCCAATTGATTCAACTTCACTTGCTCTCACATCATCAAATAAAGCGCGGGTAAAAGTGGATATCCAAGTGTCCTGAACGGAGCTCCAATTAATTCCGTCCCCTTCTTTTCCCTTCGGCGGGACTATTTTTGATTTTCCCTCGGCTTCCAAGATCGCGTGAGCAATTTGGATTTTTCCGAGTTCCGCGATGAGTGAATTATCGCTATAGCGGTTTATGTATTCGTCAATTGACCCTGCTGTTTCGACACCGCGATTGATATCCCTGAAGGCAGCGAATGCTTTTTCGAGCATTTCCTGGTTCTCCTGGTACTTCCCCCACACAGTGTTGAATATCTTGCGATTTCCCTTGGTTAGTGCACCATGGTCAAAATAGAAGTAGCTATTGTCGCGTATGTTCTCCAGCAGTTTCCAACCCACCGGAAGACCAAACTCTGCGCTGGCTCCCGCACCAACTACAAAAACCGTATTCGGTTCAAACATGCCTGATAGATGTCCTCATTCGAAGCCGTAGTATTTAAGAAGCGCCTTTTCGAGGCTTCCGCCGCTCGCTTGCAACCCAACGCCCCAACCCCGGGGGCTTCCACCATAACGGACCAAATCTAGGATTGCACACTGCCAATTACCAGAGATTGTAGCTAGTTATCCCCGGCGCGGCGCAAGGTGGGCTGTCCTCGCGCAAGCCTCCTGATGGACTGACGATCCATCTCCTGAGATAAACATTCCTTGTCGTCAATCGCGCTACGCTACGTGCTACGTTTTGCTTTGACTCTACCCGCCTTATATGTTGTATTTATTGAATAATTTTCAGATCTCGAATCCTGTCGGGTGCGCCAATCAGCCCTAAATCGCCAGTCTCCTCATCATTCCAGATCAAAGTCCACTCAGGCCACGTTTTTGAGCGGACACAACACTGCCGCTCTCGCCCCTTTAACCGCTGGACATCCGGCGGCAACGGCATGATCCGCTAAGGCATTGAAAGAATAGGCCTTACGGTGGTTTACTCGGGATAAGACTCAACGCCCTCCAGCGCCGCTTTGTGGAAGAGGATGAACACCAGCGGATTGCCCGGCTCGGACATGGCGTCGCTGCGCTGGCCCGTTACCTCTCCAGCTACGCCGCTTGTATACTCCGCGACCACTTCGCCGAAGCTGTTGCGCTGAATGGCGACCTTCTGTCCGGGTTCGACCTTGTCGTTGAGCTTGACCAAATGCTCGACGATACCGCCCTGGGTTGCCAGAATCGGGAACGCACTGTTGCCGATGAAGACATTCACGTCCTTGGCCGTCCGGCCCATAGCCCCGCCAACGATGCCATAATGCTTGAGAACATTCATCGTGCCTTCCACGAACAGCGAGATCATCTCGAGGTCCAGAATGCGAGCCGCGCCAATCTCCGGCGTGAAGGACGGGATGCCCACGTCCATGAATGCGTTGTGCAGAACACCGGGATAGACATGGTTGTCGAAGATCTGGCCGACGGGATAGAGCTCCAGCATTGCCTTGACCTCGGGCACATCCATGCCGCCAATATTGAATGCGGTGACTTCGAAACCGGTTGTTCCGGTGTGAAAGTCGATCGCGAAGTCGGCGTTCGGCCGCAGCAACCGGTTGAACAGCAGCCCCGCGTGTCGGCTGGGCGCCGTGGCGCCGTTCTCATTCCCGGGCCATTCCCGGTTCATATCGATCAAATCTATGCCTCTGCCCTGATTGGGCCATCTGCGCTGCATGCTTTCAATGGCCGGGCGCGCCACGTCGGTGACTGCCATCACTGTGCCCGACATCTGCGCGGGATCGAGCTGGTTCATCACCGTCTGGACAGTATGAATGTTACTCATTTCGTCGCCATGCACACCGCTGGTCAGAACGCCGCGCTTGCCGGGCTTTGCCCCCTTTGCGACCGTCACGGATACGTTCCAGTGCTGCCCCGTTGGCATCTGCGCCCCCTGAAAATACAAGAGGTGCTTTTGCCCCGGCTCCAAGTCATCGACGTCGAGCGCACTGACGACCTTTTTTCCATCGATAACATCGCCGGTATAGACAGTCCCCGACGCGGCACGGGCAGCAGGCGCCGCTGCCTCCTGGGCACTCGCGGTACGTGCGCTCACAGCTAGGGCAGCCGACGCGCCAACCGTGGCAATAGATGCGATTAGGAGATCACGGCGATCAATGCCTGTGTTCGATTTGTCCGACATGATGGGGGCCCTTTGTGATTTGAAAAATTGCAATAGAACAACGGCATGCACATCGGTCGCGAGAATCCCGCGCGATTTCAACTAGGGTACGCTGCTGCACTGGCAAGGTTGCACAATTTCCGCAAAACTCTGACGACCTCGCAAACCTGCGTGTCGCTCGACAATTCCGGAGGTAGTACACAAAGCCGGCCTCCCGACAGCCGCCAGAACGGCCTCTTTCCTGTCTCCCGCATAGGCGTTCTTTCGGCGCAACACCAAAATATCGAGTCGACTGCGAGTTTGACTTCCGACATTGTAGTATTGCTGCAGTTCAAGCGGGATGCATGTCATGTCGTACTCGCAAACGTTCCCAGTCTATGCCTCCGTGCTCATGACGGGCATTGTCGCGCCGCTATTCGCATTGTCTGCGGCCGAAACGGCCGCGATAAAATCGTCTCGGGCCCCGTCGATATCGATCCTCGTGACGGCGAGCCTGGACCAGAGGGAGTTGTCGGCACCCGGCAGGTCAATCGACTGGTGGCTGCGGGACGATATCGTGCATACGTCGGAGGCCACGGACGCTGCAAAGAGCGTGTTCAACCGAAATTGGCTGAAGGACGATCAGCTCCGCGGCTCCCATTGAACTGATCCACTGACGATCCGTTCGAGATCGAACTGCAGAGTTCGCCGTGCGCCCCTCCTAGAGCCAGCCACCGTCGAAGCCCGCCCGGCGCAATCCGCGGACGATCGGCTCGCAATCGCGCATCAGCTTCCACAGGAAGCCGGTGCGGTAATTTTCGATCATCAGGGCCACCGGCCCCTGATCGATGCCGAAATGGTAGGGGCTGATCCACCACCCTGTGGGACTGCTCGTGTCCTTGAAGCTCTGATTGAAGGATGGCTTGAATCCGTAAAGCCGCCTCATCCCCAGCTGCATGCCCTTGAAATTGCGAACGGTTGGAATGACGATCTCGGGTGCGAAAGGCAGAGACGCCACGACGACCCAGGGGGCTACCGTCCCGTCATCAGGCCCGAACGGTGCGCCGCGCGCTATGTAATCGAAGAACTCCCGGCGATATCCGCCAGTTTCCAGCGTTCGCCAGCCGGGACCATCACAGGCGGTAAAGCCCCAGCAGTGCTCGCCATAGCCCTCGAATTGCATCGGATTTCGGATCGCATATTCCTGCTGCACAAAGGTAGCCTGGCGGCTGTTCTGGAAATAGTCACTGCCGTGCTCGCGCATGAATTCGTCGCGGATGTCGCGGAAATCGATCCACATTTGTGAAAGCTGATGCGTAAAGAGTGGGCCCGAATAGAGCAGTTCACGCCCAAAGATGTTCCGCCACTCGTAACTCTCTGTGTAGGCCGCGTAGCTCTCCGGGGGCAGCGGGTGCGTTGGTGACCCGAGCCCCAGTATGTAGAGAAGCAGCCCCTCGTCGTAGCCACGCCAGCGATAGGGAATGAAGCCGTTTTCCGGTCGCCAGCCATGGGTCAGCGTCGGGCCATGGTCACGCGCCCAGTTCCAGTCCGCCCGCTCGTAGAGCGCCGCCGCAAGCTCCCTGATCTTCGCCTCGTCAGCCGTGTCCCGATCGAAATAGGTTGCGGCCGTTAGAGCACCGGCGAACAGAAACGCCGAGTCGATGGTCGACAATTCGCACTGCCAGACCCGCCGCCCCGTCTCGATGTCAAGGAAATGATAGAAGAAGCCCTTGTAGCCCGACGCATCCGGTTCAGGGCCTTGATGGCATCGCATCAAGAAATGCAGCCGTCGTCGGGCGATCTTGGCGGCAAACTCCCGGATGATGATGTCGCACTCCACCAGGACCGGAATGGTAGCAAGCGCCATGCCAATGGCGGCAATACTTGCTGGTGCGCCGTCTTGGGTCTTGTCGCGCACCAACCCGTTGTCCGGGTTGGTGCAATGCAGGTAGTAGAGCAACGTCGTGAACTGCAATCGCTCGAAGTCCTCGTCGCTCGGAGGGGCATCCGGATTTGGCGCGGTCAAAGGCACCTCGACCATGGCTTCACCTATTAAAAAGCTTCGCGCTCCATTTTCTGGCAGTGCCGCATGCTGCCAAATCCAAGTCACTGCCTGAGCGTCGCCCGCAGTGACCTGGATATCTTGGGCTTATCGCAGCCTGCCCGTCCGAGCTCCCCCAGATATGCAGGCTGGACGGCTCATGTATTGTCGCCTTCCGTCGACGTCCTTCGCGCTCCGGTGGACTGGCCCCGCCCCCCCCATTTCCAGCCGCTGATTTCGGGCATGTCATCGCCATGCTTCTGGATGTATTGCCGGTGTTCGATCAGCTTTTCGCGGATTGCCTGCTTGAAGTAGGCGGCACTGGCGCCAAGCTGCGGCAGTCGATCGATGACGTCCTCAACCAGATGGAAGCGGTCGAGCTCGTTCAGGACGACCATGTCGAAGGGCGTCGTGGTGGTCCCCTCCTCCTTGTACCCCCGCACATGCAGATTGTCGTGGTTGGTGCGCCGGTAGGTCAGGCGATGAATCAGCCAGGGATATCCATGGAACGCGAAGATGACCGGCTTGTCCTTGGTGAAGAACGCATCGAAATCACGATCGGACAGGCCATGCGGATGCTCGCTCGACGGCTGCAGCTTCATGAGATTGACGACATTGATGACGCGGACCTTCAGATCCGGCAAATGTTCGCGGAGCAACTGCACCGCAGCCAGCGTTTCCAGCGTCGGAACGTCGCCGCAGCATGCCATGACGACATCGGGCTCGCTGCCCTTGTCGGAGCTGGCCCATTCCCAGATACCAAGGCCTTCCGCGCAATGCTTGATCGCCTCATCCATCGTCAGCCACTGCGGTGAGGGCTGCTTGCCGGCAACGACGACATTCACGTAGTTGCGGCTGCGCAGGCAGTGGTCAGTGACGGAAAGCAACGTGTTGGCGTCCGCCGGCAGATAAACGCGGATCACCTCGGCTTTCTTGTTGACCACATGGTCGATGAAACCGGGATCCTGGTGGCTGAAGCCATTGTGATCCTGGCGCCAGACATGCGAGCTCAGAAAGTAGTTGAGCGACGCGATCGGCCGCCGCCACGGAATCTCGTTACAGACCTTCAACCACTTGGCGTGCTGGTTGAACATCGAGTCGATGATGTGGATGAACGCTTCGTAGCAGGAGAAGAAGCCGTGCCGTCCGGTCAGGAGGTAGCCTTCCAGCCAGCCCTGGCACTGATGCTCGCTCAACACCTCCATGACGCGCCCGTCGGGCGACAGATGATCGTCCTCAGGGTAGATCTCCGCCATGTAGCAGCGGTCCGTAACCTCAAGCACGTCCTGCCAGCGGTTGGAGTTGTTCTCGTCGGGGCTGAATAGCCGGAAGTTCTTGCTGTTCAGGTTCAGCTTCATGACGTCGCGCAGGAATTTGCCCATGACTCGCGCGGATTCGGTCGTGGTCGCGCCGGGGCTCGGCACCGAGACGGCGTAGTCGCGGAAGTCGGGCATCTTCAGATCACGCAGCAGCAGCCCACCGTTTGCGTGCAGGTTGTCGCTCATCCGGCGATGACCCGTCGGCGCCAACGCAGCGAATTCTGCCCGCAGCTTGCCGCCCTCGTCGAAGAGTTCCTCTGGCTTGTAGGTATTCATCCAGTGCTGCAGGATCTCGATGTGCTCGGGCTTGTCCATTTCGCCCATCGGGACCTGGTGGGCCCTCCAGTAACCCTCGCACTTCTTGCCATCGATTTCGCTCGGGCAGGTCCAGCCTTTCGGCGTCCGGAAAACGATCATCGGCCATGCCGGACGTGTCAGATTGCCTTTCTCGCGCGCCTCCGCCCAGATCCGTTTTATCTCTGCGACGGCTGTATCCATGGCGGCAGCCAATTGCTGCTGCACCTTGTCGGGCTCATGTCCTTCGACGAACAGCGGCGCATAGCCCATCCCTTCGAAGAACTTCCTCAGTTCGGGTTCGGGAATGCGCGCCAGGAAGCACGGGTTGGCGATCTTGTAGCCGTTGAGGTGCAGGATCGGCAGCACACATCCATCGCGGGCCGGATTGAGAAACTTGTTGCCGTGCCATCCCGTGGCGAGCGGGCCGGTTTCCGCCTCGCCGTCGCCGACGACACAAGCCACAATCAGGTCGGGATTGTCGAAGGCCGCGCCGTAGGCGTGGCTCAGAGCATAGCCCAGTTCGCCACCCTCATGGATGCTTCCAGGCGTTTCGGGAGCGACATGGCTCGGAATTCCGCCAGGGAAGCTGAACTGCTTGAACAGAGCCTTCATCCCTTCGGCGTCCTCGCCGATATTCGGGTAGACCTTGCTGTAGGTCCCTTCGAGGTAGGCGTGTGCAACAAGTGACGGTCCACCGTGGCCGGGACCGATCACGTAGATCATGTTGAGGTCGTCGCGCTTGATCACGCGGTTCAAATGCACGTAGAGCATGTTCAAGCCCGGCGTCGTGCCCCAGTGGCCCAGCAGCCGTGGCTTGATGTGCTCACGCTTGAGCGGCTCTTTCAGGAGCGGATTGTCGAGCAGATAAATCTGTCCGACCGAAAGATAGTTCGATGCGCGCCAGTAGGCGTCCATCAAGCGCAGTTCGTCGGCTCCCAGCGGAGTGGCTTTTGCCTGATAATCGTCGGTTGAAAGAGCGGCATTCGTCATCGTCAGCCTCCTATCGACTTTCTCGTCGTCTCGGTTTTCGTGCCGCCACCGTTGGACGGCTATGCGGCTTTCCTCCACTGCCATGCGCCATTATCGCCGAGGTCCAGGATGGCATCATAGGCCGATATGCTGGCAGCGCTCCCGATGTGGACGCAGGCAATGCCGTCATTCGTGAAGCGCGTGATAATCTGGAAAAGCGTATCCCAGCCCACCACAACCTCAGTCCTCTCAAGCAGGACGACACGCGGTTTCGCTGCGCATACGCTCGCCAGCATCAGCAGGTGCTGCTCCCTTTGCGTCAGAAACGTGTGCCACTCCACTTCTTGTTGAAATCCCTCTGCCCTAGAAATGCGCTCGAGTCCGAATTCGGCAAGTAGCATTGAAATTCGTTCGTCCAGTATTTCTTCGCTCGCCGTCGGCGGAACAATCACTTGTCGAAGCGTACTCGGGGGAAGATAAGACTGCTGCGGAAGGAACCGTATTCCATCACCCGCGGGCCGTAAAATTCCGCCGGAACCTGAATAGGTAACGCCCGCGGTCGCCCTGAAAAGCGCGCTGCCTTGTTCCTCCCGTAAGCAGGTCACGAGGACACGGGCCCGAGGCGGAATGGTAACCGTCAGCTCACGCAACAACGGCGAACCGCCCGGCTCCGGTCGTATCGTAAGCTTCTCGTAGGATAGTCCCTCCCCGCTTTGATCGATCCGAATTTCGGATCCGGCCTGCTGCTGCGAGTTCTCTATTGCTTCCGAGAGCGTGCTCAAACGTGCCACGACGGCGGCAAAATTTGAAATCGACGTGAATTGATTGATGATAAGCGAAAATGCACCGACCAGCATCGCGAAGGCAGCCGCCGATTGCGTAATCACGCCAAACTCTATGTCCCCCCGGAAGAACGCCGGCGCAACGATGAGGGCGGGGATTATCTGGATCAACCAATTGTAACCCGTCGTGGAGAAGCCGACATTGCGGTTCACTGAGGTTATGACGCGGAAGTTCGCAATCAGATCATCAAGTCGGCTTGCGAGGAAGGATTTCAGCTGCGGCCCATTGCCGGTGAGCATTATCTGCTCGGCATTTTCTCTGACTTGAAGAAGGCCCGCGCGAAAGCTCGCTTCCTTATCGAGCTGGTCGTAGTTCAGTTTGATGAGCCGCCGCCCCAGCCCGATCGTAAGAAAGGAGCCACCGGCGGCATAAAAGACGGCAACGGCGAAGAGCACGGGATTGATGGAGAGAAGCACGCCGGAAAATGAAACGATCGTCAGACCGCTGTTGAGGATCATCAGCAGGAAAGACAGGGTCGTCACGGTAAAGGCGCGAATATCTTCCGAGATGCGCTGGTCGGGATGCGAAAGCTTGCCCGAAACATCGAGACGATAGAACGCTCCATCCGTCAGATAGAGATTGACGACCCGGCGTGTCAGGAATCCCCTCCAAAGCAACGCGAGGCGCTCCTCGGTAAAGCGCGCGAACACCGATACAGCGGTGGAGCCGGCAAACACCAGGACGTAGAAGACGGCCTGGCGAGCGAACTCGCTAACCTGGCGGTCGGCAATTGCCGTCATGAAGTTTCGGCCGACGAAACTGTTAAGCACGTTGAGCCCATTGATCGCGAAGAACAATATCACAAGGCCTGCCATCAGCAGCTTTGCCGCGCCTCCAACCTCGGAAGAACTGAAAATCCTCACTGAGCGAAGAAAGCGGCCCGCCGTTACCCTAAAGGGAGTTCGCAGCTCTTCCATGCTTCTCCTCTTTGCGTCACGCCAGCCCCACCTACAGATGAAGCCCCGCCTCCCGAACAGCCTCCTCAAAGGCTATGCGTGCGAGATAGCTTGGAGCCCAACTCCGCACGACATCCTGGCAGCTTTCCACCGCCAGCGCGAAAGCCGGCCCAGGTCGAGGCCAATTGCTCTTTAGCTTCCCCAATGCCTCCTCGGCGGTACCGATGAACTCAAGGGCGCCGTTCTTACCCGTGTGCGCGAGCACACAGACGTTCCAAGGGCCAGGACATATGTCGTCCATGAATTCCCCCGTTGGATTGACGGAACCCATCAGCAGTCAGCCGATTCATCGGTCTATTGAACAAAAATCGCCCAGAAATCTCAACGTTGAGGGGCTAAGACTTGAGGTCGTGCGCCTGCCCTGACGCTCGCAGTTCGTCGAGGGTCTTACCTCCGCAGGTTCCTCCCTCCAATCCGCCAATGGCCTTCGCTTTGCCGTCCAGCGTAATCGTACCCGCAATCCGGTCCGAAGCTGTGTAAGTCGCGGTACCGTCCTTCGTTACCCTAGACAAATAGAAGGCATGATAAGTGCCCTTCACTTCACAGCTGATAACCACCGGAAAATCGGCAAAAGGATCTTTTGCGTAGGCGGCTCGGTTGGGCAAAAACGAGGCCCAACAAGAGACGGCAATCAATAACTTTAAGAACGAAGTAGTTGCCCCAGGCGGCAGATACACCATTGATCGAACCTCAGCTCCGAGAAAACGGGAAATCGCAAGGTATTTCGATGCGTGCTTTCAGGTGGTGTCAGCTGCATAAGTATGTCGCAGTATGTCGCCGCTAGGCAAGGGAATTGTGATCCCTCACGAGAAAATTCTACTGCGAGAAGAAGTATTTGGCAGCCTCGCGAAAAGCACCTGACTGCACTTCCCGCTAGCCCTGATGCTTCCTAGGAAAACATCGATGGACGACGCGATTGGGACTCGCGTCGTCCGCCGCTCTCCAAGGAAATTTGCGGGGCCACCGCCGCGGTCAGGCGGCCTGCGTTACAGTGCCGGCGTCGGATGCGGAGCGGCTGTCCAGGACGCTGCTCCAGAGTGTCAGAATAAGGGCACCGGCAACCAGTATTGCACCGACCCATGGTGTTGCCCCAAGGCCGAGGGGAGACTCGACCACCAGGCCGCCGATCCATGCGCCCGCGGCAATGCCGAGGTTGAATGCCGCGATATTGAGGGCCGAGGCGACATCAACGGCCGCCGGGCGAACCTGCTTTGCCAATTGAACCACATAGATTTGCAGGCCTGGCACATTGGCAAAGGAAAGGAAACCCAAAGCGGCAAGTGTCGGAACGACCAGCCAAGGCGATGCAGCTGTGAAGCTGAACAGCACCAGCACAATCGCCTGGGCGATGAACAGTCCGGTCAAAGCGCGGACTGGGCTGCGGTTGGCAAGCCTGCCGCCGGCGATATTGCCGATGGCGATCGCGATGCCGTAGACCACGAGGATGAGGCTGACCGTACCGGCCGCAAAGCCGGTGATATCCTGCAGGATCGACGCAAGGAACGT
Source organism: Rhizobium sp. BK661 (assembly GCF_024808825.1). Lineage (NCBI taxonomy): Bacteria > Pseudomonadati > Pseudomonadota > Alphaproteobacteria > Hyphomicrobiales > Rhizobiaceae > Rhizobium > Rhizobium sp. BK661. The sequence continues at coordinate 21,966 of NZ_JANTYT010000026.1, read as the reverse complement.
AAAGGCGACGAAGGTGCCCCCATAACCGAGCGCGGTCATGGCAAAGACGATGAGCAGGCGTCCGCTCCCGAGCACCCGGATCTGGTCACCAATGGTAGCAGCCGGCGCCTTTTTCAGGTTCGACGGCAGAAGCACGGCAATGCCAAGAAAAGCGATCGCACCGAGACCAGCAACGGCGGCGAAGGTTGCGCGCCAACCGAAGTTTTGGCCGATCAGCGTGCCGAGCGGAACGCCGGTGACGATGGCGACTGTCAATCCCATGAACATCATCGCAATCGCCGAGGCCCGGCGGTTTTCGGGAACGAGATCGGCTGCAATCGTCGAGCCGACCGAGAAGAAGACACCGTGAGCAAACGCCGATAGCACGCGTGCCACCAGCAAGGGCGCATAACTTGGGCTGAGTGCTGCCATGCCGTTGCCGACGATGAACAGCGCCATCAGGCCGAGAAGCAGCGGCTTTCTTTCGATGCGCCCGGTCAAGGCCGTCAGCACCGGCGCCCCGAACGTGACGCCGAGCGCGTAAACACTGACGATCAATCCCGCCAGTGGCAGGCTGATATGGAGATCTGAAGCGACAGTCGGCAACAGGCCGACGATGACGAATTCCGTGGTTCCGATCGCATAGGCCGCGATCGTCAAAGCGAAAAGAGCAATTGGCATGATGTGCCTCGAATGACTGCCGGTCCGCCGGCATGGTTGACTGGCGAACATATGGAGGCATCGGACTTCAGTGATAAGCAGTCACTTGCTCCATGCATCTGTGAACTGAATTCACAAACGCGCCAAAGGACGGCAACGGAAGAGAGGCGCAAGGACGGCGGGTGGCGCTGAGAAATCGATCGATCCTAAAAGGCTCGTTGCCGTTCGGTAACACCAGCTCAAAACTCTTAGTGTGGTCTGTGCATCTCGCGCGAATTGCACGTAACATCTGTGTGGTTACTGTAAAGTACTTTCACTTTAACCCGGCCACCGTAAGGTGCTTGCGTTTTCAATGAGGGAACCGGAAACGTGATTGCTGCCCGCACTGTTCGGACACTTGTACCGTTGCTCGTCGCCGCACTTCTTGCAGGCTGTGGTCATCCAAGCGGGGTCATGACGCCTGTTGCACTGACAGCGGCAACACCCAACACCACCAAGGTCAGCATGCTGGTCGCGACCACTCGCGAGCCGTCCGGCGATCCCGCAACACTGTTTAACGGCGAACGCAGTCCAAAGCCCTACTTGACGGCGGTCGATGTCTCGATACCACCGAAACGCGCGTCCGGCACCGTGCAATGGCCGAAGCGCCTGCCGCCGAATCCGGCGACCGACTTTGCCGTGACCAGCGTCAAGGAGATCGATACCGTTCCGCAGGGGCGTGCATGGTTCCGCCAGAATATCCAAGGCGGTCACGCGCTGGTCTTCATCCATGGCTTCAACAACAAATACGAGGATTCCGTTTTCCGCCTCGCGCAGATCGTCCACGATTCCGATATGCACGCGACTCCCATCCTCTTCACGTGGCCCTCACGCGCTCAGCTCACAGCCTACGAATACGACAAGGAAAGCACCAACTATTCGCGCACGGCGCTCGAGCAAGCGTTGCGAACACTGGCCGCCGACCCAGACGTCAAGGACATCACCATCCTCGCTCACTCGATGGGCACCTGGCTGACCATGGAATCGCTGCGGCAGATGGGCATCCGCGACGGACACGTGAACAGCAAGATCCACAACGTCATTCTCGCCTCGCCTGATATCGACATCCAGGTCTTCGCCAAGCAGTTTGCCGAGATGGGCGAGCCGAGGCCGAAATTCACGATCTTCGTATCGCAGGATGACAAGGCCCTTGCCGTCTCGAGCTTCATCACCGGTAAAGTTTCACGCCTCGGCGCGATCGACCCGACCGTAGAGCCCTATCGCTCGAAGCTCGAAGCCGCGGGCATTACCGCGATCGATCTTACCAAGGTGAAAGGCGAGGGTCTGAACCACGGTAAGTTTGCCGAGAGTCCTGAGATCGTTCAGCTGATCGGCCAACGCATCATCACCGGGCAAACGCTGACGGATTCCAATGTCTCGCTCGGCCAGGGTCTGACCGCAGTGGTCGGCGGCACTGTGACGACGATCGGCAACGTCGCGGCCACAGCGGTCGCAGCACCAGTGACGGTCCTCGAGCAGCCAATACAGAACGCAAAGAAGCGCCCGGCTGACGAAACGCTGCAGGGAGACCTAAAACCTCAGCCGTTTACCCAATAGGCCCGACACATTCCGCTCGCTGTTACGTTTTGGCGCCCGCTTGTTACCGTAACGTACTTACCGAGTGATGCTCTTCAGTGGGAACGTAAGCTTGTCGAAAAGTCTGACGAGCTTTCTACAGCGCCGAGTCCCGGCCTGCCCCACGATCAGGAGCGCGTAAATGTTGAACGACCTGAAAAGACAAGGGAGATCACGATGAGTGCGTCTCTCTCCAAGCGACTTCGGCACGCCGGCGCGGCACTCGCCTTGGCCCTCGCCTCCACCTCGCTCAGCTATGGAGCCGCGCATGCGCAGCAGGCGGCGCCAACCCAGAATACGGCAAAGCCGAACATCCTCGTCATTTTCGGCGACGACATTGGTCAGACGAACATCAGCGCTTATTCGATGGGCGTCATGGGCTACAAGACGCCCAACATCGACCGCATCGCCAAGGAAGGCATGCTGTTTACCGACTACTACGCCGAAAACAGCTGCACTGCCGGTCGCTCCACATTCATCACCGGCCAGGTCTGCCTTCGTACCGGTCTTTGCAAAGTCGGCATCCCGGGGGCGACAGTCGGCCTGCAGGCGCGCGACATCACCATCGCTCAGGCCTTGAAGCCGCTCGGCTATGCCACGGGCCAGTTCGGTAAGAACCATCTCGGCGACCGTGACGAATTCCTCCCGACGCAACACGGGTTCGACGAGTTCTTCGGCAACCTCTATCACCTGAACGCCGAGGAAGAACCCGAGCGTCCCTATTATCCGAAGAACGATCAGGCATTCGTGAAGGCGAACGCGCCGCGCGGAGTCCTGCATTCGTTCGCCGACGGCAGGGTCGACGACACCGGCGCCCTCAACCGCAAGCGCATGGAAACGATCGACGATGAAACGACGGCGGCTGCGATCGATTTCATGCAGCGGCAGGCCAAGGAGGGTAAGCCGTTCTTCACATGGATGAACACGACCCGCATGCACGCGTTCACACACGTTCGCGAATCCATGCAGGGCCAAAGCGGTATGCCCGGCAATGAATACGCCGATGGCATGGTCGAGCATGATGGTGACGTCGGCAAGCTCCTCAAGGCGCTGGACGACCTCAAGATCGCCGACAATACGATCGTCGTCTACACAACCGACAATGGCCCGAACCAGTGGTCTTGGCCAGATGCGGCGACGACCGCCTTCAGAAGCGAGAAGGATACCAACTGGGAAGGCGCCTTCCGCGTTCCGGCAATGGTTCGTTGGCCAGGCCACGTCAAAGCGGGCGAAGTGTCCAACGAGATGATGTCTGGACTTGACTGGTTCCCGACCCTGGTTGCCGCAGCCGGCGACCCCGACGTCAAGGAGCAACTCCTCAATGGCGCAAGCATCAACGGCAACCAGTTTAAGGTCCATCTCGACGGCTACAATCAGCTGCCGTACCTGACAGGACAGCAGCCGAAATCGGCGCGCGAGGACTTCTACTATTTCAATGATGACGGCGAAGTCGTCGCCTATCGCTACAACAACTGGAAGATCGTCTTCTGCGAACAGAGAGAGCCGGGAGGCTTCGTGGTCTGGGCAAATCCCTTCACCTGCCTCCGCGCGCCCAAGGTCTTCAACCTGCGCATGGATCCCTATGAACGGGCCGATGTCGTCTCCGATCAGTACTACGACTGGCTGGCGAAGAACGCCTACCTCATTCAGTACGGCGTATACCGGGTCGCTCCCTTCCTACAGACTTTCAAGGACTACCCTCCGAGCCAACGATCGGCGAGCTTCAGCATCGACCAGATGGTCGATGCGTTGATGCGCTCGATGGAGCAAGGTCCCTCGACTGGAAAGTAGCAACCACCAAGAGCGGGTCGATCTCTGACGACCCGCTCGATTTGCCCAAGGGGGAGCCATGACGGCACGCGACGATATTCTCGACCTCGGCAAACGGGTCGGCCAATCGATCATCGGGCAGGATACAATGGTCGAGCGCTTGCTGCTCGGCCTCCTTGCCAACGGCCACCTTCTCGTCGAGGGACTGCCGGGACTCGCAAAGACGCGTGCCATCAAGAGCCTGGCAAAGAACCTTGATGCAGAGCTTTCGCGTATCCAGTTCACCCCTGACCTGCTGCCCGCCGACATTACCGGCTCGGAGATCTATTTCAGTGAAGGCGGCAAGGGGGAATTCAAGTTCCAGCAAGGGCCGATCTTCGCCAGCCTGATCCTCGCCGACGAAGTCAATCGCGCACCGGCCAAGGTGCAGTCAGCGCTTCTCGAGGCGATGGAGGAACGGCAGGTGACGGTCGGCGGACAGAGCTATCCCTTGCCCGACCTCTTCATGGTCATGGCAACGCAGAATCCGATCGAGCAAGAGGGCACCTACCCCCTTCCCGAAGCGCAACTCGATCGCTTCCTCATGCATGTCGAGGTTGGCTACCCCGATGGCAAGTCAGAGGCGGCGATCATGCGTTTGAACCGGGACGAGGAGAATGCTGCCCATGGCGGAACAAAGCCTGCCGAGCAGCAGAAACTTAACCCGCAATCTGTCTTCGATGCCCGCAAGGAAATTGGCGCAGTCACCGTCTCCGATCCGGTCGAGGCTTACATCGTCGCGCTGGTGCTCGCCACGCGCTATCCCGACAAATACGACAAGGACCTGGCGAAGCTTCTGCAGGTCGGCATCAGTCCGCGCGGCGTCATCAGTCTCGACAAGGTCTCGCGGTCTTACGCCTGGTTCAAGGGCCGGGATTACGTGACGCCCGATGACGTCAAGGCGATCGTCAAAGACGTCTTTCGCCACCGCCTCATTCTATCCTACGAAGCGCATGCGTCGAACACGACGCCTGACCAGGTGATCAATCGCATCGTCGAGCTCGTGGCCGTCTCGTGAGGATCGCGCAATGCCGGCAAATCCTGATGCAGAAGGCGTCCATGTCTCTACTAGCCAGTTGGTGGCCCTGGAAGGCCGCGCCCGTGATCTGAGCTTCGTCCACAAGGCAAAGAGCCACCGCCTGCTCGCCGGTCGCATGCAATCCTCGATGCGTGGCCGTGGGCTGACCTTCGAGGAATTGCGGGACTATCTGCCGGGTGACGACATCCGCACGATCGATTGGCGCGTCACCGCACGCACGACCAAACCAGCCGTCCGAGTCTATTCCGAAGAAAAGGAGCGGCCGGCACTGGTCGTCGTGGATCAGCGCATCAACATGTTCTTCGGCAGTCGGCGGTCGATGAAGTCGGTGACGGCGGCGGAGGCGGCCATGCTCTGCTCCTGGCGCATTCTCGGCTCGGGCGACCGTGTTGGAGGCTTCGTCTTTAATGACGAGCGGATCGACGAAATCCGCCCGCATCGCAGCCGGGAGGCAGTGATTGGCTTTGCCGACCGGATTGCGACCCAGAATGCCGAGTTGAATGCAGATTTTGCCGGAACATCATCTCCGACTGCGCTCGACGCTGTTGTCGAACGCGTCACCAGCATCGCACATCACGATCATCTCATCATTGTCATCAGCGACTTCGACGGCCACACCGCGGCAACCCGCGACAGACTGCTTCGCCTTTCCGCGCACAACGATGTCATCTGCCTTCTCGTATACGATCCCTTCATGCTGGAACTGCCGCAATCCGGCGACATCGTCGTTAGCGGCGGCAACCTTCAGGCGGAACTCGCACTGCGGAAGGGCAGCGTACGCCAGGCGATCGATCGCTTCGCACGCGAACGCGGTGAGGAACTGCGCGCATGGCAGCGCGAACTTGGGCTTCCCATGCTGCCGGTCTCGACGGCGGAGGAGACAGCCCCGCAACTTCGTAAGCTGCTGGAGCAGGCGGCCTGGCGCCAGAGGAGGCGATGACCATGGAACCCGCCGGCACCCCGTTGGACCCAATGACCGAAACCGCGCTGCGCTCGCTCAAGGACATATCCTTGCCGCCAGCAGTCTCCTGGATGCCTCAGACATGGGGCTGGGCCGTCCTCGCGGCGATCCTGATGCTGATCCTTGTCACAGTGTTTCTACTATGGCTTCGCCGCTATCGCGCCAACGCCTACCGGCGCGACGCGCTGGCACTACTTGCCGGCGTGGAGGCGAAGATCCGTGATCCCGAGACACAGCAGTCAGGCGTTCAAGACCTCGCAGTGCTCTTGAAGCGTGTTGCCCTGGCCGGCTGGCCGCGCAACGACGTTGCATCCCTCGCCGGGGCCGCCTGGGTGAAGTTTCTCGAAGTCCATGGTGATCGTACCAGCAGCCAGGCACTGCAAGCCGTGCTTGACGATCTCGAATATCACGCCAGCAAAGGGATCGGCGCGACGCAACCGAATACCGGGGCCGAATTGATTGCCGGTGCGCGCAACTGGATCGAGCGGCATCATGTATCAGCTTGATCATCCATGGCTGCTGGCGTTGCTGCCACTGCCCCTGATCGTCTGGTGGTTGTTGCCCGCCCACCATGAAACGTCGGCATCCGTTCGCTTGCCTTTCTTTGACCAGGTCGCAAGCGCAGTCGGCATCACGCCGACCTCCGGCTCGGTGATCGCCCGGCGCGGTTGGCCGCAACTGATTGCCGAAGCCCTCGCCTGGTGCCTTATCGTCCTCGCCCTCACCCGCCCACAATTCGTCGAGCCGCCGATCGAGAAGGTCGAACCCCAGCGTGACCTGATGCTCGCTCTCGACCTTTCGCAATCGATGGATACCCGCGATTTCCGTGCCCCCGATGGGACGACGCATCCACGCGTCGATGCAGTCCGGAGCGTCGTCGCCGATTTCGTTACAAAGAGGCCGGGCGATCGCATCGGTTTGATCGCCTTTGGTGACGCTCCCTACCCGCTGGTCCCCTTCACGATGGACCATCGTACGGTTCAGGCCATGATTGCCGAAACCCTGCCCGGGATGGCCGGTCCACGCACCGCGCTTGGTGATACGATCGGTCTTGCCATCAAGATGTTTGAGAACACCACGGTGCCTGAAAAGGTGTTGATCGTGCTGACCGACGGCAACGACACAGCCAGCAAGATGCCGCCCGCAAAAGCCGCCGACATAGCCAAGCAGAAGGGCGTGGTTATCCATGCGGTCGGCATAGGCGATCCGGCCGCAACCGGCGAAGAAAAGCTGGACACCACGGCCCTGCAAAAGATCGCCAGCGACACCGGCGGCCGCTACTTCTTCGGTGGCGACCAGAGCCAGCTTGCAGCGATCTATGACGAGCTCGACAAGATCACCCCGGAGGATCAGAAGAACCTCTCGTGGCGGCCGCGCATCGAACTCTTCCACTGGCCGCTCGGCGCGGCGATTGCGGTGCTCGCGCTCTATTACTGCGCAGCCGCAGCGGGCGGGCTTCTTCGGAGGTCCACTGCATGATCGAAGATTTCCATTTCCTTCGCCCTTGGTGGCTCCTTGCCATTCTCCTGCCGATCGGGATCGTGTGGTTCGCCTCGCGCTCGAGCAACGCCCGCAATCGCTGGAAGGATATGATTGCCCCTCATCTTCTGGAGAAGCTGATCGTCGATGCTTCTGGGCGCACTCGCGTGCGCCCGTCCTGGCTGCTTGCAGCAGTACTCGGCTTGGCCGTCCTCGGCGCCGCCGGCCCGACCTGGGAACGCGAGGCGCCACCCTTTGTGGAAGATACCGCACCGCTGGTGCTCGCCGTCGACCTGTCGCCGACGATGGACGCGATCGATCTCACGCCTTCCCGGCTTGAACGCGCCAAGTTGAAAATCAAAGACATCATTGCGCAGAGGCAGGGCGCCAGGACCGCGGTCATCGCCTATGCCGGATCGGCCCACCTCGTGCTGCCGCTGACCGACGATTCCTCACTGATCGAAACCTACACCGACGCGCTGGCTACCCGCATCATGCCGGTCGACGGCAAGGACACCGCGGCAGCGCTTACCACGGCGGAACAGGCACTCTCCGAAGGCGGCGTGGCCGGTACCGTTGTCTTCATCACCGATGGCGTCGAGCAGAACGCTTTCGACGCATTCAAGCGGAAAACAGACAACGGCATCCTGATCCTCGGCGTCGGCACGGCCGAAGGCGGTCCTGTCAAGACAGCGGACGGAGGCTTTCTCACCGGCACCGGAGGCAGCCGCGTTTTTGCCAAGCTCGATATCGACGCGCTTAAAAATTTGCACGCGCTGACCGGCGTTGATGTCGCCACAATCACCGATGACGACACGGACGTCCGCTGGATAACGCAGCGCGTGGCAACCAATTTCGCGCAGAAGAAATCGGCGCAAGGCGACCGTTGGAAGGATGCCGGCTGGCTGCTGCTTGCACCGGCGGCGGTGCTCTTCGCGTTAACCTTCCGGAGGGGATGGGTCGTCCGGCTCGGAACGGCGTTTATCTTGGCAAGACTTGTATTTATGCCGACTTCTTCACACGCCGCAGGCTTCGCTGACATGTGGTTGACGCCTGATCAACAAGGGAGGATCGCGTTCGAGCGTGGCAACTACGATGATGCGGCAACTCGCTTTCACGATCCGATGTGGCGCGGCGTAGCGCTCTATCGCGCCGGTAAATTCGCACAGGCCGTCGATGCGTTCGCCGCGGTCGACAGCGCCGAAAGCTGGTACAATCAGGGAAACTCCCTGTTGTTTCTTTCGAAGTTTGAAGAGGCGGTCACGGCCTACAAGAAGGCGCTAGACAAACGAAAGGAGTGGCCGGAGGCGAAGGCCAATCTGGCGATTGCCGAGAACCTGCTGGCGACCCAAAAGGACGAAGAGCAAGAGCAGCAGCAAGATCCGAACCAGAAGCCGGACGAGGTCAAGTTCGACGACAAGGGAAAAAAGGGCAAGGCTGGACAAGTCGATGTTGCCGAGCAGACCTCCGAGATGTGGATGAAAAATCTCCAGGTGAGCCCCGCCGATTTGATGGCGCGAAAGTTCGCGATCGAAGTGCAGGAGAAGAAGCCGTGAGGATCATCTGGGCTGCATTGATCTTTGCTTCGACGGCATGCACCGCCTTCGCCGCCGAGCCCTTTGCACGTGTGACGATCAACGACAGCGACAGCATCGTGCCGGGGCAGCAGGTGCGGGTCACGGTCGACGTCTTTGCACCGAATTTCTTCACCTCACCGCCGCAGTTTCCGTTGTTTGACGTTCCGAACGCGCTCGTGACGCTGCCTGACGAGCGTGCTCAGAACATCACGGAAACGATTGATGGCGTGCAATATTCCGGCATCCGCCGCGATTATGCGATCGTGCCCGAGGTGGCCGGCACCTTCGCCCTCCCTCCGGCAACGATCGAATTCAGCTATTCCGATGACGGCAAGTTCGTGCACGGCACAGCGCAACTGCCGCCGACGCAATTTACAGCTGCGTCTCCGACCGGCAGCGACGGCACGACGCTACCTTTTGCCGCCCGCGGTGTGACCATCACCCAATCGTTCGATCGCGATCCTGCCAAGCTGAAGGCAGGCGAGGCCATCGTGCGAACCGTGGTCATCTTTGCCGAGAACACCCAAGCCATGATGATCCCGCCGCTGGAGATCGCGCAGGCACCGGGTCTGCAAACCTATACGCAGTCGCCGCAGCTGGCTGATGGCGTCACCCGTGACCGGGCTGTGGGAAGCTCGCGAACGGAGAGCGTCACCTACGTTGCCGAAGCGCCGGGATCCTTTCAGATCCCGCCAATCAGCCTCGGTTGGTTCGACACCGAGGCCAAGTCGAGCAAAACTGCTTCGCTGCCTGCCGTTGCCCTGACCGTGGCCGACGCACCCCCGACGACCGAGGGCATTGCACCGCAAGTTCAATCAAGCGATCCCGCAGCGCCCGTGCAGCAGCGTTCGATGCGCGCGATCGCCGTCACCGTCTTGTCACTCATCGCACTAGGCGCCGTCTTCATCTGTGTCCGCCATTGGTTCCCACCGGTGCAGCAGTGGTTCGCGCGGCAGCAGCGGATACGGGCCAGTTCCGAACCGCAGCTTTTCCGCCGGCTCATTCATGCCGTCAAGAACGGAGCCCCACAGGACATCTACGCCTCTTTTGACGGTTGGTGCCGAGCTATCGGCTATCGAACAGGTTCTGCATGGACAGCAGCCCGCGGGGACGACGATCTCTCGCGGCAGCTCCAACAACTCGACCGGCTGTTATACGCGCCTGGTTCGCATAACGAGACGCTTGATCGGGCCGCGCTTGCAGCGGCGATTACTCGAAACAGGCTGCCGCGGCAGCAACCACAGCGCCCTGCGCGTGGCCATCCCCTGCCCGAGTTGAACCCATAGGCTGAAGGATCAGATTTCCGGAAAATGTAACGTTTCACGGAAGGCGTGTTACCGTAACGTACTTACCGGGAAAGCAAAGCGCGGCGATACTCAAGACAAGCGCTCGGAGGCGAAGATGGCATTGGCATTTGACACGGGGCATCGGGCGCAACGTCAGGGCGACGACCAGGGCGACCTCGTATGGATACCCGGCCGGACTTTCGTCATGGGTTCTAACGATCACTATCCGGAAGAGGCGCCGGCCCATCCTGTTACTGTGGACGGCTTTTGGATCGAGGCGACGCCGGTCACAAACCGCAAGTTCCAGGAATTTGTGAAAGCGACTGGCCACATTACGGTGGCCGAGAAAGCGCCCGACCCCAAGGACTACCCAGGTGCCCTACCGAACATGCTGCGAGCCGGGTCACTGGTCTTCACACAGCCCAAATCCGTGACCGGCAGCGACATCTCGCAATGGTGGAAGTTCAAGTTCGGAGCCAACTGGCGGCGGCCCTATGGCGGCTTAAGCGATCTTCGCGGCAAGCTCGACCATCCAGTCGTCCATGTCGCCTATGCCGATGCGAAAGCTTATTCGGAATGGGCCGGCATGGATCTGCCGACGGAAGCGGAGTGGGAACTGGCGGCGCGTGGCGGGCTTGAAGACACAGAGTTTGCCTGGGGAGACGAGCTGATGCCTGATGGCGTTGCCATGGCCAACACTTGGCAAGGCACGTTCCCGACACATAGCACGAAGCCCGCCGGCAAGGACCGAACGACAGCCGTACGCACCTTTCCGCCAAATGGCTACGGAGCCTATGACATGATCGGCAATGTCTGGGAGTGGACGACGGACTACTGGTCAACACGTCATCCGGAGCCGGCTGCGAAAGCCTGCTGCATTCCTGAGAACCCTCGCGGCGGCGCAAGAGAGGCCAGCTACGATCCCAACCAGCCGAATATTCTTATTCCGAGGCGCGTACTGAAGGGCGGCTCACATCTTTGCGCCCCGAATTATTGCCGCCGCTATCGACCGGCGGCACGTCACGCCGAGCCGGAAGATACCTCGACCAGCCATGTCGGCTTTCGCTGCATCAAGCGCGTAGCAACCTGATCAGGAGCATCTCATGTCTCGGTCTGTGCGCTTCCTCTTGCTTTTCCTGTTGCTCCCTGTCAGCGCACTCGCACAGGAACTCCCGTCCTGGAACGATGGCAAATCGAAGCAGGAAATTGTCGACTTCGTCAAGAAAGTGACGACGGAGGGCAACGCCGATTACGTGGCGCCCGAGGACCGCATCGCCGTCTTCGACAACGACGGAACGCTCTGGACGGAGCAGCCATTCTATTTCCAGCTGGGCTTCATTTTGGATCGGGTCAAGGCACTTGCTCCCGAGCATCCCGAATGGAAAGAGAAGGAACCCTTCAAGTCGATCCTTTCCGGCGACCTCAAGGGCATGGCCAAGAGCGGTGAACGGGGCATCGTCGAACTTGCGATGGACACCCATGCCGGCATGACGACTGACGAATTCCGCAAAATCGTCGTCGACTGGTTCGCTACGGCGAGACACCCGAAGACGGGCAAACCCTATAACGAGATGACATTCCTGCCGATGCGCGAGCTTCTGGACTACCTGCGCGCCAATGGCTTCAAGACCTTCATCGTCTCCGGCGGCGGTGTTGAATTCATGCGCCCCATTACCGAGAAGGCGTATGGAATCCCGCCCGAACAGGTCGTCGGCAGCACGATTACGACGCAATATGCGCTGGTCGGCGATACGCCTGTTCTGAACCGGCTCCCAAAGGTCGATTTCGTCGACGATGGCCCCGGCAAGCCGGTGGGCATCAACAAGTTCATCGGTAGACTCCCGATCTTTGCAGCCGGCAATTCCGATGGCGACTACGAGATGCTGCGTTGGGTCACGGCCGGCAAGGGACCGCACTTCGCGATGATCGTTCATCATACCGATGCAGATCGGGAATACGCCTATGATCGCAAATCGGAGTTCGGGAAGCTAGACAAGGCGCTAGATGAGGCGGCCGCCCGCAACTGGCTGCTCGTCGACATGAAAGCCGACTGGAAGAAGATCTACGCATTCGATCAATAGCCCGGGCGGCATACGTCCGCCAGCCGTCATGCTCCATATCCTCGCTGTTAAAAACGAAAGGAACGGACAATGTCAGAACTCATCGTTATCGGCTTTGATGCCATGGATGAAGCAGACAAGGTGCTGCTGAAATTGAACAACCTGAAGAAGGAATACCTCGTCGACCTCGAGGATGCAGTCGTGGTGGTTCGCGACGAGGCCGGCAAGGTCCATCTCAAGCAGAGCCTCAACCTGACGGCAGTCGGCGCCACTTCCGGCCTGCTGTCCGGCTCCCTTTGGGGCGGCCTGGTCGGCTTGCTATTCCTCAACCCGCTCGCCGGCTTTGCCATCGGCGGACTTGTTGGAGCCGGCACCGGCGCGATTTCCGGCTCGCTCGCCGACTATGGCATCGATGACGAGTTCATCAAGTCTCTTGCCGCAACCATACCGAACTCCTCTTCCGCTCTTTTTGTCCTCGTCCGCAAGGCGCAGCCGGAGAAGGTTCTCGCCGAACTCCACGGGCTGCGCGGCCGCGTCCTGAAAACGTCGCTGGCGCCGGAACAGGAGGAGCGGTTGCGCAAGGCCCTCTCGGACACCTCGGGCGCAGCTGCATCCACATGATCTAAATGCCCAGCGCGCCGATCGCAAAACGCGCCGGGTTCCTCCGATCGTTTGCGGTTGCTGCGAGCCTGAGCGATATTGCCCGCTTCCATGGTGAGCTGACGCATCGCGAGGGGCGAAAAATGGCAATCACCTCCACCGAGGCTCCCTCCTCGAAATGGCAGGTTCTGGCGCTCACCACCCGCCTCGTTTTTCGGCTGGTGGTCATCGCCTTTATCGGGTGGTTTGCTCTCGCCGCCCACTATCAGGCGCCATCCGGATGGAAATGGCCGATCATTGCCGCCGGCTCCCTCGTTGGCCTGATCGCCATCCTGGCTGTCAGGCGGCGGCCGATGCTCGCCAGCGTGCTGCTGCTGGCCACGATGCTCGCCGTTTCCTTTTGGTGGAAAAGCATCGAGCCTAGCAACGACAGGGGTTGGGCCGCCGATGTCGCCCATGGCATCACCGCAACCGTCTCAGGCGATCAGATCACGCTGCACAACGTGCGGAACTTTCAATGGAGGACGGCAGAAGACTTCGATCCGGTTTGGCAGACCGAGCAGTACGACCTCTCCTCGCTCCAATCGGTAGACCTCCTGAATTCCGTCTGGAGCAACCCCGCGATCGCCCATACCCTCGTCAGCTTTGGTTTTGCGGACGGTCGCCACGTCGTATTTTCGGCCGAAATCCGAAAGGAACGCGGTGAAGCATTCTCGGAGATCGGCGGCTTCTTCAAGGAGTTCGAACTGGTTCTGATTGCGGCTGAAGAGAGCGACATCGTTCGCCTGCGAACCAACGTCCGCCGGGAAACGGTGTCGCTTTATCCACTCCGGCTCTCTCCGCAGGTCGCCCGCGCCCTGTTTCTGTCCTTTCTCGATAAGGGTAATGCGTTGGCGGCACAGCCCGAATTTTATCAGACGATCACGGCAAACTGCACGACGATCGTCTTCAAGCTCGCCCGGCTGATCGATCCCGGCATCCCTCTCGACTGGCGCATCATAGTATCCGGTTACCTGCCGGACTATCTCTACGACCACCACCTGATCCCAAACGGCCTGCCGCTCGACGAAGTCAGGAAGCAAGCCGAGATCAGCAGCCGGGCGCAGGCGGCGCCAACGTCGAGCGACTATTCTAAGGTGATCAGGTCAGCATTGAATGGCGGCTGACAGCGCAAACGGCCTCGACCTTGGTAGCCGCGTCCAACGGCGCAGGGACGCTGACCGGATAGAATATCGCAATCGCACCTACGTCGTGGTTAGTGAGGCCGACTAAACCCGACTACTAAAAGGCAGTCGCCAAGCCCTCGGTCTTGAAGCGAGCGCCTGCCTTGACGAGTCCATCTTCGATGGAGGCGGATAGTGCGGGCTGGTAGCGCTGCTGTGTCGTTTGTTCGCGGAAGGTCGTTTCAAACTCTGGCGCGAGCTTCCTCAGTTCCGCAAGGCCTGGCCCCGCTTCATCCGATCCCATTTGGCCAAGTGCCGCCACCCGCAAGGCTTTGATCAAGAATGTGGTATCGCTTACCTGGTCTGCAAGCAGCGTGGCCTCCGACCAATCCTTTTGCCGGTAAGCGTCGAGGGCGAGCACCAGAACCGCGTCGCGCGGAACGACATCGACAGACCTTTCGGCGTCTCGCGCAAGGGAAACACCCGCATCGAAATAGCCTGACGAAAACAGGACGAGGCCAAGCTTTGCCGCCACATCGGGATTGTTGGGGCTGAGCGCCAGCGCGCGATTGCCCGCAGCGAGCGCAGCGTCAATCCTGCCGCCGTAGAATTGCGCCAGCATCAGAGCGATATATGCCCGGTCGGAGAGCGGCGCCAAGTGGACGGCCCGATTGGCAAGCTCGAGCGCTCGTGCCGTCGTGCTCTCCTCCACCTGACCCGCCAGCCGCGTCGCAAGCGCTGCCGTGGCGTCCGCATCATAGCGGTTTGCGGCGATTGTTCGCTCCAGGCAGTTGATCGTCCGTGTACCCGATGCTCGGCCGTCGTCCGGCTCATACTCTGCTCGCAGGACGCATGCGTTGCCAAGCGAATCCTCGGCAGCATCGTGTGCTTCGATGTTGTTGATGACCCCTCGCGTCGCCGCAAAGCGGCGTGCGAGTTGTGCAACCAGTTCGTCCCGAACCGCCGCGGGGGTCCTTCCGCTCGTATCAACCCTTTCAAGCCCGGATTTGAGGAGGTCGCCAGTCGCGGTGTCTACAATCTGCCACCAGATGGTGCGGTCGTCGCCATCACCATAATATTTCATGTCGATTGCGTAAGCGTTCGACTTCGCCGGACGGAGCACTGAGGCCAGCGGCCTTTCATTTTGCTGGGCCTGCGAAACCGTCAACGTCTGGAATTGCGTCAGGGCAGTCAGCAGCATGTCGCGGGTCACGGAAGCCTCTTCGCGCAAACCTTCATCGACTGCGGTTAGCGTGACTGCGACCGTAGGCTTGGCTGTCGTGATTGGGCGGGATGCATAGACAGCAACACCAGCGGCCATGGCCGCGACAATCAGCAGGGCTGAAGTGGCTACAAGCAGCCAGGTCGGAACGGACCTCGCTGGGACATCCGGCACTACCTTCAACGGATTCTGGTCAGCGACGGAAGCCAGGGACTCTCCGCCGGTGGGGACGGAATGTTCTCCGTCATCGACCGGTGGAAGGCCACTCGAAGACCGCGTAAAAATCGCAATATAGCGCCCTCGCGGGAGTTGAACCGCAACCCGGCCTTCTTCCGCAAAAGCTTCGTAGTACTGGCTAAGCGACGACCGCAATCGGCTAAGCTCAATGCGGACAATGGGGTCGAGCGATGGATCGAAATTGCTTTGCCGACCTAAGACATCAATGGCGATGGAATAGGCTTTCACACCATCGGCACAACCGGCGAATTGCTGGTCCGTGATATATCTGAGAATGCTCCGGCTTCTTTCGGTGGCTCTGAACCGCTCGTCGGCGAGCAGACGCTCGAGCTCTGCACGGGCCTCTGGGCGCGAAACTTCGTGAGCCCAGCCTTCCTGTTCTTCAGCCTTCATCATTGCCGCCCCTGCTACGCAACGCTCAATGCCAAGTAGAACAAATGGGGTTATTGAGCAGAAAACAAGGGGTTGCAATATGAAATGCTAACAAAACCGAAACGGGATCAGTGCAGGCGCGTGTCAATCCTATTCCGGGACGCCGCCTCCGCGCTCGAGACAGTACTTGATTACGTCGGCTTCGATCTCGGCACAGACGATCTCATATTCATGGACCATCGCGCTGTCTGCGCCTCCCGCAACGCTTCTCAACCGGTCGAGCGTGGAACTTGCGTCCTCATATGCTTCGCAGAGGCTGCGAAGCGGCTCGGATTTCTCTCCGATCGTTTGAAGTCGTCCGCGGACAGCGGGCAGCTTCAGCATCAAGCGACGTAGCCCTCGCCGCTCGGCATCGGAAGGTGTTCTTACCTCGTCGTTTTCCTTGCCCATGAAGACCACCCCGGCCTCAGTCGGCTTTGTTTGAGCGATCTTAGCGAGCTGGCGGCACGGCGGAAGTACGTAACGGTAACAGACTGCGCTAACGGCTGCCGTTGGGCTTTGTTACCTTGGCATTTACGTTGCGAATTGGGCCTGCTTGGGCGGCGGCAAGCGCGTTCAAGCAGCCGGTATCATCGTAAACAGCTCCTGGGCACGGTTGACGCCCCGAAGCACATGCAGA
This sequence comes from Rhizobium sp. BK661, assembly GCF_024808825.1. Classification (NCBI taxonomy): domain Bacteria; kingdom Pseudomonadati; phylum Pseudomonadota; class Alphaproteobacteria; order Hyphomicrobiales; family Rhizobiaceae; genus Rhizobium; species Rhizobium sp. BK661. The sequence goes on along the minus strand of NZ_JANTYT010000026.1, from coordinate 5,229 downwards.
CCGATCGAATGCAGATTGTCGATCTGCGACGGGGGAACGATCGCGGCAAAACTCGCCGACATCAGAAGCCGCCGCTGCAGTGCCCGACAGAGGGAAACGATGCGGCTGACCTCGTTTACCGCAGGTCCGATAACTGTGAAGTCGAGTCGATCCTCGCTGCCGATGTTGCCGTAAAAGACCTCGCCAAGATGAAGTCCGAGATAGACGTCGGTCACCGGCCTGCCCTCGATGCGACGTTGCGCATTGAGATCGAGCAGGCGCCTGTCGAGCAGCGACCGGGCGGTCAGCGCCGCGGAACAGGCCTCGCTCGGTCGCCTGCCCTTGAAGATCGCCAGCGTGCCGTCGCCCATCAGCTTGAGCACCTCGCCTCCAGCCTCTTGGACCGACGAGATCACAGCATCGGCGTAGTCGTTGAGCATCGGAATGATTTCTTCCGGATCTACGGTGTCCGAGATGTGCGTGAAATTGGCGAGGTCCGAAAACCAGAGGGCCGCCGAGATGCGGTCACTTTGACCGCGGGTGATCTTGCCGTGAAGGACGTGGTTTGCGGCATCCTGTCCGAGATAGACCTTGGCGATCGTGCCGGCCACGCCGCTGACCGTCACGCATTTGACGGCCAACGCCAAACAGGGAAGTAGATCCCGCAACACGGCAATGTCACCATCCGCGAAACCTTCCTTTGATCGGGTGGCGAAGTGCGAGAAAAAGCAGTCGATGTCACCGATTGCCCCGCCATCGCCGAACCGATGCGCCATGGCGATAAAGTCGGTGAAGCCCGCCGCCTTCAGATCGTCAAGCAGATAGAAGTCGGCCGGATCTTCCTTGGTCAGCCTGCTGCGGATCTCTCCCGACCCCGTCGTTTCCAAGTGATGGAAGGCCGAGCGAAGCCAATTGTCAGCCACCGCGCCGGGACCGGAAAAACCATACTCCGACACGCGTTCGACCGGCTCCCTGCTGTCCCAGCGGAACGCTCTCCGCTCATAGATAGGATGAAGCGCGTCCATGACGGCGACGGAACGCTCGATCGGGAGCCCATTCGCGCGACACCGTTCGCAAAAGCCGGCGAGCAGGTCTGCTTCCGGCATGCCTTTAAGTCCGCTCTGCATCAGCCAGGTGGTGATTTCTATGACGTGGCGATCGTCCACGGCTGTCTCCTGGAACCGGGCGACCATTTGTTTTTCTCGAGCCGAACGGCTTCGTTCCCGGCATCGTTGGGGCGCCCAGACCGGTGAACTTGCGGTATTCGAAGGCGGCTCTTCAGCCGCCCCAATCAATTGACGATGGTGACGCTTGCCGTGCGGCCGGCAACCAGGGCTGTGTCATCAGGCAGGGTATCGAGCGCCACGCGAACGGGAACGCGCTGCGCAAGCCGAACCCATGTGAAAGTCGGAGTGACGTTGGCGAGCTGGGCGCTGGTATCGCTTCGCTCCCGATCCTCGATGCCGCCCGCCACCCCATCGACGTGTCCCTTGAGAGGTGTCTTGCTGCCCATCAGATAAACAAGTGCGGCGTCGCCAACCTGGATGCGGTCCAGCTTGTTCTCCTCGAAATAGCCGGCAACGTAATAGGAATCACTGTCGATCAGCGCCGTAACCGCAGTGCCCGCCGTCACATAATTCCCAGGTTTCATCGAGAAGTTGGTCAGCACGCCATTGACGGGCGCCCTCACCACGGAGCGGTCGAGATTGAGCTGTGCAGTGTCGCGGCTGATCACCGCCTGGCTGTAGGCGGCCTCGTCCTGCTGGACGGTTGTCTCGGCTTGCTGGATCTTCTGCCGCGTTACCCAACTCTCACCCAATTTGCGATAGAGCTCGAGATCGCTTCTTGCCATATCGAGTGCAGCCTTGCTGCTTTCCATCTGCGCTTCGGCCTGACGCAGCGCGAGCGCAAAACGCGCCTGGTCGATGCGGAAGATCACGTCACCTTTCCGAACGGCCTGATTGTCCTTTGCGTCCACTTCGCTGACGATCCCGGAAACATCGGCGGCAAGCCGCACGACGTCCGCACGAATTTTACCGTCCCGAGTCCAGGGCTCGTCCATATAGTAGTCCCAGAGATGCCAGCCGAGCACTCCCGCCAGGGCAACCATGACGCCGGTGAGCAGGAAGCGACCGGAATGAGCGAGAAGCGATTTCATAATGACACCTTGTTCAGAGACAGCGCGATGGCGCCAAGCAGGCAGAAATACATGGCCGTGTCGAAAAGCGGCCGATGCCAAACCAACCGGTAGAAACCGACGGAGGCCAGCACCCGCCGCAGGACGGAATTGAGGAGGTAGGCTGCGAAAGCGATCGCGCCCAACGTCGGGAAGAAGACCCCGTAAATATCGATATCAGGCCTCATGCGGCATGTTCCTTTGCAGTTCCCGCGCCCGCGACGACAGGGAGGGAGGCTGCGTCAGGGTAAAGGGTGTATCTGAGCGCCGTCATAGATCGGCGTGCGCCCTCAATCGCCGAAGACTTGCCGGCCTCGACCAGTGCCGCCAGCGCCTGATCCAGGATCGTGAGCAGATTTTCGTCTGGCTGCGCATCCCGGCTCTTCTGCTTCTGCTGGTAGTAGGCCGCGATACCGGAGAGCACCTTCTCGATCGGCTCGCGTTTGTCCCGCGATACCAATTGCTTGTGGCGCTGGAGATCCAGCGTGTTGAGACCGTTGCGCAGGTCACGCATGATATCGGTCTGTGCGACTGCGGACTCGGCCGGAATCATCGCCAGACGTGGCGCAACCAGACCAAGCCGGTCTACCATGCGGTAGAGCAACTTCGTGAAGTCGATCTCTTCGGGTCGGCGCGCTGCAGCAACGATATCCGTCCAGCCCGACCTCAGCACACGGTAAGCGGTCCACTCAGCACCGACCGAGCGAACGAGGACTGTCGTTCCGCAGGCAATCACCATGCCGATGATCATCGCCGCATTCGAATTTACGAATGACGCGAGATCGAGGTTCAGGCGGTCCTGCAGCGTCAGCATGTTCGGCAGGTTCACGCAGAAACCCATGCCATAGAGCGCAAGTGATGGCTTCGTCATCAGCAACCCGGCCGGCACAAGCATCAACCCGAGCGCGGCGGCGAGTTCGACGTAGCTGTGAATCAGTGGCATCAGGCCATACTCGAAGACGAAAGCTGCAATGACGGTCACAATGGCGACATTCACGAACTTGATCATCATCGGCGCCGGATCGTCCATCGACGAGAAGATGCAGCAGAGCACGCCGGCCATCATCGCAGCCGCGCTACCCTGAGGCCAACCTGTATAGATCCAGAAGGCTGTCGCGATGAACGTCGCCAGCATAACCGAAAGGCCGGAATGAATGGCCATGCCATAATCCTTGTGGATCGGAGCCCGGTCGAAGGACGTGCCGAACCGGCGCCAACGAAGGTCATGATGCGATCCGGATTCAATGTCTTGCCGGAGGCTGAGACAGTCGCCCCATATCTGCACGAGATCCCGGATGCGTGCGGTGAAGTTATGGGCAAGCAGCCCGTTCCACTCCTGTTGCGCGCGTCCCTCCTCCTCCGCCCTGGTCATCAGCACAAGGAGTTGCTGTCGTTTGTCCTCGGCAAGCGGTTTGCCACTCTCGAGCAATGCCGTGACTTCGCCTATCAACGTCGTGATGGCCGGCGTGAATTTACCCGCTGTTGCCCTCTCGAGCGCATGCAGCACGTCTGCCAGACCCGAAACGATCGGCAGCATCGCAACCATGCGCTGCTGCAATATCCGGGTGCGACCGACGATGTCACGCAGCGCCGAGGTGTCATAGGCGACATGGGTGGTGAAGCTATGGAGATCGACCGCATCGGCAGCGAGCCGACGGGCTGCGGCCAGCAGCGCGGGATCGCGGCCCCTGCCCTTCAGCGTGCCGATGGCCAGGTCAGCGCCGTCGCGCAGCCAGGCATTGATACGTCCAGCCAGAACCGGCCCGGCGTGTCGCGGAAAGAGGATGCGATTCACAACCGCCGCGCAGATGATGCCGAGCGCGATTTCCACGACACGGGCAGTTGCGTAGGTAAAGGCCGTATCCGGGTTTGCGACGATCGGGAAGCCGGTCAGAGCGGTCGTATATCCCGCCAGCATGAAACTGTAGCTGCGTGGTGTTCGGTGGAGCAGACTGACGCCAAGGCAAAAAGCCATCCACAGGGCGATCGCAAGCGTCAGCATCTCCGGCGAATTGACGAGGTTGGGGATCAGGATCACCGTAACCCCGCCGCCAAGCGCCGTGCCGATCAGGCGGTAGAGCGCCTTCGATGTGCTCGCACCCGATAGCGGATGAGCCACGATGTAAACCGTACCGACCGCCCAATAGGGATTCTGCAGGTCGAAGCAAAGCGCAATACCAAGCGCCAGCATCGCGGCTGTGAAGGTCTTGAGGGAAAAGACGACGTCTCCCAGGCTGGGATCGGTCGCGTTCTTGCTACTCGTCATTTTCCTGTGTTCCGGATAGGACCGCGGTTTTCGCCGCGATGGCGCGCAGGACCTCCAAGGCGGCCTCGACCTGTTGAGGATCAAGGTCGCCTAGGATCTGTGCTCGCAGCTCCGCCGCACAGCTTTCGGCGCGCTCGGCGACCGCTGTGCCTCCTCCGGTGAGTTGCACCAGCTTGATACGGCGGTCCGCCTCATCGGGAACCCTGCAGATCAAGCCGTCATTTTCCAAACTGTCGAGAACCCGCACGAGGGTCGGCCCTTCCACACCGACCCGTTCAGCCAGAACACCCTGCGGTATCCGGTCGCCATGCCGAAGCAGCGCGATCAACGGCGCAGCGCTGGCGTCGGACAGGTTGTGATCGGTCAGGACGGCGTTCAAAGCCCGACGCCACCCGCGCCCGCAGATCATAAGCAAGGGTGCGAATTCGGCCCAGGTTCGCTTCAGATTCGTTGTCATGGAATTAGATAACATCCTATCGATTAGAATACAATGATATTATTTGGGGGCAATGATGTGACTAGCAGACCCTTTTGGGTATCGATCGCCTCCTTCCCCCGTCATGACGCTCTCCCGTTGGACAGCCGTGAAAAAGCCTATTGAGGAAGTGAAAAATTAACCATACGACGTAATAGTTTGTTAGAGAATCGCCGAGCATCCCATTGGAGACCCTATGCGCCGATATGCAATCCTTGCCGCACTGTCTGTTCTGTCAGGCTGTGTGAGCGGCCCGGACCATGTTCCTCCGGAGATGCCGCTTCCGGCGAAGTTCAGCGAGGGTGGCGCCAAGGACATTGGCGACGTGTCGAC
>NZ_JANTYT010000025.1:0-71448 GCF_024808825.1 Rhizobium sp. BK661 | reverse complement strand
TCGAGCACGCGCGGCAAGAGCTTCTCCTGCGCATAGGCGTGTGCAGTCTCCTGCACCATGCGCTCCTCGTCCGTCAGCTGCTCCACCAGCCGGAAAGGATCGGCCCAGTCGAAGATCTCGCGTGTATGTAGCATTATGTCTCTCATCATTTGGTCTTCAGGAGTTCGCGCGCGATTATGAGCTTCTGCACCTCAGTTGCGCCTTCGTAGATGCGTAGCGCGCGGATCTCCCGATAGAGTTTTTCGGTAATTTCGCCGGTCCGGACACCGCGACCGCCGAACAGCTGAACTGCGCGATCGATGACGGTCTGCGCCGTTTCCGTCGCCGTCATCTTCGCCATTGCGGCTTCCCGCGTCGTCGACAGCTTCTGCACATCGCGTCGCCACGCAGCCCTGTAGGTCAGCAACGTCGCGGCGTCGATCCCCGTTGCCATGTCGCCGAGGGCTGCCTGGGTCAGCTGGAGATCGGCCAGCTTTGCTCCGAACATCTGCCGCTCTCTCGCATGCGAAAGCGCTTCGTCAAGGGCGCGCCGGGCAAAGCCCATGGCGGCGGCGGCGACCGAAGCCCGGAAGATATCAAGAGTGCGCATGGCGATCTTGAAACCTTCGCCCGGACCGCCGAGCCGCCGCGATGCGGGGATACGGCAGCTCTCGAAGCGGATTGTTGCGAGCGGGTGCGGGGCAATGACATCGATGCGCTCGGCGATCGAGAAGCCGGGGTCATCGGCGAGGACGACGAAGGCTGAAATGCCGCGCGTACCCGGCGCCTCGCCGGTGCGGGCGAAGACGGTATAGACATCGGCGATGCCACCGTTGGAGATCCATGTCTTTTCACCATCGAGAATGTAGTGGTCGCCGTCGGCGCGCGCCGCACAGGCCATGGCGGCAACATCTGATCCGGCGTCCTTTTCAGACAGCGCAAAGGCGGCCAGCCATTCGCCGCTGCGCACTTTCGGCATGACGGCGGCGCGAAGGGCGGCCGAACCGCTGAGGCCGATCGCTCCGGTCCCGAGCCCCTGCATCGCGAAGGCGAAGTCCGCCAATCCGTCATGCCAGGCAAGGGTTTCGCGCGCCAGGCAGACCAGGCGTGAATCAATCAGCGGGTCGGTTTCGGAAGCGCCCGTTGCCACCTTCAAAATTCCCGCGTCGCCCAACGCCCGGACGAGCCTGCGACATGCGGCATCGACATCGGTGTGGTCGATCATCGTCATCGCATCGGACTTGGCGAATGCGTCCAGCCGGGTTGCGAATTCGCGATGGCTGCTGTCGAAGAACGGCCAGTCGAGATGATCCCAGGATGGACCAGTCAATGTCGCGGGAATGGTCATAGTCTAGTTTCCCTCGAAGGTTGGCTTGCGCTTGGCGGCAAAGGCTTCAAAGGCGCGGCGAAAATCCTGTGTCGCCATGCAGATGGCCTGTGCCTGCGCTTCGGATTCGACCATCTCGTCGATGCCCATCGCCCATTCCTGGTTCAACATGGTTTTGGTCATGCCATGTGCGAACCACGGTCCGTCGGCCAGCGAGGCTGCTAGCTTGTGTGCCTCGGCGGAGAGATCGCTGCTTGGATGAAGGGCATTGTAGAAGCCCCAGGCATTGCCTTCGGCGGCGGACATGGAACGCCCGGTGTAAAGCAATTCGGCGGCGCGGCCCTGGCCGATGATGCGGGGGAGGATCCCGCATGCGCCCATGTCTGCCCCCGCAAGCCCGACGCGGGTAAAGAGGAAGGCAGTCTTTGCTTCAGGAGTCGCCAGCCTGAGATCGGACGCCATGGCGAGAATTGCGCCAGCGCCTGCACAGATGCCGTCGACAGCGGCGACGATCGGCTGTGGGCATTTGCGCATCGCCTTGACAAGATCACCCGTCATGCGCGTAAACGCAAGGAGCTCGGGCATTGCCATGCGCGTCAACGGCTCGATGATCTCGAACACGTCACCGCCAGACGAGAAATTGCCGCCAGCTCCCGATAGCACGATCGCCCGCACGTCCGATGCATAGGCGAGATCGCGAAACAGGTCGCGCAACTCGGCATAGCTGTCGAAGGTCAACGGGTTCTTCCGATCCGGCCGGTTGAGCGTGATCGTCGCAACGCGTCCGTCCTCGCTGACGTCCCAGAGGAAATGCCGGGGTTGAAGGTCCCTGAAGGAGCGCAGGTGTCCCTGCATGGTCATGTCGTTGTCGCTCATCCCGCCAAAACCTCCCCACCAGCCACTGCGATGGCCTGTCCGTTGATCGATGCGCTGCCGGGGGCCGCAAGCCACAGCACTGCGTCCGCGACCTCTTCGGGCTTTACGAGCCGGCCTTGCGGATTGGATTTCGTGAATTCGGCGAGCGCCTGTTCGGCGCTGCGCCCGGTTTTTTCGATGATCATTTCGATCGATCGCGCGATGATCGGTGTGTCGGTAAAGCCCGGGCAGACTGCATTGACGGTTATCCCCGTCTTTGCGAGTTCCAGCGCCAGTGACCGGGTCAGGCCAACGACGCCATGCTTGGCCGCGACATAAGCGGAGACGTATCCATACCCGGTCAGCCCCGCGGTCGAGGCGATATTGATGATGCGTGCCCCGTCTCCCCGTGCCTTGAGGTCGGGCAGCACCGCCTGGGTCACGAGGAAGACGCCGGTCAGATCGACGGCGAGCACCTCATTCCACATGTCGAGGCTGGTCTTTTCGAAGGCGGCGCTCGGGGCCTGGCCGGCATTGTTGACGAGAATGTCTACCGGGCCGAATGCCTTGCGGGCGCTCCCCAGTCCCCTGGCGATTGCTGCCGCATTTGTCACATCGAACCCATCGACGACATGAACACCTTCGGTTCCGATTTCATCGGCGAGAGCCTGCAGCGGCTCGCGCCTTCTGCCGGCGAGCGTCACATGCGCCCCGTCCGAAACAAGGGCACGGGCGATCGCCGCTCCGATACCGGACCCGGCGCCGGTGACGAGGGCGTGGCGGCCTGAGAGTTTGCCTGACGTGGTCATCATGACGCGCCTATTTGGCCGGCGCCGCCGTGGCGGCGCGGGCGAGGTTGGCCTCGTACTGATATTTGCCGGCCTGATATTGCTTCGGCCACGCTATCGAGGTCAGACCGATCTTGGCTGCTTCATGCAATGACCAGGCAGGGTCGGCAAGGTGCGGACGGGCAACGGCGCATAGATCGGCGCGACCGGCCGCAATGATGGAGTTGGCGTGATCGGCCTCCGAGATCGCGCCGACGGCGATTGTCGGAATGCCGACCTCGTTGCGGATCTTGTCGGAGAACGGGGTCTGGAAGAGGCGGCCGTAGACCGGCTGCTCGTTTTTTGACACCTGACCCGAGGAGCAATCGATGAGGTCAGCGCCGGCATCCTTGAACATCTGCGCGAAGATTGCCGCATCCTCGGGCGTGTTCCCGCCGTCCATCCAGTCATGGCAGGACAGTCGCACGGACATCGGCTTGTCCTCGGGCCAGGCGGCGCGCATTGCCCGGAAGATCTCGAGCGGGTAGCGGGCGCGATTTTCGTGGCTGCCGCCATACTCGTCATCGCGCAGGTTGGTGACCGGCGAGAGGAAGCTGGATAACAGGTAGCCGTGGGCGCAGTGCAGTTCGAGCCAGTCGACGCCGGTCGTAACCGCAAGTTCCGCCGCACGGACATGGTCTGCCTTGACGCGGTCCATGTCGGCGCGATCCATCGCCTTCGGGACCTGGCTGTTCTTGAGATAGGGCACGGCGGAGGCCGAGATCAGCGGCCAGCCGCCTTCGCTGACGGGTTGGTCGATGCCGTCCCAGGCGAGCCTGGTCGAACCCTTGCGGCCGGCGTGGCCGATCTGGATTCCCATCTTGGCGGCGCTGTTGGTGTGAACGAAATCGACCAGCCGGCGCCATTGCGCGGCTTGCTCCTCGTTCCAGAGCCCGAGGCAACCAGGCGTGATGCGGGCGTCGGGCGAGACACAGGTCATTTCCGCAAACACCAGTCCGGCACCGCCGAGCGCACGCGAGCCAAGGTGGACGATATGAAAATCGTTCAGCAATCCATCCTGTGCCGAATACATGGCCATCGGCGAAACCACGATGCGATTGATGAGCGTGGTTCCGCGCAGTTGATAGGGCGTGAACATCGGTGGCAGGCACCTGTCGTTTCCGACAGCGACGCCTGATTTCTTCGCAAACCAGCGCTCGTAGCCTTCGAGCCAGGTCTTGTCGCGCAGGCGCAGGTTCTCATGGCTGATGCGTTGAGAGCGGGTCAGCATGGAATACATGAACTGCTGCGGCTCAAGCCTATCGGCGTAGCGGCGACCCACGACCTCGAACCATTCCATGGCGTTGCGCGCCGCATTCTGGATGCGCGCGACGTCGACACGGCGAATCTCCTCGTAGGTTTCGAGGACGGCCGGGATCGCTTCCCTGCCGTGTCCGTGCATCTGGAACTGCCTTGTCAGCTCGATCGCATCGTCGATTGCGAGCTTCGTGCCGGAGCCGATGGCGAAATGTGCGGTATGAGCCGCGTCGCCCATCAGCACGACATGCGAGTTGCCATTGAAATGACTCCACTTGCCGCAGATCAGGCGATTGAAGTTCAGCCAGGCAGAACCACGCAGATGGCGTGAGTTGGTCATCAGCGGTGCGCCGTCGAGCACCTCGCGGAACAGGTTTTCGCAAAACGCGATCGAGCCGTCCTGATCCATCTTGTCGAGACCGTGGGCCAGGTAGGCCTCCTCGGTCGTCTCGATGATGAAGGTCGAGGTCTGGTCATCGAACTTGTAGATGTGCGCCTGGAACCAGCCGTGGTCCGTCTTGCGGAAGTCGAAAGTGAAGGCGTCATAGAGTTTGTTGGTGCCAAGCCAGATGTAGCGGTTCGGCCGGGTGATCATGTCGGGTTGGAACACCTCGGGATAGTGGTTGCGGATCTTTGAATTCAACCCGTCCGATCCGATCACCAGGTCGGCGTCGGGGAAGTCGAGATCGGAGGTCACGTCGGTTTCGAAGATCAGCTCGACGCCGAGTTCCTCGCAGCGCTTCTGGAGGACGTTGAGCAGCTTCTTGCGACCGATACCGACGAAGCCGTGGCCGGACGTGCGCTGGCGGGTGCCCTTGAACCAGACCTCGATGTCGTCCCAGTGATTGAACGCATCCTGGATCTCAGCGGCACTTTCCGGGTCCCATTCCTGCATCGCGGCCATGGTGGCATCCGAGAACACGACCCCCCAGCCGAAGGTATCGTAGGGCCGGTTGCGCTCGACGACACGAATGGAGTGCTCAGGGTGAAGCTTCTTCATCAAAAGGCCGAAATAGAGCCCCGCTGGACCTCCTCCGATACAGACGATGCGCATCTTCATTCCTTCCCGGTCACGCCGCGCATGTGCCGGCGATCAAGTTATTTGAAGTTTAAAATATATAGAGGCAGAGCGAGGCGTCAAGGGTTAATCAATGGAATCCCGCAGGCGGTGGGCTCGTCCCTATCGCTCGAGCCTGCGATATCCACCATGCCAGTAGATCAACGCATCCTGGCCTTCAGTGACGCGAATGGCATTCACCTGGCCGATAATGATGGAGTGCGTCGCCCGGTCGATCATTTCCTCCAACGTGCAATCAAGGCTAACGGTGGCATCGACCAGCAACGGGGCACCGGTCGAAAGCGTGATCCACTCGGCGTTGGCGTAACGCTCAGAGCCCTTGCAGCCGTGGCGGCCGGAGAAGCGTTCGGCAATGTCCTGCTGGTGGCCCGCCAGCGAATTGACGCCGAAATGGCCGAACCGGCGAAAAAGCGGCCAGCTGGAAGACGACCGGTTGACGCAGGCCATGACCAGTGGCGGGTCGGCGGCCAGCGAAACGGCAGATGTGACGACGAGGCCGGAGCGCTCGCTACCCGTTCCAACAGTGATAACGGCGACATTGCCGGGAAGATGGCGCATGGCGGCCCGGAACATGTCCGTTGACGGTTGAAGCCCGCCCTGGCTTTCCTGAAGCAGCATGACAATCCTCCCAGAATGCGTGGTGTGTGCGCCTGCTCAACCGGAATTGGTTTTCCGCAATAGAGCATGCGCCGGTTCAGATGCTGGAGCGTTCCGTTCGCGGCGGTTGGAGACGTTGCGGCGACAGTGCCGAAAACGATTTGAGCGCCCCGCCAGGGTTAGACAGCAATATCGAATGCCTTGGCTGGACGGCGAATGCCCTCTGAGGCCAGGATCGGCAGGACCGTGTCGCGGAAGTACGGGAACTCCACCAGATAGTCCACGAACGAGAGCGTCGTGCCCCGGAAGCCGGCCTTATGCAGCGAAAGGATGCCGTCTGCGATCTGCTCTGGTGTTCCGACGAGCGGGAAGCCGCCATGGCCTGCGGCCATCCGGTCCCGGATCAGTGCCAAAAGGTCATGCGGGAAGGACTGGGCATGCGCAAACTGCAGGCGCACCAGATTGTCGACGGCGTCCCAGTCAGCATTGTCCTGCCCGAAATGACGAAGATAGTCTCGAGCCTCCTTCTCCGTCGGGCGGCAGACGACGTGTGAAAAAGTCAGGACGCCGACAGGGCGGCCAACGTCTGCAGCCTGCGCCTTCAGTGCGGTGATCTCGTCGACCGAGCGGGCGAGATCGATTGCCGGCGTGAACAGGAAATCGGCGTTGCGGACCGCGAAGTTGCGGCCTTCACCGGAGCCTGCCGCGTTCAGGATCGGGACATGGCCGGATGGCCGTGGGTCTCCCAGAATGTTGGTGAGCTTGAAGTGCTGGCCGTTCCAGTCGAAAGCCTCCTTGCGGCTCCACAGTGCCTTGACGACATCAAACCACTCTTGCGCATATTCGTAACGCTCGGCGTGACCGGCTGGAAGGTCGAGACCGAGCGCCTGATATTCCGGCTGGTTCCAGCCCGCGACGATATTCAGCCCGATCCGGCCGCCGCTGATCTGGTCGATGGTGGCGATCTGCTTGGCAACGACCGCCGGCAGGTTGGCTGCCGTATGGATCGTCGCAAAGACGTTGATATCGCGTGTCCGCGCCAGAAGGGCGGCCGCCCAGGTCATCGTTTCGAGCACGTTGCCGTGGAAGTTTGTATCGCCGCCATACCCGATCCAGCGTGCGATCGGGAGCATGAAGTCGATGCCGGCCGCGTCGAGGAGGTGGGCAAGTTGCAGGTTGTTGTCCCAGGAGTTCACCCAGCGTTCGGGAACCTTTGTTACCGACATGCCGCCGGAACAGTTGGTCGCGAAGGTCCCGAGCAGGAACTGCTGGTCGTCGAACATGGAGTTGCGCTCATTGGTCATGCGTTCACCTCGTATTATTTGTTATAATTTATGATACAAACTCTATGATTAAATTTATCGCTGTCAATCGACAAATGCTGATGGACGCGGTTTTGGGTGGAGGCTATGTCTTGGCTTTGGGAGATCGAAGAGATGCAGCGCAAGGAACCGCATGAAAAGCAGCCTGATGCGGTGGACCGCAGCTGGCATCTGGCGCGCACAGCCGTCGAGGTGGATGTCGCCGAGATCGAGTACGCGCTGATGCGCGCCTACGAGGCGTTCGGCCGCTGGCAAACGGAGTGCCTCGCGTCGGTTGTCGATATTGCCGCAAGCGGTCCCGAGAATGCCATGCTGCACATCATCCGGATGAATGACCGCCCGAAAACGATCAAGGATCTCGCGCGTCTTGCCAACCGCGAGGACATTCCGAACATCCAGTACAGCCTGCGAAAGCTGATAGGGGCGGGGCTGGTCGTGCGCCAGGGCAGTGGCCGGTCGGGCGTCACCTATCAGGTGACCGAAAGCGGTCGTGCGGTCACTGACCAGTATGCGGACATCCGTGCGTCACTGTTGATTGCGGCCATCAAATCGGTTCCGAATTTTCCGCACAAACTGGAAGAGGCAACGCGGACACTGGAGCTTTTGACGGGTATTTACGAACAGGTTGCGCGCGTCGCTGCCACGCATCGTCGCTCGCATCCCTGACGCTCACCGGAAGAACTAAGCCTCGGCAACGCGGTCGAGCCAACCGGGCTCAATACGGGGCAGGGGAATGGCGTCAAGCAAGGCGCGCGTGTAGGCGTTTTCGGGAGCAGTAAAGACACGATCGCACGAACCGTGCTCTACCACGGTGCCGTGCCGCATCACGTAGACCCTGTCGCAGACTGCACGGATGACGGACAGATCGTGGCTGATGAAGGCCATGGACAGACCGAGGTCTCGCGAGAGTTCCTTCATCAGGTTGAGGACCTGGGCCTGGGTGGAGACGTCGAGCCCGGAAACGACTTCGTCGGCCAGAACGAAGTCGGGTTCGAGCAGTGCTGCTCGCGCAATGCCGACACGCTGGCGCTGGCCGCCCGACAGCTCATGCGGATTGCGATCAAGGCAGGCGGTCGGCAACATGAAGCGCTCGAAGATCGCGGCGATCCGGCGCTCTGCGCTCCTGGCGTCGTCTGCGAGACGGTGCAGGAGCAGGGGCTCCACGAGAATGCGCCGGATCGTGTGGCGAGGGTTCAGCGAAGCCATCGGATCCTGAAAGATCATCTGCATGCGTCTTCGCAGTGGCCGTAGTGCCGCGTCGGGAATGTCCGTGATGTCTTTCCCGTCGAAATGGATCGTACCGGCCGAAACATTGACGAGCCGAAGCAGTGCGCGGCCAAGCGTCGTCTTGCCCGAACCGGATTCACCGACGATGCCGACTGTTTCTCCACGCCTGATGTCAATGTCGACGTCAAACAGCACCTTGTGGCCGCCGCCCGGCTTTCCGAGCAGTCCGCGGGTCGCGCCGTATGTGACTTCGATGCCGGATGCGGTCAAAAGCTTGTCAGACATTTGGCCTCGCATCCGTTCCAATTTCCCGCCGCAACTGATCGAACACGGCCTGCGGGACAGGCGTCAGCCCGGCGTCCGGACGGTCATAGCGCGGGCTCGCCGCAAGCAGGGCCGCTGTGTAAGCGTGAGCCGGTCGCTCGAGAACGTCAGCACACGATCCGGCTTCGACGACCTTGCCCGAATAAAGCAGTGTCACACGATCGCAGATCTGTGCGACAACGCCGAGGTCGTGCGTTACGAAGATCACAGCCGTTCCATGCTTGTCCTGCATGGCCCGGATCAGACGCAGTATCTGCTTTTGCACGGTCACGTCGAGTGCCGTCGTCGGCTCGTCGGCAACCACGAGCTTGGGCTCCAGTGAGAAGGCGGCGGCGATCAGCACGCGCTGGCGCATTCCACCGGAAAGCTCATGCGGATAGGCCTGCAGCACACGCAAGGGATCGCGGATGTGCACCTCCTCCAAAAGCGAGATGGCCCTTGCATGCGCTTGCCGCGCGGACATCCCACGTTTCATTCTAAGGCCATCCGTCAGCTGCGCTTCGATGCGCCGGCTCGGGTTGAGTGCCGTTTGCGGATCCTGCGGAACGAGCGCGATTTCGTTTCCGATGATCTGCCGCAATGTCCTCGGAGGAAGGGTCAACAGATCGCGATCCTCAAACAGAACCGAACCGCCAGTGACACGAATGGTGCGTGGCAGGATGCCGAGCAAGGCTTTTGCGATCGTGGATTTTCCCGCGCCGCTTTCACCGACGAGGCCGAGCACTTCGCCACGCATCATCTTGAGCGACACATCCCTGAGGATGGAAGCGCCGCCGTCACGATCGGAAACAGCCGTCAGGCCGGTTATGGAAAGGAGAGGAAGATTGCTCATCGGCCCATCACCGGATCAAGGGCACGGCGAAGGCCATCGCCCAGCTGGTTGAATGCCAGGACTGTAGCAAACAGCGCGATAAGCGGCGCGACCATGACCCACCAGCCTTGATAGATCATCTGCCTGCCGGCAGCGATCATGCCGCCCCATGTCGGTGTGTCCGAGGAAACGGAAAGGCCGACGAAGGACAGGATTGCTTCGACGATCACCGCAATGCCCATCTCCAGGCTCACCAGGGCGATGAGGACCGGCGCGACGTTCGGCAGTATTTCCGAAAAAAGAATGCGTGCGCGGGAAAAGCCTATGGTTTGCGCAGCCGTTACATAATCCATCTGCGCCTGGGACTTCGTTTCGGACCGGACGACACGACAAAATCGCGTCCAGTCAATGATGACGATGGCGGCGATCACCGAGTGAACGCCGGCGCCGAGAACAGCAACAAGAAGGATCGACAAGAGGACGGGCGGGAATGCCATCCATATGTCGACAAGGCGCGAAATGACCCGGTCCGCCCAGCCGGCGTACCAACCGGCGATGAGGCCCAGCAACGTGCCAATCAGAGCTGCAAGCGTTGCTGCGACAAAGGCGACGAGCAGCGCAATGCGGGTCCCGAAGATCAGGCGCGAGAGCACGTCGCGGCCGAGATCGTCGGTGCCGAGCCAGTAGCCGGGCTCCGCACCGTCGATCCAGGCAGGAGGCAGGGTGCCAAGCATGAGGTCCTGTTCGAGCGGATCCTTGGGCGCGATCCATGGCGCGCCGACTGCAAGCAGGACGAGGATGAGGATGAATGCGCCGCCAAGGACGACCTTCGGTTGGGCCATGAGTGCGCGCCGTCGCCGTTTGGCCGCCGTTTGTTTGGGATAAGAAGGAATATCAACCATGACGCAGCCTCGGATTGAATGCGGCAACCAAGAGGTCGACAAGCAGGTTGACCAGAATGAACAGCACCCCGAAGACGAGTACGAGACCCTGGATCAAGGGCAGGTCGCGGTTGATGACGGCGTCAATCGCCATGTTGCCGATGCCGGGGTATGAGAAAATCCGCTCGACGATAACTGTGCCGCCGATGAGAAAGGTGAATTGGACACCCGTGAGCGCGATGGTCGGGCCGATCGCGTTGCGTAGCGCCTCCTGCACCACAAGGCGAAGCTCCGACATGCCTTTCAGCCGGGCGAGGAGAATGTAATCCTGCATCATCGCTTCGGACAATGCCGCCTTAAGGACACGGGCGATGATTGCAGCAAGCGGGAGGCCAAGCGCGAGCACCGGCATAGCCATATGTGCGACGACATCGGAAAAAACTGCAAAGCGTAGCCGCGCGAGGCTCTCGATCAGATAAAACGATGTCGCAAACGGCATGTCGGTCGTAGGGTCGATCCGACCGGAAAGCGGAAACAGTGGGTAGAAGACCCCGAGCATCAAAACGAGTGCCAGGGCCCAGACAAAATCTGGAACGGCCAGAAAAACCCCATTCAGGGCGTCGACAACCGGTTCGAGCGGGCCGCGCCGCATGAGCGTGCCGACGACCGCGATCGTTACCCCCGATGCAACCGCAAGGACGAGGGCGGCGACGGCAAGTTCGAGCGTTGCCGGCAGGCGCTCGCCAAGCAGGTCGAGAACGCTGCGCTTGAGAGATATCGAGGTGCCGAAGTCGCCGCCGAGCATCGCCTTCAGCCACAAGCCGAACTGGACCGGGAGGCTCGCGTCCAGGCCGTAATGGGCGCGCAGAGCGGCAATGTCGGCAGCACTTGCGCCCGGCGAAATCATCATGGCGATCGGATCGCCGGGCACCACGCGCAACAGGACAAACACGATCAGGGCGACGCCGAACAAGGTGACGGCTGCCATGACGACGCGGTTGAAGATAGAAAGCGCTATCATCAGCTCATTTTTCTCGCAGGACGCCGGATTTAGCCAACATGCGGCCGGTAGCGCCTGCAAAGGATGCCCTTTGGGAATGCGGACGGGCCAACTGACCCGCCCGAAGCCGGATTTATCATCCGGTGGGGAGCATGCTTTACGCCTTGGCGACGAGGGTCGGCTGCAGGGCGCCCGATACGTTCGGGACAACCTTGAGGCTTTCCTTGTAGACGATCGGCTGGGCGTATTGGAGAAGCGGGATTACATAGCCCTGTTCTGCAATATACTTGCTGACGGCCTTCCACCCGGCGATGCGCTTTGCCTCATCCTTCTCGCCCCAGAGCGGGCCGATCATGTTGTCGAGGTCGTCGGTATTCCAAACCGAATGCGGCGAGGGGCCGAACATCGCAAAGCCCGTCGACGTGGTTGGGTCACCGATCGCGTTGCCCCAGTTGTAAAAGGCAGCCGGCGCCAGCGCGTCGGCAGCGCGCAGTTCGTAGTGCTTGGCGATTTCGTAGACCTCGATTTCCGCTTCGATGCCAACCTTGCGCCACATCCCCACGATCGCCTGGATCATCTCGTAATCCTTGGGCTTGAAGCCCCGCGTGGTCTGGATCTTGAACTTGACCGGTTTTTCCGGTGAGTAACCGGATGCAGCGAGCAGCGCCTTTGCCTTCCCGGCATCGAAGCCGACGACGATCGACGGATCGAAGGCATCATATTCGGGCGCCTCCAGCGTGTCGATCGGCACGCCGTAACCACGCAGCAGTCGTGCAACGATCGCCTTCTTGTCGATTGCGTGGTGGGCGGCCAAACGCACGTTCTTGTCCAGCATCACGTCGATGTTGTTGATGAAGATCATGCCGATATCGGAGATCGGGGTCGCGGTGCCCGAAAGCCCCGACTTCTTTTTCAGGCGATCGAAATCTTCGTAGGGAATTTCGAGCGTGACATCGGAAGAGCCGGATTCGATTTCAGCAACGCGGCTGGTCGTATCGGGTACAAACTTGAAGACGACGGTATCGAAGGCGGGCTTGCCGCCGAAGTAGTTTGGGTTTGCCTTGAGGCGGAGAAAGGCGTTGCCCTCGTAAGCGTCGACCATATAGGGGCCGGTGCCGATCGGCTTCTTCTCGAAGCCTTCTGCACCGACTTTTTCATAATAGGCTTTGGGCAGGACGTAGCCGGTCAGAAACGCCATCCACTTGAAGTAGGTCGGCTCGAAGCGCAGTACATCGCCGGTGATGCGATGGCCCTCAATCTTATAGTTGCCGGCCGTCGACCAGATGAAGGAAATCGGATTTCCTCCCTTCTGATCGGCCGCGCGGGTCAGCGACCAGACGACGTCCTCCGGCGTAAACGGCGTGCCGTCATGCCATGTGACGCCTTGGCGGACATCCATCCAGACCTTGGTCTTGTCTTCATTCCATCCCCAGTCCGTCAGAAGCCCGGGTTGGAACTTCAGGTCCGGTCCCTGGCCGATAAACTGGTCGAAGATCGAGCGATAGATGGCCTGGATGGCCGGATTGACCGCCGACGGGCCGGTGGTGGGGTCGAAGGATGGCAGATTGACGTTGAAGGCTATCGTCAGCGTGCCGTTTTCGGCAGCCAAAACGATATTTCGACCGGCGAGAATCCCGGTAATGAAGGTTGCTGCGCCCAGGCTCAAGGCCTCGCGCCGAGTAAGCGTCGTCATAGTCACTCCGTTCCCCTTGTGAAGCGGAAGGAGGGTTTTCTTACCTGCCGGCCGCTGGCGATTTATTATCGGAATGCTTCAACCTTAAAATAAGTCACAGAAACCGGCAAGCGCTTTGTTGAAGCTTGAAAAATCCACTTCCCGTGATCAATAATATGCTGGAGCATATAATTTTCGGCAGATGGCCATTGGTCATGCCGACGCCGGCGTGTAACGCCTTCAATCAAAGAAGGCATTTGCCGATTGACAGGGTCGCGCGCGCCGAAATATGCTTTTGCAAATGAATAGAAAGGCAGTCCGAATGGACGAAGGGGAATGCCATGGCCGAACGCTCGTTTGCGCGTGAAGTCGAGGATCTGAAGCTGGGGGAAGGTGAAATCTTCCGCGGCGAAGGCATCCTTGCAATCACCAAAGCTCTCCTGCAATCCGGTGTGTCCTATGTCGGCGGATATCAGGGTTCGCCCATCTCGCATCTGATGGACGTGCTTGCCGATGCCAAGGACGTGATGGAGGATCTGGGCGTCCATTTCGAGACCTCGGCGTCGGAAGCCGCGGCCGCAGCCATGCTTTCGGCTTCCGTCATGTATCCGCTGCGCGGCGCCGTCACATGGAAGTCGACAGCCGGCACAAACGTCGCCTCGGACGCGCTGTCCAATCTTGCGTCCGGCGGCGTGACGGGTGGCGCGCTGATCATCATCGGCGAGGATTACGGCGAGGGCTCCTCGATCATGCAGGAGCGCAGCCACGCCTATGCGATGAAGTCGCAGATGTGGCTCCTCAATCCGCGTCCCAACCTGCCCTCCATCGTGCAGTCGGTGGAGAAAGGGTTCGAGCTGTCGGAAGCCTCCAACACGCCCGTTATGTTGCAGGTCGGCATCCGCAGCTGCCATGTTCACGGCCAGTTCGAGGCAAAGGACAACAAGCGGCCTGAGTTCACGCTGAAACAGGCCTTGGAAAATCCGGTGCGCGACGTCAATCGCATTGTCCTGCCGCCGGCGTCCTTCCTGCATGAGAAGGAAAAGCTCGGCAAGCGCTGGCCGGCTGCAGTCGAATATATCAAGAAGAACGAACTCAACGAATACTTCGGCCCTTCCGAAGGCGACATCGGCATCATTCTTCTTGGCGGGATGTACAACGGCGTCATGCGCGCGCTGCAGCAGCTCGGGCTTGCCGATGTCTATGGCAACTGCTCCGTGCCGCTCTATGTCCTGAACGTTGCCTATCCCCTGGTCGATGATCAGATTGCCGACTTCTGTGCTGGCAAGAGGGCGGTCCTTATGGTCGAGGAGGGCGCGCCGGAATATATCGAACAGTCGCTGAACACCGTTCTGCGCCGTCGCGACATCCAGACGAAGGTATCCGGCAAGGACGTCCTGCCGCTTGGCGGCGAGTACACCACGCCTGTGCTGATGAAAGGCATCAGGGATTTCCTCGAGACGCATCAGCGTGTGCTGCTCGGCAATCAGCCACCGCTGCCTGACCCGACGCCGGTCCTCAACGATCCGAAGGTCAAGGCGCTTGCAGAAGTGGTGCCCCCACGTCCGCCTGGCTTCTGCATCGGCTGTCCCGAACGGCCAATCTTTGCGGCCATGAAACTTGTGGAACAGGAACTCGGCGAGCACCATGTCTCGGCCGATATCGGCTGTCATCTCTTCTCGATCCTGCCGCCCTTCAATATCGGCGGCACGACGATGGGCTACGGCCTTGGCCCAGCCTCGGCCTCCGCTTTCAATGTCGATGCGGAGAAGCGGTCGATCTCGGTCATGGGGGATGGCGGCTTCTGGCACAACGGTCTTGCGACCTCGGTCGGCAATGCCGTGTTCAACAAGCAGGACGGCGTCATCCTTGTTGTCGACAATTACTATTCGGCCGCAACCGGCGGCCAGGACGTGATGTCCTCGCGCGCCATCAATCCGCGCCGCAAGACGAACAGCTCCATCGTCAACGCCGTGAAGGGGATCGGCGCCACATGGGTTCGGCAGATCGACCGGACCTATGACGTTGCCAAAATGCGCGATACGCTACGCGAGGCCCTGACGACGAAAGAGCCGGGCCCAAAGATCATCGTCGCCTCGTCGGAATGCATGCTGAACAAGCAGCGCCGCGTGAAGCCGCAATTTGCCAAGGCCGTCAAGGACGGCCAGCGCATGGTCAAGGAGCGCTTCGGGGTTGACGAAGACGTCTGCACCGGCGACCACGCCTGCATTCGCCTTTCCGGCTGTCCGTCCCTGTCGGTCAAGCACACCGACGACCCGCTGAAGGATGACCCGGTCGCAGCAATCGACAACAACTGCGTTGGTTGCGGCAACTGCGGCGAGGTGTCGGAAGCGGCCGTCCTCTGTCCGTCTTTCTATCGCGCTGACATCATCCACAATCCGACCGGTTGGGATCGGTTTACCGCCCGCCTGCGTAGCGCCGTCATCGGCTGGCTGCAGAGGCGTCGCGCCTCCAGCCGCATTGTCTTCGTGGAGCAAGGCCTGCTATGAACGAGCAACGTCCCATGAGCACTCGCCTTTCGACCGACAAGCCAATCTCGCTGGCAATCCTTGCCATGGGCGGCCAGGGCGGCGGCGTTTTGGCCGACTGGGTGGTCGGAGTTGCCGAGAGCCAGGGCTGGATGGCTCAAACAACTTCCGTTCCAGGCGTCGCACAGCGAACCGGGGCGACGATCTATTATCTGGAACTCTTGCCGGCGCGCGATGGCCATGAGCCGATCTTCGCGTTGATGCCGACGCCCGGCGATGTCGACGTCGTGCTTGCCGCCGAGCTAATGGAAGCCGGGCGCTCGGTGCTGCGCGGCCTGGTGACACCAGACAAAACAACCCTGATCGCATCGACGCACCGTGCCTTCGCCGTCGGTGAAAAGGAAAAGCCCGGCGATGGCATCGGCAATCCCGTTGTTGTCGTAGAGGCGACGGATTTTGCAGCAAAGAAAACCATCGCCTTCGACATGGAAGCGCTGGCTGTCAAGAACGGCAGCGTGATCTCGGCCGCAATGTTCGGTGCCCTGGCGGCGGCCGGTGTGCTGCCCTTTCCCAAGGATGCTTTCGAAGCCATGATCAGGGCGGGGGGCAAGGGCATCGAGCCCAGCCTGCGCGCCTTCAACGCCGCTTATCAACGCACCGTGGAAAAACCGCGCGATCCGGTCTCCGACCGGCCGCACAAGCGGCTTGATCCCTTGCCGTCAAGCACTGGCCATGCGACGCTCGATGCTCTGCTCGACAGGATACGCGGCGAGTTTCCCGAGCCGGCACGCGCATTGCTTTTCGCCGGTGTCAAGAAGCTGACCGACTTTCAGGATCCGGCCTATGCCGACGAGTATCTGAACCGTGTCGGCGCGCTTCTGATGAACGACCGGGCGGCGGGCGGTCCGGACAAGGACTACGCCTTCACCTGCCAGGCGGCAAAATATGTGGCCGTGGCGATGGCCTATGACGATGTCATACGCGTGGCCGACCTCAAGGTCCGCGCTTCGCGCTTCGACCGCGTCCGCAAGGAAGTCGGCGCCAGAGACGACCAGATCGTCTACATGACAGAATACATGCATCCGCGCATGGACGAGGTTTGCGGCACCTTGCCGAAACGGATCGGCCTCTGGATCGAAAGTCGGCCGGCCGTCTTCAATCGCCTCGATCGCTTCGTCAACAAGGGTCGGCGCGTCAAGACGGGCACGCTGTTCTGGTTCTTTTGTCTCTATGCGGTGTCAGCCCTGCGCGGCACACGCCGCGGCACGCTGCGCAACATGCGAGAGATTGAACATAGAGAAAACTGGCTCACGCAGGCGCAACGGCTGCTTCCAGACGATTATGACCTTGCCGTCGAGGTCCTCAACAACCGGCGTTTGGTGAAAGGTTACTCTGACACCCATACCCGGGGTCTGTCCAAGTTCGACCGGGTGATGTCGGCACTGCCGCTGTTGAAGGGGCGCGAGGATGCAGCGGCATGGATGCGACGGCTGCGGCAGGCGGCATTGCTCGACGAGAACGGGATCGCACTGGATGGAGCGTTAAAGACGGTTGCGACGCTCTGACGCGTGGCGATCTCAAATCTCATGCTTGCGGATATTGTGCAGCACCTTGTGCAGCGTCGACAGGAAGGCGCGGTACTCGACTTCGTCCACGCCGTCGAACATCTGCAGGAAGAGGTCATACATGCTCGGCCAGAGCTTTTCGAACGCTGCCCGCCCTTCTTCCGTGATCGAAACGTCTCGGACGCGCATGTCCTCAGCCCGAGGCTGGCGCCTGATGTAGCCTTGTTCCTCGAGTGAATCGAGTGTTCGGCTCATGGTCGATTGTTCGGTCACCGCGAAGACGGACAGTTCGTTGATCGTAACCGACGACGCAATGCTCAAGACCGCGAGCGTGCGCATTTTGGCGGTTGTCACGTCCTGTTCCTTGAGCTCTTCTGCCAGATTGGCGTTCCAGCGCGCCATCAGTCGGTTCATCAGGTAGGGGGCGAAATGGTTGAGGCCGATCTCGCCCATCGTCGGACGCGTCTCGTAACCGTCTTCCTTGCGTCGCAGAACCGTACCCGAAAACCGTTCTTCCATGGATGAGCGTTTCCTTGTCCTTGCGTCAGGGGAGGGAAGATGCGAGCAAAAATCCGGAGCCGCCTGACAGACCGGGGCCGGGATGGGCCGATGCGCCGATATGGTAGAGACCCGGAATGTGGGTGCGGTGGTTAACAGAAGACTTAAACGGGCGCCAGAGGAAAAACTGGTCTATTCCGCAGTAGCCGCCATAGGGATCGCCGCCAACGAGGTTGATGTTCATTGCCTCGAGATCAGCGGGAGAATAAGCCGCGCGAGCCAGCTTGATCGATTGGAAATCCTCGATGTGTTGCGACAGGATTGCCTCGATGCGATCGGCGTAGCGCTCGCGAATGGCTTGCGTCCAAAGACCGTCGGATGTGGTTGCGATCTCGCCCGCCGCATCGCCCTTGATGAAGCGCGGCGCTTCGGGCAATTGCAGCCAGAGGATCGATTTTCCGTCTGGTGCACGGCTCGGGTCGAGAGATGCAGGCTGGCCGACGCAGATCGTCGGCTCTGCGGGCAGCAGGCCACGCTCGCATTCGTTGGCGGCGCGTGACACCCCGTCGAGACCGGGTGTCAGATGCAGTAGTGCGACCTTCCCGAGTTCCGGATTGGCCTTCCACCTCGGCGGCTCAGCCAGTGCGTAGTGGATCTGCATGTTGCCCTTTCCATAGCGGAAGCGCGCAACGGCCTCTGACGTCTCGGCGGGCAGAGGCTGCGGCCAGTCCTTCGTGAGACGCCCGTAGAGCTGGTTCGGCGTGGTTGAGCAGATGACACCGCGGTTGGCTGCGAGGATCTCGCCGCTCGCAAGCCTGACGCCGCCAGCCTGGCCTGAAGGGGATGTTGTCACCTGCGCGACGTCGGCTCCGGTTCGGATCTTGCCGCCATGATCGGAAATCAATCTTTCAAAAGCATTGAGCAGGGAGACTGCGCCTCCCTTGGCGATCGGGCAGCCGGCAAGTTCAATCGCAAAGCCGATGACCTTCAGCATTTCGGCGGAATACGCGGCTTCCGGTCCCAAGCCGCAATGCAGCACCCAAGGAGCCCACAGGGCATGAATATCCTCGGACTTATAGGTGGTTTCCAGATAGCCGCGGGCAGGGACCAGCGCCTCGCCGAACCAGGCGGCAAGTTGGCGAAGACCGCGTCCCCAGCCCTGCTTTGCGACGGCCTTCAGCGTCGTGCCAGACCACAGCGCGCCACCGAGAAGTGAAAACAGGAAAGGCGCGTCTGCACCGAGCTTGTTCATCTCGCTCGAGAAGACCATGCCGTCACCGGCGTGGAGCTTGTCGAAGGTCGCGACGTTGCGTTGCCGGTCCATGGAGAAGATGACATGCGAACCATCCGGCCGCAGGACGCCGGTCGGCAGATCCGCATGTGCGAATTCCAGACCGCGGGCTTCAAGATCCTTGCCGAGCACCCCATAGGCGGGCGAGGTCACAAACAGCACCATCGTCGTCGCCATCAGGTCGTGGACAAAGCCGGGCTCGGTTATTTCCTCGCTGCGCAGGCAGCCGCCGATTTTTTCATTCCGCTCGAGAACGAGGACCTTGCGGCCCTTCTTCCCGAGCATCGCGGCTGCCACCAGCGCGTTTATGCCACTCCCGACAACGATGTAGTCGTATTCAGCCATTGTGTCGCCTCGGCGCAGCCAGAAATGTCAAACGGGCCGGAGTCTGGCTCCGGCCCGCACGAGCTTTAAGTCGTGACAAGCGCCAGCGCGCGCACGGGTGAACCGGTGCCCTTGACGAGCTTCAGCGGAGCGGCAATCAGGACCGCACCTTTTGGCGGCAACTGGTCGAGCTGACAAAGGCTTGCAAGTCCGTAGCGGTTGGCCTTGTGCATCAGGTTGTGCGCGGGAAAGGGCGGGTTCATCCCACCGGCCGAGCCTGCATCGGTTCCGATCGTTTCCTGACCCCAGCCGATGATGTTCTTGGTCAAAAGGTATTCGATGGCCTCCGCCGTCGGGCCTGGGGAATGAGGTCCATTTTCATCGGCATTCAGGAACGTCTCGCTCGAGCCGTTGCGCTTGTACCAGTCGGTGCGCAGCAGCACCCAGCTGCCGGCTTCGATCTCGCCGTGCTCGGCTTCCCATTCCTTTATGCTCTCTACGGTGAGCAGATAGTCGGGGTTGGCGGCAGCTTCCTTCGAGCGGTCGATCACGTTGACGGGCGCGACGAAGTTCTGCGGCGCAATGGTGTCGGTCGTATTGTTCGGATTGTCCTTGCCAGTGATCCAGTGACAGGGCGCATCAAAATGCGTTCCGGTGTGCTCGCCGAGTTCCAGCCAGTTCCATGCCCAGAATGGCCCGTCCTGGTCATAGGCCGAAATGGTGTGGACCTTGACGTTCGGTGTGTTCTTGCCGAACTGCGGCGGCAGATAAAGCACCGGCGTGTCGGGTCCGAGTGGGGCAGTGAGATCAACGACCTTCACGGCGCCTGACACAAGTGCGGTTGCGAGGTTTGAAAGAGCTGTAGTCGACATTTCATGGTTCCCCTTGGCGAGATGCCAGCGCGACGGTGCAAAGGGCTTTGGAGGCTTCTTGTCTGTTGCCCGTGATGGCTGGATAAGGGGAGCGTATGTCACGAAATATGATATTGCAAGTATTTGGATGTTCCGAGAAGGTCCCGGGGCGCCGACAGGTCAACGGGGCTAAAACCGCAGTGACTTCACCTGAATATCAGACTTTCAATAGCAATCAGAGGTCTCCCGAGGACGTTGTTGGTGACCTCGAGGCTTTCCGGCCCTTGAACAGGTTCGTCTAAGATGTATGCATGTGCGAATAAAAAGGCAAAGTGAACGAGGGGTTCAAGCATGAGTTACGATGCAGTGGTGGTGGGCGCCGGTCACAATGGTCTTGCTGCGGCCGTCCACCTGGCGGCGAAGGGATGGAAAGTAGCGGTCGTCGAGGCCAAGGGAGAGCCGGGCGGAGCTGTGAAAACCCGCGAACTGACCGTCCCCGGCTTCCGTCACGACGTTGCAGCCATGAACCTGTCAATGTTTGCCGGTTCCCCCTTCTTTGCCGAACACAATGAAGCACTGATCGCACACGGCCTTGATTTCGTGCCTGCGGCTGATTGTTTTGCGACAGTGTTTCGCGACGACACCTTTCTTGGCGTCAGTTCCGATCTTGAAAAGACCAGCGACGGTATTGCGGCCCTTTCGCCGGAAGACGCCCGAAGGTGGCGCGCGATGCTTGCCGAATTCGGATCAGACGCACCCCATATTTTTGCTCTTCTGGCGACCCCAATGCCGTCGTTGGCGGCATTGAGGGTTGTCTGGAAAGCATGGCGGCAGAAGGGAACCGGCTGGCTCTACGACACGCTCAGGCTTCTTTTCGCCTCGCCCCGAGATTTTCTGGATGGACGCTTCACGCATGCCAAGGTCAAGACGATGATGGCGGCGTGGGGCTTACATCTCGATTTCTCCCCCGATATCGCCGGCGGGGCCCTGTTCCCCTATCTTGAATCGATGGCAAACCAGGCTTTCGGCATGGTGATCGGCAAGGGCGGCGCCGACACGATGATCACAGCGATGACAGGACTTCTCCAGGAAAAAGGCGGAGAACTGATCCTTGATGCACCGGTCGACAGCATCAGCGTTTCATCGGGACGGGCAACCGGCGTGGTCCTGGCTGACGGGCGAACCCTCGAGGCGCGCAGGGCTGTCATCGCCAATGTTCATCCCAAGAACCTGTTTGGCCGGCTCGTTGCGTCAGACCCGGTGCGCGCCGAGTTCGATCGCAGGCTCGGAAAATTCCGCGAGGGGCCAGGCACGATGATGATCCACCTCGCGCTCGAAGGGTTGCCCGATTGGCGGGCGGGGGAAGAACTCAAGCGCTTTGCCTATGTGCACGTCGCCCCCGACCTGGAAATGATGTCGCGGGTCTATGCAGAGGCAGCGGCCGGATTACTTCCGACGGAACCCGCCCTCGTCGTCGGCCAGCCAACGGCAATCGATCCTACCCGGGCGCCGCACGGAAAGCATGTTCTTTGGTTGCAGGTGCGTGTCTTGCCGGCGAATTTCCATGGTGACGCCGCAGGCAACATCAGCGCCCGGAACTGGGATGAGGCAAAGGAAGCCTATTGTGAGCGTGTCCTCGACATTCTCGAGCGCTATGCGCCGGGCCTGCGTTCGAAGGTGCTCGGGCGCGCGATCTTCTCG
This sequence comes from Rhizobium sp. BK661, assembly GCF_024808825.1. Lineage (NCBI taxonomy): Bacteria > Pseudomonadati > Pseudomonadota > Alphaproteobacteria > Hyphomicrobiales > Rhizobiaceae > Rhizobium > Rhizobium sp. BK661. The sequence continues at coordinate 49,575 of NZ_JANTYT010000025.1, read as the reverse complement.
CCGACTGACCTGGAGCGTGAGAACCCGAACCTGATCGGCGGCGATAATCTTTCGGGAAGTCATCATCTCGATCAGAATTTCATCTTCCGACCCGTTGCCGGATATTCGCGCTACGCCACGCCTGTGAGGTCGCTCTATATGTGTGGCGCCTCGACCTGGCCGGGCGCAGGAACGGGAGCAGGATCGGGCTTCATGCTTGCAAAAATGCTTTCCCGGTCGTAACGGCGACCGCCAAAGCAATTCCTTTGACATTTCAAATATTGGTGCCTAGACCAACGGGACTTATCCAGATGGTTCGGGCGGAGTGACATGGCAGACGCGGAGGTGGATACCGTCGACCTGGAGACAATTGTCCAGGGCGCGCATGAAAAGCAGGAGCTTCGGCTCTGGCTGCGGATGCTTTCCACAACGAAGCTGATCTCGCAGGAGGTTCGACGTCGCCTTCGAAACGAATTCAAGGCAACCCTTCCGCAGTTCGATCTGATGGCCCAGCTTTATCGCGAGCATGACGGATTGCGCCTTGGTGAATTGTCCAGGCGCACCATGGTGACGAACGGAAACGTGACCGGGCTGGTGGAGCGACTAGAGGCCGATGGCCTTGTCGTTCGTGAGACGCCGGACGACGATCGCCGCGTCACGGTCGCCAAGCTGACGCCCAAGGGCGATGAGCTTTTCACCACGATGGCAGCGGCTCACGAGAGCTGGCTGCGCGATATGATGGCCGATGTCGACCCTGCCGATATCAAGGCGCTCTGGTCGAGGATCGGCGCCGTCAAGGTTTCCGTCAGCAACCACCTTTCGGATCCCAACTTCGACTAGCAGGGCGTTTGCGGGGTTTAGCGGGTCTTTTCAGCCTTGAAGCGTTTTTCCAGCAGGCTGACGAGGCGCACCATCGGCCACAGGAAAAGGATGTAGACCAGCGCAGCACCGATCAGCGGCGTCGGGTTTGCGTAGAGCGCCTGTGCGTCTGTTGCTTCCTTGAGGAGTTCGGGAAGCGCCACTGTCGAGGCAAGCGACGTGTCCTTGAACATCGAAACGCAGTTGCTGGTGGTGGGGGGGATAACAATGCGCAGTGCCTGCGGCAGAATGACTTTGCGCAATGTCACGACAAAGGGAATGCCGAGAGCGGCCGCCGCCTCGAACTGCCCGCGTGGGACGCTTTCGATGCCGGAGCGGAAGATTTCCGCCGAATAGGCTGCCATGACGATCGAAAAGGCCAGAACCGCGGAGGCCCACGAGGAGAGGCGGATGCCGAGGAACGGCAGCGCGTAATAGATCAGGATAAGGACCACAAGCACCGGAACTGCGCGGAAGACGTCGATGTAGATCGTCGTCAGCAGGCGCAGCGGCTTTGGCGCATAGAGGCGGATCAGGCTTACGATGAGGCCGGCCGGAACGCCGACGGCAATCGCGAGAAGACCGAGCAGGAGCGTGTTCCAGAGACCGCGAAGAAGTGCCGGCAGGCTGGACATCAGGACATCGGAGTTGAAGAAGGTCTCGACCAGCGACATGGGCATTCCTTGCAGGTACGGGGTAGGCATCACGCCGGCCAGGGGCCGGCATGACAGATCCAAACTCGGTTGCGAGCTTATGCCTTCGGGATCGGCAGTTCGGTGATCGTTGACGAGCCGGCCGGTGCGTCGCTGCCGAACCACTTCTTGTGGATCTTGGCGAGCGTGCCGTCCTTCTTCATTTCGGTGATGGCGCCATTGATCTTCTCAAGCAGAGGATGATCCTTGGACATCATCAGGCCGTACTGTTCGCCGGTCTTGATGCGATCCTTGATGGCAAAGCCCTTCATCTTGACGAAGAGATACTCCATGCCCGGGATGTCGCTGACAACAGCGTCCACACGGCCGGCCCCGAGGTCAAGGAACATTTCCTGCTGGGCGTTGTAGCCCTTGACGTCGGCAAAGCCGTTGGCTGCCGTATTATCCTTGACCCACTTGTCGCCGGTCGAGCCGGAGAGCACGCCGATTGTTTTTCCCTTGAGATCGGAAAGACCCTTGATGGCGCTGTCTGCCTTTGTGGCCACACCCATGTCGGAGTCGTAGTAAGGCTGGGTGAAGGACTGAGATTTCAGACGATCAGGGGTGATGGTGATCGAGGAGATCGCCACGTCGATGCGCTTGGAGGTCGTGCCTGCAAACAGTGCCTGGAAGCCGTAGTCGGCGATTTCGGGCTTCAGGCCAACACGCTTGGCAGCTTCGGTGACGATATCGACCTCGAAGCCTTCGAAGGCGCCGCTGTCGTTCTTGTATTCGAAGGGCGGATTGCTCGGGTAGGAACCGACATTGAGGACATCGGCGGCATAGGCGGTGGAGGCTCCGGCGGCAAGGCCGATGGCGGCCGCAAGGGCCAACAGGTTACGACGGGTCAGGCTCATTTTTATCTCCCTCTGGTTTATTGGCCTGCGCCGGGTTTTTGCCGGCGCCGGTGTATCCCGTTCCGCCCTGGGGCGGAGCGTCATTTCATCGCGTCGACCATGCGATCGAGCGCAATCCTTATCTGTTCGATGTCGCGGAATACGCACATGCGCAGGAATGCCGCGGAGGAATTGCCGAAGAGATGGCCCGGCGCCAGGCCGACACGGGCCTTTTCAAGAATGTCGGCACAGGCCTCGCGCGCGTCGGCGCGGCCCTTAAGGGCAAAGAAGGCATACATGCCACCCCGCGGCTTGTCGGGGAGGATCATGCCAGGGATCCTCGCGAGCCGTTCGTAGGCAAGGTCGAGGCCGGCCTTTGCCTTGTTGCGGATTTCCGCCACGAGCGGTTCACCTTTGGTCAGGGCGGCAACGGCGCCAGCCTGGATCATGCCTGCAGTACCGCTGTTCATATACTGCGTCATGGCCGCAAGCTGATCGGCGATGCCGGACGGATGAGACAGCCAGCCGATCCGCCAGCCGGTCATCGCCCAGGCCTTGGAGAAGCTGTTGATCGAGATCACACGATCGGTGTCGTCGGCTATCTGGAGGATCGAAGGTGCAACGTTGCCCTCGAAATAGAGGCGACCGTAGACTTCGTCGGATATGATCCAGATGCCGGTACGCCGGCTGAACTCGAGGAGCGCCTGCATCTCTTCTGCGCTTGCCGTCCAGCCGGTGGGATTGGACGGGGTCGACAGGAAGATGGCTCGCGTACGCGCATCGCAAGCGGCAAACAGCTTGTCGAGGTCGAGGCGCCAATCGGTATCGAAGTCAAGCGAAACGGGGCGGGGCTCGCCGCCGATCAGATGGATCGCATTGTGGATGTTCGGCCATTGCGGCGCGACGTATACGACATTGGTTCCGATGTCGACGAGAAGCTGCAGGGCGATGTAGAGCGCCTGCATGCCGCTCGGCGCCACGGTCGTCCGTTCGATTGCGATCGGTCGGTCGTGCAGGTCGGACTGATAGCGGCTGAGGGCCTGGTTCAGGGCGTCGAGCCCGCGCATGTTCGGGATGTAGAATGTCTGTCCTTCGTCCAGCGCCGCCTTGGAGGCCTCGCGGATGAAGGCCGGCGTCACCAGATCACCTTCGCCGTACCAGAGCGGGATGACATCTCCGAGTTCGCGGGCCCGCATCGCCAGGGCTGCGATGTTATCCGTTCTGAGATCGCGGATTTGCGCGCGGATGCCATCGAAGGCGTGGCGGGCCTTTTTCGTTTCCGCGGAGAGTGGTGATGACCAAAAAGACAAGGATCAGTCCTTACATGTCTGGCCTAGCGCCTGCAGCTTGAAGCGAGGCCAGCGCCTGGCGGGAGAACGTTATTCGAAGTCGGGCGCAATTCAAGGGAAATTTTAAGTTTCAAAGGTCTCGTAGCGCCCGAGACAGTTTTGCCGCGAGCGGCTGCCCGCCGCTAGGCTTTTCGTTTTGCAAGAATCTCGCCAAGCACCCTGTCGAACCGTGCGATTTCCTCTGGCTTGTTGTAGTGAACGAGCGAGACGCGAACAGCGCCGTGCTCCATCGACAAGCCAAGCCGTTTCATCAGTCGGGGCGCAAACATGTGACCATCACGCAAGCCGATGCCGGCCTCTCCCATATCCGCTGCGATCTGCTGTGGCGTGACACCTGGAATGTTGAAGCAGATGGTTGGAACGCGGTCTGAAAGCCGGGCTTCGTCAGACACCCCGTAGATGACTGCGCCGTGTTTTTTAAGAACGCCGATCATGTCGCGAGACAGCGTCAATTCATAGTCGCGGATCGCGCCCATCGCTGCCGCCAGCGCCTCGCGGCGCGAATGACCGGCGCCGGCCAGGAAGCGGCGACCGAGCGCCTCGAGGTATTTCACGGCAGCATTCATGCCTGCGACGTTCTCGTAAGTGAACGTCCCGACTTCGATCTTGTAGGGCGGCACATCGGGGATGAAGTCTTCCTTGAACGTCGGAAGCCTGCAGAGCGCGTCGTAGCGTCCCCAGAGGAAGCCCATATGCGGGGAGAAATTCTTGTATCCGGAACAGACCAGATAATCGCAATCCCACGCCTGTACATCAATGAGGCCGTGCGGACCGTAGTGGACGCAATCGAGAAACACCTCCGCGCCGACGGCATGTGCGAGTTTCCCCACGGCTTCAACGTCGACGATAGTACCGATTGAATGGGCCGTGACCGTACACGCGACGAGACGCGTCTTGTCGTTGAGGAGCGGCTTCAGATCCTCAACGTGCAGAGTGCCGTCGTCGCGCATCCGCCACCAGACGACCTTGGCTCCGTCCGCCTCAAGCGCAAGCCAAGTGGCTATGTTGGCGTCGTGGTCCATGTCGGTGACGACGATCTCGTTGCGGTCGCCGAGCATCTTGGCAATGCCGAGGCTGACAAGCCGGATGAAGGAGGTCGCGTTGAGGCCGAAGGAGATTTCTTCCGGGCGATAGGCGTTGACGAGGAGTGCCACAGTTTCGCGTGCCTCGTCGAGATTGCGGTCTACGCCCTGGCTGTGCCGGTAATTGGCCATCCGCTGGACGTTGAAGTCGACAAGATGGGTCGCTACCGCGTCAACGACGGCCTGTGGGACCTGCGCGCCACCGGCATTGTCGAGGAAAATGAAGTCGCCGGCCTTCTGAATGGCCGGGAACATTGCGCGGATTTCGTCGACCGGGAAGCCATTCTGGCCAGTAACCTTCAATGGGGATGCCGATAGGCTCATAATTGCTCCTGCAATTGACTGTTCCGCATGGCCGTCTTCGTCACCGCGGCCTGTTTTGATCATTTGATCACAAACAATTTTAGAGTTCAACTAATTTCGGAGCTCCACATGTCAACCGTCAGCGAGCGTTCCAGCCGCCCTTGCCACCGCAATAGCTCCGCAGCGTCTCGTGCGTGTGCCGGATGTCGTTGCCGATAGCCTCGCGGGCCGCGGCAAAGTCCTGAGCCTTGATCGCTTTTATGATGACATCGTGCAGACCCGCCGGATCGAGCTCACCCTTGTCGATGAGCGGCGCTACCACGCCCGACAGCAGCCGCATATAGGGTCCGAGACGGAGCCAGAGCGTATCGATCAGCTGCAATAGGACCTCCGATCCCGAGGCCCGGTAGATAGTGAAATGGAACCGCTGGTTCATCTCGATGAGTTCGTAGACGTTCTCACGGGCTGTCGCATGCTGCTGCTCGACGATTAATTCAAGCTGCGCGATATCGGCAGCTGTCAGACGTGGACCACCGAGTTCGGTGGCGAGGCCCTCGACGGCGATCCGGGCGCGGGCAAGATCATCCAGCCGGGCGGCGGTCACCGGTGGAATTCGCGCCGAACCGTTCGGGGCAACCTCGACAGCATTTTCGGCTGCCAGCCGGCGCAACGCTTCACGAACCGGCATGTTGCTGGTGCCGAATGTTTCTGCGAGCGAGGCAATCGTCAGCGTCTGTCCGGGATCAAATCGGCCAACCATGAGGGCATTGCGCAGCTGTTGGTAAACTGCCTCCTGGATCGTCGTCCGCGATGAAACAGGGCCAAGGGCCATTCGTACTATCCTATTCTTCCTGCGATGGAGTTTCGAGCCGGAGAGGTCGATTCAATCTGCGCGTTGAGCCGGTCTTCAAGCGCCTCTGATCGGTCACTGTCTGTAGCCGGCTCCTATCAGAAGCGGGAGGACGCGATCGCAGAAGAAGGGTAGCTCCTGCGTATAGTTGACGAATGAAAGCGCGATGCCGGCGTAACCTTGCCGTGAGATCGCAATCATCTCTTCGGCGATGCGCTCCGGTGTTCCGACCAGCGGATAGCTGCCGGCACCGCCGGCAAAGCGCTGGCGATAGCGATCGTAAGCCTCGCGATCATGCGATTGCGAGAATTCCTTCTTGCCAGCCATGTGGGTGTCGACCGCCTCGTGGTCGGCCATAGCGACGGCATAGCGATGATAGTAGTCCTCAGCCTCGGTCTGGGTTTGCCGGCAGACGACGTGGCACACGGTATAGACGCCGACCTCGCGGTGGTGCTGCTGGGCGCGGTCGCGGATGTCGGCCACATGTTTTCCTGCTTCGTTGATCTCCGAGAAGGTCGTAAACAGGTAGTCGCAGTTCCTCGCTGCAAAATCCCGACCCGGTCCGCCGAACGCTGCGTTCATCGTGACCGGACGCGGCGTTTGCAAGCTGGCTGGACGGCTGATGGCCTCCTTCAGTTTGTAATAGGTGCCATCGTAGTCGAACGGTATATCCGACGTATAGGCACGCTCCAGCACCTGAAGCCACTCCTCCGCCTGGTCATATCCCTTCTCGACCAGCGACGTGCCGAACATGGCAAACTCCTTTGGATTCCATCCGCAGACAATATTCAGCCCGGCCCGGCCATTGCTGACGTGGTCGACCGTTGCCAGCGCCTTTGCCGCATAGAGCGGGTGGACAAGCGGCACATGCACCGTCATGAACAGCCCGATCTGCTTGGTGGAAGCCGCAAGGGCGGCTGCCCAGGTGAACGTCTCGAAAGACCATTCGCGCACCCGGTTCTTGCCCCCGAACCCGCGCCAGCGGGCGATTGGAAGCAGGAACTCCAAACCGGTGCGATCGGCGATCTGTGCGGCGGTGAGGTTGTCGGCCCAGCTGGCAGTCCAGCGCTCCGGGACGTCCGTGATCGCAAGGCCGCCATCCGCGTTTGCGGAGAAAACGCCGAGCTTGAGGCGGTTTGCCCCTTTGAGCGGATGCTGCTTCACGATGGTCCTCCCTCTGTCCACGCAGCTTTTGCGCTGCCTGGCTCTCAGCTTGACCATGTTTTAAGCTTGAGAGCAAATTGCTTTATGTCTAAACCTTTTTTGGACCTTGGATTCTGGATGGGAGATGCTCAGATGGATGATTTTCGCACGAAGTGTCTCGAACGCGCGCTGCTCGTCGGCACCTTTTCGGCGATCCCGCATCCCGTCGCCGTCGAGGTGATGGCGCAGTCCCAACCAGATTTCATCTGCATTGATTGGGAGCATGCCCAGATCGGACGCGAGCGCATCGAGGATCTCGTGCGTGCGGCGGATGTGCATTCGGTAAAGGCGATGGTGCGTGTTCCCGGCCACGCGCCTGAAGCGATCGCGGCCGTCCTCGATGCCGGCGCGGGCGGCGTCCTCGTTCCGAGAGTTTCGACCGCCGAGCAGGCAAGGGCCGCCGTCTCTGCCACTCGCTACCCGCCGATCGGCAGCCGCGGCGTTGGCCCCGGCCGGGCGGCGGGTTACGGCTACCGTATTCCGGACTATCTGGCGAAGGCCAACGACATGCTCGTACTGGCGATCCAGGTCGAGACCGCCGAGGGATTGGCCAACATCAAGGAGATCGTTGCCGTTGAAGGCGTGGATCTGATCTTCATCGGTCCTGGAGATTTATCGGTCTCTATCGATGCCATGGGCCCGGCCGGCCAGGACAAGCTGGACCGTGCGATCAGGACGATCACGTCAGCGGCTTTGAACGCGGGTCGCGCCGTTGGCATCTTCCGCCCGTCGCCCGCCGATGTCGGCAGATGGCGCGGAGCAGGGATCAGCTTCTTTGTCCTCGCCAGTGACACCATGTTTCTCGGTGCGGCGGTTCTTGATAGTCTGGATGCAGCCCGCAAGGCCGGCTCGTCGAGCTGACGACACGCGTGGTTACAGGCTTCCCTTGCTCGACATGCTGGGTCTCTTCGGCCGCAGCGCCATACGCGGCCTGGGAGGCAACTATAAGGCAAGCCGTTCTCTGCAGATTGTTTCCACCCGTGTCTGCAAGACCTTGACGCGCTCAACCAGCCAGGCGAGTTCCTCGTTGGTGATTGTGTATTTCGAGGAATATCGGGCTTCCACATAGGCCCGCGCCAGCAATTCGAAGCAGCGCCGTGAAAACCGGCTGTCGCGCGGCCAAGCCTCTACCAGCCTGAGATCTATCCCCTCGGCCTGAGAGCGAAGAACCTTCAGACGATGGGATTTGGGGCTGTAGAGCGTCAGCGTCAGCAGGATACTATGGTACGATTTCTCAGTCGCTTGATGAAGATTAAAGGCGGCATGACGCGGTACACCGTCGGCCATGCTGGTTTCGGCGAGCTTGACCGAATGCCGAGCTAGCTCGAACCATTCGTTGAAATACTGGCTTGCTTCATAGTGTTGCTCCTCCGCCGTCAGAGGCTTCGGCTGCGCCAGCGAATGACCGGGCTGCTGGTAGAGGACAACGCCGTCCCTGGCGATGTCGACGAAGAAAGGCCGGCCGCGGGAGAGCTGGTCATTGACATCGGCCAGCGTGTGGATGATCGGCACGACCGGTGTTTCGATACGATGCGCGATCTGCTCCTTTAAAAGCTGCTCTTCAATGCCTTCCCAGAGCTCCTGCTCCTCTGCAAAGGAATTGCTATTGACGACAATCAGGAGGTCGTAGTCGGAACGGTAGCCACTCAGGTGATCCTCGACCCAGTCGCCACGGGCGTACGAGCCGTAGAGCAGGACCATCAGGATCTTGCCGGTCTGGCGCCTGGCCGACAATTTGCTCGCCCGGAAGCGCTCGACCTCGGCAAACAGGATCTGGAGGATGCGCGCCAGTTCGCGCCGCTTCCTGTCCGGCAGATGTTCGATATGGTCGGTCAGGGTCAAAGCTGCGTCAAAGCCTTCAGTCAGAATCGTATCCATCGTAGCGGCTCCGTTACGATTGCGCACTCAAACCTTTTACGAGATTGTCGTTACAAATGCAATCTTAGGATGCGCATGCTATGCGGGACATCCGCATGCGAGCAGGCGAGTAGCCATTCGGTCCGAGTAGGTTTCGGCTATCGACTTATCTGGTCTGGACGCATACGACTTCGTGTTGAGAGCGTTCCCGCTCGTCTGGTCGCTTGACAAGGATCAGAACGAAACGGCCCGCTCGCTTCTCACTCAAGCGCTTGCCCATGACGTTGACTATCCCTTCGCTCTGTCGTTGCTCGCATGGTGCCACGCGCAACGCGCCGTGTATGGTTGGACCGACGCTCCAGGCCGTGACCGGGATGAGGCCTTGTGCCTTGCACAGCGCGCTGCCTCGCTCAGCCACGATGACCCGATGGTTCTCGCGATCCTTGGAGCGGCGCATTCGTTTGCACGGGACTTCGACGTGGCAGAGACACACCTTGAGCGAGCGCGTTCGCTCGATCCGAATTCAGCCTGGGCCTGGCTGCGTAGCGGTTGGCTTGATGTGTATCGCGAACGCTCCGCGTCCGCGCTCGGACATTTTGCGCGGTTCCGTCGGCTGAGCCCGCTCGATCCGATCGCCTATATGGCGGACGTCGGCGTCGGCGCCGCCCATTTCGTTGACGGGCGATACGACGATGCGATTACCTGGATCCAAAGAGGCCTTAGCCAGCAGCCTGACGCGAGTTGGGCTCTGCGGTGGCTCGTCAGCGCCTATGTCCACGCCGGCAGATTGGATGAGGCACGACGTGCCTGCCTTCGATTGCGAGAGAGCCATCCCGACCTTACGCTTGCCAAAGTCAGGGTTACATGGTGGCCCTCTGCTATTATGGCCCGTATCTTATCGGGTCTGCGTGACGCTGGCTTGCCCGAAGGCTGACTGGATCGGCTCAACCAAAGTCTTCACCGAGATCGACAAACTTCATCGAAGGTCATGAATCCCCCAGTGCTTGAGAGCTCCTGCCACGCAAGATGCCATTGAAGCGCATGGGCAAGCCACGCATGACGGCGAACGCTCGAGACTGAATGCATTGACCTTTCTGGCCTGAGGATCTGTGAGCAGGTCGGGCGGTTTTATGCGCGAAGCTGCAGCCACCACAGACGAGAATGGACTCCATCGATCTCTACCGGCACGGACGGGCATCGCTCAAACTTCGGTGCCCAGGCTTCGCGTCTGGGAGGGCCAGCAGGCCAAGTTAGAGAATCGTTTGCGGCCAAAGACTGATACAACCCAGCCCGAGGTCACTCGAAACGCTTGAGGATCTCACGAGCCTGAAGGTCGCGATCATTCATTAGATCGACCAGATCGGTTGCCTCTCCCCGTGTTAGGGCATCAAGGGGAACCTCGCGGACGACCACCGCCCAGCCCGTAAAAGAATCGATTACCGACCATAACCCGTCAAAGGCGCCGGATGGCCTTTGCCTGATCGAGTACCGCCGGGCTGACCTCGCCCGTTTTGCTTGCCGAAGCCAGTGCATCCTCCAGTGCCTCATCGCCGAGGATCGGATCATCTTCGGATGGCTCGACGCCGTTGTCGATTTCATATCGGGCGTAGGCCACCGCGTAGGCTGCAATCGCAGTCAAGCGCGGGTCCGAGCTGTTCAAGTAGGCTCTGTAGTTGCGCTTTAGCGAGTTCAAGCCAGCAAGCTGCGCAGACGCGTTCTTCTCCTTAGTGACGGTGACGCTCTTGTCAGTTTTCGCGAAATGCGACTTGTCGCCCGCCTCGCTGGACTTGCCCTTCGTGCTCTGCTGTGTTTTTGGGCTGCCATGGCTTGAGTTGCCGCCTCGGGCCCCATTGTTGCTATGCGTGCCATTGTTGCTGTGCGAGCCGCTGTTGCCATGGCTGTCGCCCTCCTTCCAAGAGCGCCCAAAGCACCGTTAAATCCAGCCGCGAGACGGGACTATTTTCTCGAAACCGTGTCTAGCGCTAGATAGGCTGCATTTTGCGCATATCACTTAATTGCCGCTTCATCTGATGAATACGTGCCTGATCATCCGACGGGCGGCGCATCGCGACGCTGGTCGACAATATGTCGATGACCACAAGTGCGGCGATCCGAGAGATCGTCGGCGTATACATGTTAGTGTTCTCGAGTGTTTCGACGATCAGCGAAACGTCGCAGTAATTAGTGAGCGGCGATTCCGATCCGGTTAGACAGATCACTGAGGCCCCGTTTTCCCGAGCGATGCGGGCGATCTCGATGATCGAGCGCGTGGTGCCTGTATTAGAGATCACGAAAGCCACCTCGCCCGGATTCATCATCGAGGCGACCATCAGCTGCTGGTGGGAGTCCAGTTCCGCGCCGCACGGCACGCCGAACAGAGGGAATTTCTGCTGGGCGTCGCGGGCGACGATACCCGAGGCGCCGAAACCGAAAAACACGATCGAGCGGGCATTCGAGAGGATTTCGATCGCCTTATGCAGTGCCGCCTTGTCCAGCCGGGTTCGCGCCCAGTCGAGGCTCGTCATCGTGTAGTCGAATATCTTTTCGGCGACGATTTCAGGCTCGTCGGTGTCGAGCAGGACCGAATGCGTTGCCGGTGTCCCAAGCGCGAGGCTCTGGGCCAATCTGATCTTGAAATCCTGAAATCCGCTGCAGCCGATCGCCGTCGCAAAGCGCAGCACGGTCGGCTGGCTGACCTCCGCAAGCGCTGCCGTTTCACCAACTGTCGCGTTCATGATGCGGCGGGGATCGTCAAGCACCACGTCCGCGACCTTTCGATCCGACTTGCGCAATTCCGAACGCATCGTCCTGATGATTTCGATAATGTTCCGGCCGCTGTTGGTCCGGATGTCGCTATCCATTCGGATCGCCTTTCCTGCATGTCTGACGCAAGGCTAGAAGCTTCAATCTTCCAGAGCAAGACCGCCCCCGCCAGAACAGAGGCGCTTCATTTCATTCCGCGCGCCACGACAGGCTCAGTCCCGTTTGAGCGCGATGAATTCTTAGGTCGGCGGTCGACGCAATCGCGGCATCGATCGTTTCCGGCTCTTCGGTATTGAAAGCGAAGAGGCCATAGTGATGGGCCACCATATCCCGGGCGCCGATCCGCCGGGTAACGCCGATTGCCTCGTGCAGCGAAAAATTTCCGGCCACGCCGTTTTGCGACAGCTCGGGGCGCCGCCCATTGACGGGCAGCAAGGTTATATCCGGCCGATGCGCCAAGACGTCACGCTCGAGGCCAGGGAAAGGAATACAATCGCCGGAGTGCCACAGGCGAACGGCATCCGCCGCTATGACATAGCCGAGGAAACGGCAGTCTCCCGCAGCGTCGATTTCCATCGCTTCGTGCGCAGAGGCGGTCGGCAGGATCGTAAGCTCGGGGAGGGGCGACACGGTCTCACCGGCATTGGTCAGAACAATCCGGGATTCGGCCACGCAGGAACGATCGATCGCTTGCTGGCGCATCGCCCGCGGGGCGAGCAAACCCGCAGACGGGTTTTTCTCCAGCAAGGGCTTGAGCGTCCCCGGGTCCATATGATCGGTATGCGCATGCGTGCAAAGCACTAGATCGACAAACGCGATTTCATCGGCTGAAACCGGCGGCGGCATCATCCTCTCGTGCGGGCGCTCGGTGCCTCTATATTTTTCCGCCAGCGTGTCCGACAGATACGGATCGATCACCAGTCTGCGGCCGTCGATATCGATGACGAAACCCGCCTGTCCCAGCCAGTACAGCCGGAGACCCTTTGCCGGCGGCTTGCTTAGATAGTCTGCCAGCGGGGCGCTGAAAGTAGTTTCTTCAAGGCGTCCGGTCATGGCCGATCTCAGGCCTTCAACGCGAAGAGCAGGTTGTTTGCCGCGATACGCGTGGCACGATCGACGCTCTCTGCTGTAAAGCCGCCGATATGGCTCGTTGCGATGACGTGCTGGTGCGAGGCAAGCGACAGCGAGAGCGGCGGCTCCTGTTCAAACACATCCGTCGCATAGCTGCCGATCTGTCCGGCATCCAGCGCCTCGATCAAGGCGTCCTCATCGACGAGGCGGGCGCGGGCCGTGTTGATCAGGACCTGACCGTGCTTGCTCGAAAAAATCCGGTTCCGATCGAGGAATGTCGAGCCGTCACGCGGGAGCGGGCAGTGAAGGGAGACGATATCGGCCTTCGCGATGATTTCATCGACCTCGGCATAGGCAAAAGCCTGGGACGGCAGGTCCAGGTTGGGCCGGGCCGGGTCGAAGGCGATGACGCGGGCGCCAAGGGCAATGACCATTCTGGCAACTTCGCGGCCGATCGCCCCGCAGCCGATGATGCCGACGGTCCGTTCATGGATTTCCGCGCCGCGCATCCGCGGCCAGCCACCGGACTTGATGCCTGCATCCGAGAGCGGAATTGACCGGAGAGCGCTGAAGATCAGGCCGATCGTCAACTCCGCCACGCCCATCGAATTGGCACCTTCGGCAATCATGATCTGCACGCCACGCTCGTTGAGAACGTCGAGCGGAAGGTTGTCGACGCCCACGCCGTTACGGCTGATGACCTTGAGATTTTCCGCAGCCTCGATGATTCTCGGCGTCACCGGTTCGACGCCGGCCAGCCAGCCGACGCAGCCCGGCACCAGATTGATCAGCTCTTCCTCGGTGGGCATGGCGCCGGCAGTCGAATAGACGATTTCAAACCCGCTTTCCTTCAGCTTCTCGACCTCCGGGTGCGGTTCTGCGGTCAGCGATCGCGGGGTCACAAGGATGCGCTGGTTCATTTTTACCTCCCCGCCGCAGCGAGTGCGATTTCCGAAATGCGATCGAAAGATGGTCCCGACGGCGGAATTTTCACGTCGAAGACTTCCGCCACGACCTGCGTCCAGCCGTGGATGAAATAGGTCCAGCCGTCCTCGACTTGCAGCGCCTTTTCGGCTTGCTGCCGCCGCGCCTGATCGAGAAAGACGAGGTCGCCGCGATAGTTCAGATCCCAGACGACGGATCGCTCGGGGAAAATGGCGGCGTCAGTCAGCGGCGAGCCAGGCGCGTCTTTGCCGAGGCCTGTCGCATTGATGACAAGCGATCCCGGCTTCAGGGATGCTAGAACGGCGTCGTTTGCCGCCGGCGTCTCCGCGAGCAGATATTCGATCGGGACCGCGGTCTCGACCTGCTGGTGAATGCGCCTGATCTCGTCCAGACGGTGCTGGCTGCGATTGGTGACGACGATACGCGCGGGAACGTTGCTGCCGCGGGACTTGCGCATCAGGTGCCAGGTCAGCGCGATCGTCGAGCCGCCGGCGCCCATCGAAAACAGGTCCGCATCGCTGTGTTCGAAATAGTCTTCGCCGAGGAAGGCATCGATCGACAGCCCCGACGAGATCGGATCCTTCGCATGGCAGATCAGCTTGCCGCCGCGCTTGGAAATGCAGCTCGTCTCGTCCATCAGAAGCGCATGCGGATCGATGACGTCAAAAAGGTGCCGGCATGCGTGGAAAAGGTCGATCTTGTGAGTCGTGACAAGCGCGCCCATCGACAACGGGTCGTCGCGGATGAATTCGACGGCTTTCCGGTAAGCGGCCGGATCGGCGTGCAGCTTGAAATCGATGCCCTTGATCACCGCATCCTTGAGGCCGAGATATTCGGCCCATGCAGGAAACACCTTCATGATCGAACTTTTGCCCGTCGTGACGCCGATGAAATAGAGCGTCGGCTGGGTGGCTGGCTGATAGGTGCTCACGCGCGCTTCTCCAAAGCTTCCTTCGCGACCTTGACGGCTGCGGCGGCATTGCGGGCAATATCGGCAAAGCGGCCGTCGCGAATATCTTCAGTCTTGGCGATCCAGGTTCCGCCGACCGCGATAACCTGCTTGATGGCCAGCCATTCACCGATCGTGGCTTCAGTCACACCGCCGGTTGGTATGAACCGGATTCCCAGATGGGCAAACGGTGCGGCGATGCCCGAGAGGGCCTTCGGGCCACCGGCGACGCCTGCGGGAAAGAATTTGGCAAGCTTCACGCCGCGAGCCGACGCAAGCGTCAGGTCTGACGGCGTCATGATGCCGGGGCAGAATGGCAATCCGGCATCCTTGGCGGCATCAACGATTTCAGGATCGAAGCCGGGCGCCAGCCCGAAACGTGCACCGGCGTCGATCGCCCGCTTGAGATTGGGCTTGTCGAGAACCGTTCCGGCGCCGATGCAAAGCTCGGGACGGGCATCGCGCAGGGCAGCCATAACTTCGGCTGCCGCTTCCGTGCGGAACGTGATTTCGGCAACCGGCAGGCCGCCCTCCAGAAGGGCGTCGGCAAGCGCCACGGCATCGGAGGCGCGCTCAATCGCGATAACGGGGACGACACCAAGGCTGGCGATCAGATCGATAGGGTTTTTCATGGCTGGTTTCCTCTGCCGGTGAGGCTGTTTCAGGCGTATGTCTTGATAAGGGTGCGTGCATGCTCTGCCGAACGCGGCAGGTAGGCCTTGTTTTCCACAAGCTCCCAGCCGCCGCCGGGCATGGCCACGACACGATGGCGCATCCCGTTCGACGCTTCGATGATGCCGTAGTCCTGGCCGCTATCGGACGGGTAGGCGAAAACCATGACCAGATCTTCGTCGCCGACATTGATGGAGCGGTGAATCCAGTAGGGCGGCACATAGCAGATCGTCTGCGGCCGGATCTCGATGATGCGCGTCTGGCCTTCCGGCGATTCGAGCTGCATCAGGCCATGTCCCTTCTGGCCGTAGTAGATTTCCGGCCGGTCGGCCTTCGCGTGAATATGGCCGCGGGTCAGGAAGAACTCGTCCCCGACACGCCCAGGGCTCATCCGCGTCACGCCGTAGATAAGATCGCCGCTATGCGTGCCCGGCTTGAAGTCCTCGACGTCGTAGACGACCGGATCGCTCAACGTTTGCAAAAGCGCCGTATGCGCATCCTGATCAGCATATAGCCCTGCCAGATCGCTCAGCCGCTTTTCGTACCGGCCCGTATTTCCGCTCATTCCGCCGCCGATCGGATCGACGACGCTCGAGACTGGTTCGCGCATCATGAAAGCACCTCCATTTGGTAGTAGAATTACATAAATAGAAGAAATGATACGTGCAAGATAAATTTTTAGGCAAAATAAGAGCGATTGTTTGCGCAAAATGCTGAAAAAATATATTGACGTAAAAATTCTACGTAATTACGCTACATAACAGCCAATACAAACTGGCTCGCGAATTTCGCGCCTATCTGGAGGAGAAGAGAAATGAAGAAAACAGTTGTGAAGCTCGCGCTCGGCGCGGCTGTGTCCCTGCTGGCCATGTCCGCAGCAAACGCCGCCGATTGCAAGATCGGTATTTCCATGAAGACCCTGGACGCGCCTTATTTTGCAGCACAGGAAGTCTCGGCAAAGAAGCATGCGACGGAACTCGGATGCGAAGTCATCTCCGTGGACGGCCAGAACGACCTGAACAAGCAGGTCGCCGACGTCGAGGACATGGTTGCGCAGGGCATCCATGCGCTGATCATCAACCCGCGCGACAGCAAGGGCCTCGTTCCTGCGGTCAACGCTGCGACCGCAGCCGGCGTGAAGGTTTTCGTCATCGACTCGACCATCGATCCGCAGGCGAATTTCGTGACGCTCGTGCAGTCGTCGAATTCGCAGAACGGCCTGCTGGTCGGCCAGTGGCTTGCCGACAATACCAAGGGCAAGGATCTGAAGATTGCGCTGATTTCCGGCGACAAGGGCAATGAGGTCGGCCAGGAGCGCCGGTTGGGCGTGCTTGCCGGTCTGCTCGAAGGTCAGTTGCGCAACGAGGGTCGTGCCCGTTTCGAAGTCGTCGGCCAGGGCTGGGGCGCATGGGGTAACGAAGGCGGCCTCAAGGCCATGGAAGACCTCCTGACGGCAAACCCCAACATCAACGTGGTTCTCGGCGAAAACGACTCGATGGTCCTCGGCGCCCAGAAGGCGATGGAACAGGCCAACCGCACCGACGGCGTCCTATTCCTGGCGGCTGCCGATGGCCAGAAGGAAGCGCTGCAGGAAATCAAGGACGGCAAGTACGGCGCAACCGGACTGAACGATCCGGCGCTCGTCGCGTCGACCGCGGTCGATCTCGCAAAGAAGGCAATCGACGGAAGCCTTCCGAAGGATATTTCGAAGATCACCTACACGACGCCGACGGCAATCACCAAGGACAACGTCGACAAGTATCTCAAGAAGGACGCGGTATTCTAAGAGCCGATCCTCCCAGCGGCCGGCAGCGAAAGCCGCCGGTCGCACTTGTTGCATTTGTGACTCGCACGCAGCCTCTTGCGGCTGTCAGGATCGGATGGATCCTGCCGTCACTCATGATGAGATGTTGCATATGGAAACTCTGGTAGAACTGGCCGGCATTCGTAAATCCTTCGGTGGGGTGCGCGCGCTGCAAGGGGTCGATTTCGCGCTGCGCGCCGGCGAGGTGCACGCGCTTCTCGGCGAAAACGGCGCCGGCAAATCCACGCTGATGCGCGTACTGGGCGGGGAATACATTCCCGAAGCCGGAAGCGTCATTATCCGCGGCGAGGAGCAGCAGTTCCGTGGTCCGACCGACGCTCTGGACAAGGGCATTGCCATCATCCACCAGGAGATGGCGCTGGCGACCGATCTGACGGTTGCCGAAAACATCTTTCTTGCCGAGATCCCCTCGGTCATTTCCTGGCGCGATCTCAACCGCCGGGCTGCAGAACTGATTTCCAGTCTCGGCTTCTCCATTTCGCCCTCGGCGACCGTGTCCGATCTGTCGGTCGCTCATCAGCAGGTCGTCGAGATCGCCAAGGCGCTGTCGCGCAATGCCAGCGTCATGGTCTTCGACGAGCCGACCGCGGTTCTGTCCGTCCGCGACGCGGAGCGCCTGCTTGGCATCATCCGCACGCTGCGCGAACGCGGCGTCGGCATCATCTACATTTCCCACCGGCTGGACGAAGTGTTTCGCATCGCCGATCGCATCACCGTGATGAAGGACGGCGCATCGATCTCGACGGTCCAACGCAAGGACGTCGAAGTCGACGATGTCATTCGCATGATGGTCGGCAGATCGCTCAAAGCCCTGTTCGGCGAGGATGTCGAGCGTACGATCGGAAGCGAAGTTCTTCGCGTCGAGAAGCTTTCCGACGGCGCCCGCATCCGCGATATTTCGCTCAGCGTGCGGGCAGGGGAGATCGTCGGTCTCGGCGGGCTTGTCGGTGCCGGACGGACGGAACTGGTCCGGATGATTTTCGGCGCCCAGAAGGCTGCCTCGGGTAGTATCTTCCTGCATGGCAAGCAGGTGCGCATCAACACCCCGTGTGATGCGGTGAGGGCCGGCATCGGGCTTGTGCCGGAAAGCCGCAAGGAGCAGGGGCTCGTTCTCGACTTCCCGATACGCGTCAACGCCACGATGTCCAAGCTGGCGCCACTGGTGAACGCCTTGGGTTTCGTCCGCCGCTCGGCCGAGATGACGACGGTGCAGACGCTTGCATCTCGTCTGCGCATCAAGGCCGGCAGCCTCAATGATCCCGCATCGAGCCTATCGGGCGGAAACCAGCAGAAGGTCGTTCTGGCAAAATGGTTTCACGCCGGCGGCGATCTGCTGATCTTCGACGAGCCGACCCGGGGCGTCGATGTCGGCGCCAAGACTGAGATCTATGCGCTGATCAAGTCGCTGGCCGCCGAAGGCCGCGCCGTTCTGGTGATCTCCTCCGAACATATCGAACTTTTTGGGCTGTGCGACCGGATCCTCGTCATGCGCGAAGGCGAACTGACGGGCTCGCTCGAACCAGAAAATTACACCGAAGAAAAACTGCTGAAGCTCGCGATGGTCAATACCGTCACGCAGGCTGAAGCCCTCGCGACCAACTGATTGGGTAACGCCGTGACCGATTTGACCGAAACAGCCCGCCATCCAAGCTCGCTCAATATCAGCAACATCCTGCATCGCTACGGAACATTGGCGATCCTGATCGCCCTGCTGATCGTGGCAACCTCGATGTCGGACGTGTTCCTGACACAACGCAACATCATCAATGTGCTCCGGCAAAGCGCCGGCACTAGCCTGATGGCGATCGGCATGTTGTTCGTCATCCTGACGCGGGGCATCGACCTGTCAGTCGGCTCGGTCGCTGCGCTCGGCAGCATCCTGTCGGCCATCCTCATCCAGGATTACGGCACGGGCGTTTCGATCGCCGGCGCTCTGCTCGCCGGTGCGGCCTGCGGCCTTGTTTCCGGCAGCCTGATCGCTTTCCTGAAATTGCCGCCATTCGTGACGACGCTTGCGATGATGACGGTTGCCCGCGGTCTGTCTCTGATCATATCCGGCGGACAGCCGATCCAGATGGGTGATGCCGGAAGCTTCATCACCAGCTTCGGATCCGGTTTGATCGCCACCATTCCTTATCCGGTCGTTCTGATGGCCGTCGTCTTCGTGGTTGCCGGGACCGTGCTGGTCTTCACGCGCTTCGGACGCCTGGTCAAGGCAATCGGTTCGAATGTCGAGGCGGTCAGGCTTTCCGGTATTCCGGTCGCCTATTACACGACGGCCGTCTATGTCATCTCCGGCGTTCTCGCCGCTGCAGCCGGCATCGTTTCGACCAGCCGTACAGGCATCGGATCGGCCAATATCGGCGTCGGCGCCGAACTCGACGCCATCGCGGCCGTCGTCATCGGCGGCGCGAGCCTGATGGGCGGCCGAGGCGGTGTCCTCAATACTTTCATCGGTGTACTTGTACTCGGCATCATCGCTAATATGATGAACCTCGCCCGCGTTCCCGGCTATCATCAGCAGGTCTTCATGGGCTGCATCATCATCGGTGCGATGCTCCTGCAATATGCCTCGAACTGGTTCCGCAAGTAGCATCGCGCCTCTTGCCGGGAATGGACCCCAATGTCTCAAGATCTCTTTCTCGCCATCGATGTCGGCACCGGCAGCGTTCGTGCCGCACTGGTCGACACCAAAGGCAAGATACTCTCGGTCGCGAGCCGTGAACACGAACAGATCGTTCCCCAGTTCGGCTGGTCCGAACAGCGGCCGCGCGATTGGTGGCACGGTGTCGCGCAGGCCATCCGGGATGTTCTTGAAACGATACCGGACGCACGGTCGAGAATTGCCGTGGTGGCCGCATGCGGCCAGATGCACGGCACGGTTCTCGTCGATCAACACGGAGAACTGACGCGCGACACGGCGCCGCTTTGGAACGACAAGCGGACCGTCAACTACGTGACGGCGTTCGAGCGCACCCATGCGCCGGAAGGCTATCTCGCCGACAGCGCGAACCCGCCGGCGCCAGCCTGGCCCGGGTTCAAGCTGCAATGGCTGCGCGACAACGATCCGGCCGCCTATGGCAGGGCGGCCGCGGTGCTGATGTCCAAGGACTACATCAATCTGCGCCTCACCGGCGAGATCGCCATGGATCGCAATGATGGCGGCGCCAGCTTCCTGATGGATCCCCGGACGGGACAATGGTCGCCGAAGATGATCGCGCTGCTCGGCCTCGACGTTGAAAAGCTTCCCCCGCTTCGCGATCCGGTCGAGATCCTCGGCCATGTCACCGGCAAGGCGGCGACGGAAACCGGCCTTCGCGAAGGGACCCCGGTTCTGGTCGGCGGTGCCGATTACCCCGTCGCTCTGCTCGGTTCCGGCGTCTGCCGCCCGGGCATCGGCTCGGAGGTCATGGGAACGTCGGCGATCATCACCGCGATCGCCAGCCAGCCGCTTCTCGATCCCTCGGTCTGCAATGTCGGGACCGTCGATGGCAACTGGGGCGCCTTCATGCTTCTGGAATCCGGCGGCGACGCGATGCGCTGGGCCCGCCGTGCCTTCCACGAGAAACAGGCTTCATACGAGGAAATCGTCACCAAAGCCGCCGAAGCGCCTGCCGGCTCCGAACGCCTGTTCTTCATGCCCTATCTTGCCGGCGAACGGCTGGGTGATCATCGCAACGCCCGTGCCCAGTTTTTCGGCATCGGCGCCGCCCATGGGCTTGCCCACATCCACCGTGCCGTTCTCGAGGGCGTGGCGTTCGCCGTCAAGCGCCACATCAACATTCTCGACCGCATTTCCGGGGCGCCGCTCGAGCGGGTGATCGCGTCGGGCGGCGGCGCCAAGACCAAGCTCTGGATGAAGATCAAGGCAAGCGTCTATGGCATCCCTATCCTGGTGCCGGAAGAACCGGAATGCGGCCTGATTGGTTGCGCGATCATGGCTGCCACGGCGACGGGGCAATACGGGACCGTCCGACACGCGGCCGACGCCTATGTTCGCTATTCGGAAGAAATCCTGCCGGACCCGCGCTGGATGGATGTCTACCGGCCGATGCAGCAGTTCTTCGAGAAGCTCTATGCGCATAGCCAGGCGCTCTACGACGATCTCGACAGGTTGCCGCAATGACCCGCCGCGCCGTACTCTTCGACATGGACGGAACGCTGGTCGACAGCGAACCGCTGCATTTCGACGCCATGTCGCGGGCAGTGACCGCGATGGGCTATGTGCTGCCGGAGGAGTTTGCGAATGTCCTGACGGGCATGAGCGGCGCCGACTGCCACGCCCTGCTGCAGCAAACGATCGGCTTCAAGCCATCGCTTTCCGAATACACCGGGGCGAAATATCGGTCCTATCTCGAGGCAGCGCCCACACTGCACAGGCGCCGCGGCGCGGATGCGGCGCTGGCGCTGCTCGCCGATAATTCGGTACCTTTCGCGATCGTCTCCAATTCCGACAGGATGATCGTCGACGCCAATCTGCGGGCCGTCGGCCTGCAAAGCCCAGGGTTGATTTCCGTCAGCCGCAGCGATGTCCGCCGGGGCAAGCCCGATCCCGAGCCGTTTTTGCGGGCCGCCTACCTGCTCGGTATCGATCCTGCGGATTGCATCGTCGTCGAGGACAGCATTCCGGGTGCGACTGCTGGCCATGCCGCCGGCATGATGGTCATAGGCTGGCCTGAACCGCATCGGGACGATCTTGTCTTTCCCGAGGACACGATCGTTGCGGCCCCGCATGACCTCGCGGCGACGCTCGCCGCTCGTCTTAATGAAAACCACACCACCAAAAGCATCAAGGATGCATCGCATGTATCTCGATAAGTTCAAGCTTACCGGCAAGTTTGCCGTCGTCACCGGCGCCGGCCGCGGCATCGGCCTTGCCGCAGCCGAAGCGCTCGCCGAAGCGGGCGCGACCGTCGTGCTGACCGATATGAACGGCGATCTGCTGGCGACCGCCAAGGCGGAGTTGTCGGCCAAGGGCTATAAAAAGGTCGATAGCGAAGTACTCGATGTCACGGATGCGGGCAGGGTGCAGGCGGTCCATGATGCGATCATGGCGCGTCATGGCCGTGTCGATATCCTGGTCAACAACGCCGGCATCGCCATCAGCAACCACCCGGCCGAAACGATGGCCGACGACGTCTGGAACAAGGTGATCGACGTCAATCTCAACGGTGTCTTCTGGTGCTGCCGTGCCTTCGGCAAGTCGATGCTCGAAAAAGGCGGCGGCAGCATCGTCAATGTCGGATCGATGTCCGGCTTTATCGTCAATCGCCCGCAGGAGCAGGCGAATTACAACGCCTCGAAGGCTGCTGTCCATCATCTGACGAAATCGCTGGCGGCCGAATGGGGTGCGCGCGGCGTACGCGTCAATTCGGTCGCGCCGACCTACATCGATACCGAGATGAACAAATATGTCTACGAAGATGCCGAGATGTACCGGCACTGGGTCGGCGGTACGCCGATGAACCGTCTGGGGCGCACCGATGAAGTCGCTTCGGTCATCCTGTTCCTTGCTAGCGATGCCTCCAGTCTGATGACCGGTTCTATCGTTCTGGCCGATGGAGGTTACGTATGTTGGTAGAATCTGCACCGGACATCACGCCGCGCGGCGCACGGTTTCCCGGCCGCTATATTCAGGCCAAGGGCGCGATCGGCCTTCTGGGGCAGGAGGCGGCCGGATTCGGTAAGCGTGCTGTGGCGCTTCTGGATCGCGGCATCTTCGATCTGCTTGAGACGGATATTGCGGCTGCGCTGTCCGGGCATGTCGAAGCCAAGCTCATCCGCCATGGCGGTGAATGCTCCGAGCACGAGATCGGGTCGCTGGTTGCGGCTGCGCGCAATGCGCAGGCCGAGCTGATTATCGGTGCTGGCGGCGGCAAGGCTCTCGATACGACCAAGGCCGCGGCGAGGGATCTCGGCCTGCCGGTCATAATCGTGCCGACGATCGCCGCGTCCGATGCGCCCTGTAGCGCGCTTGCGGTGATCTACAACGAGGACGGCACGGTCGCCTATGACACATTTCTGCCGAGCAATCCCAATCTCGTGCTTGTCGATACCGCGCTGATTGCCAAGGCGCCGGCCCGTTTCCTGGCTGCGGGGATCGGCGATGCGCTCGCCACCTGGTACGAAGCCGATTCCTGCCGCCAGAGCGGCGCGTCCAACTGCATGAGGATGCCGGGCGTGTCCCTGGCCTTCGAGATTGCGCGGTTTTGCCGGGATACCATTTTCAAATACGGCGCTGCCGCGCTTAAAGAATGCGATGCCGGACAGGCAGGCCCTGCGCTTGAGCGCGTTGTCGAGGCCAACATCCTTCTCTCGGGGATCGGTTTCGAGTCGGGCGGTGTGGCCGCCGCCCATGCCATCCATCACGGCCTGTGCGAACTTGAGGATGTGCATCACCACTTGCATGGCGAGAAGGTGGCGATCGGCGTGCTTGCCGGCCTGAAAATTCATGGCCGCGAGGACGAGTTTCTGAAGGTGCGCGACTTCTGCCGCAGCGTTCGCCTGCCGACGCGCCTTGCCGATATCGGCATTGCGGATGCGACAAGCGACAAGCTGGCGACCGTGGCGCGCCGCGCGTGCCGTCCGGGAGAGATCATCCACAACGAACCGATACCGGTCAGCGAAGCGGCCGTTCTCACAGCATTGAAGGAACTGGTCTGAGCATGACGGGAGAAACGAAAATGGACGGCGTAACGGCATTCGCACCGGACCTCTTGAAGGAAAAGATGGTCGTCGTTTCTGGCGGCACGAGCGGGATCGGACTGGCGGTGGCGAATGGTTTTGCCGCCGCAGGGGCGACCGTCATCGCAACCGGCAGCTCGCAACAGCGTCTGCGCGACGCGCGCGGGGAAACGACCCGCCCAATCAGGTTCGAGCAGCTTGACGTCAGGGATGGCGCGGCAGTCGAGGCGTTTTTTGGTGGCCTCGACAGCCTCGACGTTCTCGTGAACTGCCAGGGCATCGCCCGGCCGGACAACGAATGGAACGAGGAAATCTTCCTCGATGTCATGGATGTCAATCTCAACAGCGCGATGCGCCTGTCCCGCGCGGCCTTTCCTCTGCTCAAGCGCAGCGGCGGCAGTATCGTCAATTTTGCCTCGATGCTGAGCTATCTCGCCGACGAAAGCGTCCCGTCCTACACCGCCAGCAAAACGGGAATTGTGGGCTTGACTCGGGCGATGGCCCATAAATATGGCCGCGATGGCGTACGCGTGAATGCGGTCGCGCCAGGGTATCACCGGACCGAAATGACCAAGGCGCTGTGGTCGGTTGCCAAAAGCGAGCAGAAGATCGCTGAGCGTTCCGCATTGAAGCGATGGGGCACAACAGAAGATCTGGTCGGACCGATCCTGTTTCTGTGCTCGAATGCCGCCGCGTTCGTGACCGGCGTTACTATACCAGTCGATGGCGGATATCATGTAGGTTAATTCGGTAATCGCTGAACTAACGTTTTGCGCTGCCCGTATTTTCCGCTCACAGTTGAGCCGCCTGGGCGACGATACTGATACTGGCCGGGCGCTACGCGTTTTCTTTCCTAGCGACAGTCAGCAGAATGTGGCCGTGGGTCGACGTTCGGCGTGGAACGGATCGAAATCGACTTGCAGCTTTAGCGGCCTAGCGTAAGGCGGGCGAGTTGTGTCTGACAAGAAGATCTCAATCGTAAGGGCTCATACGCGAAATCGCATGGCATCCACAAAAGCCGAGAACGCCGGCGATTTCTGTTTTCTGCTGGGATAAAATAAGTGATATCCTTAATATATCGGGCACCATTCAGCGCGATGCGCTGCGCACCCGTCGTCGCATCTGTGGCCAGTTACCGGATTGGGCGCTGTCGGCGGACGGCGTTCGGACGCTGCGACAAACCTCCGAAATTATGTCTGCTGACACCGGTGATACGCTGACTGTCGCCGCGACCTGACGGGCGGTTGCGATGGATGCGGAGGGGGAGGAGGATGATGGTGATGACACCAAAGATCTGCCCGGGGTCGACTACGCTGCCATAGATGCCCTGCTGGCCCGATCGGAGGCAGCGATCGAACGAGCCAGGAAGCCCGGCCGGGCTCCGGCCGATCCGATGATCTATGATCTCGACTGGGATGAGGACGCCCGGCTTGATGAATGGCGCGGCGTGTGGCACCAGGCCGAGCATCTGCCGGCGGTGCTGCAGGCGATCATCGCCTTCGATGCCTGGAACGAGCTTTCCGTCCTTCAGTACGCGCCCTGGCTCGGCCGATTGTCTTCTCCGCGTCGATTCTCCGGGAGGCGGGCATCACCACCGACGCCTATCTCGCCGCCATCAACCTTGGGCTCAAAACCATCCCCGTCGATCGGCGCCGGCATCACGATCGTGAAACCCGGCTACTTGCCATTGCTCGGCCTGCGCGAGATCACGGGGTGGGGGAGGTTTCGAGCATGGGGATAATGTGAACATTATCTCTCGCCTCCTCTGCGGCTTTAAAGGGAGGCAATTCAGACAAGAGCCTTAGTGTCGTCGTTCGGGACGCTGAGCGCGTAACCGAACGCCGACATTCGAGTAAACAGTAATTGAGGACACCATGCACGAGACATTCCGGGCATTCACCGAAAACTTGGACCCGAAATTCGAAGCTCTTATGGCTCAAGCGCCGGTCACAGACACAATCTTGCGTCCGGACTTTAAGGGTTCGGGCATCTATATGTTTTCGGGAGGCGGGAATAGCCTCTACGTCGGCCGCACTCGCGATGTGCTCAAGCGCTACGGCCAGCATACCCGTCGATCCAGCGGCCACAACAGCGTCCTCAATGCGTTGAGCGCTGGACAGCGGGGTCTTCACGAAGTTAGCGAGCCACGCCCCGCAGCTTTGCCACGAACACGCAAAGGTTTATCGCAGTAGGCGGAGCGACCGCACTTTCAACGGCTTTCAATGCATCCCAGCGGCCGGGGTGATGGTCGTACCGTTCGACACCGTCCGGGCGTGATCTTTCATGTCGGTACGTCTTGAGGATTGTGGCTCTTAAATGGCAGCGGGTGCGGGCGCGTCCATAAAGAAAACAGCGGCGACGGCACCCGGCAAACGCGAAACCCGGGCATAGGTTACCGAACCGTCAGTGCGTCAAGAAAATGGCCGGCTCCGGACGTGGGAGAGGACTCCGAAGCCCACAGCTTGTTCAAGCCGATCGCCCCGGGGGAGGAGTGAAGCGATGGGCAAAGACTAGTTTGGTCCAGCACCTCGGAAAACTACACTAAGGTATTGGCCCGCCTGTATGAATAGCCGATTTCGCCGCTGCCGCTCTTCTCCATATCCTCCATGCCGATCAGACGGCCGCAACCACTACCGTCTCGTGATTGTCCAGTAGACCGCGCCAAGGAGAATGATTATGGATACGATCACAGCCACCAGAACCCGCACGCTTCCGCTCGCCACCCCGACCGATCTCGGCGTCGATGCGACCCGCGAAGTATCCGCCGCGCTGACCGCGTTGCTGGCGGACGTTTTTACCCTCTACATCAAGACTAAGAACTTCCACTGGCATATCTCCGGTCCGCATTTTCGCGATTACCACCTTCTGCTCGACGAGCAAGGGGCGCAGATTTTCGCAATGACGGACGATATCGCCGAGCGGGCCCGCAAGATCGGCGGGACGACCGTCCGCTCAGTCGGCCATATCAGGCGCCTGCAGCGTCTACTCGATAATGACGCAGATTTCGTTGCGCCCGACGACATGCTTGCCGAACTTCGCGAGGACAACAAACAACTAGTAGCAATCCTTCGGCAACTGCACACCCTGACTTCGTGTTGCAACGACCACGCCACAACCAGCCTGATTGAAAACTGGATCGATGAAACGGAACGCCGTGTGTGGTTCCTTTTCGAAACGACGCGCCGCGCGCACTGAACCCCCGATTTCTCCAAAAAGGATTACCCGATGAAACATTCCGTCTTCTATTTGCTGGCTGCTGGCATGCTCGCCGCTCCCGGCGTTTCCCGCGCGGAGCGTGCCGAAGTCGGTCTGCTGGACTGCGATGTGTCTGCCGGGATTGGCGTCATCGTCGGCACCAAACAGGACCTGCACTGCACGTTCAGGCGGAGCGATAGCGGGCCTGTCCAGCATTACTCGGGGAGCATCACGGAGTTCGGCCTCGATGTCGGAACCGTCGAAACGGGCCGCATGGCCTGGCTGGTCTACAACGCCACACGCGAATCCGTGGGCGGTCTGCAGGGCACCTATGATGGTGTGACCGCCGGCGCCAGCGTGGGCGTGGGCGCAGACGCCCACATCCTCGTCGGCGGAAGCTCCAGGACCGTAGCGCTGCAACCCGTGTCCATCGAGGGAGACACAGGGCTCAACCTCGCCGTCGGCGTTGCCTCGCTAACGCTGCACCAGACCCCGTAAATCCCAACCGGAGCCAATGCGATGAGCGACAATTCGGTTGAACCGGCGATCACCAGAAGGCACGCCCTGCTGGCCGGCGCCGGCCTTTCCGCGACGATGACAATGCCGTCGCTCGCCTTTTCCAAAACCACCAAACCATCGAAAGAAGGAGTATTGCCAATGACCAGCAGCTTCGTGGAAACCCAGGACGGCGTCCAGATCTTCTACAAGGACTGGGGCCCAAAGGAGGCGCGACCCATCGTATTCCACCACGGCTGGCCGCTCTCCTCCGATGATTGGGACGCCCAGATGCTGTTTTTCCTGCAGAACGGCTTTCGTGTCGTGGCCCATGACCGCCGCGGACACGGGCGCTCCTCGCAAGTCAGCGACGGGCACGACATGGACCACTACGCCGCCGATGCCCACGCTGTGGTCGAACATCTCGATCTTAAGGGCGCCGTTCACATCGGCCATTCCACAGGTGGCGGGGAGGTCGCCCGCTACGTGGCGAAATTCGGTCAGCCTGCGGGGCGCGTCGCCAAGGCCGTGCTCGTCAGCGCTGTTCCCCCGCTGATGCTGAAGACCGATGCCAACCCCGAAGGCCTGCGCCTAGAAGTCTTCGACGGCTTGCGTTCGGCGCTTGCGGCAAACCGCGCCCAATTCTTCCGCGATCTTCCGTCCGGGCCCTTCTATGGCTTCAACCGCAAGGGTGCGATCGTATATGAGGGCGTCATCCAAAACTGGTGGCGTCAGGGCATGATGGGCAGCGCAAAGGCGCATTACGAAGGCATCAAGGCGTTTTCGCAAACCGACCAGACGGAAGACCTAAAGGGGATGTCAATTCCAACGCTGGTGCTCCACGGCGACGACGACCAGATCGTGCCGCTTGCTGATGCCGCGCTGAAATCGATTAAGCTTCTCAAGAACGGCAAGCTGAAGGTCTACCAGGGCTATCCTCATGGCATGCTGACGACCCACGCAGAGGTTGTCAATCAGGATCTGCTGGCCTTCGTTAAGGCTTGAGACCAAAGCATCCGCCGCCGGACAAGAAGCTGACTGTCCGATGAGCCGGCGTTCACCACCTTCCGCTAGGTCGGTAGGAGCGATAACGGCGTCCGCCGCAAGATGAAATGGATCTTGCTGCGGCCGTTGTCGCTGTCTGACCCCCGCCATCGCCAGGTTCTTTGCTAGGTCCTTAGCTGTTCGCTACGGCGGCAAC
The DNA here is from genome assembly GCF_024808825.1 of Rhizobium sp. BK661. NCBI lineage: Bacteria > Pseudomonadati > Pseudomonadota > Alphaproteobacteria > Hyphomicrobiales > Rhizobiaceae > Rhizobium > Rhizobium sp. BK661. Next base: position 20,766 of record NZ_JANTYT010000025.1, on the reverse strand, counting down.
CAAGCCTTCTTCAGCCCGGCCGGGGATCATATCAAGATGCCGCTTTTTGGTAGCTTCAGGGATGTGGCTTCTTCTATGCGACACCGGGTCATGAGGTGGCTTACCGGACGGCGCTCCCGCACCGGTCGGCCGCGACCTCACCTGGTGTTCGGAAGACCGGAGCAAGAGAGCCCGGGAAGAACTGGTAGCTGAAGCTTCGAGTTGCTTCCTTTCCGCCAATTTCGGGACTAGTTCGAGAACTGGAGCCGCGGCCGGACCGTGTGTCCTATTTTCAGTCGTGTGGTTGAAGGTGGTCTCCGACGACAAGCGGGCGATCTTTCAGGCGCCCGCGAATGCGCAGCGCGCTGTCGCCTACCTGCACGGCCCTCAACCGGCTGCAGGCAAAGAACGGGAGGCCGCATGATAGCGACGCCCTCGTCCTTCCGCCTGTTAATGCTCGTCTTTTCGGCCATAAAATGCTGCGGTGTCGGCTCCATGCCCCCCTCGTTATTTGCGACAGGACTCCCCGAGCCGCCAAAGTCCGCCTTACCCGTACCTCTGGGCATGGCAGCGCGAAGAGGGCGAAAGGGAAGGCCGGAAGCCTGTCTCGATTTTATGGTGCTGGCCATTCAAATGTTGGTCAGACCACCTTCTCATCCTGGCGCTTTCCAGCACGCAGCCGCGCGCCGGCCAGACGGAGCTCGAGATCCCGCAGCTTGAATGCCGGCGCGCTGGAATGCGCGACTTGAGACGCCTGATTACCATGTCGAAGGTCAACCACGATATCGCGGAGCTACTACAAGCCGAACTCGCCGCTCATGAGCGCACGGCCAAGCATTCCGCACGACCGGGAGCGTGCGCCAGGCCCAGCGACATAGCCACGTCCGGAAGCCATAAGCCGCCGGCGTGTTGTCGTTGTCATCGGCATTGCCGTATCTCGGTTATTAACCCCTATGCCGAGCCCTTTTACATCGGTCCAGTCGGATGTCGGAAGTGCTCTCGCGCCCACGCGACAAACTTCGTCGGCTGTTTGCCAGATACAACGTTTGCGAGCTCGAAGTCAGCGACGGTGAACGTGCCCATGTAGGTATGCGCCTCAAAGTAATCGAAAGTGGCTTCCACCTCAGCTGGAAAGACGCCACGCGGTGCACGGGCAAACGAAAATTCGTGTTCGAGCTGCCGAAGGGTATCGATCACCTCGTTGAAGCTTAGAACGTCACCGACAAGAGGCAAGTATTGTCCATTGCCTACCTCTGCAGGACGGCTGAACGCCCCTGCAACAATGTCGCCGAACTCGTTGATGTCGCCCATGTGAATGCTGCGCGAGTTCGGGTTGAGCGGAAGGGTCCAGCCACAAGAACCGTCTGGACGCTGCTGCGGCGCCATGACCGATAACAAATTTTGATAATAAAAAGGTGGCACTACGAACGTGTGGTGCGTAAATCCGGCGGACCGCACGATATGGTCAACTTTAGCCTTACCGGTGTAATGGGGAACGTGGAAACGACCCCCACTTATTGTATCAACATTCGGCAAGGTCGACCAAATTAGGTGTTGAACACCGGCCGCCTTGGCGACCTCAATTGCGGTTGTTGCCTGCTTGATCTCGTCGGTTCCCTCTTGCCAGAAATTCGTCACGAGGAAGAGCCCGTGCGCACCTGAGAGCGCCGATATAAGAGTTTCGGGTCGGTCAAGATCAGCCTCGACGACTTCGTCGGCAATGTCGCTATGCTCTCTGGGGTGACGAGTGAGGGCACGGGTCTTGAATTCATTGTCGGTCTTGAGGGCGCGCAAGACAGCCCCTCCCTGCTGGCCGGTTGCGCCGACGACGGCGATAGTCTTCTCAGTTGTGGAGGACATATTCGTTCCAAAATCCAGATTGAGTTTACGGGTCGGGGTCGCATTTCGCGGCGTTCCCGATTTTCGCGAGTTCGAAAAAGCACTCTTTCGTCTAGGCTTGGCGGTCACCTTCAATGTCGACGATGATCTTGCCAAAAGGCGCGCCGCGAACCTGTTGTTCGAATGCGTCTCGTGAGCTCTCGAATGCGAAACGCTTTCCGATAATTGGATGGATGTCGCGCCTTTCGATGAAAGCATTCATTTCCTCAAAGAGCTTACGCGAGCCGACCCGGACGCCGCGCACGTTGACCGTGCCGCCAAGGATGAGCATGGGGTTCAGCACTCGCTTAGGGTTCATCAAACCGACAAAATGCACCGTGCCTTCCCGAGCTGTCGCGGCGATTGAGCGCTCTAACGTGTCAGGCCCGACGGCATCGACGACGTGCTCGACGCCCCATCCCCCGGTGAGTTCGCGGGCGCGCAAGTGCCAGTCAGGTTCGTTCTTGTAGTTGACGACGTGGCTGGCGCCGACGTCTTTGGCGCGGGCCATTTTTTCATCACTAGAGGAGATAACGATTGTCTTTGCTCCAAGCGCGTTTGCGAATTGCAACGCAAAGAGGGCGACGCCACCTGTTCCAGTGATGAGCACTGTTTCCCAGGCGCGAACATTTCGAACTGCGTTCCAGGCGGTGACCGCGGCACATGGAAGTGTAGCAGCTTCCTCGTAATTGAGGTTCTCAGGCAGTCGGACCAAACCCTCCTCATGGAAAGCTCTAAATTCTCCAAGGACCCCATCGATCCCGTGTCCCAGTGTCGTGCTGGAATCAACCGCATGTGAGGGGATGGGGCCATAGATCCAGTCCTGGACGAAGTTTCCCACTACCCGGTCGCCCACCGCGAAACGACGGACCAGTGGGCCGACGGCCACGACCTCACCTGCGCCGTCCGAAAGTGGGATTGTGGCGCGGGAGAGTTGAATTCCATCCTCCCCGTTGAGGTAGAAGCTATCCTTGTAGTTGACGGACGCAGCTTGCATCCTCACCAGCACTTCGTTTTGTGCGAGTTCGGGCATGGGCTCCTCGGATAGACGGAGCCCGTCAATATGCGGAGTTGTAAGTCTGAAGACACGCATTTTAGATGCTTTCCTTGGCTTACCACGGGCTCCGCCGCGGTGCAGCGGATGGCCTGTGGCAAAAGATAGATTATGCGGCGGGGGAGCGATCGGAGGTTGGTCGTCCGTCCAAGCTAAGTGAACCCGAACCGAAGGCGATGATCTGCAACAACCCGCCAGCGATCGCGATGTTCTTTAGAAAATTCGTCGACTGCATCTGGTCCGTCAGGTCGGCGTGAAATGCGAATGCTGTGACGATACAAAAGAGGGCCAGTATGCCCGCCGCCATCCGTGACTTAAAGCCGGCAAGAAGGAGCACGCCACCGCCGACTTCGATAATGATGGCGATCAGATAGGCTAGATCGGGGAGGGGCAGGCCGGCGGAAACGATGTAGCCCTTGACCATGGCGGCGTTGGTGATTTTGGCGAGACCGCTCACCAGAAAAATGATGCTAATGAGCAGGCGACCGATGGCTGGAAGATAGCGCAAATTGTTGGACATTGGAGAGATCTCTCATGTTGAGCAGTCACTGGAATAGTTCTGGCGATTAGCTAGACGGAAACGGACTACACAAAAAGCTGGATAATCTTGCGCAATTTGTTCTAATAACTGGGATGATTACCCCGCACCCACCCACCCTAGAGCAGCTTCGAGTTTTCCTCGCGATCGCGGACACCGGCAGCTTCGCGGGAGCTGCTCGCAGCCTTAACCGAGCGACATCTGTCGTGAGCTACCAACTCGCGAACTTGGAAGCCCAGCTAAGTCTCTCGCTGTTTGATCGTCGAACGGCGAAAAGGGTGAGCCTCACGGAGGCCGGTCGAGCACTATTGCCAAGTGCAAGGGCCATCACAAGAGAGGTCGGCGGGTTGCTAACCCGCACCAGAAGCCTCTTGCAGGGCGAAGAGGCTGAAGTCTCTTTCGCCGTTGACGTAATGATGCCGATCCCAGCACTCACCGAAATCCTCAACGCCTTCAGTGCTGCCTATCCGTCCGTTACCATGCGATTGCATGTTGAAGCTGTCGGCGCGGTAACGCAACTCGTCCGCGACGGGGTCGCCGACCTCGGTATCAGCGGGCCTGTGCCGGCGACGGCAGATGGTTTGGAGTTTGTTCCGCTTTGCTCGATTGCCGTGGTTCCGGTCGCGGCCCCCAGTCATCCCCTCTCTGCGGAGAAAGACGGCGCAATCGCTGAAATTAAGGCGCGCAGGCACGTGCAGCTTGTCCTGTCGGATCGATCCAAACTCTCGCAGGGGCGGGATTTTGGCGTGCTTTCCGAACAAACCTGGCGGCTGGCCGACCTTGGCGCAAAGCACGCACTGCTGCTAGCAGGGGTCGGTTGGGGATCAATGCCTGAGCCGATGATACGCTCGGACATGGAGGCCGGGCGACTGGTGAGGCTACCGCTCAATTTGTGGAAGGACGCTCGCTATCAGTTCAGAGTAGTCCAGAAGTCTGACAAGGATCTGGGACCGGCCGGTCAATGGCTGTTGGATAGGGTTCAACAGGGCGAAATTGGCTGAGCACAAGCCCAAGGTCATGCGATCGAGATCTCCGTGCGTGGTGAAACCGTATACTAATAGACAATCAACCCGTGGCGTAATCCGAATGGCTCCGCACAGCAATCGGCGGCTACCGCCAAGAAAGCAGGAACCAAAACCGCTGCTGCGAGCTTAAACTCGAGCAAGTATTATTCCGCCCCAGATTGACCGTGCCCATTCGCCCGCCGTTGGCGCCGCCGAAAAAGTTTCGCCTGACCGTGCAAACTCTCGAATGGTCGATATGTTTTGTCATGTGGCAAGCCCGGCTGCACGGTGTGCAGTGATTACGGATTGGCCATGAACAATGCAATTGTCACAGGACCGACGCCACCGGGAACAGGGGTGATCGCGGCGGCGACTTTAACTGCCTCCAAGTGGGCTAGCGAGTTTGCCGAAGCCACCGCTCGAGCCGAGACCAGCCGCGGAAGCGATTGATGCCATTCAGCCTTTCGATCCAAGCGGAAGAGGAGCATCTTCGGAGCACTCATTGCCAAACGATATCACGATGAGCTTTTTGCCTTGCTCGAACTCATCGTCACCAACCCAAGAATGGCGCGCGAACGCCATGAGATTTCTCCTCCTGTCAGGATCCATCCGTTCAAGGCGCACCTTGTGGTGTATCGCATCATCGAAGACGGGAGCATGTTCGTGATCCGTATCCGCCACGGCCATGAAGATTGGTCGGGAGACTGTTTCTAATCAAAGCCTTCGACGCATTCATAATGTGCTGGTCGCGAGTTCGAATCCGATCAAGGCGTTCAGATGTAGCACGACTGGGTCTGCCTATCGCTTTTAATCCAGTGATGGGTACCCGCCTAAATGACATTACCACGTCCGCCTATTCAAGATCGGCGTCGATCCGCGAGATTAGCCCTTCCTCGTCGAACGCGATGTCGAGCCGACCGATCTCATGACCAAAATCTCCGGTGAAATCCACGTTGGCACGAACCCGGTTCTCGTCGAGCGCCTCGATCGATAGTAGGCGGGTCACAGTGTGGTAGCCGATGAAGTAGCGCTCGATGTAGTCGCGGATGCCGGCATGGCGGTCAAAGCGCTCGCCGGTTGAAGGATCGTCGATCACGGCGCGCGACGTGAAGAGGGATAGTACAGCTTCGACGTCGAAGGCATTGGTGGCGCCGATGAGGGCGTCAACCTTCGCTCTCATGATGGGAATGTCGGTCATCATCTCACTATCCATGCTGCCAGCTCTTGTTGACGAATTCGAGCGTATGGCCGTCGGGATCTGCAACCTGCGCGGCGTAGTAGCGTGGATCGTAATGCAACTGCGGACCTGGTTTGTGGATTTCGAGCGCGCCCGCAGCAACATGTGCGGCATCGACCATCGCTTCTGAATCGGCAGCGAAGCCGATATGCATCGAGCCTGGCGCAGTCTCGCCCTTGCGCAGCCAAAAGATGAAGCGACCGTTCTTGCCGAAACCCTTGAGGTCGGGATGGCCCGGAGGGCCATCCTTTCCGGCATAGTCCAAGCGCTGGGTGATACCGAGGGGGCCAAGCGTTGCGGTGTAGAAGACAATCGAGCGTTCGACGTCGGCAACCGTGGGAACTATGTGATCGAGCATCGAGAGCCTCCCTTGTCAGATAATGTAGCCGCCGGCCACTTCGATGTTCTGGGCGTTGATGTACCGGTTATCGTCAGACAGAAGGCTGGCGATGACGCCGCCAATCTCTTCCGGTTCACCAACGCGTCCCAGCGCGATCATGCCCGCCAGCGTGGCTTCAAACTCCTCGTTCAAGCCGCCAAGCTCGGTGCGGATAGCACCCGGCGAGACGGAATTTGCCCGGATCTTCCGGTCAGCGAATTCCTTGGCCATATAGCGGGTCAGGACTTCAAGGCCGCCCTTAAAGGAGGCATAGGGCGCCACGCCGGCAAAGGCGACACGCATGGTGGCACTGGTCAGGTTGATGATATGTCCGCCATCGACGATCAATGGCAGCAGCGTCTGGGTGAGGAAGAACGGGCCTTTCAGATGCACGGCGAACAGGCCGTCGAATTCCTCTTCGGTGACGCTGACGATCGGATTGTAAAGGCCATGGCCAGCATTGTTCACGAGGAAGTCGAAGTCGGTGCGGGCGAAGCTCGTCCGCAGAACCGATGCGACCTCTTCGCGGAAAGCGAGGAAGGAGCCGACATCGCCGACATCGAGCTTGAGGGCGACGGCGGTGCCGCCGCCAGCCGCGATCGAGGCAACGAGCGCGTCGGCTGCAGCCGGGTTTCTGTTATAGGTGAGGACAACACCCATGCCGCGCGCGGCGCAGATTTTCGCCGTGCTGGCACCGGTGCCGCGGCTGCCCCCGGTGATAATGACGACCTTCATTTTGCTTCTCCATTGCCTCAGTGACGATGGGCAAGGGATAGTTCGTGGCGGGAAAAACCGCTGTCCGGGTTCTCTTCCGTTATTGCCTATTTCTGCTTCATGCTTGCGATGTGCTCTCTTGAAGTCCGTTGTCTTAACGCCGCGAACTTGAAAGGAACACAATCCGTGGCTATCTATAATGCACTGGCGTCGCTGGTGAGTGTCCGAAGGGATGTTCGCGATAGCTAAAGTCGTTTCCTGCTTTTGACCACGGATGTACTGGCACTGGTATGAGGAGCGACATGAGAAGGTCGGTGCGAATTCGCCCCGGCCTTTTTTGTTGCGCCAGCATCCAACGCCTGTCAGGGCTATCGGTTTTTCTTGTTGATCCCGAGCAACGCCAAACCCATCTATACAGTATGCCGAAACAGAAGATTATCATCGCTCCCGCCCTCGTGGAGACCTGGACACTGTCGCCCGCCGCCACGTTCGGCTCGGCTGTCCGCGCCATTTAATCGTAAGAATGCGCCCGTTCCGGCTGGTAATGGCACCTAATTGGAGATTTTTCGGTGCGATTTTCGACGCTTGACGCCTACCAATTCGGAAATAACCTTTTGTAATCTTTGGAATTTCTGATTAAGCTTAACCGTAGGCAGCCATCTTTTCCCCGGCGGCGAATCTCACATTAAGTGCCAAAATCGAAACCAGAATCTCAACTTAAGTGTCCAATCTCAATTTAAGTGCCGCGCTATCTTGTTGAAATAATTGCATGCCGAATCTTACGATTAAATGCCAAACGACAGCAGACTTTGCGTCCGTACTGGGCGTCAATTGGCGAGATCAGGCGCCCATTGCCCTTGAGGGCGTTCGCGATGGTCTGCAGATCGCTGAACAGCTGACCGGTGATCCCAACGTTCTTCACGCCCTGAGGCGAGCCAAGAAGATATAGAGGTGCGCCTGGGCGATCTGTACGCCTTGAAGGCGCACACCATTGACGACGAGGAGACTTTCGCCTATATTCCATTGAGAGATGGAGGCCGACATGCCGAGCATAGCGAACGAGAACAGCGAGCGTATGAGTTTGAGGGTGCCTGCCACGGCCAAAGCTAAACTCGTGCGCGCTGCGGCACTTCGTAATACCGATCTGACGGATTTCGTGACGCAATCCGCGCTGCGAGAAGCAGAGGCTGTGATCGAGGAAGCCGAGACGATCAAAGTGTCGAAGCGCGATCATCTTCGCATTCTTGAGCTTCTGGAAAATCCGCCTAAACCTAACGCCAAGCTGCGCGCGGCGATTGCCGGTTTGCCTGGCAGCCTATGACTTTACCTGCATGGCATGAGGAACCGATCGCTAAGTCTCACGGTCGGGCAGTCTTCGATTGCGGCGACGGTCAGATGAACGAGTTTTTGCTCCGGTTCGCCCGACAGAGCCATGAGCAGAATGCCTCGAAAACCTTCTGTGCTATCGACGACGCAGTGCCCGGCCGTATTCTTGGGTTCTATACGATCGCGCCCTCGGCAGTCGAGCATGCGACTGTGCCAGATGCAATGACACGCGGTCTTGCCCGCCATGACGTGCCAGGCTTCAAGCTCGCGCGATTGGCTACCGACCGCGCGGTTGCCGGGCAGGGACTGGGAGGCCGGCTCCTAGTCGCCGCAGCGCTCCGCTGCCTGCGACTTGCAGGAGAGGGCGGGGGACTTTTACTGATCATCGATGCTAAAGGCGAGCGAGCGGCCAACTGGTACGCTTCCTATGGTGCCGAACCGCTGAAGGACAAGCCGCTAACTCTCGTAATGCCGCTCATCACCTTTGCGGCCGACTTGCGTGCTAAAGGTCTCCTTTGATCCCGTATGGCGCCCGAATACGGTTGATTTCGCCGCAAGCGAACTATCGCATCGTGATGATCATCTTGAGGATAAGCTATATCACCAATGACCATATGGCGAGCCGGGCGCCTTCGGCGGCCCGGCTAGAGAGGAAAAAGGCCTAAGCGGCCTTCATCAGCCATTCCGGAGAAATGAATGACCCGATTGCCGAGTTCGACATCGGACGGTGGATCCATGTTCTCAACGATGATGGCTTGTCGGTCGCTCTCTAGGCCGAGAAGGTATCTGTAAAAGTTCCCATTTAGGTTGGTTTCGCTGAGATCGTCCTCTGCACTGTCGGGCTCGCGGTAAGACAGCAGAGGAGAGTCAAGCACAACGATCCCGGGGTGAGGGAGATCGTTGTCGGCGCAATATTGAATAAGAGAAATCGTAAACGCCGACTGCGTAATGGCCCTGAGCCCTTTTCCGTAGGACGTTCTCGCTTTCCCGGACACCACAAAATCTTTGGCGGTTGTGTCGAAGTGCACATGCTCGACCGTCGGGAAACCCCATTGCCGGAGCACGCTTTCAACACGTTCCGCGAACGGGGCGACCACGGTACTTGTTAGGCGATTGTTGGATGTGGCATCGCCCGCTCCCCCTTCGTTCTGCCGTTCCAGGTTGGCCTTGCGACTGGTGAGATCATTCAGATTTCTGAAGAGACCGAGCGCTTCGCGTACATTCGCGCCCTTGTCCGCGAGCTCTTTGTATGTCGCGCGTTGTCTTCTAAGGTCCGGTGACACAACGGTCTCGATCTCAATCGAGAGTTCGCTCAGTGAATTCCTCATATTGGGAAGGGATTTCCGAATTGATTGCGCCTCCGCGTTCAACGCGGCGATTGTCGTCGTCAGCTCGGATTGCCGAGACTCGATTTTTTGCATCTCCGCCTCGGCCGCTGCGACGGTCACCGCTACATCGCCGTGGCAGACCGCACTGGGATTGTGATGGTCGGGCGAAGCACCGCATGTCGCGCAGACCTCCTGTCGGAGAACCGAAAAAAAGCTACCCGCCTCGCGGATACCTAAGAGGCGCTCATAGTCCGAATCGTAGTGGTCCCGTAGAAGATTGAAGCGGTCAAGCAGAGTGGCAATTTCCGTGTATCGATCGTTGGTAATCTCGAGCTTTTGGATGATGGCCCGCCTTCTGGACGAGATCGCCTTGAATTTTTCCTCGGTGAAAGCGAGCTGCTCGGCGCGATTGTCCATCGCTCTCGTAAGCCGCTCCTCCTGATCAGACAGTCGCGTGAGCCGGATATTGTCGTGATACGTTTTTGAGCGTCCGCGATCAGCTGATCGAGAAGATCGATTTGGGCCAGTCGCTTCTGATCTTCGGTGGACGTGCTTTTGCGTGACAGGAGCGCTGTGTCATCGACGCCGGTCAACAACATCGTGAAGACGGACGTATTTGCCGTATTCGCCGTATAGTTGCCATTGGACAAGGGCGAACGCTTCTGGATGATCTCCTCCTCGTTGACGATCGCCAGCCGCGCAATGTTTCGGAAGCTCAGCGCCTGCGTTTCATCCTTTGCGTTCTTTTTGATCCGCTTACCTGAAAGGCCGATCTTGGAGAGAAGAAACGACGAGAGGTTCGCCTCATCGCGGTCGTTGTGAATTTCACCACTCCCCTCAGCATCCGGGATCGACGTGTGCAGGCCCTCGAATGACTGGAACTGTCCACCGGCCATGCTTCGAAGCAATGTCGTTTCCGATCCGTCGTCGAAAGCAATCGCAAGCAGTACGCGACCATAGCCGTTCGCCTGCGGGATATCGGGGAGAGGGCCTTTGCCACCGAGCATAAAATCGATAGCTTCGACAACATAGGACTTCCCGGTGTCGGAAGCCCCATAGACGACGTTAAGGCCGGACTGAAACGAAACGACCGCCGGTTCTTTTCCTGAGCCGTAAAAGGAAAGGTGACGGATCTGGAAGCCTGAATACGTCAGGGTCCGGATGCTTCATCTTGAAATTCAGAGACCCAGTTGGTGAGAAGATCGCGCATCAGATCGTCAAAAGCCTCATCGTTGTAGTCCTGGAAGTAACCTGCGAGCCATTCGGCGCGCTCGTACAATTGGCGGAGATATGGCGTCTGAAGCGCGGTGACAAAAAACTCCGCATTGTCTCCGGCCTGAAACAGGATCCCACTTGCATCGATAACCTGCTCGACTAGCCTTCGGGACATCATCAGGGCTACGGCAGATTGAACGGACTTTCTACGGACCTGCGTGACAGGTGACATAATCGGTGTCGGGGGATGCAGGTCCGCTGGTCCGTCGAGGACACTGGTTCGCACGACAAGATAATCCATCGCGGTCAGCCGGTTCAGATCTACCGCCTGGGGGAAATGCGCGTGCAGAACGAAGACGGCCCTCACCCCCGTTTCGAGCGAACCGTTGAAAGCCGAGGCCGTAGACATTAGCGACGCCATGTCAGCTTCCCATCGTTCGCAAGCTGATGACAGATCCCCCGACGGTCGGTGGGAAAAGCGCTTCTGTTCAGAGGATGAGCGTCAAGAACCAAGGACTGCGCTTTCTCGGTTACGGCGACGACGCGCGCATATCCGTCCGAGTGTTCGCCGTCGTGAGTGTCCAGGACTCCGCCGAGTATCTCGGTCTGCAAGCCCTCGAAAGTACCAGGCTCCACTTTCTCACGCACGAAGACCCGCAGGGACTCCGCATGATAAAAGGCCTCGCGAGAGCGATGAAAATGGAATTTCAAATTCCCCCACTTATCGAGATGCGAGACCGAGGCGATCGTCTCGCCTTTGTGCTCTGCATAGGCATCGAGCAGCTTGCTTGTATAGGTTGCCTCCGTCTCTCCGATCTCGACAGGGACAGTGTCGGGCCGCGGACGGGAGGGCAATCCGCCACCGAAGCGGCCGATGTGATAGGGCGTTCTGGAATGGGCTTCGATGATCGTTCGAGGTTGCTCGGCCGAAAAGATCCAAAAATCGAAATCCCTGACGGAGTCGAGAAATTTTCCCTCCAGGGCGACCGACCCAGTCGAGGTGATTTTTCCGGAGATGGCTTTGTCCCATTCCGCAAGAACCTTCGCTTTCAGCTTGTCCGCATTGGAGAGCAACAGCGACAACGATGTCGAAGCGCCTTTAGGCGCGATGAACCGGCATGCTCTCGGAGCTTTGTATTCTCCTGAGAAAGAGTACCAGAGCATCTTCCCGATCTCAGGCGCGACCACGCCGAAACTCAAGGGTGAGGTGTAGTGCTTGCACTGGTGATTGTCCCAGATGCCGAGCAGCTGGTCCGCGTCACAGAAGCCAGCAATATCGATGCCTTTGTCTCCTGCACCGGTCGGCCGCATAACGTTGACATATGTGGTTTTGAGCGAATGGACCCATTTCGTCAATGAACGTTTCCCATTCGCTGGCTTCATAAATCTGGATGATCTTGACAGGGTCAATCTTTGGCCCGTTCTCGAAATCGCGTGCCAGAAGGATTCTAGCTGACGGCAGGTCTTTCATCGCATTCTCTCTGCACTTTAATGCCCGGACCGGGCGACCATTTGGATCTCGTTCGCATGCCCGCCCATAGCGCCGTGGCCACTAACGATTTGTTAACCACACAAATTGAGGAACCCGCAAATACTCGCTATTGACGGCCTGCCTACTAGAAGGTAGATCAGCTGTATGAGCAATCTTTCGACCACCTCGGACGACATTCTGGCGTCCACTAGAAACCTTCTGATAAGCGGCGGCTACAATGGCTTCAGCTACGCCGATATCTCGGAGATTGTCGGTATCCGCAAGGCAAGCATTCATCATCATTTTCCTAGCAAGGTCGATTTGGTGCGTGAGCTGGTCAAGCGTTATCGGGAGGATGGCCAGGCAAGCGTGGCAGTCCTTGAGCAGAAGGTTCCGAATGCTCTGGACATCCTCAAGGCTTATGCAAACCACTGGGCTGCATGCATTGAGGATTCCAGCAGACCCTACTGTGTCTGTGCTATGCTTGCCAGTGAACTGCCTTCCCTCCCCACGGAAGTCGCAACCGAGGTGACGAACTTTTTCCGCTTCATCTCCTCGTGGCTGGCTTTGGTCATGGAGCGCGGTTCCAAGCAGGGCGAACTGAGTCTAACCAGTGCGCCGCATGTTGAAGCCGAAACATTTCTAGCAACCGTATACGGGGCAATGCTTTCGGCGAGAGCCTATGGGAAGCCGGAAGTGTTCTCAATGATACTCGAACCTGCCCTCAATCGTCTCACGCCAACAGTCTCTCACTAATCCTGCGTGGCAAGGCTACTCGGGTCAAATGCGTCCATTTAAACTACCAACTAGTAGGAAGATAAAAATGAGAAGTGTTTTCCCTCCTTTGGCCCTCGGGTTGACCAGCATCCTTTCTGTAACTGTCCTTGCGGCACCCGCATCTGCCGAAGATAAGAAAGCCGCGCCGATCCATGTCCGCGGCAGCATCGTCGACTACCAGGGGTCAACGCTCAAAGTGAAGACCCGCGAAGGCGAGCCAATCGATGTCGCGCTTGCCGACGCCTGGAAAGTCGCCGGCGTTGCCAACGCCAAGGTCACCGACATCAAGCCGGGCGATTTTGTGGGTATCGCATCATTGCTAAAGGCCGACGGCGGCGATGGCGCGCTTGAGGTCCTCATTTTCCCGCCGGCAATGAAAGGCACAGGCGAGGGGAGCTACGGTTGGGATCTGAAGCCCGACAGCAGCATGACCAATGCGACGGTCGCGGATGCCGTTAAAGGCGTCGATGGCCGGACTGTCACCGTGACCTATCATGGCAAGGAAAAGAAGATCGCCATTCCGGATGGGACACCGGTCGTGACCATCGCCGCGGCCACCAAGGATGATCTCGTTCCTGGCGCCGTTGTCTTCATCACAGCTGAAAGAGCCGCAACAGGCCCTATCGCCCATCAGGTGGTCGTCGGCAAGAATGGCGTGGTTCCACCCATGTGAAGACCACGCCGTCACTGGCCGGAGCAGCCGCCTTACTGCTCCGGCCAGTGACTACAGATCGACGCTGCTTGGTCTGCAGCCGCGAAATGCACAGATGAAAGACGCTGAGATGAGCGCAGACGCTTCCAATGACAATGTTCAATATCCTCGGACGATCTTTATCCGCCGCCACTCCGTCGTGACCCGGCTCACGCACTGGCTGAACGTGCTTTGCCTGAGCTTCCTTCTTTTGAGCGGGCTTCAGATCTTCAATGCCCACCCGGAGCTTTATTGGGGTCATTATGGCGCGAACGGCGACCCCGCCGTCCTGACAATCGGCTCCGACGACGATGCAGGCACGCCAAGCGGCTTCGTGCGTGTCGCAGGGCTACAGTTTCCTACAACTGGCGTCTTGGGTGTTTCCAATGTTGATGGGGAGCCGACCGCGCGAGCTTTCCCGTCCTGGGCAACAATCCCGTCGTTTCAGGATCTTGCGGCCGGCCGTCGCTGGCATTTCTTCTTTGCCTGGCTGTTTGTGATCAATGGTATTCTCTACGTGGGATTCAGCCTGCTGAGCGGACATTTCAGGCGAGACCTGACGCCAAAGGTGCACGAACTCTCGCCTCGCCATCTCGGCCGCGAGGTTCTCGACCACGCTCGTCTCCGCTTCCCGGAAGGGGAGAAGGCCAGGCATTATAATGCACTTCAAAAGCTCACCTATCTGGCCGTCATTGTCATTTTGCTGCCGCTGATGGTGCTCACAGGTTTGACAATGTCACCGGGCGTCGGTGCCGCTCTGCCGTCCCTTGTCGATATTTTCGGCGGACGCCAGTCCGCGCGCACGATCCATTTCATCACAGCGTCGGCGCTTGTCATCTTCGTGATCGTGCACGTGGCAATGGTGGTCCTGTCCGGGACCTGGAACAACATCTGCTCGATGATCACCGGACGCTATGCGATCCAGGAGAAAGGCCCACAATGATGAGCAAGCTTTTCACCCGACGCCGCTTTCTCATCGGCGGCACGCTCGGGGCCAGCGCCCTTACTCTCTCTGGCTGCGACCTCTTGGACCAGAACGCAGACGTCGCCAATGTCCTTCGCTCAGCCGAGCACCTGACCATGAAAGCCCAGAGGCTGCTTCAGGGGCGCGATGCACTGGCGCGCGAGTTTGACGAAAAGGACGTTTCCCCCTCCTTCCGTGTCAATGGAACGAGTGCTCCCGACAGCGATGAATATGCGGAACTGTTGGAAGGTGACTTCGCAAACTGGCGACTGAAGATCGACGGTCTTGTTGATCGGCCTCGAGAGATTTCGCTCATAGATCTGAAGGCGCTTCCTTCCCGCATCCAGATTACCCGCCATGACTGCGTCGAAGGCTGGAGCGCCATCGGCAAGTGGAGAGGCGGTCCACTCGCCCATCTGTTGCGCCTTACCGGGGTCAAGCCGACGGCGCGCTACGTCGTATTGCATTGCGCCGACGAGCTCGAAAAGACGCTCGATGGAAGCGGCCGCTACTATGAGAGCATTGATCTCATTGACGCGGTTCATCCGCAAACCATCCTCGCCTACGAGATGAACGGCCAGGACCTCAGCGTCGGCCACGGGGCGCCCTTGCGTCTCAGGGTCGAGCGGCAGCTGGGGTACAAACAGGCCAAGTACATCATGCGCATCGAACTGGTCGAGAGCTTCGCCGGCCTGTGGGGCGGGAACGGCGGCTATTGGGAAGATCGCGGCTACGAATGGTACGCCGGCATCTAAGGCCATCAAATGGCGAACCACAGGAAAACAATCCATGAGCCGACGCAAAGTCCAGAAAGTGATGCCGATTTCAGCAATTGCGCCTTCAAGACAGGTCGAAATCAACCAAACCAGTTCGATCCTCTCCGATCCTGAAGGCCGATGGGCGGCGAGGCGGCAGGAGGCGATCAGCGATGCCTTCGAGAAAAACATGCGCATCAAGGGTGCCCACGGCCGCGGGGCAAAGGTTTCCTCTCACTACGGCCCGCGTGACCTCGATAGGTCCAAGAAGTCAACCCGGAAACTCTCCAGCGAAAGCGATCGGATCGGCCGTACTGAATGGGACGAGAACACCCCCTTCGGCAGCATGTCGGCTTCATCTGACGACGCTAGCGCGAACCATCAATCAACCAGTTCAGAAAGTGGAAGAAAGCAATGTCGAACAACCAGACCTCCCGTGCCCCGCGCGGCAACGACCAGTGGCTTAAGAAGTACTACTTTACCAGAGCGGCCTTCTCAGTGCTGTGGGTCGCGGCTGCATTGACTGCCGGAGGGCATTCCTTTGCGGTGGCTGCCGCACTGCTGATCATCTATCCCGCTTGGGATGCAATTGCGAACGTTATCGATGCCACGAGGAGCGGTGGTCTTGCCGCCAACCGGAGCCAAGCGATCAACGTCGCGGCGAGCTCGGCTATGACGATAGCCGTGATGCTGGCGCTGACGATGAACATGAACTGGGTTCTCGGCGCTTTCGGTCTATGGGCGATCTTTTCAGGACTTTTGCAGCTTGGAACTGCGGTGCGGCGCTGGAGAACGAGTCGAGGTCAGTGGGCGATGATTTTGAGCGGTGGCCAATCCTCTGTGGCCGGTGCTCTCTTCATCTTCCAAGCGCAAATGCCGAAGGAGCCTTCTATCGCCACGGTCGCAGGCTACGCTGGTGTCGGTGCATTCTATTTTCTGGTGTCGGCAATTTGGCTGACGATCGCCCTGTCGCGTCGCAACATGCATGCCATCTCATAAGCGCTACCTCCCGCCAATGAAACCACGTGGATTATATTTCAATGATGACAGATGATGCGGCAGAGCAACTTGCTTCCTATCGGAGGACCATCGACAATCTAGATTCAGCACTCCTCTATATCCTAGCCGAACGCTTTCGCTGTACGGAGCAAGTCGGCCAATTAAAAGCCAAGCAAGCGTTACCGGCGATCGATAATGAGCGAGAGCGACGCCAATTGGATCGACTGATGAGCATCGCCCATGATGTTGGCCTCAGTCGGCACTTTGTCGAAGGGCTGATGACAATGATCGTGGGCGCTGTGGTGGAGCGGCACAGGGAGATTGCGGCCAAGAAGTAAGTTGTCTGTCGCGGCTGTACTACCGCAGCCGTGATTGGCGGGGAAAAATCGATCGTCTTCGGGCCGCTTACCATGCAGGGGCATTTGTGAGGTGGTCCGAGACGGTCGAGATAAACGCCCGAAGACGCTGAAGACGTCGCAGGTCCCGGTGATATCCCATCCAGATGTCTCGCGCCGGCGGGGGCTTAGGGAGCTCCAGTCTGCGAATACCCGGTATCTGATTGCCCACTGCGCGGGGCAGGACGGCGATCCCAACGCCCTGCTTGCACATTCGCCCTTGGACGTTTCGGTTATTTGATCGCAGTACGGGTCTCGCGTTCGGGAAACTCTCGACGAGCCAGGTTATATCGGGGAATTGCCCAGTCGAAGTATCGTGGGTGATCAGCCGGAAACCAGACCCGTCGCCATATTTAGGGTCAGGCGACTCCTCGGCGATGTAGACGCCGTATTCGAGCCTGAAGAGCCGCCGTTGAATGACATCGGCAGTGTCGAACGGAACGATGCGAAAGGCAACGTCGGCCTCCCTTTGGGCGAGGTTGAACAGGCGAGTGCCGGTCAGGATCTCGACGTCTACATTGGGGTAGGCTTTCGAGAAATCTGCCAGGATGGGAGGCAGGACATAGGCCCCGAACCAGTCTGCTGACGAGATGCGCAGATTGCCTTTGAGGGTTTGCTCCTGCCCGGCAAGCCGGCGCTCCATAGCCAGCGCGCCTTCTTCCATCTGCTCTGCCAGAGTGATGATCCCATGACCCTCCTCGGTAAGCACGAGACCGTCCGCGGTCCGCTGGAAGAGCGTGTGGCCGATCGCCTCCTCAAGGGCACGCAGCCGTCTGCCGACGGTGGGATGGCTGGTCTGAAGAGCACGCGCAGCGCCGCCGAGCGTGCCGGATCGCGCAATCGCAAGGAAGATTTTTACGTCACTCCATTCCACGGCCAAACCCTTACAAAAATGAACATTGAAAATACAAAACTGTCACTTCAAGTGCAAATATAAACATCTAGATTCAACTCATATTCCGAAAACAAGCGGAGAAACGTCATGAAAACATGGTTCATTACAGGCTGCTCGAGCGGCTTCGGACAACGGCTCGCGCTCGCTGCGGCACAGCGGGGCGATCAGGTTGTCGCTACTGCCCGCAACGTCAACTCGATCGAAGAAATGGCTCGGCCATTCGACGGCCGTATGATCACCTTGCCGCTCGACGTGACGGATGTAGCGGCAGCCAAAGCCGCAGTCTCAAAGGCGGTCGAGACATTCGGCGGCTTTGAGGTGCTTGTGAACAATGCCGGCTACGGACTGTTTGGCGCGCTCGAGGAAGGCAAACCCGAAGAATATCGACCGATGTTCGAGGTGAACGTTTTCGGTCTTATCGAAATCACCAGAGCAGCGCTGCCGACCTTGCGACGTTCGGGCGGAATGATCGTCAATATGTCGTCCGGCGCAGGGATCGCGGGCAGCGGCGGCGCAGCATACTACAATGCCGCCAAGTTTGCGGTTGAAGGGGTTTCCGAGGCGCTCGCCGGTGAGCTGAAGCCGTTCGGCGTCCGCGTGCTGATCGTCGAGCCTGGGCCGTTTCGCACTGATTTCCTTGGACGCTCGATCACGATGGCGGCCAAGGAAATGCCGGAGTACGCCGCGAGTTCGCGCAGGCACTATCGTGAAACGAACAACGGCAATCAAGCAGGCGATCCCGACAAGGCGGTTGCAGTTATCTTGCAGGCGGTCGACGCCGATAACGCCCCGCTTCATCTGCCGCTTGGGCCCGTCGCGCATTCGATCGCTGAGCGAAAGCTGGCTTCCTTCCGCAGCGAAATCGACGCTTGGCGCGATATCTCGATCGCCACCGATTTCGATCAGCACTGAGCGGGTCGTTAGCTCTGTTTAACATCAACATCGACGGGAAAAAGTTATGATCCCAACACTGGAAGGTTTTACCCAGCAACTGGTGCCGGTGAATGGCATCAAGATCAATGCCGTCACGGGCGGCTCTGGTCCCCCGATCCTTCTGCTTCACGGTTGGCCGGAAACCTGGTGGGAATGGCACCACGTCATGCCGCTGCTGGCCGAACAGTTCAGGGTGGTGGCGATTGATCTACGCGGCGCAGGCTTTTCCGACTGCCCGCTTGACGGCTACGATAAGGCGACGATGGCGCGCGACGCGCATAAGGTCATGGTCGCCCTTGAGCATCAACGCTATGCTCTATGCGGCCATGACATTGGTGGAATGGTGGCGTTGCCGCAGGCCGCTATCTATCGGGAGGCTGTTACCCATTTGGCCGTCCTCGATGTTCCGCTTCCTGGCTGGAGCCAGTGGGAAGCGACGACGGCAAAGATTTGGCACTTCGCCTTCCACATGAACCGTGACCTACCGGAACGCCTAATTTATGGCCGCGAATATGACTATGTTTCGGCGTTCATGGCCGAGCGGTTCTATGATCACAGTACCTTTAATCCTGAAGACCTCGAGATCTACGCGAAAGCAATGGCACTTCCTGGTCGCACGCGCGGTGGCATGGAATGGTACCGCACACTGACCGCCGACCATGCGGCCGCGCTCGAGTACAAAAAGCGACCGCTTGAGATACCCGTTTTAGGTCTCGGCGGGGAGCAGCGTTTCGGTGCGCATATGGTCCCGATGCTCAAGGAGTTCGCCAGCAATGTGACAGGCGGCGCGGTTGCGCGGTGCAGCCACTATGTGGCGGACGAGCGCCCGCATGAAGTGGCCGCTGCTCTCATCGATTTCCTCAAGGCCAAGTGAACTCTGCAATCCGGGCAAATTGAGCCCGATCGCGTTCATCGATTGAACAAGAAAGGAAAACTGTCATGACTGCAATTCGCGGCGTCAATCACATCGGCATTACAGTGCCCGATATCGAGGCAGCAAAATCGTTCCTGGTGGAAGCCTTTGGCGGCCAGGTGATCTACCAATCGTTCGGGCCGCAGGATCCGGCCAGGCAGGGACCCGAGTTCGAGCGGGCCACTGGTGCTTACCCGGGAACGGTTGTGCGTGCGCAGGCGATGGTCAAGATCGGAACCGGGCCTGACATCGAGCTCTTCGAAATGCACGGCCCCAGACAAGCGCAACCGGTTACACCGAGCGACTTCGGCATTACGCATTTTGGTATCTATACCGACGACATCGACGCATCGGTAGAGCGCTTTGAGAAGGCCGGCGGAACAGCCCTCACGGCACCACGCGCTATTCCCTACGCAACCGAAAAAGGTCCTGGAAACAAGGTCTGCTATTGCCGCACGCCGTGGGGCGCGATGATTGAGTTTATCACAACGCCCGATCGCATGGCCTATCATGACCAGACGGATCTGCGCAGATGGCAGGACGAGGAATGAGCGTGAGCTTTGATACCTCGTTATCCCGCCGCAGCCTCCTGTCGCTTTCGGCAATGGCTGGAGCCTCTACCCTGGCGGGGTGCGTCTCCACCGCCAGCACGGGCCGGATGGTGGGGCGACAGTCGGCGCCTCTCCAGGATCCGATCGGCCCCTAGCTGTCATGTATGGTCCTATCGAGGATGGCGGCTTTCTGATCCCGGCGGTTCCCTACAAGCAGATCGATCCGCGCTACTAGCGTCAGCAGGTCCTCGACCCGAGTGGGGGCGAGGCGCCCGGCACGATCGTCGTCGACACCCCCTCCCGCTTCCTTTATCTCGTCCAGCCGGGCGGGACCGCGATGCGCTATGGTGTCGGCATCGGCCGCGAGGGCTTTGCCTGACAGGGCAACGGCGTCACTCAGTGGCGTCAGAAATGGCCCCGCTGGAAGCCGTCGTCGGCCAAGTCGGGCGCACCAAGGATCTCAAGATTATTCACGATCCTTCAGAGCAATTCAGAGCTATGTGGGACAATTTACGGATTGTCCTCGAAGCCGCTCATTGCACGTTCGATGACGTCGTGGAAACGACAAGCTATCAGTCGAAATGTCCGAGCAGATGGACGTGTTCCGGACTGTCAAAAACGAGGTGTTTCCGAAGGGAACCTATGCGTGGACCCGGATAGGTGTCTCTGAGCTGGTGACCTTGCCCCGTTGAAATAATCCATTTTGAAGTAAGCTCTGGCCCATTGAGAGGACCAGGGAATGAAGCGCAGCCGTTTCACAGACGAACAGA
>NZ_JANTYT010000024.1:0-71627 GCF_024808825.1 Rhizobium sp. BK661 | reverse complement strand
ACTGGTCGTCGCCGTCACCGGCAGAGGCGATCACCGTGTCGTCGCCGTCACCAGCCCAGACCTGATCCTCGCCGGCCCCGCCCTCGATGAAGTCGAAGCCCGCTTCGCCATGGATCATGTCCTTGCCGGCATTGCCGAACAGCATGTCGTCGCCGGCCCCGCCATGCAGCTCGTCATCGCCGGCTCCACCGGTGACACTGTCGTTGCCGTCGCCGGCCGTCACCACGTCGTCGCCGTCCTCGCCGCGCAGGATGTCATTGCCCGCATCACCGGCAACGATATCCCCACCACCACCGGCAAGGATCGTATCGGCACCAGCCGCGCCAATCAGAACATCCCCAGCAACAGTCCCGATCAATGTCTGTGCCGCGACAGGAAGCGGATCCGTGCCGCCGTCACCGTCGTCCCCGCCCGACGAGGAGTCATCGTCGTCGTCATCACCTCCCGAAGACGTGCCGTCATCATCATCGCCGCCTGATGGCGAATCATCGTCATCGTCGTCATCATCGTTGTCGTCGCCACCTCCAGGGCCGCTGTTGTCATCATCATCATCATCATCATGATCACCATCGTCGTCGTCGCCGCCCTGATCGTCATCGTCATCGTCAAGCGGCTCGGTTTCGAAGATGCTTTCGGAGAGGCTCGTTAGTCCGGTGTTGCGCGCCACGATGTCGGCGAACTCCTGCCCGTCGATGAAGTCCTCATAGAAGTCGAAGTTGTCGAAGCGGTTGAGGTAGTAGAAACGGTCGGCCTCCTGCAGGCGGTCAAACTGCTCCTGCAGCACGACCCAGAAGGTCTGACCCACCATGCCGCCATTGATGTGCTTCTCGGCAAGGCCGCCGACCCAGAGGTCGACACGGTCGATGCCCTTGACAAGGCCTGTACCATCGGCCTGGATCGCAACCTGAATGTCAGGGTTGATCGCCTGGAAGCTTGCTATGTCCCCGGCCTGCAGCACGAGGTCCGGATAGGCCTGACGGAATTGGTTGATCACTATGTCCGACAGGCCGTTGCGAGCCTGGAAGTCCTCCCAGGAGGTATAGGCCGAGAGGTTGCCGGCATAACCGAGAGCCTCCCTGACATAGGGATCGGTTGATGCAGCCAGATCCATGCGCACCTGGTTCAGCGTACCGAGCCCGACATCCCAAGCGCGGGCAACGTTGAAGGAGAACAGGTCGGCATTGATGCGGACGAGATCGTTGCGCACCGCATCGACGATGTTGAAGTCCACTTCCTCCGCACTCTGGGTGACGATACCGCCAAGGATCGAATTGACCCCGAGCTGCCCGTATCCGGGTTGCGGCACATAGCCGGGAGGTAACGGACCCTTGAAGACACCGGGATCATTGCTCGGATTGAGGAAGGCGTCGTAGAGCGCCACCTGCCTCGGCTCGCCATCCGGCCCGATCACTGTCATCGTCTGGCCAATCAGTGAATGGCCAACGCGATAGACCGCTGCGGCAAACTCATGGGAGATCGCGGCCGTTGCATTGGGGTTGTATTCCTCGAAGCCATGATCGCCATCGCCCCTGATGCCGCCAATCAACATGTCGGCGAACTCGGTGAACACAACGCGCTGGTATTCCGCTTCATTCACCATCTTGGCGGCCTGGAACAGCTCCTCGGCCGTTCCCTGGAAGCCGGACTGCTCCAGAAGTTCCACGTGGTAGTTGTGATTGCGTGCCCAGATCGTGTGGATCGAGGTCAGCGCAAAATTCTCGTTGCCGCGTCCATCGCCGACGACATAGTGATCGAGTGCGCTGATGAACGGGTTGGCGTCGAGAAGCAGCGCATGGCCACTGCCCATGAAGTCGGAGGTCATCTGAGGCAGCATCGTTTCATTGATATGACCGGTCGCATCGACCAGACCGGCGTAGTAATCACGGAAGCTGATCTGTCCGCCTGGCAACTCGGCATCACGGAAGATCGTGTTGGCCTGCCAGTGATGCGTGATCAGTTCACGCAGCGTCGGCAGTAACCGGAACTCCGTATTGGACGGATCCACCGCACCCTGAAGCAGGTGCGAACCGAAGCCCTGGTTTCCATCGCTTTCGCGGAGGAACTGACCGACCAGTTCATGCGAACCGTATGACTGGTTCTGGTCGACGAAAGGCGAGGTCTTGTTGAGATGCTGCGACACGCCATTCTCGTCGATGTCGTGGACGGTACCGCGCGTCAGATCCGCGGGATTGCCCGAACCGGGTGCACCGCTGCCGGGTGCGCCGATCTGGATCGTTCCGTTGCCACCCTTCGGCAGGAAGTCGAGCCCATGGTCGAAGTACTGACCGAACGCCATGAAGAAGATGTTGGCGTTGGACGCGTTCTTCGCGAGGTTGGCTTCTTGGGCGCCGAGCACGTTGCTGATGTTGCGTGGATTGAGCCCTTCGAAAATCGGGTTGATCTGGTTGTTGCCTGATCCGGCGTCGTATTCGCCATAGTGCGCATTGGTAATCCGGATGAACGGCTCGTCGGCGGCACCCCAGTCGGCATGCTGCTCGTTATTGCCGTGGCCGGACAGGCTGCGCACGCCACCGAAGCCTTCCGTATCGTCGTCATCCTCGAAGGCAGCAAGACCGTTCACGAGGTTCTTGAGGCCGGCGAGGTCAGCTGCGGTATAGGCGAACGGTCCCGAATTCGGGTCGTCGTCTTGAGGTACGAACTGCGGCGGAACGACACCCGTAAAGGTGATCGAATGCGTGCCGTTCGAGAGCGTCCGTGTGCCGTTTGTATTGTCGCTGAGCGTGTAGCCCGTGATCACGGATCCCGGGGCCAGTTCGACGACATCCTGTGGGCGCAGCGTGCCGACGATGGTGTCGTCGCCGCCATTGGAGCGGAAGACGATACGGTGCTGCGAGTCGAGGCCGGTGATGTCGACGGTGTCATCGCCGCTTGTGCCGTCGATGGTGATTGTGCTCGGATCGAGATCCGTGCCTGCGAAATCGCCCGAAACGACAAAGGTGTCGTTGCCGCCGCCGCCGTTGATATCGATCTCATCCATACCGGCCAGCTCTGCCACCACGATCGACGCCCCGGCACCGACGCTGCGGGAGACGACGATTTCGGTCGTCGCCTGGAGCGGGTCTGCCAGAAGACCGGTCCTTGCCAGATAGTCGGCTACATCCTCGACGAAGAACGTCTCGTCATTGTTGTCACCGCGTATGCGCAAACGATCCGTGCCGACTCCGCCGTCGATGATATCGCGTCCATCGCCGACCTCCCAGGCAATCGTGTCGTCGCCGGCGCCAGCATTGATCACGTCATTTCCGAGACCGCCGACGAGGTCATCGTCGCCACCGAGCGCGTTGATCGTGTCATTGCCGCCAAGCGCATCGATGTCGTCGGCGCCTTCGGTTCCGGTGATGGTGTCGGGGCCATCTGTCGGGATGATATCCGGCAAGCCCGCCTGCACTTCGGCGATCGTCACGGTGCCATCGTTGAACTGAAAGTTCTCAATGCTGATGACGGCATCTTCCTCATTCGTGCCAACCACCTCCAGCTGGCCTTCGGCATTGATCTCAAAGACGAAGTCGGCCCGGTTGCCGGCGAAGACAGCGGTATCGTCGCCGTCGCCGCCGTCGAGAATGTCGTTGCCGTCACCGCCTGCGAGCGTATCGTCACCAAGCCCGCCGAAGATTTCGTCGTCGCCGGCGCCGCCTCTCAGGTCGTCATCCCCGGCAAGTCCGAAGATGATGTCATTACCGCCAAGGCCATCGATGGTGTCATCACCGGGCGTTCCGACCAGGACGTCGTCACCTTCCGTGGCAACGAGGTTCGTTGCGGGAACGAGCGGATCTGTCGGCAGCGAAGCGACAGCATAGGGAATGCCGTTGGCGTCGGTATAGCGGACGATGGCGCGAACGCGGACATCTGCGCCGACTTCGAATTCGCCGTCCGTTGCCGGCGTAAACGACGGACCACGGAAGCCGGTATCGACGAAGACGCCGGGATCCGTTTCGATCTGCCACTCGATGATCAGCGGCGGGAAGATCTTGCCACCATCCGGATTGTCCGCATCCGTTACGCCCGCAAGCGAGCCATCGGAGGCCATCTGCACCTTGAGCAGCTGACCGATCTGCGCGAAGCCTTCGATCACCGGATTGCCGACCGGTGCTTCATCATCGACCTCGACGAGCTCCACCGTCTGATCGGCGAACTGCAGGCGCTCGATATTGCTGACCTTGTCGACGCCATCGTTGACCGCAACGCCGCCGACTGCCGTATTGACCAGGTGCCGAACGATCGTCTGGTTGTCGCCGTCGTCGTTGAAATCAATGCCTTCGATCTCGTATTCGCTGCGACTGCCGCGGAAGACCGCCGTGTCGATATCACCGTCACCGTCGGCGGTGAGGACTTCACGCACAATGTGCATCTGATCCGGTCGGACAGTGCGGTCGACCAGAAGCTCGAAAAGCGATCTTCCGATCCAGGACGGCGCGGGGGCTTCGGCTGCGGTGAACACGTGCCGCATGCTGTCGACAGTTGCGATCTGATTGGCAGCTGAATTTTCCGAGCCGGATGTTATCCGGATCCGGACGTTGAGCCACCGGTCGCCGTCGATAATGTCGTCGCCGCCATTGCCTTGCAGCAGATCGTGGCCGCCGCCACCAAGCAGGACGTTGCCGCTCTGGTAAAAGCCCGAGGCATCGAGATCGACGATCTGATTGAGCCCGGCGATGCGGGCAAGCCCTTCGGCATCGAGACCGTCATTGAAGAAGATATTCTCCGTCGTGGCGACCGTGTCCCCGGGCGCAATTTCGCCAAAGGTGCGCTCATCACCAATGAGCGTGTCGTTGTGATCCCATCCCGAGAGAGCCTCGACCTTGTCGAACCGGTTGCGAAGAATGTCTTCCTGCTCGGTGGTGAAGATCGGAATGTTCATGTCGGCGTGCGCATCGCGTGCGACGCCCTTGAAGATTGCCCAGTCGAAACCGAACATGCCTTCATTGCGCATGACGCTTTCGCCCTGCACCATGATGTCGTCACCGGACTCGCCGTCGAAGTCGTTCTCTTCGTTGCCGGCAAACATCACGTCATGGCCCTTGATGACGCTGTTGAAGAACAGCTCCGAATTGTCGCCCGCCGTAGTGTCGAAACCGCCACCGCCTTCGATCCAGTCGTCCCCTTCATTGCCCATCAGCAGATCGACACCTTCGCCGCCGACGATGAAATCGTCGCCTTCGCCGCCGAAGACCTCCGTGTCATCGACACCGACAAAGATCGCGTCCTTGCCGATCCCACCCATCAGAATGTCGAGACCGTTTGAGTTGGCAATAACGTCGTTGCCCTCGTCACCCTTGATGAAGTCGCCGCTATCGCCACTGTCGGTGAGAATGTCGTCGCCCGCGCCGCCGTTGACGAGATCGACGCCGGCACCCGATTCGATCCGGTCATCGCCGGCATCGCCCCAGATCCCGTCATCGCCGAAATCCGTGATGATTGTATCGTTGCCGCTGGTGCCGCCGGCAACGATGTGCTCGCCGCCGGTAAAGCGTAGATAGTTCACGTCCACACCCGGTGTACCGGGGTCGTCACGCGCAACCTTGCCGAGGCCCATGGCTTCAAGCGCTGCGTCGGTTCCCAGCGGATCAACGCCTGCCGCAGTACCGTTGTAGTCGGCCTGGTTGGCAGCGTTGACTTCGAGGACGAAGTCATAGTTGCCGAACGAATCCACGCCCATGTGGCGGTTGACGATGTCGTCTGCGGTGCCCCGGATACCGTCCGGGCCGGGCTGTGCGATATCGGTGTTCGCCATGATCATCTTGGCGAACGAGTTCTGTTCCAGCATGTTCAGGAAGTTCTGCCCCTGTGTGCGGGTCAGATAGTAAAGGCGATCGCCATCCTGCAGGTTCTCAAGTTGGGCTTCGAAGATCGCATTGAACGTCGAGCCGAGGAAGCCGCCAAAAGGCATCTTCTTTTCTGCAAGCCCGCCAATCCAGAGGTCGATCGCATTGAGGCCGCTGTTGGCCGCAGTCCATGTGCCGGTGCTGTTCAGGAAGGCCAACCTGTCCGCGTTGAACGCGTCAGCAGCTGCGCCCGTCAGGCTGTCGTCACCGAACACCAGGGCCCAGGCTGCATCCCGTTTGCCTGCCACGGTCGTTTGCCCGGTGATCGAAGAGTGGGTGCCGTAGGCGGCGATGAAGTTCACGACAGAGATCGGATTCTTCAGATTGGCCGCGAAATCGGTCCAGCTGTCATAGGGCGTCAGGAAGCTCGAGCCGGTTGCCGCATAGAGCTGTGTGCGCGCGTCGTTCAGTGTCGGAATACCGGTATCCCGACCTCTCGCGATGTTGATGGATGCGAGGTCGAGCGGCAGGCCGAGCAAGCTGTTTCGAAGCGCGCCGGTAATGAATTCGTCGATCTCGTTGCCGCGCTCGATGGTCATGCCGCGAACGATGGCGCCGGCGGCCTGATCCGCTGTCACCGTGCCATCATTGTCGAAGGCGACCGGATTGAGGAAGGCCGTGATCAGCCCCATGTTGTCGGTGCTTGTCACAGCACCATTCGCGTCGATGAAGACGCGCGGCATGTTCTCCGTCAGCATCGAATGACCGAAGCGGTAGACGGTGTTGGCGAACTCCGAGAAGATCGACGGATTGATGTCGGTAATGTTGTTGAAGACAAATGGGTCGATCGCCGGCTGAATCTTGCGGGCAAACTCCTCGAAGACCAGATGCTGATATTGCATCTCCGTTGCAAACCGCGCACCCTGGAACAGGCGTTCACCGTCCCAATCGAGCGTATCGGCAACGGCGAGTTGCTGCAGTGCCGTCATGGAGGCAAAGCCGGCTGGCAGACCGGTGATGCCCTCGCCAACCAGCCATTCGTTGATGAAGTCAAGGTCGCCACTGTTCAGAATGGTCAGCTTCTGCGAGTCGATCTGGCGATTGTGTTCCGAGTGGAAGATATGGTGGACAGCGGTCAGACCGATGTTCTCGTTGCCGCGGCCATCGCCCGTAATGAAATGACGATCAAGGAGCTCGTCGTCGTATTGCGCGATGTTCGAGGTAAGCCTGACGTCGTCGATGAGGATCTGCTGGCCCGTGCCACCACCATGGGTCACGACAATTCGAAGCTCCTGGCCGGCAGCACCGGCCGGAACAACACCTGAACTCAGGGTTACCGGCAGCCAGCCGCCCTCTCCAGGGATCGGCAGCACAAGGCTCGACAGGATCGCGCCACCTGCGGCAACGAGCTGAACCGTGCCTCCACCGAATGTCTGGTCGGTCCGGTCGCCGACATTGAGCGTCAGTGAATAGGTCCGACCGCCCTGCAAAAGGACACCCGTGTCATGCGTCAGGACAGCTGCGGAATCGAGGAACACGACATTGCCGCCCCCGTGTCCGGTTTCGGCGATAACAGTGGCCGTCGGGTCATAGACGCCACCGAAGCCTCCTGTGATGTCCCAGCCGGGAGGAGGTGTTTCGGTCCAGTTGCCGAGCGCGGCATCGACATTGACGCCAGGCGTACCATCCGAAAGGACGACCGCATCGAAGCCGTCAAGGACCGGCGGTGGCGTGCCGATACCGTCATCAGCATCCGCAGCCTTGAACTGGCCGGTCTGGCTGTCGAACGGGTTGGCCTGGTGGGCGATGTCATCAAGGAAGGCATGGCCGGTGCGAAGGGCACCGACACTGAACGTATTCACAGGCGTGGCGAGATTGCCCTCAACAACGCTGTCGTCTTCGGTATTCGGAATATTGTCGGCCCCGATGCCGGTTATGATCAGGGGCAAGCCGTTGTCGCCGCGAATGAACTCGCCGTAGGCGTCGGTGCGTAGCAGCGGAAGGTTGATGACGTCACGATCGCTCAGCTCGATTCCGAGCAGCTCACGCGCCTGATCCTTGATGTCCTTCCAGGTCGGAAGTCCGTTTGCCGCACCGTCCAGCAGCTTTCCGGTGGCCACCGGCACATCGACCAGCTCGTCGTTGGGCCTCATGACATATTCACGCAGGAAGACCTGATGGGAGGCGTGTGACGTATAGGTCTGGTTCTGGTCGACGAAGGATGTCGTCGTATTGGTCTGCGACCCGTCCGGCGTGGGTGCTGCGCGCGTCAGGACCATGAAATTTGTACTGCCTCCCGGCACGTAGAGCGGATCGTCGGGTTGCAGCGGAATGAAGACGGTGCCGTTGTTGCCTTTCGAGATGAGATCGAGGCCGTGGTCGAAGAACTGCCCGAAGAACGTCATCCAGGCATTGAAGGGAGCAGACAGGCCTTCATCAGGGGCAATGTTGGGGATAACGAGGGTACCTTGATCATTGACCGTCAGGCCGAGTTCTTCGGCGAACGCAACGAAAGCCGCGCTGGGATTGGCAGCAACAGCTGTCGCATGAGCGTGTGTTTCTTCGGCCACCGTGAGCGCTTCAGCCGCAGTCTGGATCGCGTCCAGCAATAGCGGATCCCCCGGCACATAAGCTGCGACCGCAGCATTGACCGCCGCCTCCGCAGTCGCAACTGCCGTCTGCGCCGTCGCAAGCGCGGCATCTGCCTCTGCCTGCGTGACCCGTGCGGCAAGCAACCGCTCGAGATCCGCTTGCGGATCCTCTGAGCCTGCATATGTCAGCGCCGCAAAAATCGCCGCCGGATTGTTGATGCTCATGTCAACGACGAGATTGGAAATAATCCGAGGATCGGCGTCAGCGACGTTGCCTGTATGTCCGCCGTTGACCGAAGGCAGGCTCGGCGAACCGACAACGCCATAGTCGTTGTTGGTGACAGCCGGCGATCCCGGAGGACCAAATGGCATTGTGTCGCCATCGGCGTCGTTGACGAAGCTGCCGTCCAGCAGCCTCGGCATCGACTGGTCGGCCGCACCCCAGGTCTCCCGGCCAGGCACAACGTTGTTGTAGGTCCCGTCGACCGTCCGAAGACCAGCCGGAACATGAGGATCTGGAATCGCAAGCAAGGCGCCCGGTGTCCCCGCGGGAACGACATTGCCCTCGGAATCGACATAGATTTCGGTCAGAGCCGTTCCGGCAGCATGTGCTTCGGCAATCTTGATCTGACGCAGAATGAAGATCATGTCCTGCAGATTCAGTGTAAATGCGGTCATTTCCCTCTCCCCTTAGAGCGCAAAATTCCCACCCGGCAGACAACGTGTATAGCCGGCCAGAATTTGTGTTATTGTCTGATTTTCTAGTTATATATTTTGGTTGACTATGCCGTCAGAGAACAAGGTCGAGCAAAAATCCAGACTATAGTATTCCAGTGAAAGCAACGAAGGTCGCACCATCACGATATACTCAGGGCCAGCAGAAGCTGTCCCATGGGACAGTCATCGCCCGTTCGCGAGGACAGTCGGGGCGCTTTTGTTTGATCGTCAGCTGGAATGATCGAAAGTGTGTTGCCAGCAGGAAAAATATTCGCAAACATGAATATAATCATCGGCGTCGAGTTTCGGGGGGAGCATGGCGTTTGCGCAGAGCGAAATGACAAAACGGGTATGGCCCGAGCGCCTGGCCGTCACATGGCGATGGATGAAGGACCGGGTGCGCAAGGCGCGCCTCGAGGTGAAATTCATTCTCATCGCGTCGCTGATCGTCCTTGCCCTGATGTTCCTGCTTGGACTCTGGACGACGAAAAGCATCGAGAGGGCGATCATGCAGGGGGCGGGCAGCGTCGGAGCGGCCTACCTCCAGACTTTCGTCGAGCCGCTTATTTCTGAACAGGATATCCGCTCCAAGAGCCTGTCACCCGAGGTCAAGGCCAAACTCGATCAGCTTCTCGGCGACAGCCCGCTTGGCCAGCATGTGCGTGAGATCAAGATCTGGAACACCGATGGCAGCCTATTCTATTCGACGGCGGGGCAGAAGTTCGACAGGGAAGAGGTCTTTGACGAGCTGAGGCGTGCGACGAAGGGCGAAGTCGTCGTATCGCGCACCATGATCGCAAAACACCACTACTCCGGAGACGAGCGAAAGTCCGAATACATCGAGGTCTATGCACCATTGGTGCAGGACGCGTCCGGCAAGACGATCCTCGTCGGCGAATTCTACGAACGACCCAACTATCTGCTTGCAGAAATTGCCGGCGCATGGCGCTCGACGCTGATGATCGTGCTCCTCGTTTCCGTTCCCATGCTCGCTCTTCTCTACATGATCGTCCGCAGCGGCAGCCGCACGATCGACGACCAGCACACGGCGCTGCGCGCAAGCCTCAGGCACGCGCTGGAGCTGTCGAACCAGAACCGGCGTCTGCGGCTCGAGGCCGAACGCGCAAGACGGGAGGCCGGCAAGCTCAACGAGAAGATCCTCGACCAGATCGGTGCAGACCTTCACGACGGCCCAATACAGGTACTGACCCTCATCAAGCTCAGATTGAGCGACATGAGGCCATCCCCCGCAGAGAGCGACGGCGTGGTGGTTTCTGCCGAAAGCATGGGCAAGCTGCAGCACTTCGTCTCGGCCGTGCTGGAAGACATCAGAAACATATCCTCCGGCCTCGTCCTGCCTGAGCTCGACAACCTTTCGCTCAACGAAACCATTCTGCTTGCCGTTCGCCGTCACACGGACCTGACCGGCAATCGTGTCGCTCTAAAGGGTAAGCTCGATGTCGATCCGAGCCGGGGACATCTGAACATCTGCGTCTATCGCTTCATCCAGGAAGCGCTGATGAATGCACACCGGCACGCGCCAGGAAACGTCCAGCAGCTGCGCTATGGCATGCGGCGCAATCGCATTGTCATTGCCATCGCCGATATCGGCAGTCCACCGAAGGCGCAGGCCATAGCCCCGCAGCGCATTCGCCTGGGCAAGCTGATGCAGAAGCGTCGCATCCGTGCCTTCGGCGGCAAACTCCGTACGATCCGCCGCAGCAATGGCACGCTCGTCATCGTCCTGCTGCCACTGGAGTAATTCTGATGCCGCGGTCCGCGGAACCGGGGCCTGTCATCGGCAATTGCGCGAAGACGATAATACCAGTATAGCTCCAGATACCGATTTTCAGGATCGTCGGGATCGATCCGTCGAAAGGAGCGCCATGTCCGAAATCAGCTTGATCGAACGTGTTGGCAGGGAGCTCGGCCAGAGCGCGCCCGACGTGCCCCTCTACAAACGGCTCAAGTCGGCGATCGAGACTGCCATTCGCTCCAACGCGGTGAAGCCCGGCGGCATGCTGCCGGGGGAACGGGTTCTGGCAGAGAACCTGTCGCTGTCACGCGTAACGGTTCGAAAGGCGCTGGCGTTGCTCGAGGAGGAAGGGCTCCTCAACCGGCGCCATGGCTTCAGGACGGAGGTCGGATCGCGTGTCGAAAAGTCGCTTGCGACGCTGACAAGCTTTTCTGAGGACATTCGCGCGCGCGGGATGGAACCTGGATGCGTCTGGCTTTCCAAACAGATAAGCCGACCATCACCAGCCGAAATGATGGCCCTTGGTCTTTCCGCCAGCGCCATGGTCGTCCGTATGAAACGCGTCCGCACGGCAGACGGGCAGCCGATTGCGGTCGAGAGTTCAACGGTGCCGACGCGCTTTATTCCTTCACCGGATCTCGTTCGCGACTCGCTCTACGAGGCGCTTGCCGCGCGCGGTTTCATGCCACAGCGGGCGATCCAGCGGATGCGATCGAGAGCCGCCTCCAGCGAGGATGCCGCGCATCTCCATTGCGAGGCCGGCGCGCCATTGCTGGTGACCGAAAGACGCTGCTTCCTGCCCGACGAACAGATCGTCGAATATTGTGAGACCCGCTACAAGGGCGAGGTCTACGACTTCGTGTTCGAACTGCAGCGATAAGACCAGTTATAAACTGGTTGTATTCTGGTATTTTCCATCTATCGTGATGCCGAAATGGAGTGTCGCGGGTGCAACGGGAAGACATCAGGAATAGCCTCATCGTATCCTGCCAGCCGGTTCCGGATGGACCGATGGACGAGGCCGCGTTCGTCACGGGCTTCGCAAGAGCGGCTCTGAGTGCCGGGGCGAGCGCACTGCGGATCGAATCGGTTGCCTATGTCAAAGCCGTGCGGGCCGCCGTCACCGCCCCGATCGTCGGGATCGTCAAACGCGATCTTAGAGACAGTCCGGTGCGCATCACTCCGTTCCTGTCCGATGCGGAAGCGCTCGCCGATGCCGGAGCCGATATCGTCGCCTTCGATGCCACTGATCGCGTCCGCCCGGCATCCGTGGAAGCGCTGGTGCGCGCGATAAAGGCCAAGGGCAAGCTGACAATGGCGGACTGCTCTTCGCTTGAGGATGCAGGGCGCGCCCTTGCTGCCGGCGTCGATTTTGTCGGCACCACGCTCTCCGGCTATGTTGGCGGCCCGGAACCCGTCGACCCTGACATCGAGCTGATATCAGCCATGCGTCGGCTCACACCTTTCGTCATTGCCGAGGGACGTATCCGCTTTCCCGAGCAGGCGGTATCAGCGGCAAGGGCCGGGGCATTTGCCGTGGTCGTCGGCTCCGCGATTACCCGCACCGAGCACGTGACAGGCTGGTTCAGCCAAGCGATCGGCGAAGCCTATCGGGCACCGTCTTCAACGGGAGACGGCACTGTCCTTTCGATCGACATCGGCGGCACCAAGACAATGGCAGCGCTTGTCAGCGGCGACAGGGTTGTCGAGGAGGTCGTGGTTGCGACCGAACGCGGCGCCGGACCTGATGCCTGGCTCTCGACTGTGTTTCAATCGACCGCCGGCTGGGCGGACCGCTATGCCAGGATCGGTATCGCCGTCACCGGCGTGATCGAGGATGGATCCTGGTCGGCCCTCAATCCGGCAACGCTTCAAATCCCTGACCGCTACCCTCTCATCGACCGTGTCACGCGGATGTTCGGCAAGCCGGCTACTGCCGTCAACGATGCGCAGGCTGCGGCCTGGGGCGAGTACCGGTTCGGGGCAGGAGCGGGCGCCCCGCGCCTCGTCTTTCTCACGATCTCGACCGGCATTGGCGGCGGGGTCGTCATCGACGGCAGGCCGCTTCTCGGTCTTGCCGGACACTTCGGGCTGATCCGCTCACCTTCCGAGGGACAGTCACCGTTCGAGGACCAGACATCGGGCCGGTGGATTGCCAGCGAAGCCTCGCAGAACGGCCACCCGGTCGATGCCGTCGAAGTCTTCGAGCGCGCCAGAAACGGCGAAAGCTGGGCGGCAGACATCGTCTCCGGCTCTGCCTTTCGCGCAGCAACGCTCTGCCGGGACATCCAGCTGATGCTCGATCCCGACCGGATCGTCATCGGCGGCGGCATCGGCCTCGCTCAGGGCTATCTCGACCTCATGGAAAGCCATTTCAAGGGATTGTCGCCGAGGCTTGCACCACGTCTCATGGCGGCAAGGCTCGGCCGGCATGCCGGTATCATCGGCGCTGCGGATCTTGCTGGAGGAGGCCCGGCTGCAGCGGGGAAATAACGACGTAAAACCAAACAAGAAAGGGAACGATGATGACATACAAAAACACGTCACTTGCACTTGCGGCAACGCTTCTTGCGGGCGTCGCCCTGCCTGGCATCGCAAATGCCACCGTCACGGTGCTTGGCTGGCCGGGCGGCTCGGAGGAAACGGCGCTGCGCGCCACGGTCGAAGCCTATAATGGCCAGGCCGGTATCAGCGATGCCGACAAGGTCGAGCTGCTGTTCTTCAACCGCGACGGCTTCTTCGACAAGCTGCAGGCCGACATGGCCGCCGGCTCCAATGCGTTCGACGTCAATCTTGTCGCCACCTATTCGATCGGTCGTTACGCATCCTACATGGATCCCATCGACCTTGGTCCGGATGCCGCGAAGGTCTTTGGCGAATCCGTCCTCAAGACGATGCAGTTCAACGGCAAGCAATATGGTGTCCCAACCGACCTTTCCCTGCATTTCATGTACTACCGCAAGGACCTGGTGGATGCGCTGCTGAAGGACGATGCGGCAAGGAAGACCTACGGCGAGATCGCCAAGAAATTCCTTGGAAAGGAGCTCCAGCCGAAGGATCCCGACAGCTGGACCTGGGACGACTGGGCGGCAACGTCCCTCTACTTCAGCAAGCAGGCAAATTCGGCAAGCCCCGTGCGTTACGGCACCGTCCTGCAGATGAAGAACCTTCTCTTCAACATGATGGTCTTCCAGTCGCTGCCGCGATCCTACGGCGGTGAATGGATGGACAAGGACGGCAAGATCACCGTCGACTCCAATGCCTACAGGACGGGTCTCGAGCTCTACAAGAAGCTCTATGACGCCGGCGCCTCGCCAAAGGACTCGCTGAGCTACGAATACGCCGAAACCAACGCCGCCTTCGGCTCGGGCCAGGCCGCGACAGCACTGCAGTGGAACGCCGCAGCGGCAGACCTGACCAATGCCGAAAAAACTCCGGCTGTCGCCGAGGTGACTGGCATCGTTGCTCCCCCCGCCGGTCCAGACGGACGCGCCGACCACATTCACGGCCTTGGCCTTGGCCTCAACAAGAATGCCAAGAACAAGGAAGGCGCGGTCAAGTTCCTGAAGTGGCTGGCGAGTGAAGATGCGGCCCTGCTTTATGCCAAGAGCGGCGGTTCCCCGGCACTGTCGCCAGATGTCGTCGCCAAGGTCGCCAAGGAACGTCCCGATCTCGTCAAGCTTGGCGAATTTGCCAGCAAGTACGGCTACGTCATGAATGGCGCAACCTCCGCCAACGCGCTTTCGGTCTACGAGCTGCAGGCGAAGGAATTCACCGGATACTGGTCCGGCCAGCAGGGGCTCGACGACGCGCTTGCCCATGTGCAGACCGGCATGCAGGATCTCCTGAAGAAATAGGACAAAGCCGGCGTCAGCCCTTTGGCTGTCGCCGGCATTCCCGGCGGATCATGATGGCTACCGTAAAACATGCCGAAGGCAGGGCCTACCTGACGCCGCTTGTGGCGTTCCTGCTTCTGTTTCTCGGCTTTCCCTCTCTCGTCAACCTGATCTATTCGGTCTCGACGGTCAGTTTCGAAAACCTGCGCAGTCCAAGCCTCACTGGTCTTGGCAATTACACCTCGGTGCTGGCCGACGGAGAGTTCTGGCAGGCCGTATCCTTTTCCATGCGGTTCGGCAGCTTGACCGCACTGATGGAATGCCTGATCGGGCTGTTCCTCGCGATCTTCCTTGCGCCGCTTCTGGCCAGGCGGTCCTTCCTGATGGCACCATTGATGCTGCCGTTGATGGTTGCACCGGCGATGGTGGGCCTGATGTACCGTCTCGTCCTGCACGAGTTTGCCGGACCGGTGCCCTATTATCTGTTCCTGTGGTTCGGGGACAGCCCCGCATTCCTCGATGTGACCAACGCCTTCCGTACCCTTGTCGTCGTCGAGACGCTGCAATGGACGCCCTTCGCCTTCCTGCTCTTCTACATGGCCTACGTGGCGATCCCGCTTGATGTCCGGGAGGCCGCCGCACTCGACGGAGCACCCTGGTACAAGATCCTCTGGTGGATCGAGCTTCCGCTGATGGCGCCGACCCTCGTCATCGCCTTCTTCATCCGGTTCATCGATGGCTTTCGCGTCTTCGACAACGTCTATGCCCTGACCGGAAGCGGCGCCGGCGGATCGACGACATCGCTCTCGATCTACATCTACCAGGCATTTTTCAAGCAGGGGGCAATCGGAAAGGCCGTCGCGGCGTCGGTCGTGCTGTTCATCGCATCACTGGCCGTGCTCTACGGCCTGAACTGGCTTGCCGCCCGCAGGAGGACTTAGGCGATGCTCAATGCTGCTCGCTGGATCGTTTTTGCTGTCGCCGCCTTTGCCATGAACTTCCCGGTGATCGTCACGCTCGTCACCTCGCTGAAGAGCACGCGGGAACTGTCGATGAATGCCGGCCTGCTCGTCAGCCAACCGACGCTCGAGAACTACCTTCGCGTCCTGACAAACACGGATCGCTTCAACATCTACTCCTATCTTTTCAACAGCACGATCGCATCCCTGATCGGCACGGGCCTTGCCATCGTGCTGGCGTTTCCGGCTGCCTACGCCATTGCCCGAAGCGAGGCAGGCAAACGAACACTCCTGCCTGTCATCATCAACCTGCGGGCCGTGCCGCTGATCATCTTCGCCATCCCGCTCTACATGATGTATCAATGGCTGGGGCTTCTCGACACGCAGCTCGGGCTCGGGCTCATCCTGACGATCGTCAATACGCCGCTCGCACTCGTCATCATGGTCAACGCGATTTCCGACGTCCCGCTGGAGCTCGACGAGGCTGCGAAGGTTGATGGTGCGAGCTCCCTTGAGATCATGCTCCTGATCATTCGGCCGGTCGTGCGGCCGGCACTCGTGACCACATTCATCTTCGGCTTCATCACCGCCTGGAACGAGTTCCTGTTCGGCCTTATGTTGACAACCAGTCGAGCCGTTCCGATGACGGTCGGCGCTTCGTTTTTCTTTGCAGCCAGTGGCGGCGGTGTCCAGTGGGGAACGGCTTCGGCCGTGATGATACTTGGCGCATTGCCGCCGGCCGTGCTTGGACTTCTCATGTACAGGCAGATTTCCGGCTCGATGACCGCCGGCGCCGTCAAGGGATAGGTCTTCCGGCGGCCTCTCGGGTGGCCTTGACCGGTCTCTTGCGCGCTCCGGGCCTCGAAGATCCAGTTTTCCGGACAGCGAGAAAAACGGCCGGATCGCTACTTGGCATCGAAAGTATAAAACATGCTTCCGCAATATTTACGCATCTTGCCTCAATATACATTCCACCGAGCCAAATCCTGCCCCAATGCTTGCATGATATACTTTTTGTTTCGACTGAACAAATTCGATCACAGGGACTTAATTGCCTGATTTTCCTGATTTAATTCAATATAGGATTTGGCATCGAAAAATTATATTATCGCAAATATGTTTTTACTGTTGCATGCGGAGTTATTTGCGCCTAGCATGTAATGACCGCGATACCAAGGACGATCAATAATACGTCCGGGTGGGGTTTCCTTAAACTGCAAGAATTCATTCCGTAGAAGTCATTCCTCGGAAGGTTTAACTACGCGCAGACAGAGGTCGCCCATGGAACTTGATCTTCATTCCATTCACCATGCCTCCACGCAAAAAGTTGCTCTTCTCGACGCCTACTATCCGGGCACGGAGACGCGCACCCATCGGGTCAGTGTCTTCGGTGCCGGCTATGTTGGTTGCGTATCTTCCGCATGTCTCTGCAATGACGGTTTCCCCGTCGTCGCAGTCGATCCCGATCCCTTCAAGGTCGACCATCTCGCCGACGGTCAGGCTCCGATCGTGGAGCCGGGTCTGGACGAGTTGCTTCACAACGCCCATGACGGCGCACTGCTAAATGCCACGCAATCGGCAGCCGATGCCATCAACGACACGGATATCTCGTTCTGCTGTGTCGGTACGCCAAGTCTTCCCGATGGAACGCTCGATACCAGCCATGTGCGGCAGGTTTGCGAGGATATCGGCAAGGCACTTCGGCACAAGAACGAGTTCCACATCGTCGTCATGCGGTCGACCATCCTGCCCGGTACGATGGAAGAGATCGTCATCCCGACACTGGAGACCGCTTCCGGCAAGGTTGCTGGACGTGATTTCGGCATTGCCTACTATCCGGAGTTTCTTCGTGAAAGCACGGCGATTGCTGACTACTACAAACCAGGCGCGATCGTGTTTGGACAGTATGGGGACGATACCCGTTCGATCGACGCCCTCAGGGACCTTGTCAGCGGCATCGACGTGACACCGCACGTCATCCCGATGCGAAGCGCCGAAATCGTCAAATACGCCAACAACTGCTGGCATGCCGTGAAAATCAGCTTCTCCAACGAGATCGGCAACATCTGCAAGGCCAAGGATATCGACAGCCATGTGGTGATGGACGTGCTCTGCTCGGACACCCGCCTGAATATTTCCCGGGCCTACATGAAGCCCGGTTTTGCCTTTGGCGGCTCCTGCCTTCCCAAGGATCTCAGGGCATTGACGGCACTCGGCCGGTCGATGAACGTTCCGACACCGCTTCTGGATGCGGCCAGGCTTGCCAACACCGTCCAGATCGATCACGCGCGTTCGCTCGTCGATGCGGCACCGCACGAAAAAATCGGCTTCATCGGCGTGACCTTCAAGGCAGACACCGATGATCTCAGGGAAAGCCCGCTCCTCGAACTGGTCGAGGGTTTCCTTGGCAAGGGCAAGGAGGTGACGATCTACGATCCACACGTTGCCAGGGATGCCAGCCAGGGCCGCAACTACCTCAGGCATATCGCCGTCCATTTGCGCGACAGCATGGACGAGGTCATTGCGTCCTCCGAGGTCATCGTCGTCGGCAACAAGTATCCCGGCCTGAAGGATGCACTCGAAGCCGCCGGCATGCCGGTTACGGTGATCGATCTCGCCCGCATCGAACGGCCGCAGAACGGGAACGTCACCTACCACGGTTTGTGCTGGTGATTGTTCTGCGCCGGCCGCGGCAGGTGGCCGGCGCATCCATCCGGTGCGGGTGGAGGGAAAGCCCGGGGGCTTCCCGATTTCTGTCAGCTCTTTGTTCATGATCAATAAGGCAGGAACCATGGCGGGGATACCGTACGCCGATCACGCAAGACCTGTTGCGACACCAGTGGACCGTCTGCCTGCTGTGTCGACGTTCGGCCGCGAGGGTCGTGCCGCCGCGCGCTTTGTTGCCTGGAGCGAGACATTCGAGGCGCATCTGGCCTATATCGTCCTTGTCGTCGGCATCGCCTGCATCACCCCGATCGACAGTCTTGCAAGCGCCCACTCGGGAGCGCTGTTCGGCCTCGGCCTACTTGCGATCTGGCGCTATGGCTGGGGACTGACACATTTCGTGCGGTCCAACATCTATCGCTTTCTTGTCTTTCCAAAAATGCGCAAGGTCGCCGATGACTGCATGCGCGCCAGTGATGGCAGCGCGAGCAAACAGCGTGCCTTTCTGCTCGTGACCAGCTACCGCATCGACAGCGATACGACGGCCGCCGTCTATCGCGCCGCATTCGAGGCGGCAAAACGCGCGCCCTGCGAAACAACAGTCGTGGCATCCATTGTCGAGCTCGGCGACCAGCGGCTGATCAAGCTGGTTCATCGGCTGATCTGTGGCAATAACACGAAGGTGTCGCTGATCATCACCCGCATTGCCGGCAGTGGAAAACGCGACGCGCTCGCCTATGCCTTCCGGGCAATCTCCCGGCAGGACCCAGGAGAGGACGACGTCGTCGCCGTCATCGACGGAGATTCGATCGTACCACCCGATCTCATCGGCAGATGCCTCGGCTTTTTCCGTGCCAGCAGCCGGGTCGGGGCGCTGACGACCGACGAGGTTTCCCGGGTGCACGGCAAGGCGAAGTTCCATATCTGGTACAGCCTGCGTTTTGCCCAGCGGCACATTCTCATGTCGTCGAACGGGCTGTCCCGCAAGGTGCTCACCCTGACGGGGCGCATGTCGATGTTCCGGGCATCGATCGTCTGCAATCCCGACTTCGTAAGACAGGTCGAGTCTGATTACGTCGATCACTGGCGCTTCGGCCGCCTGAAATTCCTAACTGGTGACGACAAGTCGAGCTGGTTCTGGCTTCTGCGCAACGGCTACCAGATGCTCTACGTTCCCGATGTCGTCGTCGCAACCGTTGAGGAACCTCCGTCGAAACGGTTTTTCCCGGCGGCGACGCAGTTGATGGTGCGCTGGTTCGGCAACATGCTGCGCACCAATTCGCGGGCACTGAGGCTCGGACCGCGCAAGGTCGGCTACTTCACCTGGTGGACAATCTTCGATCAGCGCGTGTCGATGTGGACCTCCCTTGCCGGACTGGCAATGGTGTGTCTGGTCGGGCTGTTCGAAACGCCATTCGCGTTCCTGATCTACGTTCTCTGGGTTCTGGTTACCCGCTACGTATTGACGCTGATGCTGTTCAATTCCAGACCGCGGGTGTCTGCCCTCTATCCGTTTTTCATCTACTTCAACCAGATCTACGGATCGATCATCAAGACCTAC
The DNA here is from genome assembly GCF_024808825.1 of Rhizobium sp. BK661. Lineage (NCBI taxonomy): Bacteria > Pseudomonadati > Pseudomonadota > Alphaproteobacteria > Hyphomicrobiales > Rhizobiaceae > Rhizobium > Rhizobium sp. BK661. Next base: position 51,760 of record NZ_JANTYT010000024.1, on the reverse strand, counting down.
ATCTTCTTCCATCTCAACAAGCAGCGCTGGACCCGCCAGAAGACAACGCTTGCAGATGGTCGTACCCGTTTCGCCGGGCGGCTTCGCGAAGCGTCCTCCGCTTTCGTGCAGGTCACCGCGGTCATGGTTTTCATCACACTCGTCGCTCTCGTGCTGGGGCAATTGGCTGTCCCGGACGCATCCATACTTGCAATGGCCTACGGACTGGACCCGATAGATTGAGGAAGCGGATATGAACGTCGTCAAATTCGAAGCCGATGTACAGCGCCAGCATCCACGTTTTAAGCTTCCCTTGAAATGCATCATCGAGGGCTACCGCTATGAGTGCCTCGACTGGTCGGTCGGCGGTATCGGCGTCGCGACCGGCAAGACCCGATTACAGGAGTTCGGGACGTTTCCCGTCGACCTGGAATTCCCCTTCGACGGCTTTGTCTTCACCCTGAGAGTGACCGCGCAGGTTCGCTACAACGATCCGGTCAAGGGACGTACCGGATTCCAGTACATGTCCCTGACCGAAGAACAACTTCGCTTCCTCCGTTATGTCAGGGATGCGCATCTGACCGGTGAGGTTGTCACCCTCAACGACCTTCTCGATCTAACGAGCCGGTCGATCGAGCACCACACCCGCAAGAAGGAAGCCGAACCTCTGGAACCCTCGGGACGCCATCGCTATGCGGCGCTCGCCGAGCGGTCGCTTCGCATTGGGTTGCTCGGAACTCTCTGCCTGGCGGTCGTCCTGTTCCTGTGGGGCGCGCTCTATCAGAAACTCTGGACCTTCCGCGCTGACGAGTCGCTCGTGACGATCGATTCAGCGCCCGTGATTGCGCCGTCCGACGGGGTCCTCACCAACGTCGTGACTGAAGGGGCGGTTAAGGCGGGCGATCCGGTAGCGACGATATTGCCGACGGCCAACAACAAGAGCATCAGCGTGCTCGCCCGCTGTGACTGCATTGTTCAGGACGTTCAGGTGGAACTGGACAGCCAGGTGAGGGCCGGTCAGCGGCTTCTTTCCCTGCGTATGGCCAATGCCAAGCCGCATGTCGTGGCGATGGTCGACTACACCGAGGCGCAGCGCCTCTTCAGGGGCGCGCGGGTGCTCGTCGATCTTCCGCATGGACCGCGGATCCCGAACGCATCGATCCGGGACCTGCCGAAGCTGACAACCACCGACCTTGAATCCGGCGACCGGATCCCGATCAACATCGACGTCGGCGATGCCGACCTGTCGTCCTTCGTCGGAACGCCCGTGACCGTCCGCTTCGTGCAACTGCCTTGGACGGGGCTTCCGCTCACCGAAGCCGTAAGCGAGGCGGTCGGGGCAATCGATACCGGGAGCACGCCACCTGCACAGCCGAAAGGGTGAGACGCGCCCCGCGTGCAACAGCACGTCAAGCGAGTTCGACAGTCTGCAATGACGAGGAAACGGACGGAGTCCATGCGTATGACCTGCACAAAGCGATCCCTCGCAGAATTGACGGCCCCGGTTCTGGCTGTCGTCGTCCTCGCCATCGGCCTGGCCCCGGCATGCGCGCGGGCCGCTGATAGCGCCGACGAGATCATCGACAGGATCCACCAGTCCATCCTTGACGTCGACAAGGCCAAGGCGCCAGCCGATCGCGTCAAGGCCTATGACCGCGCCCGCGACGAGCTGACCGCATTGAAACAGGCGGCAGAGAGCGGTGACGAGGCAGCGCGAACGGGCATAGACGGATTGAAGACGGATGGCATCACGCCCGATGTCGTGACGTCCGGATCGCTGAGCGCGATCTTATCCAGCCTGACGGACAAGGGCGTCGATCCCGACGAGCGCATCGCCACGCGGGTGAAGATCGACGAGCTGATTGAAGAACTCTCGGCGCCGGCGCTGAAGGTCTCCGCTCTCGCCTATTATGCCCGCCAGATCGCAAGCGATCATGATGCGGCTCTTGCCCTTCTCGATCGGGCCATCGGCGAGACCGCCAAATTGACCTCGGCCCAGGAAAAGAACGCAGCGCTGAACGATATCGCCCAGGTTGGCGCATATGTCGAACCGATGCTGACCTCGAAGATCATCAACAGGGCGGTCAGCAGCATGTGGCCGACACGGATGCGAGGGTTTGCGCGCTACGACGTTGCCCTTCGTATCCTCGGCGATCGGAAAGTCGGCAAGACGGATGTCAGGGACGCCAAGTTCGACGATCTCTCCGCCGCAATCGAAACCGAACTCTCCGCCGGCCGGATCGAGCAGGCCCTGCTTCTCGCCCTCGCGGTCGATCCGGAATCGTCGAAACATCGCGCGCAAGCGATGAATGAGGTGCTCGATGCCGCGCTCAAGGCAAATGCCGTAAACCTGTTTCCGGTGCTGTCCACGAGCTTGGCCGACAGGAGCGACCAGGAAGACCTGATCGTCCGCATCGTGAAGAACCGTGTCGATGCCAATCGCCTGATCGACGCGACCGCAATGACCGAAGCGATGGAGACCGGTCCGGGACTTGCGGAGATCGACTTCATCCTGGCGACCGAACTTGACGATCGCGGCCTGACCAAGATGGCCCTCGAACAATATCAGCGAGGCACGACCATCGCCAAGGCGTTGAGCGGCGAGGCGAAGGAAGCAGCCCTTATTGCGGCGATCAGCGGTGCTACCGATCTGAAGCGCTTTGACGATGCCAGCGCCTTTGCAGGCCAGCTGACGGACATGGCGGGAGCGTCAAGTGCGCTTGGCAATCTTGCAAAGGCATTCGCAGACAGCGACGACCTCACCAAGGCTGAAGCGCTTCTGCCGAAAATTGCCGAACAGAAGGACCGCGAACAGGCCCTTTCAGGCATTGGTCGTGCGAAGGCAAGGGCAGGCGATCTCAATGCGGCAGCGAGCATTGCAAACGAGATCGCAAACGATGAGGACAAGGGTCGCGTGCAGTCGGAAATCGTCCGGGTCTTTGCCCGCAGCGGCAGGATCGACGATGCGCTCGGCCTTGCAACGTCGATCAAGGAGCCGGAGTATCGCGTTGAAGCCCTGCTGCGCCTCGCCAAGGAAATGTCCGGAAAGAGCGGGGCTGACCGCGCCCGCGATGTCGTCGGTCAGGCCATCAGCTTCACCGGCGGCATAGGCAAGGCGCAACAGCGTGACGACCTCTATTTGGACATCATCGACTACCTGTCAAAGTCCAATCAGATCGACCTTGCCAAATCGCTCGTCGGAAAGATTTCAGACGAGAAGCTGAAGGCCAAGGCAGCCGGACGCATCGCAAGCCGCGCCGCCCTGTCCGGCGATGCCAAGAGTGCGTTTGCCTATCTCGACAGCCAGCTCTCGGCGGGCGAGGAGGCCATCAGGGCCGAGGTGCTTGTCGCAGCCGCGAGCGATCCGGCCTATGTCAAGACAGCTGTCCTTTCCACCCGTGACATTCGCGATCCGATGTTGCGCGTGAAGACGTTTCGGGCCATCGCTGAAGTGCAACTCTCCCATCTCGACCGCCTCGGTTTCGGGATGGGCAGGGGCGAGCCTGCGGACTACGTGATGCCAGTGAGCGGGGCGCAGGACAAGGACCAATCCACCGCAGGCGTGTCCAAGTCGATCTTCAGCGACGGCAGGATGTCGATCCATACGACGTCGATGTCGACGCCGCCGCTTGCCCAGGGCTATCCAGATATCAGCAAGACCGCAGCGACCACGCGCGCGATGATTCCGCTGCCTGTCGCGGGGCGTGTCTCGATAACGCTTGGAAACCTCAGTCCCTATGAGAGCAAGTTCATGGAAGATCTCGCCGGCGGATCGACCGGCCTCTCCCATGCGGCACGGGCGCAGGGCCTGCTTTACCCGCGGATCATTGTTGTCCAGAGCGGCATCTATACGCTTGGCAGTCTGGCGATGCAGCTCGGCAGCGTCGGCGACACGCCGCTCATCGAACGGGACGGTGATGTCGTGACCCTTCGCGCTCCCTTGCTCGTCGGCGAGGAAGCAAGCCTGATCCTGTCCGGCCAGGAGGCCTCCGTCTATCGCCTGTCGGCAACTGGCGGTGCCTTCATGGCGATTGCCGGCAAACTCTACATCCAGGACACGACGGTGACATCGTGGGACGAGACGCTGAACGAGCCGAGGAGCTCCAGCAAGGCCACGCGCGGATCCTTCCGCCCGTTCATTGTCGGCTGGAGCAATTCAGAAATGTATATTGGCGGATCGGTCATGGATTCGCTGGGCTATGCAGCCTCGAAGTCATTCGGGCTGACTTTTTCGGCCGGTCCGAAGGCCATCGCCAAGGCCCGCGATGCCTTGAAAAACCCGACCGGCATTGTCGTCGAGAACTACTTCCACAATTTCGAATACGGCTTCTACTCCTATGAAGCCGATGACATCTCCCTTGTTGGCAACGAGTACGCGAACAATGTTCTGTACGCGGTCGATCCGCACGACCGCTCGCAGCGGCTGCTGATCGCGCTCAACACCGCCCACGACACCATCGTGAAGCATGGGATCATCATCTCGCGCGGCGTCGACGCCAGCTGGAAGGTCGGCAACGTCGTTTTCCACAACAAGGGCTCCGGCCTCATGCTGGACCGCGACAGCGTCGACAACCTTCTCTATGGCAACTTCTCCTTCGAAAACGACCAGGACGGACTGACCTTCTTCGAAAGCAGTTGCAATCTTGCGGTCGCAAATGCCTTCATCGACAACGGCCGGTCCGGGATCAGGCTTCGCAACAGCTGGGATGTCGCCGTCAGGGACAATACGATCGTTCGCAACAAGCTCGAGGCGATCAGCGGTTACATCAGCGACCTGTCTTCCGCGCAAGACGAGCACAGGCGCGATCTTGTCATGGATCCCTATGTGCCGCTGACAACCTTCACAGCGACGGGCAACCTGATTTCCGCCAACGGCAAGGGCATCAAGGCGGACGGTGCTTCCGGCGTGACGCTTGCGCAAAACGAATTCCAGAGCCAGGAAGGACGCCTACTCGACGGCGACGCCCGTCCCTTCGAGGGACATGTCCTGCGCTTCAACGGGCATGAACCTGTCGCAATCGCCTCCACATGCCGGCCGCTGCGCCCGGTCAACTATGAATGTGCGTTCCGCAAGGCCGGACTGGTCGGGGAAAACGATGCCCTCTTCTTCGACAGCAAAGCAGAAGGCAACTGCACGGACACGCATGGCTCGGTCCAGTTCGATGGCTTCCACGCAAAAGGAGACAGCACGTGAAAAAAGCGGCTCCCATGTTCATGGCCGTGCGCCACGGGCTCGCCTTCCTGGCCCTCCTATCAACTGTGGCAGTATCGCCCCTTGAGACGCTGGCGGCGGCTTCAGAGACGACCGACAGCGCTTCCTATCAGGGCCTCTTCGACGTCGCAGCCCGCAGGGCATTCCTCGCGCAGAAATCATCGTCCGACGCACGCAAGGCATGCCTGTCGGTCGACGCCGATCCAAAGTGGATGGACATCGAGATTGTCAAGGGCCTGACGACCACCGAAGGCTACGGAACCGACGGGTCCGGCAACCAGTATGCGTTTGCTGTCATGGTGCTCTCTGGCCGCGCACTCGCGGGCGACAAGCGTGCGGAGGACATGCTGAAGCGGTTCCTGCTGAAATGGGCGGACGCCGGCGCATTTTCTAAGACCGAGAAAATCCACGACGCCTATTACGCCCTGAAGCGGCTGATGCTGCCGACCGTTGTTGCCTTTTCGATCATTCGCGACGGGCTCAGCGATGAAGACAAGCAGAAGCTCACTGCCTGGATCGATCCGCTGGTTCGGCGCACCGACCAGATGTTCGAGGGAAGTGTCGACTACAACAATCACCGGTATCTCGCCGACAGCGTGCTGATGGCCTGGGGCAGCCTGACCGGCGACCGGGCGCTCTATCAGAAGGGTATCGACCGCTTCCGCGTCATCCTTGACGATGCGCGCGCCGACGGCAGCCTGCCTCTCGAAACCCGCCGCGGTGCGCGCTCCCTCTGGTACATGCGCCAGTCGCTGACGAGCATGACCGTCATGGCTGAAATCGCCAGGGGCGCAGGCGACGATCTGTTCGACGCCACGGCCACGTCAGACGGTGCCAAAAAATCGATGTGGACGGTGCTGTCCTACTGGATGAACGGCATGACCAACCCGATCCTGGTCAACGCCTACGCGGCGGAGAACTATATTCCAGGTCCGGAGGAGGATTTCATGAAGCCCGATTTCGGCTTCCTGGAAAACCGCGGCAACGGACGGCACTATCTCGCCTTCCTCGAAGCCATCGCAGTGCGCGAGCCGGAGAACTTCCCGGGCAGGCGGGCAGGGGCCCTCCTCGAGCGGGAAGGTGCGAACGAACGTCCTCTCATCGATGAGTTCGCCGGTGGCAACGCCACCTGCTTCTGGAGGCAAGGATGACCCGTTGCCGGAACCGCCGCCACTCTGTTCTTGTCGCAGCCATGTGCCTCGCTTTGTCGACGCCTGTCCTGGCAGCCGACGAAGCGGCGTCAGAACTGGTGGTAGAACCGGCACAGCAGGTCGATCTCCTCATTCAGCGCCACGACAGCGACGGTCTGGTCAAGCTCGCCAGACAATTGCAAGGTGGGGATGCGGTCTCGGTCGACAATCCGCTGCGGGTTCCGGATTTTCCAAAGGCGCGCCAGGCGTTTGAAGCTGCCGTGACGATTCCGGGTCCAAGACAGGGCGAAGCAAAGCTCTTTCTCGCCAAGATGATGCTGAGCGGGGAGGGGGGACCGGTCGATGTCGACCGCGCGCTGTCCCTGCTTGAGGATGTCATCAAGGCAGGCAACGCCGAAGCCGCATTTCTTCGCGGGCAAAGGCTGGCATCGCGTCCAGACCGGATCGCGCAGGCGCGTGATGACCTCAATCTTGCCCTTCGCCTTGGCGACGCGGCGGCAGCATTCGAGCTTGCCAAGCTTCCCGGCTCGACCCCTGAACAGGCGGCCGCCATGACGCAATTCGGCATCAACCTCCTTGGCCAGCGAGCCGCGCGCGGCGACGCCAACGCCGCATTCGATCTTGGTGGCTACTATCGCAGGCTATCGGCCAAACCGGAGGATCAGGAAAAGGCACTCTCCTGGTACCGCAAGTCGGCGGAACTCGGACAGGCGACGGCCACCTTGTGGGTCGCCCGCCTGCTCGCAAATCCGGACTCCCCGCTGTTTGATCCCGCCGCCGCAGTCAAGCAGTACGAGGCGGCCGCGCGCGAGGGGTCGATCGAGGCTGCACAGGAGCTGGTCCGCGATTTTGCCGATGCCGGCAAGCTTTCCGTGCCACCTGCAGTCTATGACACCTGGATCGGAAAGCTGATCGACGCCAAGGACGCCACGGCGGTCCTCTACTATTCGCAGGCATTGCAGGAGACGGCCGAGCAGCGCAGGACGTCGTCGGACGCCCTTTACGAGGCGACGATGTCCGGCCGGGTGGCTCCCGAGGACCTGGTCCGGATCGGCGAGAGCTTCCGGGACGGCGCCGGCGTCGTCATCGATCAGACCCGCGCGGCAAACATTTTCAGGCTTGGCGTCGAAAACGGATCGGGCGCGGCGCTGACACGGTTCGCCCATATCGTCATCGATGTCCCGTCACTGCGCAGCCATGAAAATGTGGCGCTTGCCGCCGCCAAGCTGTCTGAGCTTTCCTCAAAAGGCAGCGTGACCGGGGAAATGCTGCTTGGCGACATGTATGCGAAAGGCGTCCTTGGCGCCGTCGACGAGACGAAAGCCATCGATCACTATCTCAAGGCTCTTGCACATGCAGAATCGGTCGAGGTCCTCAATCGCGTTGCCGACGTCTACCTTTCCTCCCCCGACAACGATACGCAGAGGAAGGCCTTTCCCTTCATCGAGCGCGCATCGAGCGCCGGCAGCGAAAGCGCCATGCTCAAGGAGGCCCAGGCTTACGCCGATGGCAAGCTCGTCCGCCAGGACTTCGACAAGGCTGTGACCCTCTACAGGAAGGCAATCGCGCTTGGTGCCACCGACGCACTGGTAAACCTTGCCAACCTCTACCTCTCGCGTGGCGGAGACAGCGCGTTCAAGGACGCGCATGAAGCCTTCTCCAGTGCGATTGCAGCGGGAAACCGCGAAGCGCCGGTGGAAATGGCAAGGTTCCTCAAGGCCAACGGCAAGCTCGACGAAGCGATCAGCCGATTGACCACGGCCGCCCGGAAGAAGAACAGCCCGGCTGCCGTCGAACTTTACCAGTACCTTTCGGAGCGGGCCCAGAATCCTGATGTCGGCATCCAATGGCTGCGTCTTGCACTGAAGACCGTCAGCGATATCCCACGCGAGAAAGTACGTCTGGCAAGCGCCATGCTGCTGCCTTCCGACGTCAGGCTGAACGGTCAGGCTGCCTTCATGCTGCGTGAACTTGCCGGCGCGAATATTCCAGGTGCCGCCGTTGCCCTCGCCAATGTCTACATCGAGGGGAAAGGGGACGCGAAGGATGTTCCGGCCGGCCTGGAGCTGCTCGAACAGGCATCGCAGAAGGGTGAGATCGATGCCCTTACGAAACTCGGCGATCTCTACATGGATGGCCAGTTTGTCGAGGGCGACGAGCCGCGGGCCGTCGGCTACTACCGTGCCGCGCTGGTGATCCATCCGACAGATCCGTCCGCTAACATGCGCCTGGCGCGAGCCTATCGCGAGGGCCGCGGTGTCAAGCGCGATCTCGCGGTCGCGGCGACCAACCTGAAGACGGCCTCCGATGCTGGCAATCCGATGGCGACACGCGAACTTGGCCTCGCCTACATGTGGGGCAGCGGTGTCGAAAAGAAGGAAGACAAGGGCCTTCAGCTGCTGCGCTCGGCGGCCGACCATGGCTATGCATTTGCCTGGCACGACCTTGCCGAAACCTATGGTTCAGCCGTCGGACCCGGTGTCGATGCATCGCAAGCATTCCGGATGAACATGCGCGGCGCAAAGGAAGGTCACGTCTCCGCGATGATCGGGGCCGGCATCGCGCTTCTGTCCGGCTTCGGCACCCAACGCGATCCCGAGGCTGGCATTCTCTGGCTGGAACGGGCGTCTGCGAGCACCGGATGGGATGCCTCCGACGCCATGTACCGTCTGGCCGAGGTCTATCAATACGGCATCGGTGTCGACAGGAACCTTGAAAAGGCACGGGAATGGGAGCTTCGTGCCGCCAATGCGGGAAGCACCACGGCAATGTTTCATCTCGCCCTGCAACTCGAAGCCGACAATACGGACGCAAGCAGGGCCGAGGCCATCAAATGGTTGGAGAGCGCCCGGGCGCTGAAGCATGTCCAGGCCGCCAAGAAGCTCAGGACGATGCAGGCGGGAGACGGCACGGCCGCATCCTCGCCAGGGGCAGAAGACAAAGGGGTGGAAGACAATGGTGTGGAAGAGTGAGCGCCAACGCAGCGTCACGTTTCGCAAGCGTCTGCCGCGTCCGCCGCTCAGCGGCGTGAACCTGCAAGGAACCCCCGAGAGCAGTTGGCGGGTGCTGGCGTGCACCGCGCTGATTGTTCCGGCACGTGGCGATCGCGATCACGGCCCATCCAATGACTGGGTCGTTCTGGTGAGAGACGAAATCCTCTCGCAAGCGCGCCAGCGCCTGCACCGGAGAGGAAAGGCCACCCGCAGCAAGAACGACGACGACCGGAAGCAGTAAGGTGATGTTGGCATGGCGAACGGAAACAGCAGATTGAATGCGGTAGAGGCTCGAAACGGCCGGCCACTTTTCGGACTGGCCGTGACTGCCATGCTTGCCCTATACGCGCCGATCCTTTCGACCGGGGCGATCGCCGCCCCGGGCACGTTGATCCCGTTGAGCCCCGATTTCGACTACTCGCATATCTGCGTCACGCCGCCCGCCGCGCCTGCACCGCGAAACTGGAGCAGCTGGAACGGCAAAAGCGCCGGCACGATGTCACCGGACGACATGCTGAGAGATGCCCAGACGCTCTTCAATCCCTATAGCCGCTTCACAAGAAGCCCGGCCACCGCCGAACGTATTGCCCGCTACCTCATAGAGGTTCCCTTTGCGGGATCAGGACGGGCACTGCACCTTTATGGCCGTATCCTTGCAGACAAGGATGATGCTTCTCTTCACGGCGATGAGATCGTCAAGGTCGAGACTGAGGCAATCAGGCGCGGCACGATCGAGGCGGGAACTTTCCTTGGCAGGCTCTATCGCGAAGGGTCCGTCATCCCTGCCGACGCCGCCAAGGCGCTGAGCTACCTGACAGCGGCAGCAAATGCCGGCGATCCGGCCGCCGACCTCGAGCTTGCCCGTCTCTATTTCCGCAATCCCCAATTGTCGAGCAATCCGGATGAAAGCCGTGTCTATCTTAATCGCGCCGTGGCAAAGCTGTCGGAAAGGCTGGGAACGGGCGATTGTAGCGTCCTGACTGCATTCGCCGACATCATGACCGATGCCGATCTCGGGCTCGATGACCGGGCGGGATCCGCACAATGGCTGCAGGCCGCGGTGAATCTCGGCGACGTCAGGGCCATGTCGACACTTGCGCGGCGCTATCTGCAGGAGACCGATGACGCGAGCAGGCAACAGGCGACCGACTTGCTGAGACAGGCGTCGGCGCTTGGCCATTCCGCAAGCCGGCTTGCCCTTGCCGACCTTCTGCTTTCGACCTCGCCTGACGGCAGCGGCCGGACCGAGGCATTCAACCTGCTTGCCGCGGAGGCAGAGCGCAACAACCCGCGCGCCTATGAAATGAAGGCCGCCTACTATCGCGGCGGCTACGGCGCCGGCGTCGATACCGGGCTGGAGCAGCAGAATCTCGAGAAGGCGGCGGCACTGCCCGATGCCAATCTGAAGACGCTGGAACGGCTCGGCACGCTCTATGCCGGAGGCTCTGCCAGTGCCGCCGACTTCGAGCGCGCCAGGAAGGTGCTCATGAAGGCTGTCGATCGCGGATCGTCCCTTTCGGCCTTCGAGCTCTACAAGCTTTCGTCTGGAGACAAGCCATCGATCAAGCTCGACGAAGATCCGCTCGCCTATCTCAAGACGGCTGCGGACCGGGGCCTTGGGGTCGCGATGAGCGAACTTTCTTTGCTTTATTCCTGTGGCGCCGGCGTCGAGAGGAACCCTGAGATCGCCCATGCCTGGCTCGAAAAGGCCGCAGCCGCCGGCAATGTGGCAAGCCTCCTTGCATTGGCGGATGAAGCGGCAGCCAAACGAACAGATGCAGGAAGCGCCGCATCGCTCGACTTTCTCAAGCAGGCGGCCGAACAGGGCGACGTCGAGGCCATGATGCGCATCAGCCTGTCCTATCGCGACGGGCGCGGCACGCAAAAGGACGGCGAGGCAGCCGAAGCCTGGCACAAGCGCGCCGTGACATCCGACCCCGGCGTTGCAGCGGTGACCGAGGCACGCTCGCTTCTGTCGCCCGATGCTCCCGAAAAACGCGATGCCGTCAAGGCACGCGCAATCCTCGAGACAGCGGCCGCGACAGGCAACCCGGACCTGCTCTTCGAACTGGCGAGGCTTTATGCCGATCCCGATCCGACACTCGAGCCCGATCCCCGGAAAGCTACATCGCTGTTTGCGGCGGCGGCCGCCAAGGGAAGCGTTCCGGCCATGCTGCGGCTGGTGGACATGAGGGTCGCAGCCGCGGATGGTGGTGGCATGGAATGGCAGCAATGGCTCGGCCGGGCGAGCGCCACAGGCGATCTGCGCGCCACCCTCGTGCAGGCCGACGTCGAGGGCCGCGACGACCGGAAGGCCGCCATTCTGAAGTCTGTGCTCGACCGGCCACTCTGCTCGGAGAAGGAACAGGTGCAGGCTGCCCTGGCGATGCGGTCCGTGCCGCAGTTCAGGCAGAATTATTTCGATCTGTTCGACAGGGTCATGGCAGCGCCGATGCGGGACCCGACCACGCAGTATCAGGTCGCAAGGTTCCTTCTCAATGAGCGCCCGGCCGACAAGCCAAGAGCGATCGAGCTGATGAAGACCGCCGCGGAAGGCGGAAAGCGCGAGGCCATGCGCGAGATCGGCCGGATGTACGGAGCCGGCGATGGGCTGCCGCTCGACGAAAAGAACAGCTACATCTGGCTCCTGAGAAGCGCTCGGCTCGGTGACGAGGGCGCCCTGGAAAGCCTGGTCAAGGAGATTCTGTCCGAGCAAAGCTCGCTCAATGATCCGACAAGCGGCGACGCAAAGATCGATATCCTGCTACGTGATCTCGCGGCCGAGAATTCCGCCCAGGTCGCCAGTCTTTTGTCCAGGCTTTATCTGAGGCTCGCCGAAGGAAGCCCGGCCTTTGCGCCGGCGGCAAAGACCTGGACCCTGAAGGCTGCCTCGCTCGGAAGCGGGCCGGCCATGCTCAACGTCTCCGATTTTTATGCCGCCGGCACGCACGGGTTCGAACATTCCGACAGCATGAGTACCGAATGGCTCGCCAAAGCGGCGCACGCCGGATACCGCGGGGCATTCGAGAAGTACGCGATCGCGTTGCAGATCGGGTTCGGCACGAAGCCCGATGCAGAAGAAGCGCAGCGCTGGCTTGGCCGGTCGACCGACCAGGCAAGATGAAGAGATGAAGGCAGGAGCAGGCGTCATGAAGAGCACCCTTTGCATAATACTGACCGCTCTGATGGCAACAGTTGTCGCCATGCCGGCGTCGGCCAAGGTTGTGAAGCCGACGCCGAAGCCCGTAGTCGAGACCTACGCAAACTTCGAGGCGATGCGGATCGCAAAGGGATGGCCTGACGCCGCCGCAGCAGCGAGGCTTCCCCTGCCGAAACGGCTGCTGATTGCAACGGCAGCTCTGACCACCAAGGACAGGTTGGTGCGTGATCCCGATTACGGCTTCGCGCTTCTGCTCGCCCAGCCGACGTCGCGGGACGCCACCAGGCTTCTCGCCAAGGGCGTACTGATGAACGACTATAGCTTCGGGGAGAGGACGCCGGCTGTCCTTCGCTCGCTTGCAACCGAAGCGATGCGCGGATGCAAGAGCTGTGTGGCGGCCTATGGATTGATCCACTTCGAAGGCCAGGACATCCCCCGGAATGACGCGGTCGCCTATAAATGGTATCGCTGGGCGGCGGTCGTGGGAAATGCAAAGGGTATCGAGGCATTGTCCCTTGCTCTTGTCGAAGGACGCGGTACGCCGAAGAATATTGTCGAGGCCAAGAAGTGGGCCGCCCGCCTCGAACCGGCGCGCCGGGCAAAGCTCTACACCGAAATGGCGAAGCGGGTCGTGCTGAGCAACAGCCAGGAGGACATGGCGGCAAGCTCCGACCTCCTTTTGCAATCGATGGCACTCAATCCCGCCGATGCCGGCCGGCCGGCAAAGCAGCTTCTCAATCTCGACTACGCTCCGGAAGCGCAGGACAAGGCAATGGCGGCGATCCGGGCCGCCGGGCCAAAGGCTGATCCAAATGCGCTGAAGATCATGGCAGAAGTACTTTGGAAGAGGGGAACACCTGAGGCGGTTGCCGAAGCCGTCTCGATGTTCCAGACATTGGCCCAGGGCGGCGATCCCGAGGCCGTCGACTACCTGTCCAAGGCGCTCGCCCGCTCGGATCTCGACAAGGACAAGAAAGACAAGATCATCGCAAGTCTGACCCTGGCGGCAGACAGTGGTTACGCACAGGCCTCGAAGGCACTTGGCAATGCCTACTACTACGGAACCGGGGTCGATGCCTCGCTCGAAAAGGCCGAAAGCTACCGCGAGCGTGCTGCCAGGCAGAATGATCCCGAGGCCCAGTATCTACTTGGCATGATGCTGCTGCAGTCGACGAGCGATAGACAGAATGACGAAAAGGGCCGGCAATGGCTGGAGAAGTCCGCGACAGGTGGATATCCACTGGCACGGGCCGCGCTCCAGAAGCTGTCGTCGAATTGAGCTCCGCAGCAGGATGCCTGCCTCATAAAGGATCAGCAGTCGCGCAGCGGCTCCAGCTTTGTCTTTCCCGCCTTTGTCTTCCTGGCGTCGCCATCAAACGTGTTGCCGCAGACCTTGCCCTGCGGGCCACGCTGCGCCTTGACGACGCCGACACCCACTTTCCGGAAGGTGTTGCCGTAGACGTCATTGTTGATGCCATCCGTGTCGCTGTCGCCGCCGAGGCGCACACCCGCCCCCCTCACGTCGCTGACGGTGTTGTAGCGGAACACGTTGTTGTTCCCGCGAGAATCAAAACCGGCGGAATTCTTGTCCCTCTGGCCACTGCACTGGTTGTGCTCGACGATGTTGCGGCTCGATCCCTCCTTGATGTCGACGCATTCATTGCCGTTCGTATCGATGACATTGTGATGCACGTGGTTGCCGTCGGAAGCATCGACGGCGCGGTCGGGTGCTCCATGGGCGCCGCGCTGCTCGGGCGCGGTGCCGATATAGATTCCTTCACCGTTCTTGCCGCCGCCCCTGAAGGCGAAATCATAGAGGCCGCAATTGCCGATCGTGGAATAGGCAATCTCGTTTTGACGCGTCTGGTAGCGCAGCCTGATGCATTCGCCACCGGCATTCCTGACCGACATGTTCACGATGCGAAGACCCGTCACGCCATCCCCGGGCCTTTTGCCGACCGCATAGATCAGCTTGTCCCTGTAACTGCCCTTGTCGTGGCGGGCGCCGAATTTTCCATCGACCGTGAAGCCCCGCAATTCGAGATAATCATGATTGATCTCGATCACCCTTGCTGCACCGCCGCCCTTGACGACCGCAGAGCGCGGACCGGTGATGATGATCGGCTTGCCGGGCCTGCCGTCGCGGACCGTCTTGAAGTCCTGGTAGTAGATCCCCGGCTTCAACCGGATCACGTCGCCTGGCGCAGCTCTTTCAAGCGCGGACTGGATCGTCCTGCCTCCGGATGGCGTAACGTCAATCGTCGCCGAAAGCCCGGGGCTGGCGAAGGCCGTGCATGCACAGATCACCGTCACAAGGACGGCGTAATGACGGGACGGGAATGCAGGGGCCATTGCATGTCTCTCGCGTTTCATCGACGGATTGAGGCGGGCAGTGCAAGCAGGCTTTCCAATGGCAGATGTTTCGACATTCAGCCAACGGCCAACCATGTGGAATTAACGCAAGACTTTGTCAAATCATGGATAGGAGACAGACTTCCATCACCCCTTGCCTCGTGAAACGTGACGCCCGTCGATTTCAGGCGCGATATCGCCTTTCGAGATCGACATCGAAGGAGAAAAACCATGTTGAAACTCGTCCTTGTCGCCTCCGCCGTCCTGTCACTGTCCGCACCGGTTGTCCTTGCCGACAGCCCCTGGTACCGGATCGTTCCGGTGCCGAACGCGCCAGGCTGCAAGGTCCTTGCCGACCCGAGCGGCCGACCGATCCAGCAGCGATACGAAAGCGGTGGCGCCCGTATCTATGCCATAGGGGGCAAGGCCTGCCCTGAACGGTTCCCCGGCGACAATTACGCCACGATCTCGACGGCTCGCTCGATCACGACAGACGGGAACTTTGCGCGGATCATTACCAAGACGCGCAAGCTCGTCGTGACCCGCGGCGGCACCGGGAGCAACTATACCTTTGCAATCAACAAGCTCGACGTTCCGAGATAAACACAATACGACGGGGGCAGGGCTGCCCTCGACCAACCGGACCAGGTCCAGCCACGAACGTAAATGTGGTATCGTTCCCACATGTTCAGCGATACGCCCTCCGTTTATTTGGGGTATTGCTCATGCTTCGATTGCCTCTTCTCTTCCAGGAAGCCGACACCCAACTTCGCCAAAAAAAACGGGCGGTAGGCTGCGACAACGGGCCCGTTCGAATGTCCGCTTGCTGCGCGCCCGGGCGCGCCTGCGCCGG
Organism: Rhizobium sp. BK661; assembly: GCF_024808825.1. Taxonomy (NCBI): domain Bacteria; kingdom Pseudomonadati; phylum Pseudomonadota; class Alphaproteobacteria; order Hyphomicrobiales; family Rhizobiaceae; genus Rhizobium; species Rhizobium sp. BK661. Next base: position 36,060 of record NZ_JANTYT010000024.1, on the reverse strand, counting down.
CGTTACATTCGAGGCTTCCGTCCTGTACTTCATTGGCCGCGCAGCCAAGCGTGTGCTAATATGAACGGAGAGGGCAGAGTGATACCGGTGTAGAGGATATCTCTCCGGTACATATCGTTGTTTCCAATCCGTTTGTGGAGTTGGTTGGGCTTCAGCTCCAACCCATGCGTATGATGCCCTCGTTCGACTCGCGTTTCCCTCAATGCTGATGTGACCGTTTCAATCTGATGGTAGTGACAAGGAGGGTACCATGCGAATGAAATTGGCTTTCTTGACGCAGGTCGCTGCAGCGGCCCTGACATGTTCAGCCTGGGCCGCAAGCGCCCAGGAAATCACAGGGACACCGGGTGCACCGGACGCGACGACGACCCTTGACGAGCGATACCTTCCCAATCCGCCGACGCCGTTTGGTGGTGAAATCGGGCTGAGCGCCAAGGACTCAAAACCCTATTGGCCGCCGCAGGTCGTCCCTCCCAAGGGCGCCCCCAATATCCTTTTGATCATGACCGACGATGTCGGTTACGGGGTCGCCGGTACGTTCGGCGGTGTTGTCCCGACTCCGGCGCTCGATCGGGAAGGCCCCCGACACGCTGCCACCCAGTAAGCATACCATCGAGTTCGATTTCACATCGGACACCCACAATATGGGCAGCGGCGGTACGGGCATCCTCAAAGTGGATGGCAAGGAGGTCGCCAACCAGAAAATTCCGCACACTGTCCCAGCTCTTATGCCATGGGACGAGACCTTCGATGTCGGTGTTGATACTCGCACAGGTGTCGACGACAAGGACTACCAGGTGCCGTTCGCCTTCACCGGAACGATCGACAAGCTGACGGTCCAGTTGAACTGAGACCGTGCTGCGGCCTCTGCACAGTCCTGGGGCCCGGCAACAAGGCCGTTCCCGGGACGTTCAACACCTGGAGGTTGATACCGTGGAGAACAGCCAGGACGACTGGACCTTTCAGGCACCAGGAGCCGACATTCACGTCACCCCACGAAGGGCAGTTCTTCAAGTGTGGCCGGGGATCAGGACCGGGCGCAGCTTTTGTGCGCCGAGCCAATCCCGCTCTGTAAAGGCTGGCACGTCGGCTGAGATGATGCCGAAATGCATACAGAGTCCAAAGCAACGCGATCAAGTAAATACGCTTGGTTGCGTCATTGCATTTATAATATCTCAAGTATTATTGCTGTAATTAGCCCCGCTATTTCAATAGATTTTAGATTTACCCAATAAGGCGTATCGGGGGTGAATTGTTGCGCGCGTTAATCCCATGCTAACTATACGGCAGGGTTGAGGACGTGCACTATGACTATTCCGGTCGAATACAACTGGAGCCCGAATCATTCCGTCAGAAGCGACCGGAAATGGCTCGGTTTCAACGCCATTGCGATTTCCTGCATCGCCGCTTCGTGCGACTTTGTCGCCCTGATCGGGGCAAGTGCTGCCGGCCATCTGCTTTATCAGCAGATCGGCACGGGCACCGCTGCGGATATGTCGCCCTATGTCGGGGTTGGGCTTTTCGTCGCGACGGTTTTCGTTCTGGCGATGTTTGGCGTCCATGGCTATCGTCCCCGCGAAATCCTGTCGTTCCGCCGTCAGCTGCTGATGATCCTGACCCTCCTGCCGGCAGCGATCCTCTTGTTCATCGCCGTTGCGCTGTTCCTGAAGGTCGGGACGACCATGTCCAGGGGCTCCCTGATCACGACGGCTGGTCTTTCTGTCGCCGGTCTCGTGGCACTGCGATTGTGCTGGCGCCAGGTCGGCGATGCCTTTTCTCGTGCGCAGTTTCCCTCCCGCACGGTACTTCTGATCTGCCCAGGCTCGATGCAGGTCGAACCGGTCATCCAGAGGGCAACTCAGAGCGGGCTTTCCGTCAATCACATCATGAAGATTGCCGAGAATGACCTTTCGCTTGGATGGATGGGGGAAGTCTACCAGGAACACGGCATCGACGACGTCGATGAGGTCCTGGTCGCCTGGAGCGACTATGGCAATCTTCGTGCCCTGGAAAAGTGCCTTTCCGACCTTCGCCAGTTCTGCGTGCCGGTCAGCGTCATGTTCGGTGGCGTGGTTGGCGAGGTTGTCGAGGGCTTCGCGCAGACGGTCGGCGAGCGGCGCGCCTTCCAGATTCATCGGCCGCCACTCGATTTTTACCAGCGCGCCCTGAAACGCGCCTTCGACATCCTGTTTTCGATCGCCGCCCTCTTCGTGATGTTTCCGATCTGCCTGATGGTCGCAATCGCGGTCAAGCTCGACAGCCCGGGCCCGATTTTCTTTGCCCAGTCACGCAAGGGCTACAACGGCCGCGCTTTCCGCATCCTCAAGTTCCGCAGCATGACGGTCTTGGAAGATGGTGGCAACGTCCGCCAGGCGACGCGCAACGATCCCCGGGTCACCCGGGTGGGCGGCTTCATACGGTCGACGAGCCTCGATGAACTGCCGCAATTCTGGAACGTCCTTCGTGGCGACATGTCCGTCGTCGGACCGCGCCCGCATGCAATGGCACATGACGATCTCTACGGCACGCTGATTGCCCAATATGCAACGCGGCGGAACGTCAAGCCGGGCCTTACCGGCTGGGCCCAGATCAGCGGATGCCGCGGCGAAACGCCGACATTGGACCGGATGGCCGACCGGGTTCAACACGATCTCTGGTATATCAACAACTGGTCATTCTGGCTTGATGTGAAAATAGTATTGCTGACCATGCGCACGATGTTAGATCGGAGCAATGTTTACTAGAGGGCAATCGCTGTTTAGTGTTGCGTTGCAACAGGGGTGTCTCGACAATGATATTGGTGACTGGCGGAGCCGGTTTTATCGGCTCGAACTTCATTCTGGACTGGTTGGCAAACAGCAAAGAGCCTGTCGTCAATCTCGATGCGCTCACCTACGCTGGCAATATCCGCAACCTCGACGCGCTCGCCGATGACGAAAGGCACATTTTCGTGCATGGCAGCATCGCGGATACGGCACTGGTTGCGAGCCTTCTCGAGCGCCACAAGCCACGCGCCATCATCAACTTCGCGGCCGAGAGCCATGTCGACCGATCCATCCATGGTCCGGAAGATTTCGTCCAGACGAACATCGTCGGGACATTCCGGCTGCTCGAAGCGGCCCGCGCCTACTTTGCAAAGCTGCCCGATCGCCAGGGCTTCCGCTTCCTGCAGATATCGACCGATGAAGTATTCGGCACGCTCGGCCCGGACGATCCGGCATTCGACGAACAGACGCAGTACCAGCCGAACAGCCCGTACTCTGCCAGCAAGGCGGCAGGCGACCATCTGGTGCGCGCCTACCACCATACCTACGGCTTGCCGGTTCTGACGACGAACTGCTCCAACAACTACGGTCCCTATCATTTCCCAGAGAAGCTCATCCCGCTTGTCATTCACAATGCCTTGCAGGGCCGCCCGTTGCCGCTCTACGGCGATGGCCAGCAGATCCGCGACTGGCTCTATGTGAACGATCACTGCAGCGCCGTGCGCCGTGTCCTCGAAGCGGGCCGTCCCGGAGAGACCTACAATATCGGCGGCTGGAACGAGCACACCAATCTCGACCTCGTCAACCTCCTTTGCGAAGTCCTCGACGAAATGGCGCCAAAGGCCGACGGAACCTCGTACAACACCCAGATCACCTTTGTCACCGATCGTCCCGGCCATGACAGGCGCTATGCCATCAATGCCGGCAGGATGGAAACGGATCTCGGCTGGCGCCCCGTGGAGACGCTGGAGAGCGGCATCAGGAAGACGGTGCGCTGGTATCTCGACAATGCCGAGTGGGTGACGGGCGTCACCTCGGGAAGCTATCGAAACTGGATCGCCAAGCAGTACGCATGAACATCCTTCTCCTCGGAAAGAACGGCCAGGTCGGCCAGGAACTCCAGCGCACGCTGCTGCCGTTCGGCGCGGTGACCGCGCTTGGTCGTGACGGGCTCGACATCGAAGCAACAGACCGGCTCGCCGAAACGGTCAGCGCGCACGCACCCGATATCATCGTCAATGCGGCGGCGTGGACGAAGGTCGACCTGGCGGAGGCCGAATCCGAGAGGGCCTTTCGTGTCAATGCCGAGGCTGTCGCGGTCCTTGCGGAGATCGCTCTCGAACGCAAGGCAACGCTTGTCCACTACTCCACGGACTACGTCTTCGATGGCAGCAAGCCATCGGCCTACCGTGAAGGCGATGTGACAAATCCGTTGAATGCCTATGGCCGATCGAAGCTTGCGGGCGAGGAAGCGATCCTGTCCAGCGGATGCGATGCGATCGTGCTCAGGACGAGCTGGGTCTTTTCCGCACACGGCGCCAATTTCATAAAGACCATCCTTCGCCTCGCCAGAGAACGGAAAAGCCTGCGGGTGGTGGCGGATCAATTCGGCGCCCCGACCTCGGCGGAACTGATCGCCGACGTCACGGCGCTCGCGCTCGCCGCCCATCGCCGCCGCGAGCTTCCAGGTGGCGTTTACCACCTGACGGCGCGCGGCAGGACGAGCTGGCACGAGCTTGCCCGCTACGTCGTCGGGCGCGCCAGTGAGCTGGGTTTTGACCTGCAGGCGGGGGCAGCTGACATCGAGCCTATTTCAACCGCGGACTATCCGCTGCCGGCAGCCCGACCATCCAATTCAGAGCTCGACAGCGATGGCCTGGCCAACTGCCTGGGACTGGAGCTTCCGGACTGGACGATCCACGTGGACAGGATGCTTCATCAACTGAGAAGACGGGAGCTTCAGTCGTGAACCGAAAGGGCATCATCCTCGCCGGCGGCTCCGGCACGAGACTTCATCCGGCGACGCTCGCCATCAGCAAGCAGCTGCTGCCGGTGTTCGACAAACCGATGATCTACTACCCGCTGAGCACGCTGATGCTCGCCGGCATTCGCGATATCCTGGTGATCTCGACGCCTCAGGACATTCCCCGCTTCGAGCAGCTGCTCGGAAGTGGCAGCCAATGGGGTGTGAACTTCTCCTATGCCGTCCAGCCGTCCCCTGACGGTCTTGCCCAGGCCTTCATCATCGGGGAGGAATTCCTCGCCGGCTCACCGTCGGCACTGGTGCTTGGTGACAACATCTTTTACGGGCACGACCTGCCCCTTTTGCTGCAAAGCGGCATGTCGCGCGAAACCGGATCGACCGTCTTCGCCTACCATGTTCTCGATCCGGAACGCTATGGCGTCGTCGATTTCGACGGCACGAACAGGGCGCTCTCGATCGAGGAAAAGCCGGCGCAGCCGAAATCGAACTATGCCGTGACCGGCCTTTATTTCTATGATGCCCGGGCGGTCGAGTTCGCCAAGGCACTCAAGCCTTCGCCGCGCGGCGAACTTGAGATCACCGACCTCAATCTCCGCTATCTCGAGGACAGCAATCTGACCGTCGAGATCATGGGCCGCGGCTATGCATGGCTCGACACCGGAACACACGACTCGCTGCTTGACGCCAGCCAGTTCATTTCCACGCTCGAGCATCGGCAGGGCCTGAAGGTGTCCTGTCCGGAGGAGATCGCCTTTCGAAACGGCTGGATCGATGTCGCAGCGCTCGAGCACCTGGCGACACCTCTCGCAAAGAGCGGATACGGGAAATATCTCCTCAGGCTCGTTTCGGAGGCTGCGACGCGATGAAGGCGACACGACTTGCAATCCCCGAGGTGCTGCTGATCGAACCGACGGTCTTCGGTGACGACCGCGGCTTCTTCTTCGAGAGCTTCAACCAGGCGAAATTCAATGCGCTTGTGGGCTCCGATGTCAGCTTCGTGCAGGACAATCATTCGAAATCCGCAAAGGGCGTCCTCAGGGGACTGCACTACCAGGTCAGGCAGCCGCAGGGAAAGCTGGTGCGGGTCGTCGAAGGCGAGGTGTTCGATGTCGCCGTCGACCTGCGCAGGACCTCGCCAACCTTCGGCAGGTGGGTAGGGGAAATTCTCTCTGCCGGGAACAAGCGCCAGGTCTTTATCCCGACCGGCTTTGCCCATGGCTTTCTGGTTCTCTCCGAGACGGCCCAATTCCTCTACAAGACCACGGATTTCTACGCGCCGGAAAGCGAGCGGGCCATTGTCTGGAACGACCCCTCGCTCGCCATCCGCTGGCCGATCGATACGGCGCCACTCCTGTCGGGCAAGGATGCGGCCGCGGCCGCCTTCAAGGACGCCGAGGTGTTCGACGACGCCCTGGTCGGCTGATCTCTGATGAGCTCTTCCCCGGACCGCCGGATCGGCGTTGCTGTGGACCCCAGGAACCTGATGGCAAAGGACGAAAAGCGCGTTGAGTGAACTTGGCGGCGGATCCGACCTGACATTTTACGCCCGGGTGATCGCCTGGGCGCTGTTTGCCTTCATCCTGTTCGTGACGGTCTCCCCGATCAGGATGCGGCCGCGGACGATCACCCGCGTCAACCTCGACAGGGCGCTTGCCTTTGCCTCCATGGCATTTTTCTTCGTGCTCGGCTATCCACGCTCCACGGCATGCGTGGTCCTTGCCTGCGTGGTCGGTTCCGCCCTTTCGGAACTGCTGCAGCTGTTGTCGCCGTCGCGCCATGCGCGATTTGGCGATGCGATGGCAAAATCGATCGGAGCGGCAGCCGGTGCCGGCGTTGCCATCGCCGCGCTCGCCACATCAAGCCTCGTCGCAAGCTGAGCGGCGGACCATGCATTCGTCGATGCCGGCTTTTCGGAAACGTTTTAGTGTGGCAGATAGGAACGGGTTGATCGGGGAGAGAGATTGCCGCAGATGAAGGGAATTCGCCAGCTCGCTAAGCATCTCGATATTTCGATCGGAACAGTTTCGCGTGCGCTGAATGGTCGGCCTGACGTCAACGAGGAGACGCGCAAGCGCGTGCTGGCGGCCGCCGAGGAAATCGGCTATGTCGCCAACCAGTCCGGCAGAAGCCTTCGCCAGGGGACGACCAATGTCATTGGCCTGATGATCGAATCCAGCAAAGAGACGGTCGAAAACAGCGACAACTTCTTCCTCGGCGTTACCGGCGGGCTGCAAAGCGTGCTCTCCCGCCACAAGCTCGACCTGCTGATGCTGCCTTGCCCGAATGACGAGGACCCGCACGAATATCTGAAACGGATGGTTGCGCGGCGGATCGTCGATGCGATGATCATCTCCGCCACCCAGCGCGTCGACAAACGCATCGATCTCCTGATCAAGACGAAGATCCCCTTCGTGGCGCTCGGACGCAGCGCGTCCGGCGGCAACCACACATGGATCGACCTCGATTTTGAAGGCGTTGCTGCCTGCGCCGTCGACCGGCTGGTGTCCAAGGGTCATCGCCGCATCGCCATAGCCGCGCCGTCGAACGACATCAATCTCGGTTATATTTTTGTCGATGCCTATCGCAAGTCGCTTGAACGACACGGCATTGCCTTTGATCCCTCGCTGGTCATCCGGGTCAAATCGAGCGAGCAGGGGGGCTATCAGGCGGGCCACGAAATTCTGCGGCTCGACAGCAAGCCGACCGCCATCATCCTGATCTATGAGCTCATGGCGATCGGTCTCTATCGCCGCCTCAACGAGGCAGGCATCGTACCCGGACGCGATCTTGCCGTGATCGGCTTTCGCGAGGAACCGCGCGGAAAATTCCTGCAGCCGTCGCTCACCTGCTTTCGCATGTCGCTGCGTGACCTCGGCGTCGAACTCGCCGAAACCCTGCTTGCCACCATGCCTGCCTATGCCGAACATTATCCGAAGGGTGCCCGCAACACGATCTGGCCGCTCGAGCTCGCGCCAGGCGAGAGCGATGCTTTTTCGCTGAAGGCTTAAGTCGCGCCGCGTGCGGGGACGCTTCGCTGGCGACGGATTCGTCGGATGACGCGAGGCAGAAAGGCTCGTCATCAGGCCGAACTTTTTTCCTGCTGCCTGCGGCGCAGACTGCCTAAAGCCCCGCCATTCCACACGTTTTCGGCCGCATTTGCGAGGGCATGACCCGGTATTGACACCAGGAAACGTTTCCGCTTAGTATCGTAAACGTTTACGGGATGCGTTTCGGGAGGAAAGCCGGAAACCACCCATCGGAGGAAATCGTGATTTTGAAAGCCGTTCTATGCGGGTGCGGAGCCATGTCCAAAGGCTGGCTGCGCGCCATCAAGGAAACGCCGACGCTGGCGGCCGCCATCGAGGTCAGCGGCCTCGTCGACGTCAACCCGGCAGCAGCCGAAGCGCTGGCATCCGAATTCGGTCTTGAGGGCGCCGTCATCGGCACGGACTTGTCCGAAGTCATTGCACAGTCGAGCGCAGACATCGTGTTCGATGTCGTCGTGCCTGCGGCTCGCTTCACCGTTGTCTCGACCGCGCTGAAGGCCGGATGCCACGTGCTAAGCGAGAAGCCCATGGCGACCTCGCTTGCAGAAGGGGCGGCACTGATCGATCTTGCCGCCGAAACCGGCAGGATCCACGCCATCATCCAGAACCGCCGCTTCATATCGGGCGTGCGCCGCATGCACCGCTTCGTCAAGAGCGGAGCGATCGGCGACCTGACCGCCATTCATTGCGACTTCTTTCTCGGCCCGCATTTCGGGGGGTTCCGCGAGGAGATGGACAACGTCCTTCTGCTCGACATGGCGATCCATACCTTCGACGCGGCCCGCTTTGTCGCCGACAAGAAGCCGCTCGCTGTCTATTGCGTCGAGAAGAATCCGAAGGGGTCATGGTACAGGCATGGTGCAAGCGCCAATGCGACCTTCGAATTTTCCGATGATGTCATCTTTACCTATCGCGGCTCTTGGTGCGCCGAAGGCGAGCGCACGAGCTGGGAAAGCGAATGGCGCCTCGTTGGCTCGCGCGGCATGCTCACCTGGGATGGCGCCGATAAGTTCCGCGCCACCGTCGCCGGCACGGAGCCCGGCCTGCTACACGGGTCTGCGCCCGTAAACGTTCCCGACCCCGAGCACGAGGAAGAGACGCACGGTCATGCCAGCGTCATCTGCGACTTCGTCGAGGCGATCAGATCAGGCAAGCGGCCGGAAACCGCGAGCTCCGACAACATCAGGAGCCTGGCCATGGTCTTTGCCGCAATCGAGAGCGCCAGAACCGGCAAGCGCATCGAAATTTCAGCATAAGGAAAGATATTGTGAGCAACCCCGCCAAGTCCATTCGTATCGGCACCATGGTCAGCGCCTCCAACGGCGGCGCCGACAAGCGCATCGGCCAGATCGCCAATTTGGGCTTCGAAAGCTTCGAGCCCTTCTTCTGGCAGACGACGAACCGGCAGGACCTTGCCGAGCTCGGAAAGCGCTGCGTCGACGCCATCGGCGACCGCGACATCACCATCTCGACGCTCGGCATGTTCGGCAATCCGCTTGAAACCACCGAGATCGATCTCGAGACGCTGCAGGGATGGAAAGACTGCATCGACAATGCCCACCATTTCGGGGCGACCTGCGTTGCCGGCTTTACCGGCCGTGTCCGCAACAAGCCGCTGACCGACAGCCTGCCGCGCTACAAGGAAATCTGGAGCGATCTTGCCAAGCGGGCCGCCGACAAGGGCATCAAGATCGCCTTCGAAAACTGCGCCATGGACGGCAACTGGGCGACCGGCGACTGGAACATCGCGCACAATCCCGACGCCTGGGAACTGATCTTCAACGAAACCCCGGACGACCATATCGGCATCGAATGGGAACCCTGCCACCAGATGGTCTACCTGATCGAGCCGCTGCCGCAGATCCGCAAATGGGCCAAGAAGATCTTCCACGTGCATGGCAAGGATGCGACGATCCGCTGGGACGTCATCAAGGAGCATGGCATCTTCGGCAAGGAGAAGTTCGTCTTCATGCGCACGCCGGGCTTTGGCGACAGCAACTGGACGGACATCATTTCCGAACTGCGCCTTGCAGGCTGGTCCGGTTCGATCGATATCGAAGGCTGGCATGACCCGGTCTATCGCGATCAACTCGAAATGACCGGCCAGGTTCACGCGCTCAACCACCTCAAGCATGCCCGGGGCGGCGCTTTCGTCGTCGATCCGGTTTGATCAAGTCGTGGCCGGCGAGGAGGATTCGCCGGCTTTTCAAGGGATAACCACAAAGGAGGAGAACTATGGGTATCCACAAGTTTGCAATGATTGGCGCCGTGGCGCTGGCAGGCGTCTCTCTCTTCGGCCTCTCCGCGAAGGCCGAAGACGTCACGCTGACGCTGTGGTCGCTGGACAAGGACATCCAGCCCGCTCCCAATCTCGTCAAGGAATTCAACGCCCAGAACAACGGCATCAAGATCGAGTATCGCCTCATCCAGTTCGATGACGTCGTCACCGAAGCGATGCGCGCCTATGCCACGGGCCAGGCTCCCGACATCATTGCCGTCGACAATCCGGAACATGCGATGTTTGCCTCGCGTGGCGCCTTCCTCGACATCACCGACATGGTCAAGTCGTCCTCGGTCATCAAGCCGGACAATTATTTTCCGGGTCCGCTGAAGTCCGTTGAATGGGACGGCAAGTATTTTGGCGTGCCGAAGGCAACGAACACGATCGCGCTCTACTACAACAAGGACATGTTCAAGGCGAAGGGCCTCGACCCCAACAAGCCGCCGCAGACCTGGGACGAGCTTGTCGAGGATGCGCGCAAGCTCACCGATCCCGCCAAGAACGTCTATGGTCTCGCCTTCTCCGCCAAGGCGAACGAGGAGGGCACCTTCCAGTTCCTTCCCTGGGCGCAGATGGGCGGCGGCAGCTACGAGAACATCAATGCCGAGGGCGCGGTCAAGGCGCTGGAGACCTGGAAAACGATCATGGACGAGAAGCTCGCCTCTCCTGACACGTTGACGCGCGGCCAGTGGGACTCGACCGGCACCTTCAATTCGGGAAATGCCGCCATGGCGATCTCCGGCCCCTGGGAGCTTGATCGCATGACGAAGGAAGCAAAGTTCGACTGGGGCGTTGCCCTGCTTCCGGTTCCGAAGGAGGGCGCGGAGCGCTCCTCGGCGATGGGCGACTTCAACTGGGCGATCTTTGCCAGCACGAAGCATCCAGCCGAGGCCTTCAAGGCACTCGAGTTCTTCGCCTCCCAGGATGACAAGATGTTCAAGAACTACGGCCAGCTCCCGGCCCGTTCCGACATCACCATCCCCGAGACCGGCGAAAAGCTCAAGGATCACGCGCTGAAGGTCTTCATCGAACAGCTGAAATACGCCAAGCCGCGCGGTCCGCACCCGCAATGGCCGAAGATCTCCAAGGCAATTCAGGACGCCATCCAGGCTGCCCTGACCGGTCAGATGTCGCCGAAGGACGCACTCGACCAGGCCGCCGACAAGATCAAGGCTGTGCTCGGCTAACCCTTTCCGGACAACCGGATGGCCTTCGGGCCATCCCACCATTTCCTCCCGGCAGGGGCTGTCTTAAAGCGAAAGCGCAAGGCAGCCCCGTTCGGAGTATTGGAGGATCGATGAAACGGATTCTTTCAAGCGTCAGGGACGGCCGTGGCTTCGACATCATGCTCGTCGCCTTTCCGCTGGCGTTCCTGTTCCTGATGGCGGGACTGCCACTCATCTACAACGTGGTGATGAGCTTCCAGGAGGTCGACATGTTCAGCCTCGGAACCTTCTCGCGCCCATTCGTCGGCTTCAAGAACTACACGGACCTCTTTGCCCAGCCGGAAACCTGGCCGATCCTCGGCAACACGGTGATATTCGTGGTCGGCTCGATCGCCGGGCAGTTCCTCATCGGCTTTGGCCTTGCCCTGTTCTTCTGGGTCAGGTTCCCCGGCGCCTCCTGGCTCAGAGGCCTGTTTCTTGTCTCCTGGGTCATGCCTGGCCTCGTTGTCGGCGCGATCTGGAACTGGATCCTCTCGGGCGACTTCGGTGTCCTCAACTTCATCCTGAAGGAGAGCGGCATCATCGGCAGCAACATCTTCTGGCGCTCCGATCCGCACTTCTCGCTCTATGCCGTCATCATCGCCAATGTCTGGCTCGGAACTGCCTTCAACATGATCCTGCTGTCGGTCGGCCTTTCGGGTATTCCCGGCGATCTCTACGAGGCAGCCGAGCTCGATGGCGCCAATGCCTGGCAGCGCTTCTGGACGATCACGCTGCCAATGATGCGCTCGACGATCGGCGCCATCATCGCGCTTGGCCTGATCTTCACATTGCAGCAGTTCGACCTCTTTGCCGCGATTACCTCGGGTGGCCCGAACAACTCCTCCAACGTCACGCAGTACTGGGCCTGGGATTTGTCCTTCCGCCAGTATGATTTCGCCAAGGGTGCGACCATTTCCGTCATCATGATTGTCTTCGTCATGTTCGCTTCGGTCGTCTACGTCCGCTCGACACGTCATGAGGTGCGCGGATGAGCGAGACGACACGCAACCGCCTGATGCTCGTGATCGCCATCGTCATGGCCGCGATCTATCTGTTCCCGCTCTACTGGATGTACATCACCGCACTCAAGGGCGGGTCCGAGATGTTCGCCACGCCGCCGAGCTTCTGGCCAGGCGATCCGCAATGGGGCACCTTCGGCTATGTCTGGGAAAGCCGCGGCATGGGCCGCTACCTCTGGAACTCGCTGGTCATCGCCGTCGGCGCTGTCACGCTGATCACCGTGCTCGGTGTCGGCTGCGCCTACGTGCTGGCACGCTACCGCAATGTCTGGGTAGACATCGGGCTCTTCCTGATCCTGATGCTGCAGGTTCTGCCCGCGTCGCTGATGGTAACGCCGATCTTCGTCGGCTTCTCGCAGCTCGGCATGCTGGATTATCCACGCCTTGCCGTTATCATCGCGATTGCCGCAAAGAGCATGCCCTTCTTCGTCGTCCTGGTCAGGGCCACGTTCATGGCCGTGCCGATGGAGCTCGAGGAGGCCGCCCTTGTCGACGGAAACAGCCGCATCGGCGCTTTCTTCAGCATCGTGCTGCCGCTGGCCCGCAATGGCATTCTGGTCAGCGCCATCCTGATCTTCATGCAGGCCTTCGGCGAGTTCGTCTATTCGAAGTCGATGATCCAGGCAGCCGAGCTTCAGCCGGCAAGCGTTGGCCTCAACTCCTTCATGGGACCAAACACCAACGAGTGGAACAACATCATGGCCTACGCCACGATGTATGTGACACCGATCCTCGCCATTTTCGTCCTCTTGCAGCGCCGCATCGTATCCGGCCTCACCTCTGGAGCCCTCAAATGACCAATCAGATCGAGCTCAGCGGCGTCAACAAGCACTATGGCGCATTCCATGCCCTGAAGAACATCAACCTGTCGATTGCCAAGGGCACCTTCGTCGCGCTTGTCGGCCCGTCGGGCTGTGGAAAGTCCACACTTCTGCGCTCTCTCGCAGGGCTGGAAAGCATCTCGGAAGGCGAGCTCAAAATCGCCGGCGAACGCATGAACAACGTGCCGCCACGCAAGCGCGACGTCGCCATGGTGTTCCAGTCCTACGCGCTCTACCCGCACATGACCGTGGAAGAGAACCTCACCTACAGCCTGCGCATCCGCGGCGTCGCGAAGGCTGAAGCCAGGAAGGCGGCAGCCGAGGTTGCTGCGACCACCGGCCTGTCGCATCTCCTGAAGCGCTATCCGCGCGAATTGTCAGGCGGCCAGCGCCAGCGTGTCGCGATGAGCCGCGCGATCATCCGCCACCCGAAGGCCTTCCTGTTCGACGAGCCGCTGTCAAACCTCGATGCCACCCTTCGCGTCCACATGCGCAAGGAAATCCGCGCGCTGCATGACCGGCTGCACGCGACCTCGGTCTACGTGACCCATGACCAGATCGAAGCCATGACCATGGCCGACCACGTCGTCGTGATGCGCGAAGGCGTGATCGAGCAGCAGGGCAAGCCACTCGATCTCTACGACAAGCCCGCCAACAAGTTCGTCGCAGGCTTCATCGGATCGCCCGCCATGAACTTCATTCCGGCCGTGGCCAGCGACGATGGCAACAGCCTGACGATCGATCTCGGCAACGTCAAGCACCGGATCGCGATCGATCACCAGGTGCAGCCTGGGCGCAAGGTCACGGCCGGCATCCGCCCTGAGCATATCGGCGTTACCGCCCCAGGGCAGGGGACCTTTGACGTCCCGGTGGCGGTGGTCGAGTCGACAGGTTCTTCCACCTTTATCACGGCATCGACGACCCCTGAACTGACGATCGTGGAGACGGGACGTGGCACCGCCCGGGCGGGAGAGGCGATCGGCGCGACCGTCGATCCCGCGAACCTGCATCTCTTCGACGAGACGAGCGGGGCACGCCTCTGATTTGTCAAGCGGCCGGACGATGATCCGGCCGCTCATCAATCCTAGCGGCCGCCTTCGATCTTGCGATGCCGTTGGTTCGTGCCGCCGGCTCCGTACGGGTAATCGGCGACCAGAGGCTGGCTGATTTCGTTCAGCCTTGCCATCTCGCCCTCCGACAGGACGAGCTTTGCCGCGGCAAGGTTGTCCGCGAGCTGTTCGTTTGTTCGTGCTCCCAGAATGACCGAGGTCACGGCCGGCCGCGCTGCCGTCCACGACAATGCGACCTGCGCCATGCTGACGCCACGGGACTTTGCAATGTCAGCTACGGTGTCGATGATGGCCCAGGTCCGCTCCTGCGCATTCCGCTTCGTGTAGGATTCCATCCCCCGTGCGGGGTTTTCGCCAAGACGGGTGGCGCCGGTCGGCGTCTCGTCGCGGCGATACTTGCCCGTCAGCCAGCCGCCCCCAAGCGGCGACCAGGGCAACAGGCCCATGCCTGCGTCCTGGCAGGCCGCGACGATCTCGAGCTCGATGTCGCGCACCAGGAGATTGTACTGGGGTTGCAGCGTCACCGGCAGGCTGTAGCTGCGCGCCTTGGCAATCTCCGCCGCCTTGGCGATCTGCCAGCCGACATAATTGGAAAATCCGTAATAGCCGATCTTGCCTGCTGAAACGGCATCGTCAAGGAAGCGCAATGTCTCCTCGATCGGCGTCAGCGCATCCCATGCATGCATCTGGTAGAGGTCGATATGCTCAAGGCCGAGGCGCGCGAGCGAGGCATCGAGTGCCTGGTTGAGGTGGCGGCGCGACAGCCCGATGTCATTCGGGCCCGGTCCCATCGGAAACCGGCCCTTTGTAGCGATGACAGCCTGCCTGGCTTCCGTCGGTCGCTGCTTCAGCCAGCGGCCGATGATTTCCTCCGACGCCCCGGCGCTGTAGACGTCGGCCGTGTCGACGAAGTTACCGCCCCAGGCGAAGTAATCGTCGAGCAGCCTGTGCGATGCCGCTTCGTCCGCCTCCGCACCGAACGTCATGGTGCCGAGGCAATAGGCGGTCACGACCGCACCGCTGTTGCCAAGCCTGCGATAGTCCATGGAGATCTCCTCGTCTTCAAATGGAACGTTTTGCCTGAGCGGCTGAAATCATCCGTACGACGCCATCGGTTTTGACGTCGGCCTTGCCGGAGAAAGTGTGTCTACGACGTCTCACGTCAACCGAGACGATACAAGCGACAACTTCGTGACATCGAAGGCCGGCCGCAGGTTGCAATGGGAATAGACCGCTCATGAGCAATGATGGGCGGATCTGTCGCGGGCTCATTGATAGGTGTCTGGGAAAAAGGGGACATGTCGCAGCGCTGCCCCGTCCGGTGGCCTCGTGCGTCGACCTCGGACGGGGTGCTGCGATCGTCATGAGCGGTGGGATGATTCGACTAAGCCGGCGTCGCGACACTCGGATCGTCCGCAAGAACGCGCGCCTCGAGGATCGAAACGCCATAGGCTGCCATCAGCCACAGGCACAAGGCGACGCAACGTGGCACGGGTTGCTCGCCGGCGGCCAACCGCCGGCGGGTTTGTTCGTCGACCCCGAGCAGTTCGTGAATGTCGCTTGCCGACAGTCTTGCGACCTCCACGGCCGCTCTAAATTCAGACGGTGTCATGTTACCCCCTGGCGCGATTTTCTCGCGTATAAGTCTCCTCCAATCAGGGGCAAGCCTTTATCGGGCATCCGCTTCCAAGATCGGAGCATTGTTCCAATTCCAAGCGGGCGGCAGCGCCTGGCTCAAGAACATCCGCTCGACCTGACGGCCGAACATCGGGGCTAGAAGCCCATGCTCGGCCGGTGTCGGAAGCCTGTGTTCAGAGCCTCGTGACGATGACCTCCAGATATTCGCTTGGCACGACCACGGTGCCGTCATCGGCGCGATTGAACCGCTCCATGAGCGCCAGCAGGTCGTTGGTCAGCATATCCCGCGCAACCGGATCAAGGGCGGCGAATGTTTTCAGCACGGGACCATAATAGGTCCGGAAGACCTCAAGCCAGTGGTCCGGTGACTTGTAGCGGAACACGAACTGCCGCGGCGTCGCCGCGATAGACGCGACCGCACCCGGGAACAGTTCCTCAAGCCGCGCCCGTGAACCCCAAAGCGCCGGTGAGCGGGAACCTGCCGGAGGCAGCACATGCTTACCGATCGTCTTGAACATCTGCCCGATGAAACCGTCAGGGGTCCAGTTCGCAAGACCGACCGAACCACCGCGCTTGCAGACCCGAAGAAGCTCGGACGCGGCGCGCTCCTGGTCGGGCGTGAACATCACGCCGAAAATCGAAAGCACGTTGTCGAAAGACTGGTCGGCAAACGGCAGATGTTCCGCATCCGCCACCTGGAAGGCGATCGGCAGCCGGTCGGCCTTGGCGCGCTCCTGGCCGCGTTCGAGCAGAGCTGGAACGTAATCGGTCGCGGTGACCTCGCACCAGCGTCGGGCGGCGGCAAGCGCGCCGTTGCCGTTTCCGGCCGCAACATCGAGCACCGTTGCACCCGCGCGCAGATCGAGCGCTTCACAGAGGCTTTCGCCGACGATTTGCAAGGTTGTCCCAACGATTGCGTAGTCGCCCGAAGACCAGGCGCTTTGCTGCCGGGCTTTGAGCGCGCCGAAATCAACGGCTGGCTGAGTATCACGCGCGACGGCCGCAGATGTGGACATTGTTTTCTCCTTCGGTCAGATTGGTCGGCCTCATGGTGCGTCTATAGCAACCGTGGTTGGGCACGTGTCGTGCCGCAGTCTCTGGTTTAGACGGGGATAGTTGGGGTCGGCGTGGCAGCTGGCGTGGGAACGAGCGTGGAATCGGGTGGCGCAGAGGCCAAACAGCACGGGCGCTCGCTTGAGATCCGACTGCTTGGTCCGATGGCGATCCGGCGCGACAGCGTCGACCTGAAACTCCCCGGATCCCGCAAGGTGCGATCGCTTCTTGCCTATCTTGCGCTCTCGCCCCGACCCCGCGGCAGGTCACAGCTTTGCGATCTGCTGTGGGACATTCCTGACGATCCGCGTGGCGAGTTGCGATGGTGCCTGAGCAAGATCCGGTCGCTCATCGGGGAACAACGCGTTATCACCGACGGCGGCGCTGTGGGCCTGGACCTGTCGGACTGCTCTGTCGATGCTATCGAGGTGGAGACGGCCTATCAGCACGGCTTCAAGACGCATTCTGAAGACCAGTTGCGATCCCTGGCGGCGCTGTTTGCCGGCGACTTTCACGATGGGTCGAGCCTCGAACGGAGCCCGGCGTTCGAAACATGGCTGGTGTCGCAGCGCCGTCGACTGCGCGACATTCATGCCGCCCTTCTTGAGCATATGGTGCAGCGTTTGCCGTCGGAGGAGGCCCAGGCCTACCTCGATCGCTGGATCCAGCTTTCGCCCTTCGATATTCGCCCGCACGAACTGCTCTTGATGTCCCTCGCCAGGGCGGGCCGTTTTCGAGAGGGCGAGGAGCATCTTGACGCGACCACGAAACTTTTTCGTGCCGAAGGTATCAACGAGCGACCCCTGCATGACGCCTGGCTGACGGTGAGAACACAGACCGACGACAGCTTCCGGCCGCGACAGGCCAGTGCTAATGCCGTGCCCTCATCGTCTCCCCGCGACACAGAAACCTTGCCCAAAGAGCCGCGGCGGCCGTCGATTGCGATCATGCCGTTCAATGAGATGTCGGCCGTGGCCGCCCCTGGCGGTCCTTGCGATGCTTTGGCATACGACATCATCACCCGGCTTGCGAAGCTTCGCTCCTTTCACGTCATCGCCCAAGGCACGATGTTCGCACTGAGGGAGCGCCACCACACGGTCGGCGAGACGGCGCAGCTGCTGGGCGTCGACTATGTCGTCGACGGATCGTTCCAGCGCATCGCTGACCGTATCATCGTTCGCGTCGAGTTGACCGAAGCAAGGTCGTCTCGCATCGCCTGGACTGATGTCTTCGAGCGCCGGGTTGCCGATACCTTCCTCCTCCTTGACGAAATCGGCAGCAGAATCGTCGTCTCGATCGAGCGCGAAGTCGAGGCGATCGAGAGCAATCGTGCCCTCCTGAAGGCGCCGAACTCTCTTGATGCGTGGGAGGCTCACCACCTGGGGCTCTGGCACATGTATCGCTTCACCAAAAGCGACAACGAGCAAGCGCAGCTTTTTTTCGAAAGAGCAATAGGACTGGACCCGACATTTGCCCGCGCCCATGCCGGGCTGTCCTTTACCCATTTCCAGAGTGCCTTTCAGCATTGGGCAGATCGCGACGCCGAGGCCGAGCTTGCCTATCGGGCGGCGAGCCAGAGCATGATGGCAGACGAGCGGGACCCGACGGCCCACCTTGCCATGGGTCGAGCGCTGTGGTTACGGGCGCTGCACGATCAGTCGGTCGGTGAGCTGCAACAGGCAGTCGAACTGAGCCCAAGCTTCGCCATCGCCCACTACTCTCTCGCCTTCGTTCAATCCCAGTCCGGTGATCCGCGTGCAGCGGTTGTTGCAGCCGATCACTCCCGCGCGCTCAGTCCTTTCGACCCGCTGCTTTTCGGAATGCTCGCGAGCCGAGCCCTGGCCCTCGTGCGTCTCGGCAACATCGAGGACGCCGCAGATTGGGGTGTCAAGGCCGCAGCCCGTCCGAACGCCCATGCCCATATTCTGGCGATCGCGACGCTTTGCCTTTCCATTGCCGGACGCCTGGTTGAAGCAAAAGCGTATCTGGCAATGCTTCACGATCGATATCCGGCCTACCGCCTTGGTGACTTCATGTCGGCCTTCCATTTTCCTCGCGACGACCAGGTCTTGTTTCGGCAGGGTGCAAAGCGGGTCGGCCTGGATTGAAAGGCCGGACCGCGCGAATGCATCGACCGCCTTGGCGATCCCCTGTGGGGCCAAAGGCGCCGGGACCGTAGCGAAGCGCCCTGTTCAGCACTCAAGAAAGGGTGAAGCTGCGGTTGGCGAGCGCGCCGCGTCAGAGGCTTGCGATCTTTCGCAGTTCCTCGGCTGTCGTTGTCGGGAAGCCGAAGAATTCGAGATACGCCGGGATCTGTTCGAAGAGCATATCGGTGCCGACCTGAAAGGCGCATCCCCTGGCGCGAGCTGCGGCGAGAAACGGGGTGATCTCCGTTTTCATGACAACTTCGCCGACGAAGGTGTCAGGGGAGAGACGTGATACGTCGACGGGCAGCGGATCATCCTGGCGCATGCCGAGCGGCGTTGCGTTGACGACGATGTCAAAACCGCTTGGGTCCGCAGAGCCGGCCGTGACCTGGGTGTCCGGATAATAGGTGTTCAGTCGTTCATGCAGCCCGCTCAGAGCGATCATGTTACCGTCATGAAGAGCGATGCGTCGAACACCCGCCGCAGCCAGCGAAGCGGCGATCGCAGAACCAACGCCGCCAGCCCCGGCGATCAGCACATCGGTTCCTGCTACTTTTCGCCCCTTGCGCAGCAGCCCCCGGACAAAGCCGTCGCCGTCAAACATGTCGCCGATCAGTTCGCCACTAGAGCCGAGGCGGATCGCATTGCATGAGCCCGCTACCTTGGCGTTCGTGGATATTGTGTCGAGGAGGCTCATCGTCGTGACCTTGTGCGGCATGGTCACGAGCGCCCCGTGGATGTTGGAGAGCCGGAACAGGACCTTGAGGAAGGGCGGGTAGTCCTCGGGTTTGCAGCCCATTGGGACAACGATGGCATCGATCCCACTGGTTTCAAAGTAGGGATTGTAGATCAGCGGCGCCTTAAAGGACTCCGTCGGGTAGCCGAGATGTGCGATGAGCCGTGTGGTGCCGCTGATCATGATAGCGTCCCCTTGGTCACGGCGTTGTTGAGCAGGACAGTCTGACCCGAACGCGCAGACGATTTGATAGCCTCAATTACCCGAAGGGTCGCAAGCCCCTCCCGCGCACTGACAAGCGGGCTTTGCTTGCCTGATATGACATCGCAGAAATGGTTGAGCTGGACGGCGAGCGGATCGGCGGCATCAAATGCGACGTGCTCCTGGACCAGCTGTTCCAGCCAGTTCGGCGCTCCGACACTCGTCCAAAGCGTGAGCTGGGGGATGGAAAGCGACCCGGTGGTGCCACCAATCTGGTAGCAGGACTGATCCTGCCGGGGATAGGCGGGGTTTTCGCCGGCTGTCAGTTCCCAACTCCATGGCGAGGCGATGGCATCGGACGCATTAAACGTCGCAAGAACACCGCTCTCGAACCGGACCAGGATGACAGCGGTCTCCTCGACAGCCAGTTGTCTCGTGGAATTCGACTGCATCGCATGGACGCTGTCGACCCCCCCAAAGAAGTAACGGAAGAGGTCAACATCGTGGACCAGGTTGATGAGGATTGGACCGCCGCCCGCCTCGCGCCGCCAATCTACATCAAAATAGTCGTCCGGCTTGGCAACCCAGAAGCTCCCGTGTGCCGTCAGGACCGTCCCCAACCGGCCGCTGTCAAGGATCTGTTTGACCGCCTTGATCATCGGATTGTGCCGACGGTGATGACCGATCAGGATTGGTACACCTGCAGCTTCGGCCGCTGCCGCGATGGTCTCCGCCGCAGCGGCATCGTGCGCGATCGGCTTTTCGACGAGCGTCGGCAGCCCCGCGTGAATGGCTTCAAGCGCATTCTCTGTATGGAGCTCGTTGGGCGTTGCAATGATGATGCCGTCAAGTGGCACATTCGCTTTGGCTTCCGCGAGGGTCGAAAACCAGGTAGCGCCCTTGCGAGAAGCGAAATCTCTTGCCGAGGTGGACGGATCAATGATCGCGCCAAGCATCGCCCGCGGCTCAGCCGATATCCTTTCGATATGGCGCTTGCCTATCAGGCCCGCGCCCATGACCGCGATCTTCAACGGGGTAGTTTGGCTAGTCATTCAACGTCCCCAGATTCAGTTTCGAAGGATTTCGCCGAGGAACTTGCGCGTGCGGTCGTGGCGCGGATTGGTGAAGAAGTCCGCGGGTTGGGCTTCCTCAACGATCGCGCCGCTCGCCATGAAGATCACCCGGTCGGCGACTTGGCGGGCAAAGCCCATCTCGTGCGTCACGCAGATCATCGTCATGCCTTCGTCGGCGAGGCTGATCATGGTGTCGAGGACCTCCTTGACCATCTCGGGATCGAGAGCCGACGTCGGCTCGTCGAAGAGCATCACCTTCGGTCGCATGCATAGCGCTCGAGCGATGGCCACGCGCTGCTGCTGGCCACCGGAAAGCTGGATGGGGTATTTGCTGGCCTGTTCCAGAATCTTGACCCTGTTCAGAAGTGCGCGGGCACGCTCTTCGGCCTCCGGCTTTCGCAGCCCGAGTGACCGCATCGGCGCCAGCATGCAGTTCTCGAGGACCGTCAGGTGCGGAAAGAGATTGAACTGCTGGAAAACCATGCCGACTTCACGGCGGATGGCGTCGATCGCCTTGGCCTGGTTTCCCATCAGGATGCCGCCGACGCGGATCTCGCCCTTCTCGTAGCTCTCCAGGTGATTGATGCAGCGGATGAGCGTCGACTTACCGCTGCCGGAAGGGCCGCAGAGAACGATCTTCTCGCCTTTTTGCACGGACATGTTGATGTCGTGCAGCGCTTGAAACGCGCCATACCATTTCTCCACGTGGGTCATGGTGATCATGGTCTCGGCGGCAGATGTCGACATGTTGCTCATGGTCTCGTTCTCATCAACGGCGTTCAGCGGGCACCAGAGGCGGCGAAGCGGCGTTCGAGCCGCGCGCCGAGGATCGTCAGCGGGCAGCACATCAGGAAGTAGAGCGCACCGACGATCCCAAAGACCGTCAGCGGCTGGAAGATCTGGTTGGAGATGATGTTGCCGGCCCGGGTCAGTTCGGTGAAGCCGACAATGGAGGCCAATGACGTTCCCTTGATCAACTGCACGAGGAAGCCAACCGTCGCGGGCAGGGAGATGCGGATTGCCTGCGGCAGGATCACATCCTTCATGCGCGAGATGTATTTGAGGCTGAGCGCTTTTGCCGCCTCCGTCTGGCCGCGAGGCACGGCATCGATCGAGCCACGCCAGATCTCGCCAAGATAGGCGCTGGCATGCAGCGTCAAACCGATCGCGACCGCGAGCCAGGCGTCGAGCTTCAGGCCGATCAGGGCAAGCCCGTAGTAGACGACGAAGAGCTGCATGAGCAGCGGCGTGCCCTGAAAAATGCCAATATAGCCCGCCGTCACGCGCTCCAACAGCGGCCATTGCGAGGTACGCGCCAATGCTACGCCAAGCCCTGCAATGCCGCCGCACACAAAGCCGACTGCTGACAGAAGAACGGTCCACTTGAGGCCGATCAGGAGAAAGACGAATTCGTCCGTGCCCATCGTTCGTCTCCTATTTGACCGGATAGCTGAAGTAGCGGGCCGACAGGAGCGAGAAGAAGCGCATCATCAGCCAGGAAATGACGAGGTAGAAAATCGTCACGGTGAAATAGACTTCGAAGCTCCGGAAACTTTCGGATTCGATGCGCTGGGACACCGAGGTCAACTCGTAAGCAGAAATTGCCGAAGCAATGCTGGTAGACAGCGTCAGCAGCACAAACTGGCTGGTCAACGACGGGTAGATCGCCCGCAACGCAGGCTTCAGGATGACCAGCCGAAACACCTGCAGCTTATGCAGGCCAAGCGCCAACCCGGCTTCCATCTGGCCCTTGGGGATGGATTGGACGCCGCCACGGATGATTTCGATCGCATAAGCGCCCCCGTTGATGCCGAGGGCGATGATCGCCGTCGGCGTCGGGTCGAGCCGGATGCCGGCAAGCGGCAGGGCGAAATAGAGAAAGAAAATCTGCACCAGGAACGGCGTATTGCGGATCAGTTCGACGAAACCGATCACCAGCCAGCGGACGGGCTTCAGAGGCGAGTCGCGCAGGGCTACGCCGCCAACGCCGATGATGATCGCAAGCAGCATGCCGCAGATCGCCAGCAGGAAGGTGCCGAGACAGCCAAGTAGCAGGCTCGCAAGCCCATCGATGACTGGCGTGAAATCAAGTTGGTAGTTCATGCCGCGCTCAGCTCCGCCCTGCCATTTCGGCCATCGCCTCGATCGCCAGTTCGTAACCACGGGCGCCGAAACCAATCATGATTGCGGTCGCGACGCGCGAGATCAGTGAATTGTGGTAGATGCTCTCGCGGGCATGCACATTCGATATATGCAGTTCGATCTTCGGCGCATCGAAGGTCTTCAGCGCGTCAAGCAGGGCGATCGATGTGAAGGTATAGGCAGCCGGATTGATGATGATGCCGCACGCCTCGTTTCGCGCCTGGTGCACGCTTTCGACCAGTTCCCCCTCGAAATTGGTCTGCCGGAAGTCGACCATAAAGCCTAGGCCCCGTGCCCGGACAATGCATCTTTCCTTGATGTCGGCGAGCGTCGTGGTGCCGTAAATGGTCGGCTCGCGCTGGCCAAGGAGATTAAGGTTCGGCCCGTTGAGCACAAAGATGGTCTTGGTCATGGTCGCGCTCCTCGAAACGCACGGCTTCTCAGGTATAGCGGCAACGTCGACGGGCATCGTGATGCCCGTCGCTCCTACCCGCTGGAACAGGTCGGCCGGTCAGTTGGCGGCGAAGGGGATGCCCTCGAGCTTCTCCGGAAATTCCGGTACGGGAACTTTCATCCACTTGTCGTAGATGGTCTTCAGTTCGCCGTCGGCCTTGATCTTGTCGATGAAGGCGTTGATCGAAGCGTTGATTTCCTTTTCCCCCAGCCGCGTGCAGGCACCATTGTAGAGCTTCTGGAATTCGAGCTTGTTTTCGAATTCGCCCGGGCGGGCCTTCTCGACGCGGTCCATGTAGAAGATGTTGCCGCCGAGAGCCTGGACCTGGCCGGAGACAAGAGCCTGGACGCTCGGAGCGTCGCCATCGAAGCGGCGGATTGTTGCCGTTTGCGGCGCATTCTTGGTCACCTGGGTATCCTGTGCCGCACCTTTCGCGACGCCGATCGTCAGGTTCGCCATGTCGTTATTGGTCTTGATCGGCATGGATTTCGGAGCAATCAGCACGATCGCATTGGCGACGTACGGCTTGGAGAACTGAACGGCCTTGGCGCGGTCCGGTAGCATCGCCATGGTTGCAAACAGCACGTCGACGCGACCCGTCGTCAGCGCCGGTATGCGGTTATTGACCTCCAGCGGCACGAACTCGACCTCGACGCCGAGCTCCTTGGCATAAAGAGTTGCGATATCCGCGTCGAGGCCATCCTGCTTGCCGCCGCTCGTGACGAAGCCCCACGGCGGGTTGTCGCCCTGGATGCCGACGATGATTTTTCCTCGGGCCTTGATTTCGTCCGGGGTAATGGCGGCGGCCGGCCTTGCCAGCCCGGCTGCGGCTATCAGAGCGGCAGCGCAAAGCATCGCGTTTCGCCGCGTTAGCATTGATTTCAGCATGGATTCCTCCTCCGTTGGGCGGCCATTTGCGACCGCGACAGTCCACTCTCCCTGACCGTATGTCCTAATCCTTGTCAGACAGCTTGTCCTAAATCAACATATTTTTCTGAAAATCTATGATGATTCGTTTTTTGCCAATTGAATTGAAATCGTCACGACATTCGGCATAATGCCTTGCGGTCAATTTGGGAGGATGGCGGCATCGATCGATGTTGCCCCTGTCAGCTGAGTACGAAAGGGTTCTGATCATGAAGACCTCGATTGCCACGGTGAGCATCAGTGGCGAATTGCCGGAAAAGCTGGAAGCAATTGCGAAAGCAGGTTTCGACGGTGTGGAGATATTCGAGAACGACTTTCTGGCCTTCGACGGCAGGCCCGCCGAAGTCGGGAGGATGGCAAGGGATCTCGGTCTGGAGGTAACGCTTTTCCAGCCGTTCCGTGACTTCGAAGGCATGCCGGAACCCCTGCGCAGCCGTACCTTCGACCGGGCCGAGCGCAAATTCGATGTCATGCAGGAGCTCGGAACCGACCTTGTGCTTGTGTGCTCCAACGTTTCATCCGCGGCGCTTGGCGGCATCGACCGCGCAGCCGCCGATTTTCATGAGCTCGGCGAGCGCGCTGCGAAAAGGGGCTTGAGGGTCGGATACGAGGCGCTCGCCTGGGGACGCTTTATCAACGACCACCGGGATGCCTGGGAGATCGTGCGGCGGGCAAACCACCCGAACGTCGGGCTCATCCTCGACAGCTTCCACTCGCTGTCACGAAAAATCGATGTCAATTCAATCCGTTCCATTCCGCCGGAGAGGATCTTCATCGTCCAGCTCGCCGATGCTCCGCTGATCGATATGGATCTCCTCTACTGGAGCCGCCACTTCCGCAACATGCCGGGCGAGGGTGATCTTCCAGTCGCCGCGTTTACCGAGGCTGTCGCCTCGACAGGCTACGATGGCTATTTCTCGCTTGAGATCTTCAACGACCAGTTCCGCGGCGGTTCCACCCGCGAAATTGCCGCAGACGGCCACCGGTCGCTGATCTATCTCGGTGACCAGGTCAGCCGCAGCACAAGTGCCAGGATCGGCATCGACATGCCCCCGAGAGCGTCAGCACAGGGCGTCGGCTTCGTCGAATTTGCCACCGATGAGGAGGAGGCCGTCGAGCTCGATGGTCTGATCAGGGCACTCGGCTTTCGCAAGGCGGCGGTTCACCGCTCCAAGAAGGTCAGTCTGTATCAGCAGGGCGACATCCGCATTCTGGTCAACGTCGAGCCGGTTGGTTTTGCCAATGCTGCTTACGCTGTTCACGGAACCTTTGCCTACGCGATGGCACTCGTCGTCGATGATGCCGCCGCGGCCTACCGGCGCGCGATTGCCCTTGATGCCGAACCGTTCCGTCAGGCCGTTGCCGACGGCGAGCTCGAAATTCCAGCCATTCGCGGCGTCGGCGGCGCGTTGATCTACCTGATCGACGACAAGAGTCCGCTCGGGCAATTTTCCAGGATCGACTTCGAAGCGGTCGATGGTAAGGACGCCGGCGATGCGGGTCTGCGGCGGGTTGATCATATTGCGCAGACCGTGGCCTATGACGAGATGCTGACGTGGCTGTTGTTCTACACTGCAATCTTCGAAACAAAAAAGACGCCGATGGTCGACATCATCGACCCTGGCGGGGTGGTGCGCAGTCAGGTCGTCGAGAACGACACGGGCTCGCTCCGCATCACCATGAACGGCGCGGAAAATCGTCGCACGCTTGCCGGCCACTTCATCGCAGAGAAATTCGGATCCGGCATCCAGCATCTGGCATTTTCGACAGACGACATCTTCGCGACAGCGAAATCGCTGCGCGAAAGAGGCTTCAAGGCGCTTCACATCTCGCCAAACTACTATGATGACGTCGAGGCGCGCTTCGGCCTTGATCCACAGCTCAGCGAGCGGTTGAAAGCGGAGAACATTCTCTATGATCGCGACGAGCACGGCGAGTATTTCCAGCTCTACAGCGGGACCTACGGCGAAGGCTTCTTTTTCGAAATCGTCGAACGCCGCGGCTATCGCGGCTATGGTGCGCCCAACGCCATCTTCCGCATTGCTGCTTTGAAGAAGCAGATGCGGCCCGAGGGCGTGCCGAGGGATGCGATCTGACCTTGCGGCGGCCTAAGGAAGCCGACCGCTTTTCAGCACGTGGTCAACACCACTCTGGATATGCTGCCGGACCACGGCTTGCGCGCCTTCGACATCACGCTTCAATGCGAGCTTGAAAAGAAGCTTGTGATCATCGACGACCGGCTGCCCGCGAAAACTGCGGGCCAGCATGTGATAACGCAGAAAACGGTCGAAGACGGAAGAAAGAATAGTCATCAGCGTGGTCGAATTGCAGGCCGAGACAATCGCCTGATGGAACTCCCAGTCGTAACGAACCCAATCGATCGTGCGTGAGACATCCCCGCAGAGCAGCGTCTTCTCGGCCGCCGCGAGTTTATGGTGCGCGGCAACGATCCTTCCCTCCCATTCGAGGTTTCCGGCAGCGAAGGAGAGAGCGATCGCATGCGTCTCGAGGACAATGCGAAGGTCCGCAAGTTCCTCCAGCTCCTTGCGGGAGGCGGGGCTGACCTCAAAGCCGCGCTGTCCTTCTGCAAGCACCAGGTTTTCGGTCGTTAGACGGCTCAGGATTTCGCGCAAGGAAGAGACGCTGATCGAATAGCGCTCCTTTGCCTGTTCGAGCTTGATCTTTGCACCCGGCACGAGCCTGCCGGAAATGATGTCCTCGCGGATCTGGCGCAGGACGACATCGCTGACCGTCTCAGAGGGTTCGGATACAGGCTTGAGCATGGTGTTTCCTGATATGCCTAGATGTCACGCGTCATAGTCGCTGCTGGGCAAGGGCGTGCTCGACCCCGCCGAGGATGTGGCGCTCAAGGATTTTCTTCGCGGTCGCGCTGTCGCGGGCCAGTGCCGCTTCCAGAAGTTGCCGATGCTCAGCTTCTGCGACGTTTCCGCGGTATGACAAGGCCACCATCTGATAGCGCAGGTATTTGTCGAAGACGGCGGAATGCGTTTCCATGAGGAGACGCGATCCGCAGGCCGAGATCAAAGCCTGGTGGAATTCCCAATCGTAGCGCTTCCAGTCTTCAGTCTTGCTGGTGTCGCCGGAGGCCATCACTCCTTCCATGCGGGCGAGCTTGTAGTGAGCCGCCATCAATGCGGCCTCCCATTCGACACCGCCCTGTGCGAAGGATTGATCGAGCGCATGTTCTTCCAGCAGCAGCCGCAGCGCAGCGATTTCCCGCAGATCTGCCTCCGAAACAGGCGCGACTTCGAATCCGCGCTGACCCTCGGCGATGACAAGCCCTTCCGATGTCAGACGGTTCAGAATCTCCCGGAGCGTGCTGACGCTCGTATCATAGGCTGCTTTCAGATTTTCGAGCTTCAGCTTTTGCCCGGGTGACAGTCTCCCAAAGATGATATCGGCCTTGATCTGCCGATAGCTGCTCTCCGCGACGGTTTCGCCCAAAACTTTCTGCAGCAAAATGATCTCCGATATTTTGCATTTTGTCATACGTATAACGAGGATGCTGCACGCGTTCAATCGGTGATTACGAGCGATTTCCGACACCTACGCCTCGCCAACGTCGATCAGTGTGAGGCGGTTCTGAGGAAGGCGGCAGCGATAGCCGGAACCGGCGCACGAACCGAAACTGTGGAATACATCAATGCCTATGAAGGCATTCTTGAGACTGCGAAGGCGATTGACGCAGATCTTATCGTCATGGGCTCGCACAGCCGCGGTTTCGTCAACAGATTGATTATCGGAAGCCAGGCCTCAAAGGTGGTCAACCTGTCTGAGGTCCCGGTCCTCATCATCAAGCAGCGCCCGGCCACATAGAAGCCACCTCGGGCATTCCCGACAGTCTGGGCGTAGCCCTTTCCATTCAGCAACCTTCGACCGGGATCAGGCGCGCATTGTCCCGCTGCCTTGCCGCCCCAGGCGCTTACACCTCCATTTAAATCTGATATTTGGATATAAAACAAATATCTTGAAATAAAAAATCATACAGATTAGCGTGCCAAAAAATCGAATTCAATAAACGAGGAACACCGATGCGCGCAAAGGCAACCCTGAACAGGGAATTCACGATCTCGACCGTAGACAAGAGGGTCTACGGTTCATTTCTCGAACATATGGGACGGGCCGTTTACACCGGAATTTACGAGCCGGGCCACGAAAAAGCGGATTCGAATGGCTTCCGTACCGACGTTCTTGATATGGTCCGCGATCTGGATATGCCGATCGTACGCTATCCCGGCGGCAATTTCGTTTCGGCTTATCACTGGGAAGACGGTATCGGTCCGCGCGACCAGCGCCCGACGCGTCTTGATCTTGCCTGGCGGACCCGCGAGACGAACCAGATGGGCGTCAACGAGTTTGCCGACTGGTCGAAGCTGGCAAATACCGAAATGATGCTGGCGATGAACCTCGGCTCCCGCGGCCTGAACGACGCCCGCAACTTCCTCGAATATTGCAACCATCCCAGCGGCACCTACTGGAGCGACCTGCGCGTCAAGCACGGCTACAAGGACCCGCACAATGTGCGCATCTGGTGCCTCGGCAACGAGATCGACGGCCCCTGGCAGGTCGGCCACAAGACCGCGGCCGAATACGGACATCTTGCCAACGAAGTCAGCAAGGCTTTCAAATATTTTGACAAGACCCTCGAAACAGTTGTCTGCGGCTCGTCCAACGACAAGATGAAGACCTATCCCGAATGGGAAGCGACCGTTCTCGATGCGAGCTATGACAGTGTCGACTACATCTCGCTGCACAAGTATTTCGGCAATGAGGAAAATGATACGCTGAACTACTACGCCAAGGCGATCGATCTCGATCGCTACATCGTCACCATCGGCGGCGTCATCGACTATATCAAGGCGAAGAAGCGCTCGAAGCGTGACGTAAAGATCTGCTTCGACGAGTGGAATGTCTGGTACCATGACCGTAAGGAAGACGATCAGCGCTACAAGAATTGGGATTGGCCGGAAGCTCCGCCGCTTCTCGAAGAGCTCTACAATCTGGAAGACGCAATCTTCGTCGCTTCCTTGATCAACGTCTTCATCCGTCGCTCCGATCGCGTCAAGATCGCTTGCATGGCACAGCTCGTCAACGTGATCGCACCGATCCTTACCAAGGCTGGCGGCCCGGCTTGGCGGCAGTCGATCTACTATCCGCTGCAGTACGCATCGAAATACGGGCGCGGCACGGCGCTGACGGTTTCCGCTTCTGGTCCGACCTATGACTGCGACGTGGCCCAGGACGTACCCTATCTCGACCTGTCGGCCGTCCTGCAGGACGACGGCAAGACGATTGCGCTCTTTGCGATCAATCGCAGCCTCGACGAAGTCATGGACCTCAGTGTCGACCTGCAAGGCTTCAAGGGTGCCACGATCCTCCAGCATCGCACGATGGTTGGCGATGATCTGAAAGCGCGCAATTCGGTTGAAGATCAGACACGCATCGTGCCGAAGGCGGGTTCAAGCCTTTCCGTCACCGATACGGGCACGCTCTCGGGCTCACTGCCGCCGAAGTCGTACCACTTCGTGCTGCTGTCCGTCGCCTCGGCCTAGAAGGGCCGGTTCGGGGCGGCTCGGATAGGCCGTCCCGATCATGACGAGGATCGGGAGGATCAATGTCTGGTATCCGGTTGACGAATGTCAGCAAATCTTTCGGCGCGCTTAAGGTCATTCATGGCGTCGACATCGAGATAGAGCAGGGGGAATTCGCCGTCTTCGTCGGTCCCTCGGGCTGTGGCAAGTCGACCCTGCTCAGGATGATTGCCGGGCTGGAAGAGACGAGCGGCGGCAAGATCGCCATCGAGGGCGAGGACGTGACCCATCGAGAGGCCTCCAAGCGTGGAGTGGCGATGGTCTTTCAGTCTTACGCGCTCTATCCGCACCTCTCCGTTTACGAAAACATGGCCTTCAGCCTGACGATCGGTCGGCGCCCTAAGGCAGAGATCGAGCGCAAGGTTAAGGCGGCTGCCGAAATCCTGCGGCTCGGCGAATATCTCAACCACAAGCCTAGTCAGCTGTCAGGCGGCCAGCGCCAGCGCGTCGCGATTGGTCGGGCAATCGTGCGCGAACCGCGCGTCTTCCTGTTCGACGAACCGCTATCCAACCTCGATGCCGAGCTGCGCGTCAGGATGCGTATGGAGATCGCCCGTCTGCACCGGCAGATCGGCGCCACGATGGTCTATGTCACCCACGATCAGGTGGAGGCAATGACACTTGCCGACAAGATCATCGTGCTGAAAGCCGGCCTCGTGCAGCAGATCGGTGCGCCGCTGGAGCTTTACCGGAACCCGGCCAACATGTTCGTCGCCGGCTTCATCGGCTCGCCCGGCATGAATTTCCTGAAGGGCAGGGCCCTCGCGGCAAACGGCAACGCCCTGCGGGTCGCACTCGAGGATGCACCGGGTCAGGCTTTCGATCTGCCGGCCCGCACGGCGGTCGCCGTCGGTACACAGGTCTATGTCGGCGTGCGGCCGGAGCATATCGAACTCGGCGCCAGACAAGGCGCTGTGACAGTGCCGGTCACCGCTGAATTCATCGAGGAACTCGGCGGCACCGGATATCTGCATGTTCTGACGGGAAACGGTACGGAAATGACCGTCGAATGTCGTGATGGCCGTCCACAGCCGAAGGAGAAGATCAGTCTCTCTCTGAGAGTGCCCGAAATGTTGGCCTTCGACACCGAGGGCGGACGGCTCAGCTGACGGCCGCAGCCCAGCCGGGCGGGACACGTCGGACCTGACTGAAGAAGAACATTGCCGACCTTGGAGGAGGCCGGCGGTGAGGGGTACCCCGATGCCTTGGGGTGATGAGTAAACCACACTTTTATCGAGGAGGAACCGATGAAGAAGCTACTGAAACTCGCCGTTTCCGCGGCGATCGCCTTGCTGCCCTCAGCAGCAGCATTCGCGCAAACCGACATTACCTGGTGGGACTTCCTGAGCGGCGGCGACGGCGTTCGTATGAAGGCGCTCATCAAGGAGTTCAACGATACCCATCCGGATATCAAGATCAACGCGACCACGCTCGAATGGGGCGTGCCCTTCTACACCAAGGTCCAGACTTCGGCCGCCGTCGGCCAACAGCCCGACATCATGACCTATCACATGTCGCGCTACCCGCTGGCCGTGCCGACCGGCATCCTGCGTCCGATCTCGCAAGAAGAGCTCGCTGGTGCAGGTATCAAGAAGGAAAACTATGTCGATGCTGCTTGGAAACAGGCGACATTCGACAACAAGGTCTACGGAATTCCCTTCGACGTTCATTCCATCGTTCTCTACTACAACAAGACGATCCTGAAGGAAGCGGGCCTGCTCGGCGATGATGGCCTGCCGAAGGGCCTCGATGGCCTTGAGAATTTCAATGCGGCCCTGGAAAAGATTAAGGCAACCGGCAAGGTCGAGTATCCGCTGTCCTTGCACACGGATGAAGGCGGCTCCATGTGGCGCGTCTTTTACACGCTGCTCTCCCAACAGGGCGCCAAGTTCATCGACGGCGATGAAATCCTGCCAGGCGACGCAGGCGTGAAAGCGCTGCAAACCATGGCGAACTGGGTATCCACCGGTTACGCGCCGAAGCTGATCTCCTATGAAGCGTCGATCGCGCTGTTCACCTCGGGCAAAGCTGCGATGCACATCAACGGCGTCTGGGAAGTGCCGACGATGACTGACCTTGCCAAGAACGGCAATCTTGGCTTCGAGTGGGGTGCCATCGAAATCCCGAACCTGATGGGCACGCAGGCGACCTGGGCGGACTCGCACTCTTTCGCGATCCCGAACAGTGACTCCAAGCCGATCTCTCCGGAGAAGGTGAAGATCGTGCTCGAGATTATCAACTGGATGAACGAGCACAGCATCTCCTGGGCTTCCGCCGGTCATATCCCGGCCTACAAGCCGGTGACCGACACCAAGGAATTCAAGGAAATGCAGCCGAATGCGACCTATGCAAAGCTTGCAAACACGGCCACGTTTGATCCGGTTTCCAAGCTCGCCGGGGTCGCCGGCCCGATCTACGAGGCAACCCAGAACTTCGTGGTTCCTGCGCTCAACGGCCAGCTCGACCCGGCAGACGCGATCGAGCAGATGCGCGACGAGCTGAAGAGCCAGATGTAAGACGAGCCTGGCCGGAGCGAAACCTCCGGCCAGCACCGCTCTGAGGGAGATGTTCGTGGTTACCAGTGAAAAACGACGCAAGACGCTGACCGCCATCGTCATGATCGCGCCGTTCCTGATCGCCTATATGGTCGTATTTGCCTACCCCGTCTTCAAGATGTTTGCCTTGAGCTTCACCGACGCGCCTCTTATCGGCGACGGCAAATGGGTGGGTTTCGACAACTACGTGAAGCTCTTCCATCAGAAGCTCTTCTTCACATCGTTCTGGAATACCGGCTATTTCGTCGTGCTGACTGTGGTTCCGAATACGCTGATCGGCCTCGGTCTGGCATTGATGGTCGTGCGTCTGAAGGGCTGGCTGCAGAGCCTGATCCTGGTTCTGTTTTTCATACCTTACATCCTGCCCGTCTCGGTCGTGACCCAGATCTGGAAATGGGTGCTGGATCAGCAGTTCGGCGTTGCGCAGTTTGTCATCGAATTCCTCACCGGCAAACGCATCAGCGTGTTTCGCGATCCGCTTTGGGCGATGCCCATGGTGGCGCTGGTGACCGTCTGGTGGACCAACGGCTTCAACCTGCTGCTCTTCATTGCCGGGTTGCGGAACATTCCCCATGACTACTATGAGGCTGCGATGCTCGACGGCGCGACACGCTGGCAATGTTTCCGGCGCATCACCTGGCCTCTTATCTGGCCGGTCACCGCGCTCGTCCTGACGCTGCAACTGATCCTTCAGCTGAAGATTTTCGATCAGGTCTACCTGCTCACCGAAGGCGGCCCGTTCAATTCGACCTACGTCCTGTTGCAACTCGTCTATCGCGAGGCGTTTCGCACGAACCATGGCGGCGTCGGCTCCGCCGTTGCGGTTCTGCTCTTCATGATCATCGTCATCGTCTCGGTGCTACAATATCAGCTGTTGCGGGTAAGGGAGCGCTAAAATGCCCGGCAAGAACATCGGCAACCTGCTGCTGCTCGTCCTCACCTTCTGCATCGCCTGCATGTGGGCATTCCCCATCTACTGGGCAATTGTGACCTCGATGAAACCCGAACAGGAGGTCGTGTCGAAAACGACGTTCATTCCCGACGTCTTCAATTTTTCGGCCTACTACTATGCGCTGTTCGAAACGAAGCTTTCGACCTGGTACCTGAATTCCATCGTCACCTCGATCACTGTCACCGTCGTGGTGATCGTGATCAGCGTCATGTGCGCCTACGCGCTGTCGCAGATCGTCTTCCCCGGACGAAAGCTGCTCTACGGCATCATCCTCGCGAGCTTCATGGTGCCTTCGCAGGCGCTCGTTATCTCGCAGTTCGTACTGATGCATAAGCTCAACCTCATCAACACCTGGGGCGGGATCATCCTGCCACAGCTCATCGTTCCGGTCGTCGTCATCGTCTACAAACAATTCTTTGATTCCGTTCCGAAGGAGTTGCGGGAGGCTGCCAAGCTTGATGGTTGTGGTGAGTTCCAGATCCTCTTCAAGCTCTATCTGCCCTTGAACTGGGGTATCACCACAGCGCTTGCGATCATCACCTACATCATGGCCTGGAACGCGTTTCTCTGGCCATTCCTGGTCACGAACTCCGATGAGATGATGACAATCACCGTCGGCATTACCCAGACGAGAGATGCTTTCGGCGTCAAATATGCGCGTGACATGGCAGTGGCAATCCTCGCCGCAATGCCGGTTGCTGTAGCCTATCTGCTCTTCCAGAAGCGGGTGACGCAGGCGCTGATGCTGTCTTCCGGAATCAAGGGATGACGAGGATAAACCTTCGCCATCCGTTCCCGGGCTTCGTTGCCCGCCGGCCTTTCAGGGCCTGGGCAGCGGCGGAAACGTCCAGAAAAAGCCGCGACACCAGACAGGCTGCCGTGATATCAGCAACGATCTAACAAGAAAGAACCAGTAGCTGCGCATGGAGACGAAACTTCTCACCGTCGATCCCATCAAGGACGTCGAAGTCGTCCAGGCCCTCGGTTCCGCGACGCGCATAGAAATACTCAATCTGCTCCGCCAGTTGGGGCCCTTGAACGTGAATGACATTGCCGGCCGCATGGGGCTGCCGCAATCGACGGCAGCAACCAACCTCAAGGCGCTGGAACTTGCCGGTCTCATCCAGACCCACACGATGAAGGCGACGAAGGGTAACCAGAAGATCTGTTCCACCATCTATGACGAGATCCTCATCCGCTTCGACAGCGGTGGCACAAAGGCGTCCGAAGATGTCGTGACCGTCAGCATGCCGATCGGTCTCTTCACCGAGTTCGAGGTGGGAGCGCCCTGCGGCCTCTGCTCTGTCAACAATGTCATCGGCATGCTTGACGTGCAGGAGGTCTTTCTCGATCCGCAGCGCATGCAGGCTGCCCTGTTGTGGTTTACCCGCGGCTATGTGGAGTACAAGTTTCCCAACAATGCCAAGGTCTCCGGCAGGAGAATCCGCAAGGTCGAGTTCTCCGCGGAACTCAGCTCGGAGACGCCGGCCACCAACGCCAACTGGCCCTCCGACATCTCGATCTGGATCAACGGCATCAAGGCTGGTCACTGGACGTCTCCAGGCGATTATGGCGACCGGCGCGGCCTCTATTCTCCAGCCTGGTGGAAGCTCAGCGGCTCGCAATACGGCAAGCTGAAGACCTGGACGATCGACGACACCGGCACCTGGATCGACGGCGCCATGGTCTCGACGCAGACGATCTCTTCGCTTGGCATCGCCGATCATCACTCCATCCGTTTCCGCATCGGCATCGACGACAAGGCCGACAATCCTGGCGGCATGAACCTGTTTGGCAAGGGATTCGGCGATTTCGATCAGGATCTGGTTATGAGCCTGTTTTTCTAGGCCGCGGCGAGGGGCCTGAAGAAGTCGCAATGCTGGCGACTGCCGGATGCCGCCTCGGTCGCAAGCCTGAAGGGCCTGGAGCCTGTGGTCATCGACGGTGCATCAGAAACCGATAGTATCCTCGGTCGTTAGAGTGGTTGTCATGAAGGCATCTCCCTCCGTGCCAAGGTCGGGTCGTCCAGGGCGCGCGTGCATGCTGCAGATGTTTCACCGCCCTGGAAGCATCGTTTCCAGGCGCAGGAACGCGATGCGCTCGACTTGAGCGGTGGCCGTTTCAAACTCCTCGTCGCTCGTATTGCCGATGCGCTTTTCGAACGCCGCCAGAATATCGTCCTTGTTCAAGCCCTTCACCGCAATGATGAACGGAAAGCCGAACTTCTCGACATACGCGGCATTGAGCTCAGTGAAACGGTCGTGCTCCTGCGCACTAAGCCGGTCGAGCCCGGCGCCCGCCTGCTCCTTCTTGCTGTCCTCGGTCAATTCACCTGCGATTGCGAGGCGTCCTGCAAGATCGGGATGGGCACGCAG
>NZ_JANTYT010000023.1:0-71732 GCF_024808825.1 Rhizobium sp. BK661 | reverse complement strand
CGAACCTTCATTGTCAGCGCCGTGAACTTGGAAGACGTGTTTGGCTAAATCCAACCCGATTGTGCTAGCTTGGTTCATGGAACGGTCCCTCCTTTGTGGCGTTCAAGCAACGACCACGTTTTTAGCACTAGATGCTGTCGGAGCGGGCCGTTCCACCTCATCACATCCGGTCGCCGCTTTCAGCGGCCGCACCACTATCCCGCATTCGACGGGCACGGGCTCAGGTCATCACGGGCGGTTCCTGGGGAGCAGCGCATGGCCGCTATCGCGGCCTACGCGATTGCCGAAGCGTGGCTTCCTCATGTCGGCTGACCTTCATGGGTTGCGACGATGCAAAGCTTTACCCTAATGGCTTCACCTCTTGCGCCGCAGTTCGAAAACGGAAATGGCGCCCAGCGAAAAAACGAATGGCAGAACAAAATAGAAAAGCCTGAAGACCAGCAAGGCTGCCAGAACGTCTGCTTCGGGAAGCTCTGGCAAGCCGGTGATGAAACCTAATTCGAATACGCCGAGCCCACCAGGCGAGTGCGAGGCGATGGCCGCAGCGAAGGAAAACACGAAGACACCCGCGACGATGGAAAGTCCAGGATTTGAAGTCGTAGGCAGCGCCAGGTATATGATCAGGGTAGCTGCGATGATTTCCGCGGACGACACGACGATCTGTCCTGCGGCAATGGGAAACGAAGGATAATTGATAACCGTTAAGCGGACCCCGAGGGACGTCTTTGGTAGCAGGGAAATCAGCAGGAATAGCGCGACGAACCCAAGCAGGATAATTCCGGCCCCGCTGCTAACCTCAATTGGCAACCTACCGAGAAAACGATCAACGATCGATGGCTGCGCGACAAGTAAGGTACCCATGACGGTTACAACTCCGAGCGCGAAAGTGAACGCGCAGAAAGCGACGAGGGCCGCGATCTCTCTTCCTGTCAAGCCCTTCGATGAATAGGCGCGATACCTTATGACCGCGCCTGAGAAGACCGAGGCACCAACCACGTGAGCGAAGGCGTATGTCGCGGCAGCGCAGGCATGTGCGAATAGCGGACTGACTTTGCGATCAAGATAGGTCAGGGCGAGTCTGTCGTAGAAGCCCAGCAGAGCGTAGGCGACGAGCGCGGAGAGTCCGCTACCGATCCAGGTCCCCGTCGGTAGCAAGGCGAGCTTGGTGCCAATCTCGGCAAATGACAAACTCCGTAGTTCACGTGAAAGTAGCCAGACGCTGATCACCAAAGCAGCAATGCCTACGATTTTCCAAAGGTAATCCGCCAGGGATTGCCGATTCCCACCGGGTAGATTGTCCTCTGGTTGGTCAGGAGCTCGATCGGTCATGATCAGCAACCTCAAAACGCAACGATCGCGTCCTGCACATCGGTGGACACGGGGAATGTGCAGCGTCTCGCGCAGCCGGACGGCAGGCTGCTGGATAGTGCAAGAGCGCAATTGACAATGCTTCCACCATGGCGAGATCTCCTTCGCGCGCACAAACGCGCGGAAAAGGTTTCGGTTCACTTTGTGAATCGAAAGCATCCTCGTCGCAGGATCGAGACTTCGTAGCCGGGGCAGGGACTCGAACCCCGCATCACAGCTCGAGAGCTGGAAGCAACCTCGGATGTGGAGAGCGCCGCGGTCCGATTACGCCTAGGCCCGAATAAACCAAGAATGCGGAGTCCGTAGCGGATCGACAGCTGCATTGCCCTGAAACTCACGCAAACCTTTGAATGAAGAATGGCGTCGCTTTTGATCTGAGGTCGAGGCCCGATACTCAACTTAGGCTGCCAAGCGTAGGCTGGACTTACAAAAAGTACAATTCGGCTAGTCAGGGCATCGGGGAAACCAACGCAGCCCTCTAGAAAGTGACGCCAAGCCCGGCTGCACGAGGCAAGGGCAACGAGGGCGATACCGCGATCAAAACAATGATTGGCATTTTCCTGGATGTCACCGGGCGCAAGCTGGCGGAGGAAGGTCATGAGCTGCTCGCGAAATGAGCCATCGCATGCAAAACCTGCTTGGTCTGGTTTCCGGCCTCACCCAGATCACGTCGCGGTCAACCGACACCAAGGAAGAGATGATAAGGCAGCTGACGCAGCGCATGACGACTCTTGGTCGCGCCCATGAACTGGTCCGTCTCTTTCGGACGGCAGGGTAGCGCGGCCTTGCTCGGTGATTTGTTTACCTTGCTTCTGGCGCCGCGAAATGCTCGGTATTTTGGATGACCTGGGGATCGATGGTTTGCCGCAATTTTATCGATGTTTACGACCACCTCCGGCTCGCATGCCGATCAACCTATGGATGTTATTCGTAGTTTTTAAAAACTAAACGTTGACGCAGTTTACGCGATCTCGTATACGTAGCCCATCGATCTTTTGCTTGCCGAGCTTTGTTCACCGCGCGATTGGCACCGCGCTTTAAGCGAACTTCCGTTTCAAAAATAGTCGGTTCACACCCGCGCGGCATCGGCTTCGCGGTTTTTCACTCTATGCTTTGAAAGGGTTCATCATGACCACCGGCACAGTTAAATGGTTCAATTCCACCAAAGGCTTCGGCTTCATCCAACCCGACAACGGCGGCGCTGACGCGTTCGTTCACATCTCTGCTGTCGAGCGTGCAGGAATGCGCGAACTCGTCGAAGGCCAAAAGGTCGGCTTCGAGCTCGAGCGCGACATGAAGTCAGGCAAGATGTCTGCTACAAATCTGCAGTCCGCATAATCGATATCTGCTTCCCTTTGACCACGGATGTACTGGCATCGCTGGAAGTACGTTATCAGTTTGAGGCCAGGCGGTTCGCCTGGCCTTTTCCTTTTCGGGCCATCTCGAAACATCGGGGAATCCATGACAGAGACATATAGTAAATCTCGCCAACAGGCCGAGATCGGGTTCGGCAAGATAAAGGCCGAATTCTTCTCCAAGAATAGCGTGCGGGAAGAGCTTCAGTCGGCCGAGCAGGCGCGAGAGGAAAAAACGTTGCGGCTTCGTGAGGCCCGACTTGCGAAAGAGCAAGCCGAGCTCGTTGCCAAATGCGCCAAGGCGTACTGAACCGCCATTGCCACGATGAGGATACCTATTTGAGATACTCCAGAAACAATGAACTTGCTGACCGACGCTCTGCTGCCGCCGACGCAAAGGCAGCTCTTCTGAATGCTTACCGAACTGCTATAACCGAGCCCGATCCTTCCCGCCTTGCCAGGCAAGCCGAGCGCGTCACGCTTGCTGAAGCGCGCGATGCGCGCCGCGCTGAACGGGATCGTCTGAAGCTTGAAGAGCGCACGCGACGCGAGGCCGAAGCGGCTGAAGAGCAAGCGGCCACAGAGGCTGCAGCGGCGGCTGAGACGGAGGCACGCAAGACCGCCGAGAACGAACGGATCGCGAGGGTTGTCGAAGACGAGGCCGCTCGAAAGGCCGAGCGCGATCGCCGCTATGCGAACCGCAAGGCGAGGCAAGCTTAAATCCCTGGGAGGTGATCACCCGTGGGGCTTGCATTTTCAACCCAAAGGATTCCGGCAACCTTGTCGAAATAACTCATGCCCCAAGGAGCATTTCCATGCCACCGGATACACACGAGCTGCAGGCGATCAATACGGCCTGGCAAATTGCGATCCAGGAAATCCTGCGCATGGTCATACGCGACATGTACCATGGGAGCGGGGAAGAAGCATTCAATACGCACATTAAGCGAATTGAAGAAGCAGCCGTTGATAGTATCCACACGGACTTGAGGCTTCGCGGCACGGACGAATGGACTGAGACGCTGGTCAAAGAACGGGCCAGCAACTTCGTTACGACACTTCTGACGTCCTTTACCTACGACCGAGCCTGATCAGGTTCGTCTGAGGCATCAACAAACCCCATCTCCAGGAGAATCCACGAGCGTTCCTCAAACCGACAACTGTCCGTAATCACGACAGGGTATGGAGTCGGTGGATGATCGCCACGAAACTATACGGCTTTTGAAAAAATTCGAAAGAAGCTGGTAGGTTGCCGTCCTCGAGTATCAGCCTGTCTGAAGGAAAGATGGTGCCGCCCTGCGGGAAACGATCCGCGACCATATGAGCATGGTCGATACCTGAAAGCTTGCCTGGCATCTGGAGGTGGACCGGAGATGAATTGTCTGGTCCGTGATGACCTCCATAACATCCTCTGCCATTCCCGCCTCCAGCACCTGAAAACCTGCATCCTCAAGCTCTTCGATGAGCGTGAGCCGAATGAGCGGTTCGTCTTCGACCACGAGAACAGTACGCAGGTTTACGTCCGTTTATGCTTGCGCTCGCTAACATCTCTGGGCGGATTGGGTCCTTATGAATTGTGGGACGTTTGAACTGCCGCGTCGGGTGCGATCGGGCATTCGATCTACACGATGCGACGCTGGGCCGCTGAGGACCCGGTCATCGCTGCCACCACGGATATCGAGATTTCGTCGATCTAGCTGTGCCCCTATCAGATCTTCGATAGGGGAACGCGCCAGCCAAGACGATAGCCGCCGCACAGGACCGGCTGCCTGACGCGTGATAATGTCACATGCCGAAAGTTTTGCGTCGGACTGCGCTGATCTCCAACAAGTCGACTTGAGCTTAGGCTGGCTTTCCAAGCCGTCCTTGCAAGTTCAAACTCGAAAACACCGCATGGGACGCATTACCGGGCTTCAATCGATGGTTTGTGCGTCGTCCGTTTGATGAGAAGAAAGCCCTATCCTCGTTGAACCGTTGGATTCCGTAAGGTGCCGTGGTTCCAGGAGCTAACGGCCGGTTCCAGAAAGCCTCATTCCCCGAGGCGGGTCTCTTCCTTGATCACCGCGCCCTTACTGAGCCGCACAGTTGCTCGGGCTTTCCTGCGAGCCGAGGGCGAAAATTCTGTGTCGTGGCGAACGCTCTACTGCGAGGAGCCCGCGTCTCGGTGTCGAAACGCGGGCCAGCCGACGGAGGGGTATTGCCGGCGCTGTCAGCTGTTGCTGAAGCTGACACGAGTTGTACGGAGGTAGCGACGTTTGGATCAAAAAGACTTTCGCAGACGGTGACCCGCTTCTTGCTTTCCAATATTTTGTGGGCTCCAAAACACTGCTTCGGATTTTTCTCTCATCGTCGAAGGCGTACGGCTGAGCCGCAGTGCTGTTTTGTAGAGGCCAATTTTCAAGGGGCCGCCAGTGCGACGCCAAGGAGACCGTAACTTGAGCAGGGACTGCATAGCAGGCCCATTGCAATCTGGCGTCGCCCAACACATGCAATAAGACTGCCTTTGAGAACCCCGAAGCGACCACTAGCAGGAGCAGCGATTCGTGACGGCGTCGCGCCAGAAACGGACGAGCACGAAACATACTGGCGCTGCGTAGCTCGGTCGTGGTCGCCAAGAATCTGAGGATCGCCACAGTCCCTAACGATAGGACAGGATGCCGTGCAATCCGGTGATCTTGCATTGGGGCTCGCACGTCTTCTTCGTCACCGCATCCCCCCAAAACAGATAATCCCCGACCGGGAAGCCCGGTCGGGGAGGCGCGCTCGACCCCTCAAGAGACGCCGTTGAAGTCGCTGGCCGTCAGGTTGTGGTTGCCCTTCAGCATCAGCGTGAAGTCGGCATCGGTGTTGCTGTCGACATTGCCGTGGATCACCGTGAACTCGTCGCCGTTCAACACTTCATGGGTCACCACCACCTGGCCGGCCGCCGTCAGCGCACCACCAGAGGCCAGCGAGAAGTGCTGCACCCCATCCATCCCGCTGTTGGCGTCGATCGCAGAGAAGTCGATCTTGTCGCCGGGCTGGAAGCCGTAGATCGTGTCGCCGTCGGCAGCCCCTGCCGACAGGAAGCGGAAGGTGTCGTTGCCGAGCCCGCCGTCCATGACGTTGACCGCGGCCGTTGCCGTGATCGTGTCGTGGCCGGAACCGGTGATGACGTTCTCGAAGCCGTAGACCACATCCGTCCCGGTGCTGCCGCCCGACACCTGGCCACGCTGCATGAAGCCGTTGCCAAGGTCGACCGTCAGGTTCGCCGTCGCCACCGCATAGTCCAGCGTGTCGTTGCCGTAGCCGCCCCAGTACTGGTCGTCGCCGTCACCGGCAGAGGCGATCACCGTGTCGTCGCCGTCACCAGCCCAGACCTGATCCTCGCCGGCCCCGCCCTCGATGAAGTCGTTGCCCGCTTCGCCATGGATCATGTCCTTGCCGGCATTGCCGAACAGCATGTCGTCGCCGGCCCCGCCATGCAGCTCGTCATCGCCGGCTCCACCAGTGACACTGTCGTTGCCGTCACCGGCCGTCACCACGTCGTCGCCGTCCTCGCCGCGCAGGATGTCATTGCCCGCATCGCCGGCAACGATATCCCCACCACCACCGGCAAGGATCGTATCGGCACCAGCCGCGCCAATCAGAACATCCCCAGCAACAGTTCCGATCAACGTCCG
Source organism: Rhizobium sp. BK661 (assembly GCF_024808825.1). NCBI lineage: Bacteria > Pseudomonadati > Pseudomonadota > Alphaproteobacteria > Hyphomicrobiales > Rhizobiaceae > Rhizobium > Rhizobium sp. BK661. Next base: position 65,347 of record NZ_JANTYT010000023.1, on the reverse strand, counting down.
TGCCGCAACAGGAAGCGGATCCGTGCCGCCGTCACCCGAGCCATCGTCATCGCCGCCGCCCTGGTTCTGGCCATCATCGTCACCGCCGCCGTTGCCGCCACCGTCGCCACCACCGGTCTGGCCATCATCGCCCCCACCGGTCTGGCCATCGTCGCCACCGCCGGTCTGGCCACCATTGCCGCCATCATCGCCGCCCTGGTCCTGACCGTCGTCATCGCCACCATCCTGGCCATCGTCGCCGCCACCGCCATTCTGGCCGTCGTCGCCCCCTCCACCCTGGTTCTGGCCATCGTCGTTTCCGCCGTCATCGCCGCCTTGGTTCTGACCATCGCCACCGCCCGTCTGGCCGCCAATGCCTCCATCCGCACCGCCGCCACCGTTGGCCGGGGTAACTTCGAACGTGGGCGCGCCAGCGCTCGGGAAAGTGATCGAATGCGTGCCGTTCGACATGGTGGTCATGCCATTCGCTGTCGTCGACTGGTAGTCGGCGAGGGTCGATCCGGCTGCGAGTCGGATGATGTCCTGTGGGCGCAACGTTCCGACGATCGTGTCGTGACCGCCATTCGAGGTGAAGACGATGCGGTGTGCCGATGTCAGCGCACTGATGTCGACCGTATCGTCACCGGTCGAGCCGTTGATGTGAACCGTGTTGAGGTTCAGGCTCGTCCCAACGAAATTGCCGATCAATTGTACGGTATCGCCATTGGCGGTTCCGGGTGTCGGCGTCGTCGTCACCGTCGTCGTATTGATACGGATCTCCTCGACCTCGGTGAGTTCGGCGATTACGCTCGTCTGCGGGCCTCCAATGAGTGGTTGAACGGTACGTGTGATAATGATCTCCGCTGCGTTGGCAGCAGCAACGACACCGGCGGTCACCGCTGCATCGTGGGTATAGATCCGGAAGGTCTCGGTCGATGCCGCGCCGTTGATGACGAACGTATCGCCTACGGTTCCTTCCGTTCCGCCGTTGATGACATCGCGGCCGTCGGTCGCAATATCGAAGCCCAACAGGCTCGTGGCGCTCCAGCTAATCGTGTCGTCGCCAGCGCCGCCCGTTATGGTATCGTTGCCGGCACCACCGTTGAGGGCATCGTTGTCATTGCCACCGTCGAGCGTGTCCGCACCGGCGCCGCCATTCAGCGTGTCGTTGCCGTTGCCGCCGTTCAGCGTATCGTTGCCGCCGCTGCCGTTGAGGACATCGTTGCCATCATTGCCATTCAGGATGTCCGGACCTCCGCGACCGTTCAGCAGGTTTGGACCCGCAGTGCCGTTGAGCGTTTCAACCGCAACGTTGGCGTTGTTGCCGACCCGCGCCGTCATCACCGAAGTCACGGTCTCTGCCGTACCACCCTGATCGGTGTAGTCGACAGTGACGCGTACCAACTGTCCGGCCCGCGCAGCAGGAACGGTGAAGCTCTGCGTCGTCGCCAGCGTCGCAGACCATGTCAGGCCGTCGTCGGTCGACGCCTGCCACCGGAAGCTGAAAGCGCCAAGGCCGTTCGGGTCGGCAATGCCGGTGGTGTCGGCGGTCAGCACGTTCTCGGCGCCTGTAATCGTCGGCGCGCCGGTCGGCGGACGATTGACGATCAGGACATCGCGGTCGGTGAAGCGCAGCGTCTCGATGTTCCACAGCTTGTCGATGCCGTCATCGCCGTTTGTGACATCGGTGTCCGTGACCGTCCAGCTTCCGTCGAGATTGTGCTGCCAGGTATAGCCCGACGATGCGCCAAAGTAGATGGAGACGTCATTGGCGGTATTGTCGGTGTCGCCATCAAGGATTTCCCTGATCGCCTCGAGCTGGCCTGGGTTGAGCGTGCGGTCCAGCATTGCCTGCGACATTGTCTTTCCGCCCGCAATGAAGATTGGGCTGCCGTCCGGATTGAAAAGAAGATTTCCTGCTGCATCGACGGCATTGATCTTCATCGCCATGCCATCCGATGTGCCGATGACCGCGCCGGTGCCGTCCTTGTTGGCGTGGACCAGGATGCGAACGTTCAGCCAGGAATCACCATCGATGATGTCATTGCCGGCACGGCCAGTGATCCGGTCGCTGCCGCCGCCGCCGAGAATGATGTTTGCGCCGGTGCTGGTGTTGAGGCGAATGCCCGGATGGGTAACGCCGAACTCGTCGACATCGCCATCATCGATGCCGTTCAGCAGAGCAGAAAGGCCGCGAATGCGATCGACCCCTTCTTGGGTCAGCGCGCTGTCGAAGATCGTGCCACCTATGATTTCCGCCCCACCGGCCCCGACGGCACCGAGAGGCTCGTCGCTGCCCCAGAGCTGGTCATCGAACTTCCAGCCGGAAAGACCTTCGGTGGAGTCGAAGCGGTCGCGAAGCGTCAGGTCTTGCTGGATGTCGAAACCATTGATCGCGGGGATGCCGTTCGCCGCAATCCCGAGCGCCAGATCGGAGTGAGCGGGATTGGGATCGAACTTGTGGACACCCCAGTCGAAGCCCAGCATACCATTGTTGCGCTGGATGCCGGGACCTTCGAACATGATGTCGTCGCCGGATTCACCGTCGTAGTCGGTATCGTTGTTCTGGCCGTTCAGGATGTCGTGGCCGATGATCGTCGAGTTGAAGAACAACTGCGAATTCTCGCCCGAAAGCGTGTCGAAACCATCGCCGCCTTCGATCCAGTCATCGCCTTCGTTGCCCATCAGACCTTCGTTGCCGATGCCACCGAGAACGAAGTCGTTGTCGCGACCGGCAAACACCTCGCTGCCGTCGGTGCCAGCCAGGATGAAATCCTGACCCTCGCCTCCGAATATCGTGTTGAGGCCGGCCCCTGCGCTGACAACGTCATTACCGGCGTCGCCGCGCAGGAAGTTGTCGCCGAAGGGGTCGACAATGATGTCGTCGCCGTCACCACCAAAGACCTGGTCGGATTCCGTCTGCGCGTTCAGGTAGTCGTCGCCGCCGTCACCCCAAAGTGTGTCGATGCCGCGGTCGCCGATCAGCGTGTCGTTGCCTTCCGTGCCACCGAGGACGACGTGCTCGCCGCCGCTGAAGCGCAGATAGCCACCGTCACCTTGCCCGTCGCCATCCACGTCTGCCCCGGGATTGATGCGCGTAACCTTGGGGTCGATCGCCTGAAGGATGTCACTGTCCTGCATCGGGTCGGCAGAACCTCCCGCCTGGAAGATCGCGTGCCCAGACGGATCCAGAACAAGATTGGTTATCTGCTTGATCGTTGGATCGAGTTCGAGAATGAGGTCCGGGGTATCGAACAATGTGCCCGGCAGGTGCGAAGAATGCGTGTCGCCGAGATCGGTGTTGCGCATGACGAGCGCCGCGAAGGTATTGGGCTCCAGTTCGTTCAGCAGGTTCAGACCCTGCAGACGGCTGAGGTAGTAAAGCCGGTCGCCATTCTGCAGCTTCTCCATCTGGTTTTCGAAGACATAGTTGAAGGTCGAGCCAAGCATGCCGCCGAACTCGGTTTTGCGCTCGGCCAAGCCACCGATCCAGAGATCGACGAGGTTGAGACCAGACTCCACGCCTGCCCATGCACCGGTACTGTTGAGGAAGGCGATGCGATCGGCAATGTTGGCACCGACGACGGTTCGATCGTCGGCGGTCGTGGTTGGATCGCCCTGAATGGTTTCGGTCGAGCCAAGCACCAGCGCCATTGCGACGGCCCGCTTGCCTTCCAGGGTCGTCTCTGCAAGCAGAAGCGGATGCGTGCCGTATGCAGCGATGAAGTTGACGATCGACAGCGGGTTCTTGAGATTCTGGGCATAGGCCAACCAGTTGTCGTAAGGCTTGAGATCGACGTTGCCGCTGTCGTGATAGAAGCCTGCACGGGCCACATTGAATGCCGGTACCCCCGTATCCCGGCCGCGGGCAAGGTTCAGCGCGGCAAGATCAAGCGGCAAGCCGAGTAGCCGATTGCGCAGGGTATCGACAACAAACTCGTCGATCTCGTTGCCTGCCTGGCGTGTCATGCCGCGAATGATCGCACCGCTGGCTTCAAAGGCCGTGATGCCGCTGGCTTCGAACGCCTGCGGGTTAAGGAACCCGTCGAAGAGCGCGATGTCATCGGCATTCATATTGATATCGAGCCGATCGATTGTGTCGGTCAGCATCGAGTGGCCGAAGCGATAGACGACGTGCGCGAACTCGGCGACGATTGCAGGATTGATATCCGGGGTGTTGGTGAAGACGAATGGATTGACCGCCGGCTGGACCTTACGGGCGAACTCCTCGAAGACGAGGTGCTGGTACTCCATCTCTGTGACGAATTTCGCCGATTGGAAAAGGCGTTCGCCATCCCAGACGAGTGATGCGGCGCTTGCGGGTGTTGGCAGGCTCGAGATTTGATGGTTTTTGTCGAGCCACTGGTTGATGAAGGCGAGGTCGCCGGATGCGAGGATCGTCTGCTTGTTGGCATCGACAAGCCGATTGTGCTCGGAGTGGAAGATATTGTGAACGGCAGTCAGGCCGATGTTCTCGTTGCCGCGGCCGTCACCGGTCACGAAGTGCGCGTCGAGCATCTCGTTGTCGTATGTCAGCGGATCATTGTCGTCGACGGTCAGGCTGTCGAGGTCAGCCGTCTGTCGGACCGGCGGGGTCGCAGGGTTGTGATCGGCATCAACGAAGACTGGTTCTGCGTGGTGAGCGATGTCGTTCAGGAACGCGTGACCAGTACGCAGTGCGGTCGGCGGTATGACAAGCCCTGCCGCGGTGCCCTCCAGAAGCCAGTTTGTCGGGTGCGTCGCATCTGGCGGCATCACCAATTGGGCAAACCCGTTCGGCCCGCGGACGAACTCACCGTAGGGGTCGGTTGCAAGCAGCGGCACGTTAAGGACGTCGTAGTCATCGAGAATGAGGCCAAGCATGGCTTTCGCCTGAGCCTTGGTATCCGCCCAGGTGGCAATGCCACCATGCGCACCGTCCAGGAGTTTCCCTGTCGAGACAGCGTGCGAGTCGAGAGTTCCGTCGCCGTCCGAGTCAACCGAGAAGGCATACTGGCGCAGGAAAACCTGGTGCGATGGATGGGAGGTGTATGTCTGGTTCTGATCCACCCAAGGTGTCGTGGTGTTAATCGTTTCGTGATGCGTGTCGTCGGCCGTGCCCATGATGCCGTCGGCGCCGGGGCCATCGACCTGGGTGCTGCGGGTGAGCGCCATGAAGTTGGGCGCACCGGGCGTTGGGTCATAAAGCGGATCGTCCGGCTGCAGCGGCACGAAAACGGTACCGTTGCTACCCTTTGTGATCAGGTCGAGGCCATGGTCGAAGAACTGGCCGAAGAAGGTCATCCAGCCGTTGAACTGCGGCGAGAGCCCAACGTCCGGCGACTGGTTTGGAATGTTGGACAGGTCTGCATTCGTCAACTCGACATCGTTGGGATTAACCGCCTCGCCGGGTGCGACCGGGTTCATTCCGGGGTGGGCCTCTTCCCAGGCAGCGACTGACAACGGGTTGGCAAACCAGGCAGCGATTGCCGCCGGGTTCGTTACCGTCATGTCGACGATCAGGTTGCTGATCGTGCGCGGATCGGCGTCGACGACGCTTCCGGTCGAACCATAGTCGGTGTTGGTCAATACCGGCGCAGGGGGTGGCCCGAGCGGCAGGCTGTCTCCATCCTGATCATTGAGGAAATTCGGATCCAGCAAACGCGGCAGTATCTGGTCGGCAGCGCCGACGAACTGGCCACCCGGCAACAGGTTGTTGTTGCTGCCATCGACATGGCGCAGACCCCACGGAAGGATTGCCGCATTCGGCCCGATGATCGATTGAAGGCTCTCCCCGCCAACTTCGCGCTCGGCGATGATGATCTGCTTCAGGATATAAGCGAGGTCGTCCTGGTTGACGGTGAAATTCGGGTTCTGCGTAGCCATGTCGTTACCTCCCGAAGAAAAACGCCGCCCCGTCGGAAGGGACACCTGTCCTTTCCGCTGCACATGGGCTGGCATAGTTGACTGTCGGAAGTTGTACTCGTCTTGTAGAACTGTTCCAGAGAACAAGGTCTGAGGATTAATACGACCAATAGGACGCTTACTTTTCGCTACCTAAGTCGCAAGGCGTTTCGACGGAAGTCTGGAACGCTGTCGGACTAAAGTCCATGAGCTGGAATATCGCCCATTTACCTGAAAATATTGCGATTTTATCGCCGGTTTCGTCACCGCGTTCAGTTTTTTGTCAGCTTGGTCTGATCTACTGGGCGATCTCGCAATGCCGCTTGGCGGGGCAAGCTGCGCACGAAGACAACATGGGTCACGTCCTTAGCTAGATCACCAGTTTGTGGAGACAGTATTTATATTCGTCGTCTCCTTCACGCTTTCGCTCCTGGCTTAACACAGGAGCGGGAAGAGGCTGCGGCCCATCCCCAAAGTGGCCGCAGCCTCACGTGCTGCATTTTCTTCTCAGTGGACGTGAGGGGCCTTTGGACAGCCAACGGTCTCCAGCAAGCGTTCACATGGAAGGTAACGGCATCAGGTCAATCTCTGGGCTGGTTCGCCAGGCCTACAATGTAGGTTGTCGTCTTTTCGAATGGCTGCGATGCTGACATGAGAGGGTGAAGCAGCAGGCAGGCTTTCGGCCCCTCAAGAAAGCGCGTCTAAATATATTGCCATGCCATTGATCCCTCCTTGGCATCGCAATTAGGGCCAAGGCGGGCGGACTGGGATGATCTTATGCGTAAGTTGATGATCGTTACGTTTTGCTGCCTATCCAGCGGTGCTCAGGGGGCAGACCAGGCGACTGTGAAAGATGTAGTCGGGTGGGCCAGGGATGGCAACCAGGAGTTTGTGGCGCTTCTTACGGGGGTCGGTCGCGGCGTCGAGGGGGCGAACATGACAATAGGTTTCAAGCAGCGGGAGCTGACGCTCTATTGTCAGCCAAATATTGCGATCACCGGAGATCAGTACCTTCGGATTATCGGAACTCACATTGAACGGCACCCGGAGCGCGGCAATCTTGAACCGGCCCTGATCGGCATTGTAATGACGATGGCCCTGATCGAAGCCTTTCCGTGCAAATAAGCCGCGTAAATGCAACGTGCCTTGTTCATCGGCGAGTTTTGGTGCAACCCGGTCCATACGAGCGCTGCCTTCGGTGCGCAGGCTGGGTCGTCGGTCTTCGAACCGGGCCCTGCGCGGAACTCCTCGAACGGAGGCTCTCTTCAGTTGCGCGCGATATCATTTTTTGAAGGCCAGTAAAAAAAGAACCCCGCGAGCTTGCGGGGTCTGGAGGTGAACATCGAAATGCGCCCAAAGGCCAGAGCGCAGGTGGAGAATAGCTAACGCGCTCCAAGACTTCAAATCTTAGTTTGCCACGCTCGGCCAATCATGGTCGGGCGCGACCAGAAGCCGCACTTTCAGCAAGGCAAGGGGTCTCCTATCTCCAAAGCATGAGCAAAAAGTACTTCATTGCTGTTGCCGGGTTTGTCGGACTTGCCTGCGTGTTGCTTGTGACAATTTCCATGCTCGGCCATACGGTGGCAATGCCGCCCGTCTAGTCGTCTTCTGAGGTCGACTTGCTCTCGTCGAGGCCGTTACACGATCCATTTGAAGCAAGCACTTGATCATCCGGAAGATCAGGGGATGAAGCGCGGCTGTCGGATTCAAGCCGTCTGGTTTCAGCCGCTATCTCGGCCAAAGACTGTTCATCGAAGCTAAGCTCTGCTGCCAGGACATGGGCAAGCAAATGCAGGAGTTTTCTGACAGCGAGCGGAGCGGTGGGGGCTTGCCAGCTGATCAATTCTTTCCTTGTCGTCTGTTCATCTGCGAGGGCAGCCGGAAAGGAAAGCAGGGCCCCGTCGCATCGGGACAAGCGCTTTTTGGAGTCGATCACCTGAATTGTCGATCGCGCATGTGCCATAACGCGTCGGACCATCTCGGTCTCCATGTTTTCGTCTTCCATGACTGTCTCCCTGAAGCAAAGAACGGCCCCAAGCGCGGTGCGAAAGGAGCGTCCGGCTGACGTTACTTAAAACGGGATAGCCAACGACGTTGCCGATGGTATAAATCAGCGCGTGAACGTGGATGGATGCATGACGACAAGGACTGACGTGTACATTGCCGAAACGGGACTTGAGGCGACAACTGATGCCAAGGTCGAACGCCCCGTGTACCGGCGCCCTGGCTTTAAGGGCATCCCAAGTTCAAAGGAAATGGACGAAAGCATTGCCAAATCGTTGCGGGCATTCCGCATCGAAAAGGACCTATCGAGGGCGGAGCTGGCGCTCCTTCTCGGATCAATCGAAGCGGTCTACGGCAGGTACGAACGGGCCATCACCAAGCTCCATGCAACGCAGGTTCTGCATCTTTGCGAAGTGCTCGAAATTTTTCCCGACGATTTATTGTACGACGCGGCTCCGCATCTTTGGGGGCGAACCAAAGAGGAAGCTGACGAGCGCCGTCGCATCACGAAGATGATACAGTCCCTCCCTCCCGACACTTTGCGAACGGTGGCCACAATCCTCGACTCGATTTTTGCCCTGCAGCAGAAGTAGCCGAATTTCAGCTTTCACGTCGTAAGGGGGGTCGGACGAGCGAGTAGCGGTGCGGTTCGCCGCCTATAGCAGGGCGCGTCAGAAACTGGCTGCCGATCGGTCCACCTTCCGCTTTCGGGGGATAGACTGATCGGGCACGGAGCCATTCGAACGAAAACCGGCATCAGGGCTCGTTCGAAAAGGTGGCAAGCAGCGAGATGAACTTCGGTCGCATCTTTTTCGGTATCGTCATGAAGGCGTCGACAAGCCGCTGTCCCTCTTCGGTCGCGACGAAGTCTTCCCGCAACGCCGCTTTTCTTTCCAGTTCGGCGCAGTCTATCCTGATTGGTCTGCTGAGGGTCTCGAAGAAGTAGGCGACGGGAACATCCAGGACCTGGGCCAGGGAGTAAAGTGCCGAGGAGCTGACACGGTTTGAACCTCGCTCATATTTTTGGATTTGCTGGAAGGAGACGCCGACAGCGGCACCGAGCGCCGTTTGTGAAATGCGCAATTGCTGCCGGCGCTTCTTGATTCTTTTGCCGACCTCAACGTCAACGAGATGAAGCCCGTCGGTGATCGTTAACGATGCCGGATCTTTGAAGGTGGAACTGGTCGAGACATTCTGCTGCATGAAAACGCTCCCGCTGGCCAGCATGATGCTGGCTTGAGAAGCCGGGGAGTTGGAAATGCTGTTGGTACCAGCCCTCATGGATTTTAGCGCAAGCGCCTCTTGTATATTCCACGAGCTCCCCGACTCACTAGATCGCGAAGATTACGCTTTCTGCGTTTTACCAAATGAGGATTCCACGCCTCAAGGCGATAACCGCCTAGGTTGCAGACTAGCAAGATATTTCACGTTTGCAAAGAACTTTAAGACAGCGTCTTAACATTTCCGAACTCAAGCTAATGCTCCACCGGATCCTTCTCAGCCGCCAGCATGACCATCCTCAGCAGATAGCGAAGGAAGAGCATGTCTTCGTTTCCAGGATAGGTCTGGCAAATTTCCTCCGTCAGGCCCAAAAGCTTGGCGGCATCCGTGCGGACTGTCGCGAAGGCCAGGCGGCGCGCAGTCGGAGCATCGATGAGCGGTTTATCGCGCCGAGCCACAAGACACCCCCGTCTATCCGCTGTGCACCAGACCGCTCCGGTTTCTTGTCCTCAAGCAAAGGACTTCTCCGGCGATGCCGTAGTCTTTGTAGTGACGTGAGAGAAGGTCGTCGGGAATGATCGAGTAGGCAACCTCTACCCGATGTCCCTGTAGCGTGACGTCGGCAAGCACCTGAACAGGATAGCCTCGTTGGCGCATCATCATGACGAGAGGGGGGTAGGTCAGAAAAAGAATTGCCTTCGCCCCCATACGAACGAGGCATTCAAGGACGCCCGTCATCAAGAGATCGGAGGCAGCTATTCCGTTGATGAAGGGAGCATTGAGTGCGGTGGCGCACCTGCTCCACTCGAATATATCAGGCCCGGAAGGAAGGCTCCCGGGTGCCAGCTGACTGTAATCTCGGGCAAAGTGAGGTGCCGTTGTTGGAAGGAGGCGCGAATAGCCGATCACTTCCTTCTTGTGCACGAGCACAGCGTGCACAATATCCGGCCTGTCGTACTGGTCCCTCTCTCGCTGGTCTCGACGCCGCAGTTCGTTCCATTCCATCTGTTCAACGAAACGGCGGTGCCGGAACGACCACACCTTTTCCATCAGCAATGGATCGTCATCTTCATAGAGGATGGTGAGCATGTTTGAACCCCGCGTGCATATTTTGAGCATGCAACCGGAGACTCCGAAAATCTATCCGTAAAATGTCGTATTTTTTAACGCTGCAAACCGCGGCGAAAGGATTCCGCGATCAACTGTGCCCGGTTGGATACCCCGAGCTTCTGCTGCAGGTTTCGGATGTGTTGCTGAACGGTGCGCTGCGAGCGATAGGTAATGCTGCCAATTTCCCTGTCGGTCTTGCCTGCTGCGCAAAGGGTCAGGCACTCACTCTCGCTTCGGGTGATCTGCAGATCATCTCGCAGACAAGGCTCCGGAGGGGTGTTGAGATCCATGATACGCCGGTGGGTAGTCTCCGCGACAAACTGTAGAAGGGCCACTTCCGGTGCCGCCACCGGGACACGCCTTCCCGCGACCGAGAAAAGGCCAGCGAGCCCGGAGCGAGAATGAAGCGGAATGGTCAGGCCATCGAGCATCCCGAAGTCACGGGCTTCATCCATAATACGCTTCGGGCGCCCTGAAAGATGGCCGGCCCGCACCGACTGGGACCAGACAGACGGCCGTGCTGTTGCTCGGACGAGGCTGACGACGGGATCGGCGTGAAAATAATTGTTCTGAAGATAACGGTTGAGCCAGCCGTCGGGCCAACGCTGCCAGACGAGAGAGTCCAGTCGCTCATGGGCTAGTGGAAGAAAAGCCATTGCGAAATAATCGATCCCAAGCTGATGGCTCACCTTCTCCATCGTGCCAAAGATTTGCTGCAGGTCAGCCGGCTCTTCGCAACCGACCAGGAACTCATACAATACATCGGAGACTAACGCGCTCATCGGGGTCCTCCAACAAGGGCAGCATATCCGCCAGGCTGCACTTCATCAGGATGCATCCTCTGTTTGTATTGTCACAAAATCTTCACGTTGAAAAGCGGCTGGTCCGCTCAGGGCATCGAGTACGGCCGTGCAAGGTATCAGTTTCCTGCGCAACGAAGGCGGAGGCATGCCGAACCTCGTGGGGCTGCCTTTGGACCGGCGATCGCGAATGGCGCTGCGCAAGCATGTCTTCGCGACAGTCCGTACGTTTTCAAGGCAACTGCGATACCATTCGAGGGTACCTTGCCAATGGGACTAATCCGGGTTTGGTGCGAAAAGCTCCGTCAGAATGAGCCCTCGAAGCACCATGCATGCAGTGTTCAAGTGACACCAGATCGACGTCTGCGCGCCCACAGATAAGCTCATCGAGCGCACTGGAAACCAGTTCTTTGACGTTCGAGGATGCATGCGAGGGGTATTTTCTTGGTTGGACGATCGCAAGCGTGGCGACTGGTCTCGGGTACCGCTAAAAAACGGTTTTTGTCGAGGTCGCTTTAAATGTGCGGTGATCACTCACGCCGTTCACCTGCGAAAGTCAGGGGATCGAGCCAAGTCGCCCAGGCGACCGACATTCCGACAGACCAAACGGCCGTCGAGAGGCCGATGATTGTCATAAGATCGCTGAACGCCTTCTCGGTGTCTGTTGAGGCAATTGTCAGCTCGGCCTCCAGGTCGGCATCATCGGCTTGCTGTGCCGGCTTTGCGTGGCCATCTTGGGACTGTTTTACTTGTGGTCCAGCGCTTCCGACGACAACGAGAGGCGGGGTTTTATCGGACATGCTTGATTCCTTGATTGTGCTCGACAGCTGAACGAATGACCGGAAAAGGCATCGCATCAATGAGCTCGGCCTTCCGGCAACGATAGTTCCAGCACCAGTGAGGTGAACGCCACCTCTTCGACGTCTCGCAGTCTGTCATGTACGTTCTCGGGGCCGGCAATCATCGCTGCGATGGCAGTCGCCTTTACGCGATGGCCGTAATCCGAGACATAGCCCTGGAGAAAAACGTTTCGACCGACCATACTTACCGCGATGGACGAGGCTTCCAGCTCTGGTTCCGCAGACATGGCCGTCCGTACACGAGCGAGCTGATCGTGGGCGAGGAATTCCAGTTCGACGTTCATGGCAAGCTCCTTGTGATGCCAAGAGAACGGCGCAAAGCTGATTTGGTTCACAGGGCGGGACTTAGGTCCTAGATGCGGACGATCCCAATCATTCGGCTGCGCGAATGAGGGCCGCTCGGGCATTGCGACTAAAGTCCTGCGGACCCCGGACTGAGGTCCGTGGTCTGGAACATTACTCGGTTCATGAATGTTTGCACCGCCGGCGGAATAGTCCGCTCAAAAGGAGGAAAACATCATGAAGCTTCGAACAGTAGGTATCGCAACCGCGGTCGTCATGGCATCGGGCGTAGCGTTCGCACAATCGGCGACGGCACCCGAGAAGGTGATCACCTTTGTGCAGAAGGCTCCGGCCCCCAAGGAACGCATTGTGGTCAAGGAGAAGGTCGTCGTCGGCCAGCCGCTTCCCGACACCGTCGTCGTGACGCCTATCCCTGACGAGACAGGCTACGCCTACGCTATCGTCAACGACGAGCGCGTGATCGTGGAACCCTCCACCCGCAAGGTGATCCAGGTCATCCAGTAACAACCAACCGTCGAACTTGGGGGGGCGCTCACCATCATTCGAAGCGCTGGACTATTCCGAAAGGTTGGCCGATGCAGGTCTGAAGCCGTACCAGGCCGCCGAACGCGGGGCCTGGGAAGAGGCTGGCATCAAGGGAAGATCAACGAGAAGGTTTTCGGGCATTACGCTTATGCGAAGTTTCTCAAGGGTAGCGAGAGCGTTACCCAGTCGTCGGCGTCTATCTGCTCGAGGTTAGACGCGAGCGCCCGCGGTTTCCCGAACGAGGCGAGCGGGAACGGACGTGGCGGCACCCGAGAGAGGCGGCGGTCCTGGTGAAAGAGCCGGAACTGGAGAGCTTGATCACCAGGGTGGGGCGAAAGGCGAGAGCATAGGTTTCCGTCCAAGCTCGCCGGTTCGATGCCAAGGCTAGGCCTTTTTGGGGTGTCGAACAAAAGACCGTCGACGAAGCTCGCAACGTCCAGAGGCTTTTGATGAAAGGGGACGTCAGCGTATTCGGTTGGAATGACCTGCCGATCGGCCGATCGCCTTGACCTTCGCGGCGACACGACCAGCGTTGTGGACATAGTGACCTGGACCTTGTGGGATGATTGGCGTTTGCAAAAATTACGGCTTCGATTGCAACGATTGTGACGCTTAGGACCTTGGTCCGTTGGCAGGTATGGTTCATCGACCTACAATTGCCCTTAATCCGAGCGTTCGGATACGGGCGCTGGCGGCGGCGACGACGTGCTGAACTGTCGGTGCTCCAATGCTGGCTGCCGGAACGTGAGACTGGCAAAAGGCCTGATAATCGGGGCGTGCGTTGAGTAAGTCTTTTGACGAAATGACGGTCATCGAGAGACAAGAGGCGTTTGGCCGTCTGATTTGTCTCCTTCACAGGATGCGCCAAGATGCGGCAGATCAAGGAAGCGAACACCTGGTCAGGGCGTTGGACGAAATGCTCCACGCGGTTCGCAGTGCGTTGCCGTTGCTCCTAGAGGGTGATGGAAATCTAGCTGCGGATGTGATGAAGCAGGCAATTAAGCTCATATTCGCCAACGCAAAGGTCGATAGCTCCGCCACCAATAGTACCCTTCACTGAATTTTCCACCTGATGTTATTGGGCGCAGGCTTTCACCAACGCCAACAACTGCGACCTAACTTTTCTCTGCGATTTGACAGGCCTTGGCAGTCTGCCTTGTCCCGAGCACGAAGGGCCGCGAAATCGAAAACTCAATAGACGCCCGGGTGACCCTGCAGGAGTCGTAGGAGGGGCTCTATCCTCGGATCGACTACCTCATAGTATGCCAAGCGCCCAACCTTTCGACGAGACAGGACATTCGCAGTTCGAAGCTGAGCCAAATGCTGGGAGACCATCGCCTGCGGGATGCCAAGAGTTTCCTGGATATCACCAACGGTCCTCGCTCCATCCAACAGACACACCAAGATCAAGACTCGTGTCGGATGCGCTATCAGTTTGAGTAGATGTGTTATCTCTCTCGCGGTTTGAGTTGAAGTTCGACCAAGATCATTCATTGCTGCGGCTCGAAATTCCAGATTTTATGTACGGTCCCTCGCAGATAAGATCATTCGCTAGAAATCAATAGTGTAATGATTATTTTTGCCATAACGAATCGGGGCTTTGTTCAGATTCATTTTGTGGCATCGGCTGATACTTGTGCTCTGGGCGGTAAGCGCCCCAAGCGATTGCGAGTGATGGTCAGGTAATTTTGGGTCGTAGCACTTCCGATGGCGGAGACAATAGCGATGTCTGAAAGTGTCCCTTAGACGTGAAAAGAGAAGCCCGGCGCTTGGGCCGGGCTCTCGTGCACGCTTCGTCGCGTCAGTCCTGACGGAACGAGTTGTTCTGTCCGGTCTGAGACTGTCCAACACTATTCTGGGACTGTGATTGACGGCTGCGTCCGTCATCGATCTCGACTTCCGTCTTGCGTACGGTGTCATCGATCGTCTTTGTCTGCTCGGACGCGGTCTTGCGAATGCCGATCTCCTCGACCACGCGAGCTTCCTTCTGCACGACAGCTTCTTCGTGATGTTCCTCGGCGGAAATTGTCCGGTCCCGGAAGGCGTCGTCAGCGTCACTCACCGGACGATCAACGATTCGGCGCTCGATCTCGACGTTTTCCTCATGGAGGCGGACGTCTTCCTGCACAGGCTCCTCGACCGTATAGGCTCGAACACGAACGGAACCGTGGTTCACGTCACGCTTGCCGACGCGAAGATTTTCCTCAACGACTGGAATGCTCTGGTCGCGGTCACCGGCATCAAAGGCATCCTCACGGGATGCGTTCGCTTGTGGCACGACGCGGTCGAGATCGTCATTGAACTTTCGCTGTTCAGAAAGGCCGGAGCCCGCACTAGTCCGGCGTTCATTGGCTGCGTTCCGGTCGTAGGTGGAAGTGCCATAGGCTTCGCTTGATCGAGCCTGCCAGCCTTCGCTACGCCATTGGTCAGCTCTCTCGTCGATGTCGATCGAACCCTCGTCATCAAGAATATCGTGGGCCGTTTCGTAGTTTGCATCGTCTACGTGAACCGAAACCAGAAATCCGCCGCGGCGAAGGCCTTCGGCATAAGTAGCGCGATCTTCATCTGGAAAGAACCAGTCCTCAAGTTTTGCCCAGAAGCCGGATCGGTCGTCGCTTGCCACGTTTGCGCGGTCGTTATCGCTTTCGTATCCGGAAAGGAAACGAATGGAATCGTCACCAATTCCAGCGTCTTTCAGGCGCGAAATAGCGTCCTCCGCTTCCGACCGTGTGTCGAAGAATGCCGACAGTGTGCTGTAGGAAGAGCCCGGTACGGATGCAGGGGCGTTCTCGTTGTACAGGTTAGCCACGATATTTCTCCTTGGTGTGCTTGTCTTTCGATGTGCGCTCGACCGTCGCTTGCTGCTTCCGCAGGTCAGCCTCTACGCGTTGGGATTGGAAGGCGGTCGTGCGACGGAGGTGAATTTCCTCGACGAGGAACAGCCGCTTGACGATGCGTTCCTCGAAGACCGGGACTATGGTGGTGTCGCCTTCCGTCCGGACTTCGGGAAGGTCGTCCACGAAACGATCGATCCGGACGCGCTCGACCTCTACGTCGTCTCGGGGAAGATCGAGTAGCAGGTCCTCGTGAACCTTGCATGTCCTCGTCCGAACCTCGACGCTACCGTCAATGATGAGCTCCTTGTCGACCGAGAGCTTCTCCTCGATGACCTGCAGGTTGCGTTTGTTTCCGTGCATCTGTTCACCTTCCGGGAGCCAAACGAAGACGATTCAGGATGGTTCCGTATTTGATCACCGAGGTTCAGGATGGTCTTTGATCGTACATTCGGTGCTGAATTATATGTTCAGACGATGGAGACTATTGAGCAGCACACGCCGGTCGGTACGGCAACGGCCACAACTTGTTCTTGGCCGCATGTGAACTCGTTCTCGGGGGATCATCGCCAAGCGGAAGCAACTTTTCGGAATGAGGTGGGAAAACGCAGGCAGAGGATCTCTGAAGCCCGAACGGCGGCGGCGAGAAGCTATGAGAAGCCGCCGCAGAGTATCTCGTTAGGCCGACGCAGCAGTCTCCTGAACGTGCCAAGCGACGGTAAGAGTTGCCTACGCAAAAGCCGAGGCGGCGTCCCCGCCGAAAAAGCATGCGAGCCGTAATGGCGGGTGTCGATCAGCGGCTGGTCGTCGTCGAAATTGCCGTTGCTGGCCGCGTTGTAAGAATTCAGGCTCCGTCCGCCGCCGCGCGTTCCGAGCGCCGTGGCGACCTCACCGAACTTTATGAAGCCCTTCCACTGCGCGCGATGCCCTGTTGCCATGACGCCTACTCCGAATCACTTCGTCGCGAATCAAAGACGTCTCAGGGTGATTCGTTCCGACACGAAACGAATCATTTTTCAATAACTTACGGAATCGCGTTCAGAGATTGATTCCGCATGAGACCCTGTCTCGACGATTGAGCAGGGGCTACGCCATCCGCTTCACACGGAGCCTCCAGCCATGAGGCGAGGTATGAACGGCCACGCCGTCGTCGTCTTCATCCATCTGGAGGGTGGCGACGATCCAGTCCGGCGGCGTGACCCCAGGCAGTTCCTCGGTACGCAGGACTTCGATCAATACATCGACGGCATCAAGACCACCGCGTGGTTCCCGCCCGTCGCGCTCCAGAGTCCAGAGGTGCTGCATGGTCATCCTGATTCCGTTCGTTTGGCCCTGCATAGCGGATTCGGCTGTCGCTTCAAGCGCAGCACGAAGTGCTTCACCCTTTCCAAGGAACAACTGGAATCGTCCCGAGTTTCTTCCCTGGAAATCCGATAAAGGAGAAACTGTATGGCAAAGACACAGACACCAAGAGGCCGCGCGCAGGATCGTGCGCGCGTCGCTGGCGGCCAGGATCATGAGGTGACATACGAAGCGAAGAAGGAAGGTGTTTCCAAGGATACCGTCAAGAAAGCGGTCAAAAGTGCTGGCAATTCCCGGAAGAAAGTTGAAGCCGAAATCGGGCGTCGCTGATCCTTTTCAGCAGTTCTCGGATCACCCTTTTCTATCGGAGCAGGCTGGCTTTCCGGGGGAGCTCATGACAAAGGCCAGGACCGACCACCGGATCATGTCACAGGCTGTCCGGGAATAGTATCGATATTATAAGGTCGATGGGACGATCAGGCATCGTCGTTTCTCTGCGATGCAGCTATCGATCTTTACGACCACGGCTGCCGATCGGTTGAGGATATGGCGACGACGTTGATCGAGACCTACGTCGGGTTGGCTGATACTCGCGTCAACGCATCGTCTTCCGTCTCCGTGCACTGACGCGTCCGCCGGTATACAATCAGGAAACGCTGGAACTTCTGAACCCACGGGAAGTTTGAGGCCGGGAAGCACACGTACTCTCCTGCCCGAAGCCGTCTGGACCTCATTCGGATGGCACTCGAGCCCATGTCGCGTGTGCTTCCTCGCTGTCGACTTGACGGCATTCTCGCCCACTTGCCGTGGGCTGCAACGCGAGTAGAATCCGGAGGTCGGCCCACACTGCTTTCGGCGGGACCGCTTGAGAGATTTTTCGTGCTCTTGCCGTTGAACGGAGGGCACACAATTGTTCTTATCACTAACTTGCCTCGATGATCGCGATCTCGACGCCATCGTTGATGCGGTTCGTGGATGGTGTGCAGTTCATAGTATCGACATCGACGGCCCTCGCGGCCGTCGCGCAATGGTTATCGCGATCAATCATTGAGGCGACGGGGTCTGTGGACGACCTCTGGGGAATATTGGCCAACACTGTGGAAGCTGGCGGTGAAGACGAGGTTGGCCAGACAGTGCCGCGCGTTCTCGTAGTCGAGGACGAATTCCTGATCGCGCGGGAATTGGCCGCCGCCTTCGAGATCGAGGGGCGATTGTCATTGGACCTTGTGCCACAACGGAGGACGCCACCCTGCAGTTGGGCGCGTGCTCGCCGACGTTGGCTGTGATCGATATCAATCTCGGTAAGGGAAAGTCTTTCGAGGTGCCCCGACTTTTAGTCGAACGCGGCATACCATTCGCTTTCGTGACGGGCTACGACCACTGCGTTATCCCCCACGAGTATTCCTCTATCCCCTTCTATCAAAGGCCGATGGACACCAACGCCTTTGCCGATGAGGTTTTAGAGCTGTCCTTCAGGTAGGCAAACAGATCAGCGTCGGCAGGTCTGCAGCCCTCGATGGTCGCCCAATTCACGTTTGTTAGGGCAGCTTTGACCAAATCGGAACGGATAGCCTGTTCAGCGGTTTCAGCTTCTTTATCGAAAATCTTGAGCAATTAGCCGCGACGACAGAAGGTTTGGAGCAGTGCTTGCAAATAGATGTCGAGGCCGTTTCAAGGAATTCTACGGCGACGAAACGCGAACGCCAGATTCTGCCCTCAAGGAGGAGGACCTGCTAGCGGCGTTCGAAGAAGGTACCGCCGCCGCGAAAGGCAGGCTGGATAGAGGCTACCGCGGCTGCAGGCTAGCAGTGGCGAATACCGATAATCAGGCAAGGCAATCTTTTTCAGGAGAGACGCTCGCGGCAGATGTCGCCGACAATCTTCTGCAAACCGGTGACGTGGTTCACCACCCAGGCGAGTTCGTCATCCGCAATAGAATAGTTCGCCGAATACCTTGCTTCGACGTAAGCTCGATCGATGCTGGTAAAACAACGCCGCGCAAACTTCGTGTCACGCGGCCAGGCGATCAGGCGGTTGTCGGCCCGCTCGGCGTGCGACCGCAGGACTGACAGCCGATGTGATTTCGGACTGTAGAGCGTCAGAACTTGCAACACGCAGTGATACAGGCGTTCGATGGTTTGATGGAGGAGAAAAGCTGCCTCATTCCGAAAACCATCGACGATTGCCACGTCAGCAAGTTTTGCAAACCGTTGAGCGCTCGGATACCATTGATCGAAATAACCCTGTGCCTCGTCCCGCGCTTCCGTTGTAGAAAGCTGCCGGGGCGAGGCGAGAGGGTGACCGGGGGCCTCATATAGGGCAATGCCGTCGCGGGCTATATCGATAAAGAATGGTCGCCCTCTAGCAAGCTGATCGTTCACCTCATGAAGGGAATGAACGATGAAATTGACCGGAGTTTCAAGCTGCTTGGTAACGGTCAGTTCGCGAACGAGTCGCTCGGAGGCATTCTCCCAGTAATCGGAGGCTTCCGTCGCTCTGTGCGAATTGACGACAATCAGCAAATCGTAGTCGGAGCGATAGCCGCTTTTTCGGTCCTCGACCCAGCCACCGCGCGCGTATGAACCAAACAAAATAATCTTCAGGATGCGAGCGTTGTTTGCGTCGTCCTTCAACTTGGTTCTGCGCGCAGCCTCGAATTCCTCAAACAGGATGCGCGCGACCTCTGCAAGTTCGTCCTGCTTGCGCGGTGGCAGATGATCCAAACCTTGCATGTCTACCTTTCCATCAGCCCGATCCATACAGCTGGATGCGGCATTCCCAGGGAACCTTACACCATTGCTTAGGTCGCGGTGTATGGAAGTTTCACACAATCCACACGAGCAGTAGCTGGAGAACCCAAGCTATCCACATTATGGATGACTGATCTAAGGAGGCTCAGGTGATTCATGGCGAAATTGCAAATCCCAGTCATCGTCCTGCGCGGGACAGCATTCGAGCGCGGCCAACAACATGGTTCTCATTTGCGCGGTCTCGTTGTCGCTGACTACGATCGTTTGCGGCGCTCGGCTGAGACCACCGACTGGAACCGCGCATGCGCGAAAGCGGCAGCCTCTCTGGAAAAGGTTTCTGCGCTCGATTCTGATCTTCACTCGGAACTTGAAGGAATGGCCGCGGAGACGGGAATCTCTGCCATCGATATCTATCTGCTTTCCTGTTTCGAGTACTTTTCGGACAGGCGCACAGGATGCACGTCTGCGGCGGTTTCCACGCCAGCCGGTGCGCTTGTTGCGCAGAATTGGGATGGACCTGAAGGCGCGGACCGGCATCTTGCCGTTCTGGTGCACGAGGTTCCGGGCAAGCGCCTGATCACGATCGCAACCGCCGGGACTCTGGGTTGGGTCGGGCTGAACGAGAGCGGGTTCGCATTTGTTAACAACGACCTCATGCTTGATGAGAAGCAGGACAGCCTGCCAAGCCTTGTTATTCGCCGACTGATGCTTGCGCGGCCAAGCGTCGAAGCCGCTCTCGACGTTTTGATGTCTCAGAACCACATGTCCGGCCGCTCTTTCATTCTTGGCGACGCCGCCGGTCGATTGCAACTCGCCGAGGTTGGCCCATCGATCGGTCTTTCTCGCCGCATTGTTGATTCCATCGTGCATACGAACCATCCTCTCTTTCCCGATGCCTCGGTATGGGAAAATATCGAGGCTGAAGCGCGCCACTATCCGTCGAGCCGCGAAAGGCTAAGGGCTGCGCGCCGGTTCGCTTTGACGGATGCGGCAAGCCTGGCGGCGTTATTGCGCGATCGAACGGGAGCCCCGGATGCGATCTGCAAGTCGTTTTCACCACGCGAGCCGACCGCGACTGCGTTTTCAGTCATCTTCGACTGTGGTCAGCGCGAGGCAGCGATATGGCCTGGGCAGCCAGACGGATCCTCTCCCCAACGTGTTGGTTTGCTGGCCTAGCTGGCCACAGCAGAAGGCATCCCATTGATACGTGCGAAGTGCGCAAAGTGAGCGGCCAGTTCCGCTGCGCGCTCTTCACACTCTTCGGGGCTGTACGATTTGAGATCAAAGCCGAGGACTTCGTGAAGAACCTCCGATGAGGCATCCGTGAAACGAACGGTACCGTCATCATCAACACTTTCGATGCCATCGTAGTGCTGGCATCGGCAATTGATGTCGATTGCCTCGTCTAGTGTCAGCTTGCCGGGAAGATCGACAAGAAGGCCTGCCTTGGCTATGCGCACCGGATATCCACCAACAAGGCCCAGCGGCCCCGGCGCGTGGACGACATGTCCGGCCGGGTTTGCGAGGGCCAGCAGCATGGCTGTCGCCGACGAGGCGGTAACAGACTGGCCCGCCAGGCCCTTGACGCGACGAAACCGGCTGGCCACGGATTTGAACAGCGCGTCGTGGTCGATCTCTCCGGCTGGAACCTCCATCCCGTTGGCATAGATGCTCAGATGATAAGGCGCACCATCGGTCCCCCCGGTGCTTGGCATCCGGTAGCTCAAATAATGGTGGGCGAAGAAGCGCACGTCGACTTCTGCAGGTGGCAGGTTAAGCATGTGCGACGCGGCAAGTCTGATGCCAGGAACGGCATTGGCAATGTTGCCGATGCCGACCGACGGCGCCAGCCCTTCGCCGGCAAGCGAAGCGTTGACGACATCAGGATAGGATGCATTGACAACAACGGCCTTGCTGTCGACCAGGCGAACTGCCTTCATGAGCTTGCGGATCAGCACCTGGTGCATTGGCGTCCATATACCGCCGCGACCAGCATCAAGACGTGCGAAGGCTGCCGGCGGAAGCTTGGTTATTACCCACCAGCTGTGCAGTGTTGTGGCATTGAAGATGATGTCGGGCTTTAACCTTTCGATGAGATCAGCCGTCTGCTCCACCTCCATGAGGTCGACGGTCACCAGATCGACGGGTTGCGATTGACCAAGGTTGAGAGCCGTGTAGCGCGCAAGGTTGATCCGCTGCAACGCTTTTTCCTGGTTGCGTGCGCCAACCGTAAGCGCAAGCGGCGCGCCACTCTGCAACAGCAGATCCAGAACGTCGCCGCCAAGCACGCCCTGTCCGATAACGAGAATCTTCGTTTGACGATTGGGTGTCATCATATCCCTCCATTGCTCGTGATGCGGTTATTGCTCTCTCAAGACATCAATAGATTGCATTGTGCATTAGCTTGATCTAAACTGCAACCGAAAATTGGAACGCATAATGACACAGCTAATGCGAGCGCCGCATGTCGAACGCATCAAAGCCCCGACTTCTCGTCGATCTCCAGGCTATCGAACATAACTTCCAGGCAGTGAAGCGTCTGGTTGGCGAGAAGGTCGATGTGAGCGCGGTGGTCAAGAGCGACGCCTACGGGTTGGGGGTCGACCCCGTTGTCTCGTCCCTTGCAAGCGCCGGATGCAAGAGCTTTTTTGCAGCCGATGTGGACGAAGCAGTGCGGATCAGACGTCGGCTTCCGGATGCCGATATTTTCGTGCTCTCGGGATATCGCGCGCGACGCAAAGCACAATACCGGCACGATCGCCTTGTTCCGGTCTGCAATACGCTTGGTGAGGCCAGAGCGATCACATCTATGGGCTACTCATATGCGATGAATCTCGAAACGGGGTTCTCGAGGTTGGGGCTGAACCAGTCTGATGTCTGCCGCTTCATCCATCTGAATCAACGCTCCCCAGTCCTGGTGATGAGCCACCTTGCCTGCGCAGATGATCCACGACATCCGCTGAACGCTCTGCAGCGAGACCGGTTCATCGGGATTGCCGGCCTGCTTGGAAATGTACGGCGCAGTCTTGCAGCATCCTCCGGATTGTTGCTCGGCGCGGCCTATCGTTTTGATCAGGTGCGTATCGGTTCGGCCATTTTCGGGATCGGCAATGCCGACTTCAAGACCGATCCCTTCCTGCCCGTCATAAGGCTACGCGCCCGGATTGTTGATACGCGTTTGTTTCAGGCTGGAGCAACAGTCGGTTACATGGCGACGTTTCGCACGTCGCGTCCGACCTGGATCGCAGTCATTGCTGCAGGTTATGCGCATGGCTTCCCATGGTCGCTTGCCAACCGGATGTCGGTCGAGGTTGGCTCCTATCGCGCACCCGTGGTTGGCAGGGTGTCAATGGAATACGCTGCCATCGACGTGACGGATATTCCTGCCGCACTCAGGCGACCGGGTCTCTGGGTGGAACTCATAAGCACAAGTCAGCCGGTGGAAAAGTTAGCTGGCCCTGCAGCAACGATACCGCAGGAATTGCTTACAAGGCTCGGTCAGTCCAGCCAGCGCCGTTATCGCACAAATAGCGCGGGAGAGCAGACTTGAAACCTCGTCACCTTGCTTCGCTCTTCGTCTTGGTATCAGCCGCCATGTTCAGCACGGCGGGATTGTTCATGGGTCTTTTGAAGGCGCCGCTTTTAGCGGTTGTCTTCTGGCGCAGCGCCTTTGCCCTAATTTTTACCGTTTTGCTTCTCGTCCATCAACGTGATCTCCGCGCTTTGATTGGCTTTGACAGCCATGCGTTGCTGGCAAGCACAATGTCAGCATTGGCAACACTGTTTTTCATCGCTGCTCTGCGCCTCACATCGGTAGCCAATGTCGCGGTCATTCATGCGTCTCTTCCATTGTTGACAACCATGATTGCTGTTGTGGTCTCGAATGAAACCGCATCGAGCCGAACGACGGCGTTCGGCGTTCTTGCTGCCGCGGGTGCCATATTCATCTTCTCAGGTTCGGTGTCGTCAGGCTTGCGCATTTTGGGAGACGCACTGGCGCTGGCAATGACAAGCTGCATGGCAGTAATGACCATTGCCTTTAGGATGTCGAAGACGCCAACGGTTCTGGGGATGGTAGCGCTCTCCAACGCCATTTCGATGGTGGTGGCAGCATCCATTGGCGATCACCTTGCCGTGACAGGTCGCGAGGCCTGTCTTCTTGCGGCGTTTGCTTTGTTTCAGATGACGCTTGGCCTGGTCTTCTATGCCAAAGGCGCACGCCAGCTCCCGCCAGCAGAGACAGCGTTGCTTTCCCTGGCTGAAATGCCGCTTTCGATCATATCCGTCTGGCTTGCATATGGCATGCGTCCGTCCTGGCAAACTGCCTGCGGCGGAAGCCTTGTGCTTTGCGCGGTCGTTGCCCACCTCGCCACACCACGCAGTGCCATTCGGTGAAAGGGAAAGATGATGCGGAATTTTAACGGCGACCAGCCGACATTCCGGAACATTGCGGAGAGCTTTGAAGGTTTTATCATCGATCTCTTCGGTGTCCTCCATGACGGCGTCCGCTCATTTCCGCCGGCGCTTGACGTGCTTCGCCACCTTAGATCGATTAACAAAAGGATCTGCCTGCTGTCGAATTCACCGCGACGGACACAGCAGGTGGCAACTCGGCTTCAGTCGATGAAAATCGACGTGGGATATTACGACGCATTGATTACCTCGGGTGAGCTCGTATTCGAATCTTTATCGGAGCGGGAACCTTCCTTCATGCCAACCTTGGGGTCGAGGTTCTTCCACATTGGACCCGACGAGCTATCAGGGCTTCTGACCGGTCTGGCTTTCGCGAGAGTGGCAGATGTATCGGATGCGGACTTTGTTCTCGCTACGGGGACATCGGGGCAAACTGCGGGCTTTGCGGCATTGAAAGAGGCGGCAGCGCGCAACTTGCCGCTCATCTGCGCAAATCCGGATCTGAGCGTATTGATCGGCGACCGGGAGGTTGCCTGCGCTGGAGTGGTGGCGGCGGAGTATGAGTCTTTCGGAGGTAGAGTTTATCGGTTTGGGAAGCCGGCTTTGCCGACCTATCAAAAGGCGCTGGGAATGCTACAGCTGCCGCCCAATCGGGTGCTTGCGATCGGAGACAGCCTCGCAACGGATATAACTGGCGCCAATCAGGCAAATATCTCGTCCGCTCTGGTGCTGAGCGGAATTCACCATCACTATTTCAGGTCCCGACATGGCTTCGACAGGGCAGCCTTTGAACAGCTCTGCCAGAAGCACGGCTCCCGCCCGAGCCTCATTCTTTCATCTCTTGGCCTGAAGGAGGTGGCCCTCGATGCCGGCTTCGAGAACTTGGCCTAGCGCTGGATAACAGATCCAGTCCCGCCCTGGCCTTGCACGGCTTACTCCGCCAGCGGGTTGAGCTGCGCCTCGATCTTTCGCACCTCAGTCGTCAGCAACGCAACGAGCTCTGGCAGGCGGCCCTCGGTTAGTCGTGGGCTCGTCAGGTTGATGGCGAGCGAGGCGATCGCGTCTCTACCGGGCGGCAAGACAGGAACCGCGATAGACGATATGCCGGCGACCAGTTCGCCGTTATCGAGCGCATAGCCGTCGGTCCTTATCTTCTTAATCGCGTCCTTGATCTTGCGGGCTGTGAACGTACCATACTGTTTATAGAGCGCAGCATTCTGGTCGAGGATGACGTCTGCTTCGGCCTGTGGCAGAAAGGCCAGGATCGCCTGGCTCGCCGGCCCGATCCCCATCGGGATTTGTCCGCCTATATGGCCGGTGAGGCTGTCGATCACATATGTACCCTGCTGTCTGTCGACGCACACGGTGTTAAAGCCCGCGCGCGCCATGAGGAACACGGAATCGCCGGTCGTTGCAGCAAGACGCATCAGCGCCGGGCGGGCGAGCTGCCGCAGCCCGGTTCCGTCAGCTGCTGCAGCGCCCATGGCAAAGAGGGCCAGCCCCAACCTATATCTCTTGGTCTGACGTTCGCGATCAACCAATCCGTGCCGTTCGAGCGCGGTCACAATGCGATGGACAGTCGGCTGCTTGAGTTCCATAGCCTCGACGATCCTCGCCATCGAGGCGCCGCTCTGCCCAACTTCTCCCAGATATTTCAGGATTGCGACCGCTCGATCGAGTAATTGCGTGCCGGTTCCCGCGATCTCTTCCTTGGCCATGTCGTTTCCGCATTTTCTTTGGTGCGATTCCATATACATCGCGACGACAATGTAAACGGCATGGCCGCGCCTGAGGAGGATTTCTGAAGTTGGATTCAAAGAGACGACTCTTGCCGGAGTTGCGCGATGGGCCGTCTCCTTACACCAGAAGGCGCTCGCCGCTCCTTATGATGCTGGCTGATCGAAAGCCAGGCGAGCCTGGGCTCAAATCGGCGGCAGCTCGCTCGTTCGCTCGTCACTTGGGCGTGGGTCGACGCCGTTGCGGCTTGAATTCCACTAGCAGTGACTTCAACTCTACCTCGCGAACGCGTCGAGCTGCCTCGTCCGGACTTACCCAGACAATCGTTCGCTCGCCACGCTCCTTGAAGTTTCCGTGCGACTCTTTGATCTCGATTTGAAAGACATCGACGATACAAGGCACAACGTCGCCATCTCCCAGCAGCTTCAGGTAGGTGTATCTGCCGATCGGTTTCTTCCTGACTTTCCCACGCACACCAGCTTCTTCAAATGCCTCGATTGCAGCCGTCTTGTAAGGCTCCTTGCCTTCTATCGGCCAACCCTTGGGGATGATCCAGCGTCCACTGTCGCGGGATGTGACCATCAGAATCTCGATCGTTTGCCGATCGGCCTTGTATCGAAAGCATATGGCCGCGAATTGCTGCCTAAACTTTCCCGTGAAGAGCTTCTCCGGGACGGCTGCCAGCTGTTTCAAGAGCGATTTTGGTCTGGCCGTGCGCCCATTTTTGGATTGCTTTTTCCGCGTCATGTCCTTCGATGAATGGCAGAAAGCGTTGTTGGTCGCAAGGCCGCGCCGGCCCGACTTCCAAGTAAGTTCTTATGCAGACCGGATGACCCGAAAGATTTGCCAGCGCTTCCGTTTCGCTCCAAACTCCGATCGGCCGGGCAACCATGCCCGAGCAGAACGGAGCTGTGCAACAGTCAGGCTGTTGTGCAGCCTGTTCGAGCCGCTCGGTCGCAGATGTAGATTCGTTTGTCCGTTCCGCGTCAGTCGCCGACCACCGACGTCCGTAGCGCGTCCAGTTTGCTGCTCTCGCGCGGTCCAAGCGCGGCGAAAAGATCGGTCGCGTCATGAAAGCGGAGACGGTTCACAACATCGAAGATCTCTTGCGCGACGTCCGCGGTCAGAGCCCCCATGGAAGCGAGCCTTTCAAACTTTCGCTTCAGATCTGCATCCGATAGCGGATTTTTAGGTTCACCCTTGGGCAAACAAATCTCGACTGTCTTGTGGCGGCGGCCGTTGGCGATCATGGTGACACGTGCTGGCGTGGCGGCGGGAAAGACGCCGATATAGTCATCTGCGCTCGTCAATCGAATTCGCCCAGCAAGATTGGTCACGGACCGATCCTTGAGGTGATCGTCCTTGAGCGGCAGCAGTGCCTCGGGACCATGGATCAAGGCAAGAGCAACGCAAAAGGGGATGCTGTATTGCGCGGCCTCGCTCGATTGCGGTTCGCTCTGGTTGGGAAGTGTCAACGCCCGATCGAAGGTTTCGACGACGATGCTTTCAATCTCACTGTCGCAGACCTGCATCAGACTCTTGAGGATGAGCGCACCATCAATTGCGGCATGAGCCCACCGACAGCAGCTGTAGATCTTGAAATAGGCCTGCTCGATCGCCCAGTCGCGTCCAAAGTTTTCAATGAGCGCGGCACGATCGTAAGCAACAGGATCGTCGAGAAGATCCAATGGTCCTCTGTGGCCGCTAGCCGCCAGAGCAAGGGCCTGGAGACCATTTGCCGTAGCCCAGGGGATCCCTTCCTTGACGGTGTGGCCAAGCTGTGTCCAGCCGGTCGCGGCCTGAGATGTCGACGTCTGCCCGGCGATCGCCATCGCATGCGCAATGACTGGCGTGGAATGGCCGGCTAGCCACCCTGCAGCCGCTGCGACGCCAAGACCACACCATAGCCCGCTGTCGGTCGTGCGCAGGCTTGCGATGTCACGCGCGGCCGAGGCCCTGACGGCGACCTCGTAGCCGAGCACGATGGCAGTCAACAGCTGTGCCGGACTGGCATTTGTCGTTTGGCCGACCGCAAGGACGGCCGGGATAATTGCAGCCGCCGGATGTCCGGATGCCCCTCGATGACCATCATCGAGATCCAGGGCAGCAGCATAGGTCGCATTCACGAACGCCGCTCCCGCTGGCGGCAGTTTCGTCGCGGAAAACCAGACGGAAGAGCCTCCGCTGCCCCAGATGGTCGGGGCGGCAGCATGGGAGGCATTGCCGCCGGCAGTCGCGGAACCCGCTGCCGAAACACCCAAGGTGTCCAGGAGGGTTCTGCGGGCGGCGTCAAGAGCAGGTTCGGGCACATTCGTTGCCGCTCTGCAGGAATTTGCCAACGCCATCAGGGCGTAGGAATCCCCAAAAGCTCCAATACTCTTCAAGGTAGTACTCAAGTTTCGAACATCCCCAGTAAGAACAAGTTGAAAGTGGATAGTTACACGCGTTGACATCCATAATGTGGATGCATAGCCTGTCAACAACAAATGCGGAAGTGAGGTTCGAAATGGCCAGAAAGCAGGATTCCGGGCCGCCACGGCTGGTCGTAGCCGTGGCTGCGCCAGTCAACATCACCGTTGACAGGCGCCCGGTATCAGCAAGGCGGGGCGAGAGCGTCCTGACCGCTCTCCGCTCCGAGATTGGCTACGTGCGCAACTCCGAGTTCTCGAAAGAAAGGCGCGGCGGTTTCTGCATGATGGGCGCCTGCCAGGACTGCTGGATCTGGCAGGCGGACGGTCGTCGATTGCGGGCCTGTACGACCCGCGTCGAGGAGGGAATGCAGCTGATGACAACACGGGAGGACCTGCCATGACTGCGCCGATCGTGATCATAGGCGCCGGTCCCGCGGGCATTGCGGCAGCTGGCGTACTCGTTGAGGCCGGTGTGAAACCAGTCCTCATTGATGAGGCACCTGAATTTGGCGGGCAGGTCTTTCGGCAACCGCAACCGGAGCTGATGCGACCGACAAGGCAGCTCTATGGGTTCGATACCGCAAGAGCTCTCGCAAATTTCAACGCAGTCGCGTCATTGAGGAGCGACATTGACTACCGGCCGAACACCCAGATCTGGGGCGCGGCCGTTGGGATGCTCCACGTCGTCAATGCCGGCAGGGCTTCCGTGCAACCATGGTCGAGCCTCGTCATCGCATCGGGGGCGATGGATCGCCTGTTTCCGGTTAAGGGCTGGACTGCTCCCGGAGTTTACAGTCTCGGCGGCGCTCAGGTCGCCCTAAAGGCAGATGCTTCCCTCGTTGGCCGCCGCGTCCTGTTTGCGGGTACTGGTCCGTTACTTTATCTCGTCGCCTACCAATATGCCTTGGCAGGCGCGTGCGTAGTTGCCGTTCTCGAGACGGGCAGACCGCATCGTGCCTGGCGCCATGTTCCAGCACTGGCGAGCGGCAAGGCCATCTTCGTCAGAGGTCTCTACTACATGGCTGCACTGCGGGCACGAGGCGTTGCCATTCATCAGGGCGCCGAACCCATCGAAGTGATCTGTGGCGCTGATGAAAAAGTCGCCGCATTGGTTTTCAGGCACCGCCGGCGCGAGAGGATCCTGGCCTGCGATGCGCTAGCGATCGGGCATGGTTTAAAAGCCGAGTCTCAAATCGCGGATCTGCTCGGCGCTGAATTCGATTTCGACACGGGACAACGGCAATGGCTGCCACGCGCAGATCTCGACGGGCGCTCGACGATATCGAACGTCTATCTTGCCGGCGATGGGATGTCAGTTCGAGGCAGCGGGCTTGCGGAGTTAACAGGAAGAATTGCTGCCTCTGCATTGCTCGTCGACGCTGGATATGGTGCCCACGCGCGTTTGCGCCGCGATCGTCGACTTGTGGAGAGATCGGCGCGATTCAGGAGGGCACTGGACAAGGTCTTTGCGTATCCGCACGCGAAGGCTTCGGAAATTCCCGACGAGGTTACGGTATGCCGTTGCGAAGAGTTGACGGCCGGCACAATCCGGCAGGCAGTGCTTGCGTCAGGCGAGACCGAGATCAATCGGATAAAGGCGTTTTGTCGCGTGGGCATGGGCAGGTGCCAGGGCCGTATCTGCGGACAAGCCACGGCTGAGCTTATTGCGGCAACCGGTGGCGTCCCGATCGAGTCTGTTGGTCGCATCCGCGCTCAGGCTCCGATCAAGCCGGTTCCACTTTGCGAGCTTGCAAAGGGACTGTCATGACCAGTCTCTATGACCTCGCCATTATCGGGGGCGGCCTTGCGGGGTGCTCCACGGCACTGCACGCGGCTTTGAAAGGCGCATCCGTGGTCCTGCTGGAGCGAGGGCGGTGCGGCGCCCAGGCTAGCGGCGTGAACTATGGTGGCGTGCGTCAACAAGGACGCCATCCGGCGGAGCTCCCACTGTCGAGGCGCAGCCGCGCCATCTGGGGTAATCTGAAGCAACTGGTTGGCACCAGCTGTGAGTTCGCGGTGACCGGCCATTTGAAACTCGCCCGCAATGACGTGGATATGATGGAGCTGATCGCGCATCAGCGGTTGCTTGCCGAGCACGACATCTATGCTGCAATCCTCGATGCCAGCGATCTGAAGCGCCGCTTCCCCTATCTTTCCGGGCACTATCCGGGTGGTTCGTTTTGCGGCGAGGACGGGCAGGCAAATCCACGTCTTGTGGCGCCTGCCTTCGCGCGCGCCGCCCGGGCCTGGGGCGCTCACATTCGCGAGGGTGTAGCCGTCAGAACCGCGGCCACTTGTGCGGAAGGATTTGTCTTACATCTCGAAAACGATCCGGTTCCTGTCAAGGCGCGGCGCCTCGTTAATACGGCGGGGGCCTGGGGTTCGGCATTCGCTGCGCAATTCGACGATCATGTCGAAGAGGGAGTCATGGCGCCGAACATGTGCGTGACAGAACCCATCGCACCTTTTATCGGACCGAATCTCGGAATTTGCGGAGGCGGTATTTACATCCGCCAGGCAGCCCATGGCAGCGTCATTTTCGGGGCAGGTCTCGGCTCTGCCGATCGGGACTTGCAACGAGCCCGACCTCTGGCTGACGTGACAATGGAAGCTGCTGCCGAGGCGATCGCCATGGTGCCTCAGCTTGCCAATGTTCTCCTCGTCCGCAGCTGGACCGGCATCGAGGGGCGCATGCCAGACGGCCTTCCGATTGTAGGGGAAAGTCCGAACGTGAGC
Organism: Rhizobium sp. BK661; assembly: GCF_024808825.1. Taxonomy (NCBI): domain Bacteria; kingdom Pseudomonadati; phylum Pseudomonadota; class Alphaproteobacteria; order Hyphomicrobiales; family Rhizobiaceae; genus Rhizobium; species Rhizobium sp. BK661. Next base: position 34,479 of record NZ_JANTYT010000023.1, on the reverse strand, counting down.
GGTCTTTTTCATGCCTTTGGCTTTTCCGGTCATGGTTTCCAGCTGGGGCCAGCCGTGGGCGCAGTCCTTAGCGAACTTTGTCTTGATGGTCACTCGCCGACTTCGATTGCCGGCCTGTCCATGACACGATTCCAGCCGGCACTCACGCCGGCGGGCCAACCCTGAAAGAGGAAAAGAAAGGGGAACAGACGTGCGATATTCCTTCGTTCAACTGCTTGGAGGAGCGCTTGCGTTGACGGCAAGCCTTCAATGGAGCTCTGCGTTTGCCGCCGAGCCGGCTTATCACCTTGCCGAACCGGGCGTTCTTTCTGTCGCCATCACTGGTGATATGCCGGGGCTGGTGGCGCGCGGTGGAAAACTTGCCGGCTATGACGGCGACATCCTGCAGATTGCTGCCGAAAAGCTGGGTTTGACAATAAGGCCGGTTCCGATGGAGTGGTCAGGCGCAATTGCGGCGGTGCAGACAGGTCGTGTGGATGTCATCGGAGGCAATGTCGCCTGGACAAAGCAACGGGCCGAAACCCTGTCGATGAGCGACCCGACCGGCTATTTCCAGAATGGTATCACCTCCAGGAAGGACGCTGGGTGGCATAGCCTCAAGGATCTGGAAAACCGCAAGGTCGGATCGATGACGGGATTCTCCTTCCTGCCGGAGCTCAGGAAGATCCCGGGCCTGGAGCTATCGCTTTACGACAGCACTGATGCTGCGCTGCGCGACCTGCTGGCTGGTCGTGTCGAAGCGCTGGTCGGAGACCCACCGGTCATCGACTATGCGCTGTCGAAGAACCCTGATTGGGGTCTCGTCAACCTGGCCTTCACCGATAACAACCCTGACTTCCCACTCCTGACCGGCCTCGGGCGTCAATATGTGTTCGGTCTATCCAAGGAAAATGCAGACCTGGCGGCGGCACTGAGCAAGGAGATCCGTGGCCTATGGGCCTCGTGCCAGATCAAGTCGATCGGCAAGCTCTACGGCAATATCAGCGAGGCAAACTACACACCGTCTGCAGAGAATTTCAGGGCAGGCGTCGACCGACCTGCCGATTGGAAACCACCGGTTTGTAACCATTGAACATCAGCGGCCGGTAAAACGGCCGCTCTTCACAGAAAAGGAGGTCACGATGGCCGCCGACGTGCTTCTTGAGGTTAAAGACCTCGGAAAGTCATTTGGACCGTTGAGGGTTCTCAACAGCATCTCCTTTAATTTGCGTCGGGGAGAGCGCGTTGTGCTGATTGGCCCCAGTGGATCGGGCAAATCGACCTGTTTAAGAGCGATCAATTTCCTCGAGCCGCCAAGCGAAGGCGAAATTCGCCTGGAAGGGACACTGATCGGTCGTCGCAGGAACGGGCGTTTGATGAGTGAACGTGAGATGGCGCCGCAACGAGCCGACATAGGCATGGTTTTCCAGCACTTCCATCTCTGGCCACATTTGTCAGTTCGCGCCAACGTGGCACTGCAGCCGATAAAAGTTAGGGGGCTGAAGCATCGAGAGGCGGACAAGCTTGCTGGCGAACTGCTCGCAAAGGTCCATCTTTCGCAGAAGGCCGATGATATGCCGCATCGGCTCTCTGGCGGACAGCAGCAGCGTGTTGCGATCGCCCGCGCGCTTGCCCAGCAGCCGAAGTTGCTGCTTTTCGACGAGCCGACGTCCGCGCTCGACCCGGAACTGGTCGGGGAGGTCCTGACAGTCATAAAGGAACTCGCGCAAGAAGGTCGGGCGATGGTGCTCGTCACGCATGAAATTGCCTTTGCGCGCGAGGTTGCCGATCGCATCATCTTCATGGATGGCGGCCGTATCATTGAGGAAGGTCCGGCCAAGACGGTTCTGGATGACCCGCAAACGCCCCGCCTGAAGCAGTTTCTTGCGAGCCTGCAGCTTGGGGGACGGGATCATGGATGACACTTTTGCTGGCACGCTTGCAGGAGCACTCGTTTCAGGAGCGGCAGTAACTATCGAGGTGACCGCTGGATCGCTCATCGTGGCTCTCATTATCGGCGTCGCTCTGGCAACCAGTGAATTTCTGTCAGACAACAGCCTGCTGCGGATCGCCATCCGTTTCTATGTCGAGAGCCTGCGCAACATTCCGAGCCTGACCTTCCTCTTTCTTCTCTACTTCGGTCTGGCGTCGCTCGGGCTCAGGCTGTCCTCAATCGCAGCGGGCGTCGCCGGATTAGGCATGATCGGCGGTGCTATCTGCGTCGATATCTTCCGCTCGGGATTTCAATCCGTCCCGGTCGGGCAAAGCGAGGCAGCGGCGTCAATCGGCCTCACGCCGTTCGCTGCATTCCGGCTGATCGTGGTCCCGCAGGGGTTGAGACTGGCGCTCCCTTCCATCGGAAACTACGCGGTCTCGCTTGTCAAAGATACGTCCCTGGTCGCGGCCATCGCCGCGCCCGAGATCCTCTTCAATGCAAGACAGCTCGTCAACGAAACCTTCGAGACGACACTGATCTACGCCGGTGCTGCCGCTGTCTATTTGATCCTGACCAGCGTCGTTGCGCGGTCCGTCGCCCTGATCGAGCAGAAACTGGGGATTGGATGATGTTCATTGAAATCATTTCCAACAACATCGCTGACTGGGGTCCGCGTCTCCTTCACGGACTTCACCTGACCCTCTCTTTAACCGCGTCAGGATTCTGTCTGGCTGTCATGCTGGCCATGTTGATCGAGTACCTGCGCTCGCGGCGTGCACTTGTTCCGCAACTGGTCTCGCGCGTCTACATTACGGTTGCTCGCGGCGTGCCCATTCTTGTGATCCTCTATCTGCTCTATTTCGCTCTTCCGGGAGCGGGCGTTACCTTGTCGGCATTCATGGCCGGTACGCTCGGGCTTTCCGCGGTCTATGCGGCCTACCTGGCGGAGGTTTTTCGTGCCGGTTTCTGTGCAATTTCCGCTGGTCAGCGCGAGGCTGCTCTTGCTGCCGGTCTGACGCCACTGGCAGCCTTCAGGCTTATTCTATTGCCGCAGGCCATCCGGCAGACGGTAGCACCTTTGTTGATCAATCTCGTGTCTCTTATGAAGGACAGTTCGATCTGCGCCCTAATATCTGTTCCTGAGCTGACTTTGGTGTCACGCGAACTGATGTCTGAGAGTTTCCTTCCGTTGCACGTCTTCGCGCTTACGGCATTGCTCTATTTCAGCCTTGCATGGCCGGCTTCTATTGCCGCCCGAATTATCGAGCACCGGTTACAGGGACGCGCGCGGCTTCGAGCCCACCGCAGTGCCCTGCCAAGTCTTCTTGCCAGAACCTGTCCGTAGGTACTAGCCAGGTCCCAATCACCACGGAAATCAAAAGTCGAGTCAATCAGGAGTGCAGATGAAGAAACTGATAAATCGCCCGGAAGAGGTCGTCCGGCAAGCGCTGGAGGGTGCCGTTGCGCTATCGCCTGGCACTGCCCTTCTTTCCGACGAGAACATCGTCATACAATCCGGCCTGCCAGACGCAGCGGCTCGTCCCGTTGCCGTGATCTCTGGTGGTGGAAGCGGACATGAACCGGCACATGCAGGTTACGTGGGCCGATCCATGTTGACGGCTGCGGTTGCGGGTGACGTCTTCACGTCGCCGAGTTCCGACGCCGTACTGTCTGCCATCAGGGCCGTCAGTGGGCCGGCCGGTGCTGTGCTCATCGTCAAGAACTATACCGGCGACAGGCTGAACTTTGGACTTGCAGCCGAAATCGCGAGGGCAGAGGGGATTCCGGTCGAGATTGTTGTTGTCGCTGACGATGCCGCTTTGCGCGATACGGTAGCTCCAGACAGACGGCGCGGCCTCGCCGGCACGGTTCTCGTTCACAAGATAACAGGAGCCGCAGCGGCTCAAGGACATTGCCTTGCGGCTGTGGCCGCAATCGCGAGAGATGCAGCACAGCGGGTTTCCTCGATGGGAATCTCGCTCGGAACCTGCATCCTCCCCTCCGTCGGGAAACCTGGTTTTGTCCTTGGAGAGAAGGAAGTCGAGGTTGGGCTCGGCATTCACGGCGAGCCGGGAGTTTTCCGCATGGAGATTGCGAGCGCCGATGAATTGGTCGAACTGACTTTGAAGACGATCCTGGTTGACGGCAAGGTCCGGAGAGGAGACGAGGCCGTTCTGCTCGTGAACGGGCTCGGTTCAACGCCGCCGCTAGAGCTTGCAATCCTCGCCAGAAGCGCACTACGAAGCCTCGCCAAGGGTGGGGTGACGGTTGTACGGGCCTGGGCTGGCACGTTCCTATCAGCGCTCGATATGCAAGGATTTTCACTGTCGGTCATGCCTGTGACATCTCGAGACTTGCCGTTTTTCGATATGCCGGTCGAAGCGCAAGCCTGGCCGGGCGGCGGCCTTGTGAACGCGGAGCCCTTGGTGGCAGTGCCCAGTCCGCACGATCTCCCGATTGTGGCGCAGGAAGATCAAGCAAACGTCTCACCCGCCGGCCGGCGTCTGCAGGAGATATTTGCCTCCGCCGCACGCGCATTGATTGCAGCGGAAGATCACCTTGCCACGCTGGACGGAATTTCGGGTGACGGCGATCTCGGGGCGAGCATGCGTCGCGGGGCTGAGGCCATCCTGGACCTACCGGAGGGCGCATTCTCTTCCGTCTCAAAAGGGTTATCTACAGCCGCCGATCGTGTCAGAAGAGCAATCGCTGGGAGTTCAGGTCCCTTCTACGCTGCCGGACTGATGCGGGCGTCCAGGCATCTGGCTACGATCGACGAGCCGTCTGCGAGCGATGTCGCCGCTGCGTTTGCGGCCGCCGTCCAGGCGATATCCGAACTGGGCGGAGCAAGGCCCGGCGACCGCACAATGGTAGACGCATTGCAACCCGCGGCCTCAACGTTCGAGGAGCAAATCGCCGCGGGACTTCCTCTGAAGGAAGCATGGGAACGAGCCGTGACGGCGGCAGAGGGGGGCATGCGACGAACGATTGACATGCGGCCAAAGCTTGGGCGGGCCAGCTATATCGGTGGGCGCGTAGTCGGCAGTCCTGACGCAGGGGCAGCGGCAGTGACCATCTGGCTTGCTGCGAGTGGGGCAGTGGAAGATGCTTCACACGCTAAGACATAGAATTGAAGCTGGGACGGGAAAAACCTCCTCGTGATCATTTTCCAAGAATCGGCTTTGCACCACACTAAGGTTGCCTGTCGGCTTGGCGGCTTGTCCGTCGTCGAGCTTCCAGTTGCTACAGCCGCGACTGCAAACAGAGGTCGGGCGGAGGGAGGCGGCGGCATATCGAAACACGGCGGAGCGTCATCCTAGCCGCGATGACTGGCCACGAGGAAGGGGGTGATTGCCATACGCGCCGGCGAGGCGGACGACATCACCCGCGAACTCTACGAACTTGTGGGCATCTACAATCCGATGACTGTCACATTTGTCAGTCGTACTGAGCCGACTTCGTTTCAGCCTCTTCCGTGCCTTTTCTAGCCAGGAAAAGGCAGCGGAAACCTCTACCAAAGCGATACAGTTTGAACGGTTCAGATCAGTGACGGTAACCGCGGCGTATAGCCTCAGTGCTCCACACGCCGCCATCTCCAGCCAGCAATCTCTGGCATGTCCTCGCCGTATTGCCTGATGAAAGCAGCATGTTCGACAAGCTTGGCATTCAGCGCCTGCACCTCGTCCGGCACCTTAACGGCGAGACCTGGAATCCGTCTGATCGCCTCCAGTGCCAAATGATACCGATCGATTTCGTTCATAACAGCCATATCGAACGGCGTGGTCGTCGTTCCTTCCTCTATAAAGCCTCTCACATGGATGTTCTCGTGGTTCGTCCGTCTATAGGTCAAGCGATGAATGAGACTCGGATAGCCGTGATAAGCGAAGATGACGGGCTTGTCGGCCGTGAAAATTTCATCGAACCTCTGATGGTCCATCCCATGGGGATGTTGATCCGGATCTTGCAGGCTCAAAAGGTCCACGACATTGACGGTCCTGATCTTCAGTTCAGGAATCGCTTCATGGAGAAGCATGACCGCCGCAAGCGTTTCCATCGTTGGCACGTCGCCGGCGCATGCCATCACGACGTCAGGGGTCAGGGTATCGTTTTCGAAGCTCGCCCAGTCCCAGACGCCAAGGCCAGCCTCGCAGTGCAAGATGGCTTCATCCATCGACAAGTACTGTGCTTGCAGTTGTTTTCCAGCCACGATCACATTGATGCGATTAAAGGTGCGAAGGCAGTGATCACCGGTCCATAAGAGGGTGTTGGCGTCAGGAGGAAGGTAAATTCGAACGATGTCAGATTTCTTGTTTGCGACGAGATCCACGAAGCCGGGGTCCTGGTGGGAGAAGCCATTGTGGTCCTGCCGCCAGACATGCGACGTAAGAAGGTAGTTCAGTGATGAGATCGGTTTTCGCCACGGCAGTTCGCGAGATACCTTTAGCCATTTTGCATGCTGGTTGAACATCGAGTCAACGATATGGATGAACGCTTCGTAGCACGAAAAGAATCCGTGGCGTCCGGTGAGAAGGTAGCCCTCGAGCCAACCCTGGCAGAGATGCTCGCTGAGGACCTCCATGACCCTTCCATCGCGGCCAAGATGAACGTCGTAGTCCTCGATCTTTTGCATCCAGACCCGGTCCGTTTCCTCAAAAACGCTCCCGAGACGATTGGACTCGGTTTCGTCAGGTCCGAAGATACGAAAGTTGCTGTGGGCGGCGTTGAGGCGAAGGACGTCACGCAAATACCGTCCCAGAACCTCCGTCGACTGCATCAGGTTCGACCCGCGATCGCCGAGCTCGACTGCGTGTTGCGCAATTTCCGGGAGGATGAGTTCCGTTCGCAGTCGCCCGCCATTTGCAAATGTTATCGCACCCATTCTCTTTTCGCCTTTGGGTGCTAGCTCGCGCAGCTCCTCCTTCAGGCGGCCGCGGGAGTCAAACAATTCCTCTGGCTTATAGCTTCGCATCCAGTCTTCGAGGATCTTGCGATGGCCTTCGTCGGCGCGGCAGTTTGAAACGGGAACCTGATGGGCTCTCCAGAAATCCTCCACCTTCTTGCCATCGACCTCTTTCGGACCGGTCCAGCCTTTTGGGCTGCGTAAGACGATCATTGGCCATCGTGGGACGCCTTCATACTCACTGGCCGAGCGGGCATCCCTTTGGAGGGCTTCGATGAGATCAAAAACTTCATCGAGGGCCTTTGCCATTTTCCGATGCATCTCTGCCGGGTCATGTCCCTCGACAAATATCGGCTGGTAGCCATAGCCCCAGAACAGGCTTTCGAGGTCGCCATCGCGTGTGCGGGCGAGGACTGTCGGATTGGCTATTTTGTAACCGTTGAGATGCAGGATCGGTAGGACCGCCCCGTCGCGGACTGGATTGAGAAACTTGGTGGAATGCCAGGCGGCAGCCAGAGGGCCGGTTTCGGCTTCTCCGTCGCCAACGACGCAGGCTACGACCAGGCCCGGATTGTCAAAGACGGCCCCAAAAGCATGAACGAGAGCATAGCCAAGCTCGCCGCCTTCGTGGATCGAACCGGGCGTTTCTGGCGCCACATGGCTCGGAATCCCGCCAGGAAACGAGAATTGCTTGAAGAGCCTGCGTAGGCCGTCGGCATCTTCCGTTACCTCCGGATACACCTCGCTGTAGGTCCCTTCCAGATAGGTATTTGCGACCATTCCCGGTCCGCCGTGACCCGGGCCGCATATGTAAAGGATATCTGCGCCGCGGTGTTTGATGATGCGGTTAAGGTGAGCGTAAATGAAGTTCAGGCCCGGCGTCGTTCCCCAATGCCCAAGGAGCCGTGGCTTGATCTGCTCGGGCCTCAGTGGTTCGTTAAGAAGCGGGTTGTCCATGAGATAGATCTGACCGACCGAAAGATAGTTTGCGGCGCGCCAATAGCGGTCAATGAGCCCGAGCTCCTGGTCGAGCATTGCGATGTTGTCTCCCATTTCGAACTCCTTCAACGAAGTCGGTGTTGATTGATGACAGCAAGTGCTTCGTCGGCGATGACCTGCTCCTCGTCTGTGTGGACGACGAACGCTGCAACAGCACTGTCCCTGGCGTTAAGGACGGGTGCGTTTGTTCTGTTGGCCGCTTCGTTCAGCGTAAGCCCCATCCATGACAGGTGTCTTTCGATGCCTTTGCGGATCTCGGGCTGGTGTTCGCCGATGCCGCCTGTAAAGACCAGCGCGTCAATGCCCCCGATCGATACGGCAAGCCGACCGATCTCTCCGGCAATTCTGAAACAAAACAGATCAAGTGCTTCCCTGGCGCTCGGCCGGAAGTCCTCTAGCAGGACCTGGGTATCACCGCTTATTCCCGAGACGCCAAGAAGGCCGCACCGGTGATAAAGAAAATCTTCGAGTTTGTCGGCATCGGGAAATTGCGATCTGAGCAGATGGATCAACACGCCTGGATCGAGCGCTCCTGGGCGCGTTGCCATCGGGATGCCGTCGAGAGCGGAAAAGCCCATGCTGGTATCAATACTGACCCCATCGACCATGCCGCAAAGACTGGCGCCGTATCCGAGATGGGCGCACACAACTCTGCCGCCGCCGGCGTAAGGCGCAAATTTCTTGAGGAACCCTGCGACATATTTATACGAGAGACCATGAAATCCGTATCGCCGTATGCCAGCTTCGTGCATAGCGTTGGGAATGGCCAACCGGCTCGCGAGGCTGCATTGAGAGGCATGGAAGGCCGTGTCGAACGAGGCTGTCTGCACCACACGGGGGTATAGGGAAAAGACAGCGTCGATGAGATCCAGCGCCTGTTTCTGGTGAAGGGGTGCCATGGGGGCCAAGTTTTGGATTTGCGATATGACGCTGCCGTTCAGAAGCACAGGTCCTTTGAAGGCCAACCCGCCGTGCACGACACGGTGGCCGACAAATCCAATGTGAAAATCACCGTTCAACAATCGATCAAGAACGGTTGAAGTTGCCCTGGTGCCGAAGCTGCTTTCCGCCGCAGGTAGTGCGATATCTTCGACCTCGTCGGCTACCTGGTATCTAAGCCGTGGATGCTGACCCAAGAGTAACGTCGCGCGACCAATACGCTCCGCGCACCCGGAGCCAATGTCGAACATGCCAATCTTCACGCTCGATGAACCGACATTGAAAGCAACGCCCACGTCCTTGCTCATGGGGATCCCCGCTTGTCCGTAACTCTATCTGGATCTCGCTTCATCCACAGCTGCAGCCAGAATCTGCAGTGCATAGTCACCGGTCGTCTTTTCGTCATCCGCGGTGAGTTGCAGCGTGCGGCAGCGGTGCTTCAGATCACGCAGGATCCGACGCCGAACCCTTTCGATGACTGGCGCACGTTCCTTCCTCAAGAGTTCCTGGAGACAGGCGACAGCGACCAATTCTGACACCATGAGCTTTCCTTCGACTTCCCCTTGGGTTGGAACGGCGAAATGCTCGCCGCCCGGTTTGGAATCCCGATCAGTGGACAGCATTGTCTGTCTCCTTCCCTCTTTATCGCTCTTCTTCTTGATCGAGCGACCGTCTCACCTTTCCGAAGGAAGACGATCCGGCTGCAGCAGTCGAGCTTTTTGACTTCGAGCCAATGAATACGGTCGGGGTCGTGGGTTGCGTATCCAAAGCGTCCCGTAGCTAGCTTTAAAAAGGACACCGGATTGACCGGCTTGCTCATGGGTCGACAACACTGCCGCAAGTCCATGCGCGAAAGGCCGATCGCTCAATTCCTTATCGCGCCTTGTTCTCTCAAACATGCTGCAGCCAATGAGCATTCGCAAAATCCGCCTCGAAAGCAGGACCAGCATCGACGTGGAGAGACGATCTCAGGTCCTGAATGGTTCACCGATACTAGCTGCGGAAGTTTAGGGGAGGGAACGAAGGCTTCCTTGATGGAGATCAATCTGGGATATCATTTACAGCAAACGTTTGTAATTTCGCAGATCGTGTTTTGCTAATGTAACCATAGGATCAGCTTCGGATCCGAATGTGTCGGGCGCTGATTTCGTGGAGATGACGACCTCGCCTCGCCCAATCAGCTGCTGGTCGGAGCGACCCTGCAATTTTCCCAAGCTCCAGCCCGTGTCGCCGATTTCTCAGCGCAGTAGGAGTTTGTTTACCACGCCTTTGCTAGAGTCTCGCTGTCGCGGGGATGAGATACCGAGACATTTGCGAGGAGCCTGGTTCGTTTTTAGTCGTGGCTCCTCGCGCCCCGCTCGACAGCAACCATTAAATCCGTTCCTCGTTGCCTGCCGGTGGTGGCAGGGCGACGCCGTAGTGGGGTCGAGCCAGATCAGGTGATCTGTTGTCGATTTCACGCCTGGTACGTTCTCGGCGGCGACCTTGGCAGCGAGCCTCTCGCGTTCGTCAAAGATGGTACCGGCAAGTTCGGCTATCCCATTTCTCGCCTGACAGCGGATGAGTCCGTTTCTGCTCCAGGTTTGCTTCGCAAGCTCGGCCTCGACGGCATCCTGGATCTTCGTGTCTTCGACCGACGGCACGGAGGGGTTTTGCGTTCTCGCTAGCGCGCGCAACAGGTCGGATCGCGAAATGATGCCAACCAGTCTGCCCTCCGAAACAACTGGCAACCGTTTGACGCAGTTTCGCTCCATTAGGAGCACAGCGTCAGAAAGAGCTGCCGTGGGAGTTGTGACGAGCAGGTGCGGGTTCATCACCTCCTTTACAAGGCGGCCGTGGGTGCGAACGTATTCATCGGCCATTTTGCCTGGGCTTGTCAGAAAAATCTGCAACCATGATCTTCTGCGGTCGGTCTTGAGTTCGTGGCGCCTCAGGAAGTCGCTTCCGCTGATCATACCGATCAGCACACCGTCATCGTCCACGATAGGAAGGCCGCTAATCCGATTTGGGAGCATGAGGCTCGCTGCAACGAAGACCGTGGCGGACTCGCCTATCGTTATCGGCGACGGTGTCATTGCGTTTTCAACGATCATTCCTGTCTTAAGGGCCCCATCTGCGGACAAAGTAGACCTTCACCAATTGGGCAAGGAGTGCGTAGAGGAGAAGGATAACTGCGAGCAATGGCCAGTAAAGAAGCGGAAGGTATACGAAACCGAGAGCCGCGCCGAGGCCTGTGAAAGGCAAGGCAATACCCACCACTGCTATGAGAAGACTTGTAACGATAAGGGCTGGACTGGCAACGCTCTCAAGGAATGGTATGCGCGCGGTTCGGATGATATGAATGATCAAGGTCTGAGTGAGCAACGATTCTACGAACCACCCCGTCTGGAATAGTGCCGGATTGGTCCACGCTCCGAACGAAATCAGCATGACGGCGAAGGTCAGATAGTCGAAGATCGAGCTGACCGGTCCGAGCAGTATCATGAATCTGAAAACACCGGTGATGTCCCATCGCCTTGGCAAGGATACATAATCCTCGTCCACCCTGTCCGTAGGTATGGCCGTTTGAGAGATGTCATAAAGCAGATTGTTAGTCAGGACCTGAATTGCCGTCAGGGGCATGAATGGCAGAAAAATACTTGCCCCAAGGACGCTGAACATATTACCGAAGTTTGAGCTTGCGCTCATCCTGATGTACTTGGTGATGTTCGAAAATACTCTTCGCCCCTCCAGTACGCCGTCGCGCAACACCAGCAAGCTCTTCTCAAGCAAGATGATGTCGGCCGACTCACGGGCGATGTCGACGGCGCTATCGACGGAAACCCCCACATCCGCCCGCTTCAGCGCAGGTCCATCATTGATTCCATCCCCTAAGAAACCGACGACACGGCCACTTGCCTGCAGGAGATTGACGATGCGTTCTTTTTGAGCCGGTGTCAGCTTTGCAAATACATGAATTGAAGCCGCCGCGGTCCTGGCCGCGTGATCGTCCATTTTTTCAAGGTCGGGACCAAGAAGAACATCCTCGACTTCGATACCAACGTCACCGCAGATCTTTCGCGTGATGACCTCATTGTCTCCTGTGAGGATTTTGACCTGTACGCCGCTGGCTTTTAGCGCCGCGATGGCCTTTGGCGCACTCTCCTTCGGTGGATCGAGGAAAGAGATATACCCAAGAAGCACCATAGCGCATTCGTCCTTTACGCTGTAGTTCGTCTTTATCGCTTGCATTTCCTTGTAGGCGACCGCGACGACGCGAAAGCCGCTCTTGTTCAAGACTACAGTTTCTTTCTTTGCTGTCTCCAGGTGTCCCGCATCCAGGGTTCCAATCGTTCCCGCATCCTCGTAGTGCGTCGAGACGCTGAATATCTCCTCAACGGCTCCTTTGCAGATCAGCACATGCCTGTCTTGCCGATCGGCAACGATAACCGACAGGCGTCTCCGGGAAAAATCGAACGGTATCTCCCCGACTTTTTCGAAATGCTCGTCTACTCCAAGAGCGTCGTGCACGTCGCCATGCTCCAGAACCGCAATGTCGAGGAGATTTTTCAGGCCCGACTGGAAGTAACTGTTGAGATAGGCGTAATGCAGGACCTTCTGTGAATCCCTCCCATGCATGTCGACGTGCTGCTTCAGGATAATCTTGTCTTGCGTGAGCGTTCCAGTCTTGTCTGTACAAAGGACGTCCATTGCGCCGAGATTCTGGATGGCGTTCAAACGCTTGACGATGACCCGCGACCTGGCCATGGCCAAAGCACCTTTGGCGAGATTGATGGTCACCGCCATCGGCAGCATCTCTGGTGTCAATCCAACGCAGATAGCGACCGCAAAGAGCAGGGCTTGAAGCCAGTCCCCCTTGGTCACCCAATTGATGACAAAGACGAGGGGAGCAAGGACGAGCGTGACGCCGATCATAAGCCAAGTGAAGCGATTGATCCCACGATCGAAAGCGGTTTTCTCCTGTTGCGCTACAACCTTTTCGGCCAACGCTCCAAAGAATGTGCTGGCACCTGTCTTGATGACCAGCGCGCGACCAAACCCACTCACGACGTTTGATCCTACGTAGCAGAGGTTTTTTCGATCCAGTGGGCTTTCCATTCGATGAGGGCGACACATTGCCTGCTTTTCGACAGGCATTGTCTCCCCGGTCAAGGCGGATTGGTTCACATAGAGGTCGGTCGCCGTCAGAAGACGCACGTCGGCAGGAATAAGATCACCGGCCGAAAGTTGTATAACGTCACCTGGAACGAGATCCTCGACAGCGATCTCCTCGGTTCTGTCGATCGCGCCCTCAGGACGGTGAACGGTCGCAAGGGACCGCACCATGGCGCGAAGCTTCGCGGCAGCGTTGCTGGAGCGGTGTTCCTGGATGAAGGCCATGCCGACGGAAAGAATGACGATCGCCGATATGACGATCGCGGCGCGGATATCTCCAAGGGAATAGGATACGAGTGACAGTGATAGCAGAAGGGCGTTCAGAGGGCTATTTGCGCGCGACCAGATTTCACGGAGAACCGGCGCGCGCTGCTCATGACTGATCAGGTTAGGACCGTATCGCGCGCGCCTGAGCAAAGATTCAGAAGACGAAATGCCGTAAAAGCCCGACCGGAGCAACTCACACGCCTTTTCTTGCGAACTATCGCTGATCGTCTTCAGGTCATCGGAAACACGACCGTTGGAATGAATTGCGCTAAGAGACCGCGCCTGCACCCTCAGGTCCGCCATGCGGCTCTAGCCTCCAGTTCCTCACGCGTATGCCATTCGACGTCATTAGGTGACTTCATTTTCCCGGCTATCCATGGTCTGCATCCTGAACGATTTTCGACCGGCGTTCGAAGACCCGCGTGATTTCCTTGTTTCGGCGGCGTCTTCGTTCCTCTCGCAGGTGACACCGACGTCGCCAAACCAAGGTCCGCTGCCATCGGTCGAGTCGAGAATGTCGATTTTGACTTCATCCCGACGACCCACCTATGAAGTCCGGAAAAATATGCAGACCATTCGCCTTTCGGTTAGGCTTTGCGATCGTCCTCTCATCACCTCTAGGAACGGCCTAGTTCCAAAGTGCTTGTGTTGCTCGCAACGCATGGACTTCATGGGTTACTCCTGCTTCCGGCGCGGTGGAGCCGGAAAGAACGCTGAGACGCCGGATACTATGGTGGTGATCGCTCCAGCGATGACGATGATCCAGGTCGCTGCGACCGGATCGACGTACGGGTCGCCCACCCACGGGAGAACCATCATCCAGATCCCGAGCGCAAACTCGATCAGGGCCTCCCACCGGCCCGGAAGAAGGATGCCTCCAACCGCGATCAGCGACATTGCAATACCGGTGAGAATGAGTGCCCATGCCAATCGGTCGCCTGCTATCGGGTCACCGAACGTGGATGGCAGCAACCATTGGATCGCGAACATCGATACTCCAAGTGTGACCATCAGCGGATCCTGCCAGCCAGGTTCGTTCATCGTATCCTCCAAGGTGCGTTGAGGCTGCAACAGGATAGTTTTCTTTGATCAGATTTCATTGCGCTCGATCAAATCAGCAAGTGGCCACCCGGCAGTTCCATCCCCGCTCTAGGCAGACTGAGATCAGATGGTTCGTCTGAGGGATGTCGTGGGGTCTCTTTGCGCGGTGGCGTCAACCCCGCTGGCCCGCCTATACGGCAAGCTATTCCCGGTTTAGGCCGAGACCGGCGATCGATGTCAGCTCGGAAAGATAACATAGTTGCTTTTCACGGGCGGACGGGGCGCCAATTCAACATCCCTGAGCGTAGGGCTTGAAGTCCATGGTGCCATCGCGCACCGCTTGGAGTTCATAGGGCGCGACGTAGGAATCGTCGGTCGTCAGGCAAAGCTTCTGAACGTTGATATTGCCCATCTCGTTCATGTAAGGCCGAAGCTGTGCATCGCTTAGGTGGGCGGCGCACCGATAGGTAACTTCCTTCTTGATGGAGCGATCATAGGCATCCCGAAAGCGGTTCCATACCGTCCAAGCATGCAAGGCGGCACCGGCGTAGCCGACAACGATTGATAGCCGCAGCCCTCTTTCATCCAGCGTGATCGGAAGACACGACCCACGCGACCCTCCCTCGATTGATAGCGAATCTCGCACAGATTGCGAGCAAGGAGGATCCAACTCAATACAGATTATGCGCAACGCCTATTAGCTGCAGATAGGTCAGCCATGCTGGCTTGATTTCAGGTTTCTTTAGTAGCAATATTATTGAAGGTCATTCGCAGCGTTCCAAGCTCAAGCCAAGGCGTGAAAGCGACGGAAGCGAAAAGCTAGAACCACGAGCGATCCAACGTAAGGCTCCGAGAAGTGAAATCCCTCTGGAGCCTTTCGTTTGTCTGGCCTCGCCATTCGTGGTGCGACGCTTCGCATGTCAGTATCTTCATGCGAGTTCCCGCACGACATCGGCTTCGAGTTCGGCGCAGACACTCTCGTATTCCTCGATAATAAGTTCACTCCCGGAACTGCGCCTAAAGCCATCGAGCGCAATACACGCCTCATCATATATCTCGAACAGATCGCGCAGACGCGCCGGGTCAAGAGGTCCAGCCAATGTCGCCAGTCTTGCGCGGTGTTGAGGCAGCTTGAGCATCAACCGTCGTAATCCAGATTGCGCGTTACCGCGACTACCCTCGATCTCCTCTTGATCGCTAGCCATTAGCAATCCCTCGACCCCACTGCCAAGGGTAGCGCCGCGATGCCCTTTAAAGAAGTAACTTACCGTATGCTCTATCTCCGCCTCAAATGAGGGGCTGCTGAATTAGCTGAACCTTTTGGGTGGGTTAGCATTGTTAATTCGGGACACTTTTTCGCGGCTACCGTGGCCTGTTCCCTTGCGCCTCTAGTTGTATTTTATCGGAAGGCGGACCCGATGAGAATTCACACTCCAAGCGTACACGCCGAACCATCGCCTGTTGAGGTTCTTAAACAGCTCGATCGGATCCTATCGAGTTCTGACTTTGTCATACCGGATCGAGGGCGGAGGTTCTTGGAGTTTATAGTCCACGAAAAACTGGAGGGACGAGCGAGCCATCTGAAGGCCTTCACCATCGCACAAGCCGTTTTTGAACGGGGGGTCAATTTCAATCCACAGAACGACCCTTGCGTCAGGATGCAGCAAGCCAACTCCGCAGCGCGCTCGAACGATATTATCTTACGGCGGGCGCGGCGGACGAGGTGTTGATAACGGTTCCGCGCGGCGGGTACGCCCCTTCAATGACGTTCTCCGGGAGCGTGTCCGGTATCGAAGACGTCGCAGGTGAACGGCAGGTGGATTCTGCCGCACCCGCTTCCGAGCCATC
This sequence comes from Rhizobium sp. BK661, assembly GCF_024808825.1. Taxonomy (NCBI): domain Bacteria; kingdom Pseudomonadati; phylum Pseudomonadota; class Alphaproteobacteria; order Hyphomicrobiales; family Rhizobiaceae; genus Rhizobium; species Rhizobium sp. BK661. Next base: position 18,415 of record NZ_JANTYT010000023.1, on the reverse strand, counting down.
GCTCGTGCAAGCGTCCGAGCCGCCAAAACGGGAAAGCAGAATTCTCCGATGGATTCTGGTCGTGGCGGGACTAATCGTTCTTGCTGCGGTCGTGCTTGCGTCATTTGCAGAGCGGGACAACCCAGCCTTGAAAGAACCCGTGATGGTTGGTGGCAGGTCGACAATTTATGTTGAGCAATTCAGATCCGATAGCGACAGCAAGCTTTCAGCCCCCGATCTTAACGGCCTGCGGAATTCCATTATCGTCAACCTCAGCAAGTTCACAAAAGTTGCGGTGCTAGATGGCGCGGCGAACGAAGACAGTGCGGTGTATTTGCTGCAAGGAACTCTCCAGCGCGAAGGAGACGACCTGCGATCACTCGCCCGGCTCGTGCGGCAGGCTGACCGCGCCGTCGTATGGTCCGGCGACTACAACATCAACCTGAATGGCCGAAGCATGCTTGACGTAGAGGCAGCAATCGCGCGCTCCATTTCTTCGGCCATCGCGGCACCGTTTGAGGAGCGCGTCGTTTCTCCGCCTGATGGGGCCAAGGGCCAACCGCGTTAGTCGTGCGATCCATCTAACAGCGCGGCGTTGATCGGCGGCGCTCGGCAAGGTCGGCAATGATATCGCTACCTGGGGACATGGCGTTTAATCCTATCCCGAAATGGAGGGCGGCGAGCATGGCGGCCAGCCGCCCACAGCGTCATTGGCCCCGCTCCAAACAGCGGCAAAGCCATTTCCGCTCCTTCTCGCGTTCCGGGCGCGGATCGCTGGCGATATAATCGAGCCTCATTTGCAAGGCCTCGTGGTTCATCGATCCGTGAACGCAGATCAGTCCGGGGCCGACGGGGATCGGCGGCCCTTGTCGGTGATCCCTTGCCGCGCTTGTCGGCAATGGCAAGGGGCGGAGAATTCGCGAACTGGACGTATTTGAAGGTGCCATCCGCGAAATCCCTTCTAGGCTCGATATCGAAGCAATCGGCTGTCGCCCCGACCCTCCTGTATGCTTCCTCGTAGTCCTCCTCGGCGCAGACGGCTGCAATCCGCAATTTTCGGCGCGGCTTGAATGGCCCGAACTGACGCCCACAGGCTGCGAGCATGCCGAGGGCCACGGTAAAGCTCGTCTTTCCCGTAGACGTCTGAGCGACCAACTCGGAGATATGCTTTTTCATGGCAAGGCCGGGGATGAGCCATTCGCGGCGCCGTATCGCCTCGCGCGGGCCGAACGTGAATTCCCGCATCGTAACCGGGAACTGAACAATGCCGCTTCCGTCATCGGCCATCGGCGCGCCTCCTTTGGTGGCGGCACGAGCGACTATGCGCGGTTAGCGGGGAAATATTTCCAAAAAGGCAACGCTTTGAGATTCGGCGGGAGAGAGCGGCCCCGGCAATGGGGCATTTTTGGCGGGGATGGAGCGCCCGCCGCGCATATCAATACCTGCCTTGCATGCGGTCCGCCTTTCGAAGGCGTTACCGGCGGGCTTGTAGGGTGGGCGGCGGAAGGGCTATATTGAGCGGACCCAATGTTACTCTTGTTTCCTTCCGCGCCCGGCAAGCCACGCCGGGCGTTACTCTGTTATGCGGACTCCAGTTCGCGGGCGAGGCGGCGAATGCCCTCCAGCCAGCGCTCGACCTGTTTCTTGGAGTATCCCGGGCGGGAATGCTTTGAGTCCGGCATTGTCACGATAGAAGGCAAAACAGGACCATTGTCCGATCCAGATAGGACCTCAGTCCGATGTGCAATCAATAACCACCGTTTAGATTGTCATCATCTTAAACAAGCGAAGCACGCGATTTTACTCGCATATATTGATTGGACCAGACGATGCGCATCACCACATTGGCCTCCACGGCGGTACTCACCCTCGCTGTTGCAACGTTCCCGCTTGCCGTTGGTGGGTTCGACACCGTTGCGATGGCAAAAGGCGGCGGAAACGGCGGCGGGAACGGGGGTGGAAACGGTGGTGGCAGCAGTGGCGGCAGCCACGGAAGCAGCGGTAGCCGGGGAAATAACGGCACACACGGAGACAGCGGCAGCAAGAGCGGGGCTTCAACTCATGGCAACGCGAAATCTCAGGGCAACGCGAGTAAGTCTTTCAGTGACGCTGGTAGGAAATCGCAGTCCGCAAAAGCTGACAAGCCAACCACTGCTACCCAGGAGAAAAACACTGCCGCACAGCTTGCTGGTCTCAACTCGCTGAAACGGAACTACAAGGCCTATCTGCACACGTCTGACCCGAAGATGACCGCGATTGCGGCCTACGCGGTTGCCTATGCCCAGTATGAGATCGATAACGGAACTGAGCCGTCGGTCGATGACCCGATCTTGGGTGACGAGGCCTTGGAGGATGCTCTGGCATCCGCAACGAAGACAGGGCAAGTCAGCCCTGCCGTTCTTGACCAGGCAAAGGCAATCCTCGGCGTTGGCGAAGCGGACGGGAAGATCGACCAGATCCGAGGTTCGCTGGAGACTTCCGCTCCGGAAACTCCAGACGAATAAAGGGAAACCTGGTCAACAAGGCGTTGCTGATTGCATGGACCTTAGTCCAACTTGGCGCTCACGTGAGTGCAGCCTAATATGAAGCTGTCCTCTTGAGAGGATGGGCGGAAGCCTGGTGGCTGGGATCAGACATCATGCCTATGCCAGGCTTCCGCGCCGTGCTTGACGAACGTGTCCCGGCGCGGAAAAGCCGACGGACAAACTTGTCAAAAGATGAACATACTTAACGTTCAGGCTCGTGCCTGCATCGAGGCATAAAGTCGATACTCATGCATACGGCGATTTCGTTCGGACCGGGGAGCGCCAGATGAATTTCATCGACCTAGTCGGCAAGCGTGTTCTTGTGGTCGAAGACGACTACTTACAGGCAAGCAATGTAACCCTTGCGCTTGAAGACCAGGGCAGCGAGGTGATCGGCCCATTTCCTGATCTGGAAAGCAGCCTGTTGAACCTGGAGGCTAGAAATATCGATATCGCCGTCCTGGACATCCATCTCGGTAGCGATCTGGTATACCCCGTTGCAGACAGGCTGGATCAAGCACGGGTGCCGTTCGTATTTGCTACAGCCGGCAATGAAAGCGGCATTCCCGACCGTTTTTGCAGGGTTCGGCGTCTTTTGAAGCCTTTCAGCATCGAAGAACTCGCAGTGGAACTGGCCATCTTGGTGGCCGAGCGCAAAGTGACGTGGCAATAGCGGGTTTCGTCGGCACAGACAGGACCGTTCACGGACCGGACTGACCAGCTACCGAGGAAACTCGATCCTCACAGGAGCGAGATCGCCCCAAAGACCGGGCTTATTGGGACTTTTCACCTTTGCGACGCTGGCGGGAGGCCCGCTTCACCGAGGCGGCAACGATCAATGCGGTCCATAATCCGACGGAAAAGATGAGTGGCTGACCATCCAGCGAGCGCTTGCGACGGCCAAAGTGGGGGATACCATTATTCTGGCTCCCGGGCTCTGCCTGCAAGACATCAGGTCTGTTCGTCCAGGCGAGACGGGAAAGCCCGTGGTCATTCGAGGCGCCGGTGCCTCTGTGGTCAATGGCGGTGGGAGCCTACGGGCTATTGAAATCAATCACAGCTTCATCGAACTACATGATTTCGTGGTCGACGGTCATTTCACGGCAGCGGAAACGGAGGGAAGCTACCGAGACAAGCTTATCTACATGATGTGCAACACACCGGGTCCGGCACTTTCCGGGCTGCGATTGATCTGAAAGGACATCCGCAATACCGGCGACGGGTGCGTTCGGCATCGCTACCAGGCGCGGGACAACGAAATTGCCAACTCGAAAATTTCACCCTGTGGTCACTTCTATTCCGTCTACAAGGATGGCGCCAAGGACGGCGAGGGCATCAAGTCGCTGTGGCTTCTTTGGGTCCGTGTAAAAAGGAGTTTCGGTTAGAGACGGCGAGATTTTTTTGTTGGCGCCACCGGAGAAGGCATGCCAGCAAAGGGTACGGTTTGATGCATCGCCTTCACGCTCGAATTGGCGTGATTGCAGTATTAATATTCTGTGATTATGGGGCAGGAAACGGGGCGCGATGCTTTACGGCAATACCCCGAATTCCCTGACGCATTAGCCAATGCGAAGATGATCCTCCACCGACTTCACGCCGGCGGCCGACCAAGCAGCGTTCTCGGCGGCCTTGCGCTCGGATAAACGTTTGACTGTTCCATCAAGAGTGACCTTGCCATCAAGGACGTTTACTCGAATAGCTCGGGCCTCAAGTTCCGCGTCCCGTCGGAACGCTTCTTCGATCCGTCGTTTGACGTCACCGGATGTTGCCCGTGGAGCGACGGTTATAAGGTTGGAGATCCCAACGACACCGGCGAGATCGCGAATGGAATCTGCTGCCGCTTTCCGTTGATACTGCCATTCAACCTTGCCTTCGAGGGTCACCCAGCCATTCTGTACCCTTACATTAACCGCGTCCCTTGGAACCGTCGTGCGCCATGAGAGCGTACTGACTGCACGTCTGGCAATCTCGTCATCGGCCGTGATGTGTGTGCCGTAGGGGCGAACTTCTATTTCCTGAGCGATGGCATGTACACCTGTCACGCGCCGCGCCGCACGTTCGGCGGCATCCTTTTCAGCATAGGTTGCAACGTGTCCGGTGAGCGTGACGACGCCACCTTCGGCCGTAACACCAATATGTGCTGCGTTTATGCTCGGCTCGAATTCGAGCTCGTCTAACACAAATTGCCGCAGAAATACATCTGTCATGGGAAGCCTCCTTCTACGGTTCGACGTTCTAATCTTAAAAGCAACCGCGAAGACGAACTTTGACATGCCGCAAAGTGCAACATTCTTGTTTTCACATGTGAGGCATCATGTAGCTATATTTTAGGTGGTCTGTCTTCAGGCGCTATTTGGTAGAAGAGTGCGTAAGCACTCGGTTAGCCGGAACCGAAACCTTCGAACATGCAATCTCCGGACTTCTGAAGAAGAGGGTCGATTTCTTTGCGAGGCGGAGCACCTAGGCCACCGAATTGCGGAGATCAAGAACGACACCCACGCGATAGAAGGGTGTTGCATTGCTTGGGCTAGACTGTCGACCTGAACGCGGCGCAGAAACGGTATGTCATCTTCGGAAGCGGGGAACTGACGCGCGCCATCCTGCGGGAACTTAGTCGTTAGTCGGGGGACGGTGACCGTCATGTATCGAGGTTTCCCATCGTGTTTAGCGGGTGTAGAAGGGTCTCCCATAGCAGCGCGACGAGCGGAGCATCCGATCACTGAAGGATGATCGAAGCAGTAAGGTCTGGGCAAGACGGACACGCTAGCCATTCCAATCTATCTACGCGTTTCATACCTTTAGCAGCCGCTCCGCAGACCCTATCCTTGATCGATTGGAATACGGAACGAGCCGCAGAGGCTTGTCTTTGGCGCAAGACGTACGCTGTAGGGTAACACAAGCATCGCTCGACGCGGGCCCGCCTGCATGCTAGTTTAGCGGTCCCTAAAATATTGTGTGCGAGAAATCCGGTTGTGACGCTTGAGGGGAGCTGCCGAGATGACAATCGTTCGCAGTTTGCTTGTATGTGCGGGTTTGGTTGGTCTCGGATGCACAACGGGACTGACTCAGCAGGTCACCGGAACGCTGGGTTCGCCAGGCGCGACGACAACGATTACCGGACAGCAGTTGCCGCCACCTGACCCGAAATTCGGTGGCGTGATCAACCAGAAGGCATCCGAATCGACGCCATGGTGGGCCCCACGCGTCGTGCCACCCAAGGGTGCGCCCAACGTGCTGCTCATCATGACGGATGACCAGGGGTTCGGAGCGCCCAGCACCTTCGGCGGCGTTATTCCCACGCCGACGATGGATCGTATTGCCAAGGAGGGGCTTCGCTTCACGAATTTCCACTCCACGTCGCTCTGTTCACCGACGCGGGCTGCGCTGATTACCGGGCGCAACCATCATTCGGTCGGCTTCGGCGTCGTGGGTGAAATCGCGACAGGCTTTCCCGGCTACGATTCCATTATCCCGATCGAGAAGGGCACCATCGGCACCATCCTGAAGGAGAACGGATACGCCACGTCGTGGTTTGGCAAGAACCACAACACGCCGTCCTACCAGTCAAGCCAAGCCGGCCCCTTCAACCAGTGGCCGAATGGCATGGGCTTCGACTACTTCTACGGCTTCGTCGGCGGCGATGCCAGTCAGTGGCAACCGAACCTGTACCGCAACACGACGGCAATCTACCCCTTCGACGGCAATCCCGGCTGGAACCTGGAGACGGCAATGGCGGATGAAGCGATCGGCTACATCAAGCAATTGAAGGAGATTGCCCCCGGCAAGCCATGGCTCGTCTACTATGTGCCGGGCGCCACCCATGCGCCCCACCATCCGACGCCGGAATGGATCAAGAAGATCAGCGATATGCACTTGTTTGACGATGGCTGGAACAAGGTGCGCGAAACGATCTTTGCCAACCAGAAGCGGCTCGGCATCATGCCTCAGGACGCCAGGCTTACGCCCTGGCCAGATGGCCTGCCGCAATGGGATTCACTAAGTTTCGAGGAGAAGAAACTGTTCACCCGGCAGGCGGATATCTACGGTGCCTATCTCGCCTATGCCGACCACGAGATCGGACGCGTCGTCCAGGCGGTTGATGATCTCGGCGAACTCGATAACACGCTGATCATCTACATCGGCGGCGACAATGGCGCGAGCGCTGAGGGAATGGTCAACGGCACTCCGAACGAGTTCACTACCTTCAACGGTGTCTCGGTGCCGGTCAAGGACCAGTTCCTCTGGTATCCATTCTGGGGTTCGGAACGAACCTTCCCGCACTATGCTGCCGGCTGGGCCTGGGCGATGGATACGCCGTTCAAGTGGGTCAAGCAGGTACCCTCGCATTTCGGAGGAACGTCGCAGGGCGTCGTCATGTCGTGGCCCGGCCATATCACTGATGCCGGCGGTGTAAGGCGCCAGTTCCATCACGTCATTGACATCGTGCCGACCATACTTGAGGCAGCGAGCATTCCGGCGCCGGACATGATCAACGGCATTCCGCAGAGCCCGATCGAAGGTGTGAGCATGGTCTACACCTGGGACAAGGCCAACGCGAACGCCCCCACCCGGCATGACACGCAATATTTCGAGATGCTCGGCAACCGCGCCATCTATCACGACGGTTGGGTGGCTGCCACGACACCGGCCACGCTGCCGTGGGAACTCAGCACCAAGACGCCGCCTGACGTCATCACCGGCTACGACTGGGAACTCTACAACGTAGTGGATGATCCAACCCAGGCCAACGACCTTGCGGCTGCCATGCCAGAGAAGCTGAAGCAGATGCAGGACCTCTTCTACTCCGAGGCAAAGAAGTACAATGTGTTGCCGCTCGACAACTCGACACTTGCTCGCTGGAACACGCTGCGCCCAAACCTTACGGCGGGGCGCACCGAGTTCTCCTATTCGGGCGAACTGAGTGGCGTCCCTGCGACTGCGGCGCCCGACATCAGGAACAAATCCTATACTATCACCGCCGATGTCGACATTCCCGAGGGCGGTGGAGAGGGCATGATCGTCACGGAGGGTGGTCGCTTCGGCGGCTACGGCCTGTTCCTGAGCAAGGGCGACTTTGGCGTCGGACGAGGCAAGGTGGTGTTCCTCTACAACTTGCTCGACCTGAAGCGGACCATGTGGGAAGGGCCCGAGCTGGAAGCAGGCAAGCACCGGATCACCTTCGACTACAAGGCGGACGGTACCAATCTTGGTACAGGCGGTATGGGCATCCTCTCCGTTGACGGACAAGAAGTAGCTCGCAACTCGCTGGAACACGGCATCCCGGTGACGTTCCCGGAGGACGAGACCTTCGACGTCGGCCAGGACACGCGCACAGGCGTCGCGCTCGTGGAGTATCGCTATGATACGCCGTTCAAGTTCACCGGCAAGATCGACAAGCTAGTGTTCGAGCTAGGGAGGAGCAACCAATGAGCCTCAAACACACCTTCAGCACCCTTGCGGTCGCTGCGACGCTCGGCGTTCTCACATCGTCGACAGTAATAGCCGAAAACGCCATCACCGCTCCGGCGACGAAGTCCATCGGCACATCGAGCACACAGAAGACCGAACTCGTCCCCTCTCTGATCGTGATGAATTCCGATGGCGCGACCCTAAAGGGCGACACGCTGACTCTGACGAGCGTTTCCAGCAACTCAATTCTGTTTGCCGACCGGCCGGTCCGCTCCGCCGGCCATGCGCTCACCGCGCACTTGCTGGAAGAGTGGGCTCAGGGCGGTAGCTTCGAAAAGGATCCGCCGAACGCCACCGTCTCGGTGCTGAACAAGGACGCGTCCGGCGTCGAGGACGCCGTCGTCGTTCTGAAGGAACCGAAGCTCGAAGGCACGAACCTGACGTTCAAGGTGGATGTGCTGGAGGGCAACCTTGCCGAAGCAAATGGCCCGGCATCGATCTTCATCGACATCATTGGCATGCCGAGAACGCCGATGTCCTTTGCGGGCGTGGCGCGTCGCACTGCGTATCGGGGAGCCTGGTACGGTGCGGCCGCCGCCGGCGCCGCCGCAGCCACCTACGACCGCCCCTATTATCGACCCTATTATCCTCCGTCGGGCTGCGGCTATTATCCGCTGCCGCCATGTTAGTGCTGAAGCGTCGTCCTGACCGGAGTGTCAGAGAGGAGGATCGGCGTGACCAACCACACAATTGCTGTCGCGGCCATCGGTGAAATCGTGACCGGTCTCGCGTTGGTCGCAATTCCCGCGCTCGTCGGTGAGTTGCTGCTTGGGGAGGCGCTGGTGGGCGTCGCGGTCGCCGCCGCGCGCGTCGCTGGCATGGCGCTGATCGGACTGGGGATCGCCTGCTGGCGGGGTCGGCCCCTCGAAGGCATGCTCTTCTACAGCACGATCGTGACGCTGTACCTCGCCTATCTCGGTCTCGCTCACGGACCAATGGGCGTTCTGCTTTGGCCAGCAGTCGTCCTGCACGCTGTCCTGTCGGCCCTGCTGGTGCATGCTTGGCAAGAGGGTCGGGTCTCCTGAGGTGTGCATGAGGAGGCTGTGAGGAGCCATTTGCCGCCGCGTGGCGCTATTTTGCACGAGATTTAGACATGTTGGGCTTCAAAAAACGGGCCCACAATCATGCGCTTGCGCAATGGCCGAGAATGAGATCCTGAGCGGACGCGGCACCTGACGACCTACGTTCTTGGGGCAAGGGCTTACCCATGCACCAGCTGACAGTTGCGCTGCCAATTGTCCTGGTTCGAGCACGCGCTCGTCGCTCAAAGGCCCGAGGTCACGCGACATGGTTCGGCTATCTTCTTGTCGAGATCACGCCTGCGTTCGTCAGCGGCATCCAGCATCAAAGAGGTCATCGGCAAGCCCCCGCATGATGTTGTTTGAACTGGAACCATCCTGAACGATATCCCGATCGACGTGACGTCCTGCATGACAATTGTCGCGGGCGTACCACCATAGCGAGGGGAACCAACAAAGAGCTCTGTCTGGTTCGACCATTTGAGAAGGGCTGCTCAGCGCACCGGAAAATTGTCCGCGCGGCCATGTAAGTCTCTGATTTCATGCACCGGGTTCCGGGCACATAATGCTGCACAGATGCTCGCTGAGGCGCTATTTTTGATGATTTGATCACACGCAATGTAGTGCGGTGAAAGTGAGAGGATCATAAAACGTGAGGCTTGCCCTCGATGAGTATTGTTCAATGGAGGAATGTCATGAACGATCTCGCCTTACGCCAAAATATCATCGACGAACTCGTATTCGACCCGAGCATAGATGCGGCCAATATCGGCGTCGCGGTTGAAGAGGGCGTCGTCACACTTTCCGGCCATGTCGGTAGCTATGCCGAAAAGATCGCCGCAGAAATGGCGGTAAAGCGGGTCAAAGGCGTGCGTGCCCTCGCCGAGACGCTTGAAGTCAGGTTCCAGGGCCACAAGCGACATGCAGACGACGAGATCGCGGCGCGCGCGCTGGATATCATCGAATGGGATGCGCTCTTGCCGAATGGCGCGATCGGCGTGAAAGTTCAGAAGGGTTGGGTGACGCTGACTGGCGAGGTCCAGTGGCATTTCCAGCGGGTTGCGGCAGAGCGGGCGGTTATGAAGCTCGGCGGTGTTGTGGGTGTGACGAACGTCCTCTCGATCAAACCTTCCGCCTCAATCCCCGATGTGAAGAAGCGCATTGAAGGGGCGCTCAAACGCAATGCCGACGTCGAGGCGGAACGTGTCGAAGTCGCCGTCCTGGATGGCAACGTGACCCTGAAGGGCGGCGTCACGGGTTGGCGGGAACGGACTGCCGCGGAACGGGCGGCCTGGTCGATTCCGGGCGTCGTAAGCGTGACCAACAATCTCGCGGTCCGCGGTTGATGGAGGAGCCAACAGAAATTAATACGGCCGAAACTAGCCCTGCTGGAATTGGTGGGGTTGCAATGCACGCTCGGGATGGCTTGAAATTGCTACGTTGGCTCTTCATTGACCATGCGTTGCTGCTAGTACTCATTGTGATGATCGCTGCGGTCATCAGCGTCCTTATGTATCGTCCGACCAGCGACGTGGCCCGGTCCGACTTTCACCTGCAAAGATCGATCAAAGATGGACCGTGAACGGGAGCGATCGCAATGTCGACGGCCCTAGGAAAACTGACATATAGAGAATGCCTGGACATGCTGAAAAGTGCGCACTTCGGTCTCTTGGCTTGTAGTAATGAAAACAGCCCTACGTCGTTCCTGTTTATTTCGCGTTTGAGGCGAGCGTCGCTTTTAGGGTCTTTCAATGCGCAAAGTCGACTCGATGAGACGGAACCCCAAAGTTTGCCTTCAAGTGGAAGACTGGCCATCGAAACGATGCCCGCGACGCGTCGTGCTTGAAGGACGTTGCCAGGAATTTGCCGACCTCCACGCACGGACTTTGTTGCGGCGCACAGAAACTGGTGGGAGATGGGTTCGCTGAAGCTAGACGAGGTTCCACCGGCGCATATCTCTCCGCATCTTTTCCATGGAATCTTCAGGATGATGTTTCTGGTCGAATGGCAAAGCAGATCGACTAGAACAGCAATGCTGGCCTCGGCCGAGTACGCCCTGGAACGGAACCAGTGTCCATTGGCGGCTTGGCCGAACGTGCCGAGCCCTTAGTGTATGGTGTCGGAAACGGCTTGGGTAGCGGCAGACCCTGGTGAAAGCCGCGCAATAAGGATCCCGGAAATATCGTCAACATTGACGACGCCGCGATGGTAAATCTCAATCGCCGCCACGCATACGAGGCAAGATACCGATGTATCGAGGGGTACGCAGTAGTGGCGATACCAGTTCTGCACGGCGACCGATAGTGTTTTCAGCTCCGACGATGTTAGGGCAGGCAGGGTCATCGACGCTCCTCCGGATATCGGACGTACCTTAATTGCTGATCTGCCAGAAAGACTTTGACCGATGTCAAATCATTCCTGCCGGAAGGCAATTTTCATTCTGCCATGGGCCGGTTACACCAGCGCGGCGTTCTTGGCTTTGCCAGGTCGCTCTTGGAGGCCGGCCTCGGTGCGTTCGCGCTCGCTCTCTTGCATCGCTACGCGCGACAGCCGCGGCGCGTAGACGAGCTTTTTGATTGGGTTGGCCTTTCCAGATGGCGAGACGATTGTCGCGATGTCGGGCGGCTGTTAACAAGGTGGCGATTGCCCGAGCGCTCGCCATGGAGCCATCGCTGGTTCTCGCTGGCGAGCCTACAGGCAATGTTGATACTCGCGCGGCGAGCGACGTATTCGAGTTGATGCAGACAATCGTGAAGAGGGTACAACGTCGTCAAACGTCACCCACAACCACGGCTTGCGCCTCGCTGCGATGGACTGATCGTTCGGGAACGAAAAGCTAAAAAAGGACGCAGGGTAGTATAGAAGATAACACCACGTCCGCTGTCCTCAATATGTCACAGATTGTTACAAAACTTAGACAAACTGGCACCGAAAAGGCATCCGGCCGTAACGCTAGCATTGTTTACTGCAGCCTCATGATTGGAGGGAGCAAATCATGCTGGCGAATATAAGACCGTTGTTTCAGGAAGCTGCGGCGATACGCGAGCCCTGCACGCTGGCCACACTATTTGACCGCAGTCCCCTGGAGCACGCAACGGCTGGTCAGATCGTCTTTTTTGAAGGCGATCGCGCCCTGCATCTCTTTGCCATCCGCGAGGGAAATCTGCGCGTCTGCCGGCAACTTCACGATGGACGTCGTGTGATCACGGGCTTTTTGACCAAGGGAGACATCGTGGGCGTCTCTTTTAAGAACCGCTATCTTTACAGTGCAGAGGCGTTGGACGACGTCCACTTTCAGCGCCAGACGAAAGTGGCGTTCGACCAGCAACTCCTGGCTCGTCCTGACCTGCGACCCATACTTCTCTCACAACTCTGTGACGAGGTCGCCGCCGCGCAGGATCAGATGGTCCTGTTGTCCTGCAAGAGTGCGGAAGAACGGCTTTGCAGCTTCCTCTTGGCCCAGTTACACAAGAGCACGTCTCTGGGTTTTGCCAGGGACGTGATCAGCCTCCCGATGACCCGGCTGGATATTGCTGACTACCTCGGTCTGACGATTGAAACGGTCTCGCGGACCGTTACGAAACTGGCTGGACAAGGCATTCTCTCGACGGGTCGAAGACACGAAATACGCGTATTGAAGAAGTCGGCGCTTGTACTGCGGGCTGGAGAGGGCGATGCTGACGTCGATAATGAGCTCAATGATACTCTAAGGTGCTGCCGTCATTGAAAGGTAAGGCACGATGCCAGTGGATGCCACCGTTCCGTTCGCTCCGGCGCAGGATCTCGATGTCATTGCTCGCGTATTCGATGACACGAGCGTGATCATTCATGGCGTGGATGGGGTTATCAGTCACTGGACGTCCGGTAGCGAGCGGCTTTATGGTTGGAAGCGTGCCGAGGCGGTGGGGCAAGTCGTTCACCGGCTGCTTCGTACGAAGCTGCCGCGGCCGATCGAAGACATCCGCCGGGACGTATTTGCCGGCTTATCGTGGGAAGGCGACATTGTGCATCGTCACAAGGATGGCCACCCGATGACGATCGCGACGCGATGGGTCGTTTTCGACGCGAAGTCCTCTTCACCGGTGGTCATTCAGACGAATACGGATGTTTCGGAGACCAGAAAAATCCAGGACGATCTCGCCGAACGCGAAGCGCACCTTCGATCTATCCTGGACACAGTCCCGGATTCAATGGTCGTGGTCGACGAGTCCGGATCCATCACCTCGTTCAGCAGTGCGGCAGAAAAATTGTTCGGCTACAGCTCTCGCGAAGTCATCGGCCGCAACGTTCGCATGCTGATGCCATCGCCCTTCCGAGAGGAACACGACAGGTACATCGCCGATTACCTTCGCACCGGTAGAGGCAGGATCATCGGTCTTGGGCGAGTGGTCAAGGGCCGCAAGAAGGATGGATCATTGTTTCCGATGGAGTTGGCGGTCGGCGAAGCGGTTTCGAACGAAACACGAATATTTACTGGATTTGTTCGCGACTTGACCGGCCGGCAGCGCATCGAGGAAGAGCTTAGACAGTCTCAGAAGATGGAGGCCGTAGGGCAGTTGACCGGAGGTTTGGCTCACGACTTCAATAATCTCCTAACGGTGATCAGTGGCAATCTCGAAATGCTCGAGTCGCTGTTGGAAGGCGACTACCAGCACGAACTGCTTCGCGAGGCTCAGGATGCCGTACACGACGGAGCAAAGTTGACGAGCCAGCTGCTCTCCTTCGGTCGGCGTCAGCCGCTCGAGCCGGAGAGTACCGATGTCGGTTCACTTGTGTCGGGTTTTTCTGAGCTCCTGAGACGATCGCTGGGCGAAACGATCGAGCTTCGAACGAGTATCAGGGGCAGCAAGCATATGGCCATGGTGGACAAGTCACAGCTTCAGGCCGCCTTGCTCAACCTGGCTTTGAACGCTCGAGATGCGATGCCGGGTGGTGGTAGTCTCACGCTCGACATCTCACGGGTTGAACTCGATGCGGACTACGCACAGATGTATCCGGAAGTGAAGCCCGGCAACTATATTCTCGTCGCAGTGACGGACACGGGAGAAGGAATGAGCGAGGAAGTAAAGAACCGCGCATTTGAGCCTTTCTTCACCACTAAGGGGATCGGCGCGGGGACTGGCCTTGGCCTCAGCATGGTCTATGGCTTTGTGAAGCAGCTCGGTGGACACATCCAGCTCTACAGTGAACTGGACAAGGGAACAACAGTCAGAATTTATCTGCCTGCCGTGGGTGCTGAAGTCACTCCACAGTTGGGAAAGACATCGGGCGGCGAAGACGGGGCTGGCGGAAGCGAGCACATTCTGGTGGTGGAGGATGACGAGCGTGTAAGGCGGGTCGTCGTCGCGCGGCTGGTGAATGCTGGCTATTCAGTTCTGGAAGCTCCTGATGCCACGCGTGCACTCGAACTGCTCTCAAGCACCGAGCCGATCGATCTGCTATTTACCGATATCGTCATGCCGGGCGGAATGACCGGTGACGAGCTTGCGCGTCAGGCCACGCTATACAGGCCTGACCTCAAAGTGCTATTCACATCCGGATACGCAGAGCCGAGTATAGCAAAACGTTCCCTGCCCATATCCAGCTGGCTTAAGAAGCCATATACAGCGCAGGAGCTTTCGAGCCGACTGCGCCAACTTCTCAATTGACGGTGCCGTCCGTTTTTTGAGGTCCTCCCGGCCGTCTCAGTTAGGCGATTGCTTACTAGCGTGCCAAGAACAGCGGGACAGGGCAACTCTTTAACATCGAACGGGTGACGCCGCCGAACAGTCGCTGCTTAAGTCGCGGGTGGTTATAGGCGCCCATGACCACCATGTCGGCGCCGACATCGACGGCGTGCTGGCGCAAGGCCGTATCTACGCTGAGATGTCCGCTCGCAATTCGGTCGACCTCGGCTTTTATACCGTGCCGTGAAAGAAACGTGGCGATCTCGACTCCAGGTTCCTCACCATTCGCATAGCGTCGAGCGACCGGATCGACCATCGTTACATGCACCGCCTCACATCCCTTCAGGAACTCCATTGACTGGCGTGTGGCACGCGCTGCCTCATCACTCGAATCCCAGGCGAGCAAGACCGAGGAGGGGAAAGAGCTTACTGCCTGCCGGCGAGGGTTTAGGAGAATTGGTGTCGGCGACTGGAATAGGGCGCCGTCGATAATCCGCCGCTGTAGTGCCGCGTTGCCGGCAGCCTCCGGGCCAACCAGAATGATATCAGCATAGAGGGCATGTTGGGCAATGTCGTGATCTGCCCATGCAAACTCGGTGTAAATTTCTTGAATGTCGAATGACAAGTCAGACCGTTCCAGAACTTCGCGAATTGCTGTTGCCGCTTCAGAAAGGCGATCAATTTCCTTTTGTTGTTCGTCGAGCCACGTCGTCGTCACAGGATAGACCGCAACTGGCGGAACTGCGCACATGCATATTACGACCGCATTCAGGTGGGCGCCTTGGGTCTCGCAGAACTCGATAGCTGTCTTAACGTCCGTTTCCCATTCGTCGACGCTAAAGACGCACATGACGGTATTTATGCTCATGGCTCCGAACTCCTTCTTGGATAGCTAAGAACTTACCGTATCTTGGGAACGGGTCATTGATGTCCGTTAAAATGGGATTTCAAGAACGTTCCCGCAGCAGCTGTGATCCGGATCCTGGCCTGAAACTGTGTGTTCGGAGGCGATCCAGAATCGAAGTGGGCTTGTTGACAACTGTCAATTCAGGGCGCTGGCCCGATCCGACCTCTCATGTGGTGGCCGATGTTGATATTGGTCGAGACGCCTCTTACGCCGGGAATGCTTCCGCTGCGACCCTTGCAGCATCCCGGTCAAGAGGGGTGTCAACTTTTCCGTTCAGTGTCACGAACCCTTCCTTGACCGAGATCTCGACCACTGAGGAGGAAAGCCGGGATCCGTCTGCAGTCGCGCGGATACCGCCGCACACATAGCGTCTCGCTCCAGACATTGACGAAGATCAAGGCACCTGAACAACTCTCCAGTATCATCGCGTCAATCAATAAGAGGCTTTCGATGACTTCATCTGCGCAATGGCCATTGACCGCGACACGCCAAAGTTTGCTGTGCCAGGGATGCGATCAGGTGAGTTTAACCTAGAGCGAGGGAATGATGTTGTCAGGATCCGCACAGACATGTTTTATCGCTTCAGCGACGCTCTTGGCAGCGTGCGTGGGCGGGAGTGTGGCTGCCGATCGCGGGAATGGCCAAAAGATTGCCGAACGTTGGTGCACTGGATGTCACGTCGTCTCTCCGCAGCAGCAGCAAGGCAGCGATCAAATCCCGACCTTCGCGCAAATCCGGCGGTCGGACCGTTTCGATGATCAGTCACTTTCGACCTTCCTCGCAGCCCAGCATAATTCTCGTATGCCAAATTTTTCCCTGACGCGGTCCGAGATCGCGGATCTCGTTGCGTACATCAAGGCCCATGGTCGCTGATTGCCCCATTGCTTGCCGCAATGCGTAGCTACGCTTCAATCAGAAGGCACTGACCAAACGACTGGGATATCCAACCGCGCGCGATCACCGCTCGGCGGGCCGACGACTTAGAAACTCAGTGCTGGCAAATGAAACAAGGCGTTTGAGGTGGATCAATTTCATTGGCGGCAATTCGAGTCATTGGTACGCGATGTGCCAGTCATTGTATGGGGACAATCGAGGAGATTTTCCATGCCGCACAAACAGGTTCTTTTCCATTCCGAAGCTCGAGGCAAGGTTTTGCAAGGCGCAAGCAGACTGGCCGACGCGGTGCGGATCACGCTAGGCCCTCGGTCGAAGTCGGTGCTCATTGAGAAGAAGTGGGGGGCTCCGATTGTATGTAACGACGGTGTCACCATCGCAAAAGAATTCGACCTGAAGGATACAGAAGAAAATTTGGGCGCCAGAATGCTACGCTCGGCGGCGGAAAAGACCGGTGAGGTCGTTGGGGACGGAACCAGCACGTCGACAGTTCTAGCTCATGCCATCCTGGCGGATGGCCATCGAGAATTGTTATCCTGCACCTGCACGCCAAGCTGACCTCGGCGGATTTCACCATGGGCGATGAGCTGTCGCATAATCACGCTCGCCGAATTGATGGGTACGGCGAATCCAATCCCGATGTTGGCTCCCGACGGCCCGAGGATTGCCGTGTTAATCCCCACAACTCTTCCTTCCAGGTCGACAAGGGCGCCGCCTGAATTTCCTGGATTCAAGGATGCATCGGTCTGGATGAACCCCTCTTGCGAATCCAGCCCAAGTCCGGACCGGTCGAGTGCGCTGACGATGCCGAATGTTACCGACTTGCCAAGGCCGTACGGGGTTCCTATGGCAACCACATAGTCGCCGACTCTCAAGTCGCTGGAATTTCCGAACACGGCCTCACTCAATCCGTCGACGGGGATCTTGATCACTGCCAGATCCGTCTCAACGTCCACCCCGATCGCGGCCGCGTCAAATGTTTCGCCACTGGCAAGTGTCACCTTGATCGATGTGGCGCCTTCGATCACATGATTGTTCGTGAGGATATACCCGTTCGCAGCGTCAGCTATCACCCCGGTTCCAGCCAGTTCAGAAACCGGCCCGGCGGAGGTGTCGGAGGGACGCGACTTGTTCTGGACACCCGGTGTAAGGTAAAAAGTGTCACCTTGCTCGTCATTGGATTTTCCGCGCACGGATATGCTTACGATTGCCGGGATGACACGGCTAATCATTGGCGCGAGAGAAGGTGTTATTGCTTGCCCCGCTTCAGTGACCTCAAGCGGTCCGAACACAAGACCAATTATACCAACGGCAAATACCATGCTTCTCAGCATGGAAAGAGCGTAACTTCCGGCCATTCCTGAACTCCTGTGTCACAAGCATGTGCAGGGCCAGATTGGAAAGAAGGGCACACACGCGCATTGACTAATCGCAAACTAAGCGACCGATGTTCGAGAGGAATTCACGACGTGGCATGAGGGCTGGCGCGAGGAGAATGCTTCACCATCGAAGGGCAAACCAGAGTAGTGTGGCCAAAATTAAAAATTGCGGGAACGTAAAGCATAAGCGCGGGTTCCCCCACACATTGACCAAGCGCATCGGGCCATTCCGAACGCTATCGCTTCGTCCGATGGCAGGGACTGTGCCAAAAGCGTCGAAACGTCAGCTCCCTGTTGAGGCTAAAATTGTGTTCATTAGCGCTATATTGCTTTCTTATGCTTCCAGCGGTGATGATAGCAAAGCCAATGACCGGGATACTCTCGAACCCAGCTTTCCAACCTTCTCATTCGGGGCTGTCCGGTCTTGTGGATATCTACGCTTCCATTCTCGTTGATTGGGATTGTAATCTTGGGCTCTAGTTGATCGTGCCCACTGCAGTGGTGTAACTGGACGGCTCTGGTCCCATGCTCTCCGGCGTGAGCCGGACTGATCAACGTGCCACTGCCGGCAAGCTGA
>NZ_JANTYT010000022.1:0-78556 GCF_024808825.1 Rhizobium sp. BK661 | reverse complement strand
CCTGTCGAAACTCGTTAGACATAAGCCTATCCTCAAGCCTGTGCTTGAGCCTTCCTGCTTATGCTGAGTGTCCGGTCGAATTGGGGTGCAGTTCATAGTTATAAGACATTCACCCTAGAACCGTCTAAACTGGATATAAGTGATGGGATGAAGTTCGCAACCCGTTTGCACCAGGTGCCGGATAACAGCCACCGGAACTCGCTGCACGGGACAAAATTCTAGAAGATGCACGCATAGCTGTCCAACGAGCTATTCGCGGCAGGCCCGCCCAGTATCAGATACTGCTTGGGCTCCGCGGCGTCGCCAAGACAGTTTTGTTAAACCAAATTGAAAAGATAGCTGAAGAGTATGGGCACCTGACTTCTTTGGTGGAAGCACCAGAAGGAGTTGCTCTTCCAACACTTCTTTATCCGTGCATCCATCAAATCCTTCGCAAAGTAAGTGTAATCGACCAAGCGAAAGCGAGTGCCTTCAGTGTAATGCGAGCGCTTCGTAGTTTCGCGTCAATATTCAAAGTGGAGATGGGCGATTTCGCGTTGTCAGTGGATCCCGAAACAGGAACGGCCGATAGCGGAAACATAGAATGTGACCTTGCAGAGCTTTTTGTGAGGGTCGGGGAGGCGGCGAAGGCTGCAGAACGCGGCTGGACGCTCCTAATCGACGAAATCCAATACATCAATGAAAAGGACTACGCTGGACTAATCGTTGCGATTCATCGGATAAATCAGAAAGGCCTACCGGTGCTGTTTTTCGGCGCTGGCTTGCCTCAGGTGGCTGCTCTTTCCGGCGATGCGAAGTCTTATGCGGAGCGTTTGTTTACCTATCCCTCAGTGGGGGCACTTGATCGAAATTCGGCGGAGCTAGCTATCAAGAACCCGATTGAGGAGGAAGGTGAGCAAATAAAAGTTGATGCATTGCAATCTGTCGTCACGAAGACCCAAGGCTATACATATTTTCTCCAGGAATGGGGTTATCAAGCTTGGAATACCGCCAATCAGTCGCCGATAGATGCTGCTGACGTGGATCAGTCATCCCAGCGAGCCCTTCAAAGACTTGACGATGGGTTTTTAGGGTACGCTTTGACCGCCTGACGCCGCGCGAACGTGAATACGTTTTCGCCATGGCTAAGTTAGGCGAGGGGCCTTCCAAATCCGGCGACGTTGCAGAGATGATGAAAGAGCCGCCTACCAAGCTCGGGCCTTTGCGGGCCAGTATCATAAAAAAGGATGATCTACAGCCCTTCATATGCCGACATAGCTTTCACGGTTCCATTGTTCGGAGACTACTTACTGCGAAACTGGATAGGTTCTAACGCGTAGAAGCCGAGATATAATACGGGCCGCCGCCGCTCTATACTGTATGTTCGTGGAGTGAAGGTGGCCCGCGCTAAGCTGAATCGGCGGATTGCTCCGGATGGGCCGCAGCAGGGCCCATGCTTGGCGAGGGCGAACCATGAGGGGGATATCTTAAAATTCATCGAACTTGCGCATAACTGCGTGGCGGTGACGCCATCGCTGGTGCCCAAGCGAGCGGGCGATCGGGTGAAGACCAACCGCCGCGACTCCGTCAGTCTGCAGACGCGGATTCACTGAAGAACTTGCGCTGATGGGGTGTAGGCATCAGGTTAGCTGTCGCGCGAATTTCGCCAAGCTGATGGGATGGAGGTTGGGCCTGCTGTCGATAATGAGAGAATGAAGACGTGGCGACTGCGCTTGAACTGGCCAGCCCGGTCTTGGTTTGCGCCGGTCTCAGTGTTTCAGCTCGGTTCCGTCTTTCCCACACATTCTTTGTCAGATCACTTACTTACGAAACGGAACGCAAGGTCAACAGCTCGTATCCTGTCAAGACCAGGGACGTCTTCGCCTGTAATAGCTTTGCGCCCGGATTCGGCCGTGAAGCAGACCTTGCACCTGCCAATGTCTTTGCGCTTTTCTAAATAACGCAATCTTTGTGCTGCCGATGGCGAAAGTAAGCATCGTCACCTTCACGGGACCGCCAGCCATCCACATTTTTCGGATAGCAGAGAATGCCGAGGTCAGACCGGTAATATGGCCGCGACCATTCGGGCCGTGCGTGGGGGCAGCGTCAAACTGATATGTCATGTCCGAAGGCACCGATCTCCTTCCGGAGATAGTTGCGGTCGTCGAGGATATCATCACTGAAAGCTCGGTAGCAGCCTTGAGGGAGCTATGACTGTCCTGTTGGTGCTGGGCACCGAGAGCGCAGAGGTGTAGACCTATCCAAAAGCGCGCTCGCGCAAACGGCCTTCGCCAATGTATCTCATGAGCGGACTTTCAAGTTTGTCGGGTCGAGCTTATCGGATAGATTGGCCTGAATTTCTTTTGGTGATCGACGGCAGAAAATCGCTGGCAGCTCAGAACTTGTAGCCGACCTGAATACCGGCGCGCGTCATGCCGTTGTTCGGACCATCGCAGAGATTGGCATGCGACGAATGGGCAACCTGGGCGATGACATTCCAGTGTTGGTCAAAGCGGTAACCGACACCCAGGGATTCTCGAAAGAGGAATCGACAGCCGAGATTCGGGCCATCCGTGTTGCCTTCGAGCTCCCCATCGTGCCAGACGCCGCCGAAGCCGGCTTCGGCAAAGACCTGGTCGTTGAAGTTTGCAGTCCAGGAGAGACCCGCAAAGATTTGGGTGGCTTCCCCCGATGTGCCGATCGAGGTGCCGAGATTGATGCGCGGGCGCAGAAGCTGTTGCTCAAAGCCCGTCGCGGAGTCCTGACCGAAGGGATCAAAGAACACCGTCACCTCGGGAAAGATACCGTCTTCGTGCTCGCCGCCGCCCTGTATCGATGCGGATGCTCCGAAGCGTAATTCATCAAAGATTTGCTCGCCGGCATGAGACGGAATGACTGACATATTGACCGTGACCGTCACAAGAAATGCTAGTGAGGAACACCCTACAACTTTCGGAAATTCGATTGCCATCCAGATTTCCTCATCCGACTCGCGTCAGAGCCCATTCCCAATTAGTAGCATCGATCGAGACTTGGTAAACCGCGTTTGATCAGCCTTAGTATTTTATTTCGGATGTGCGGCCAACCACGGTTTGAGCTCTCCCCGTCATGTCTGCGCCGGCTGCTACAGCAGCCGGCGCAACGTCATGACGCCCACGATCGATCGTCCCGGCTGACGGGCGAGGAGAAGCCAACGGAGATAAAGGATGATGGCTGGGACGAATGATCAAGGATCGTCAACCGGGGCCAGGGTGCTCGCGGGCGTTAGGATGGCCATGGAAGGGACACGTACATTGTCACCAGATAGCCGGCGGTGTATCTGGTTCACGCGGATGTAGAGTACACTCACGATCTGATGATTGCTGGCGCTACCATTTGCTACGCTTTCGAAGGTGCGACCGCTTGATTGATCATGCCGTCTGGGACGCGCCCTCTTGCTGGGCCGATGAGTTCATCGATTTGTGGGCTGCCAATTCTAGACGGTATAAAGAAGTTTCTCGCCACAGAGCGCTCCTCAATTTATTGTTGAATAGCTCCAGCCGGGTCGTTGGGTTTAGGCAACACCGAAGCGGGAATTTCTGGGGCAGAGCCCGTGCTGTTACGGACCACAAGCTCCACCGGCAAGATAGTCTCCCTCGGAGCGGAGCTATCGCCGTTCAGCAGTTGCAGCAGGACGCCCGCCGCCGCCTTTCCGGCGCCGAATTGCTGTATGCGGACGGTTGTAAGTTGTGGCTGAACGAGGTTCAGGAATGGCATGTCATTGAAGCCGGTGACCGATATCTGCCCTGGGCAGCCAATGCTTCGCTCCCTCAATGCCTCAATTGCTCCAAGAGCAAGTCGATCGTTGGCGCACAGAACCGCTGTGAATGGCTTGCCCTTGGCTAACAGGTTGAGAAGGCAACGTGCCCCTTCCGCCTCGTCGAAGCGTGAAGCAACCTCGATCAATTCGTCATTGACCGCAACGTTCATGTCATCGGCCGCCCGTCGAAAGGCCGCTAAACGAAGCTGGCCCGTCGACAAATCCTGAGGGCCGGATATGTGGGCAATGCGCGTATGACCAAGATCCCGAAGATGCCGCAGCATTTGACAGATCCCAGAATCGTCATCGTTGACGATCGAAGGTATTGGCGAACCGTCAACCTTTCGGTTCAATGTCACCACGGGCAACCCATCATCAGCCGCCTTTGCAATCGCGGGATCGTTTCGCAGGACGGCCGCATGAATAACCCCGTCGACGCCTCGGTCCCGCAAAACGTCTATCAATCGTTCCTCCCGCTCTGGATCACTGTCGGTATTCACGATGATCGAGGCGTAACCTAGCGGTTCGAGAACACTCTCAATCCCGCGCAGGATCGGGGGGAAGATGACGTTGGTGATGTCAGGGATAATTACGCCAACCGTCATGGTCCGATTGGTGCGAAGCCCGGCGGCAATCCGATTGGGGCGGTAACCAAGCGTTTTGGCCGCGGATTGAATTCGATTGGCGACTTCCTCTGTAAGGTGCTTGCATTCCACAGGATCGAGGGCGCGGGAGACTGTCGACACGTGGACCCCGGTCTCGCGTGCTATGTCCTTCAATGTGATGCGTTTTTTTAGCATGTACTTCGACCCTTCAACGGAGGTCATACTAGCGACTCCTGATATTTAAGCAATCGATTGCATGAATTTGTTGACGATATGATAAGACGTATGCTACCTCCTAATGCAATCGATTGCGTAACTCAGTTGAATCCGCAGGTCATGGAGGTGACCGTGATATTTCACGGTCGGACTACGGCTTTTGGCGAGCGTGTACGCAATCGATTGCGCAGCAAGTTTCGGAGAATGGAGGAGTCTCGATGAAACTTTCAGTCCTTCTAGCAACCACTGTCCTGGCGTTGAATGCACCAGCCGCTCATGCGGACGATATCAAGATTGGCGCGTCGCTACCTATTACCGGCGGCCTTGCCGTCAGCGGCGAAAAGCATAAACGCGGTTATGAGCTGTGCACTAAACTGATAAACGACGGAGGTGGAATCCTCGGTCGTCCAGTTGATCTCGTTGTCAGCGACAATCGTTCGGACCCGGCAACCGCGATCAATCAATACGAACGGTTCATCAACGTCGACAAGGTCGATGCCGTCTACGGAACGTTCTCGAGCCGCCTGACGTATCCCGTGGCAAGCATACTGTCGAAGTATAACATGGTTCACCCCGTGCCCTCCGGCGGTGCGTTGCGCATCTACGAGCAGGGATACAAGAACCTCTTCTATTTTCAGGTTGGCGCCGCGGAATACACTGGAAAAGACGTCGTCAACGTCATCAAGGACCTGATCCCGGCTGGGCAGGGACCGAAGTCAGCTGCCATCGTCCACGCCGACGACTTCTTCGCCAACGCGATCGCATCGGGCCTGCTTGGCGAGAAGGTAGTCGACGCGGCGACAAACAAGCAGATCGCCGACCTCGCGCCAGGATATCTCAAGGAGGCGGGTATTGACGTCGTCATGCAGGAAAAGTGGCCGGACGATGGGTTCAATGACTGGCTCAACCTCGCCAACTCCATCAAGCGTTCTGGCGCCGAACTGATTGTCGGTCTGACGGCATCGGAGGAAGAGGCCGTACAGCTGACCCGTGCCCTTAAGACAGTCGGCGCGACGCCGAAGTTCGTCTACCTCAGCCAGGGCGCTCAACACGAGTTTATCGAGGGTGTCGGCGCAAGCGCCGCCGAGGGCGTCATGGTGCACGCTAACTGGCACAAGGATGCACCTTTCGAAAGCACGCTGGCAGGAAAGCCGTTCACCAATGAGGACTTCGTCAAGGCCTTCAATGCAGCCTATGGCGTTGACCCCGACGAAGACAGCGCCATCCCGTTTGCTGTCTGCCAGGGGATTGAGCAAGCGATTGCGGGATCCGGTTCGACTGACAATGCGAAGATGGCCGAATGGCTTCACGCGCGTACGAAGGACAGCCCGGTGCGGACCGTGCTTGGACGCTTCTCCTGGGACGATCGCGGCCTCGCGAAGGACAAGTCGTACATCATGACGCAATGGCAGGGCGGGCAGCTGAAGTTCGTCTATCCCAAGGACGAGTTTCAGGGAGTTTCCCCGTTGAGCTATCCCAAGGCGGGCTTTTGACAAAACCTCGAACGGGGCGGACGCGCGCCGCCCCGCAAACCAAGCCAGCGAACGAAGGAGGATCGGGCGATGCTAGAGGTCAGAAACCTATGCAAGTACTATGGAGGGCTGCGAGCCGTGGACGGCGCTTCCTTCACGGTCGAGAAAGGCTCGATCACAGCGTTGATTGGACCCAACGGAGCAGGAAAAACCACCGCGTTCAATTGCATCAGCCGCACCGTCACGCCGACGTCCGGTGAGATATGGCTCGACGGTGAGCGCATCGAGCAGCTGCGCCCCCATAAGATCACGGCCAAGGGCCTTAGTCGCACCTTTCAGATATCGCGCAATCTGTCCGACATGACGGTCATCGAAAATGTCATCGTCCAGTCGAAGGTCAATGGAATTAGCGGGCTCTTCCGTCCAGCAATCAGCCGCGAGGAAAAAGACAAGGCGATGTCGATCCTGGAGTTTCTGGGGATTACGCGCATCGCCTACGAGGATGGGCACAATCTTTCCTACGGGCAGAAAAAGCTCATGGATTTGGCCGCGCTTTTGATGTCGGAACCGAAAATCATCCTGCTCGACGAACCTGCCGGTGGCGTTAATCCCACGCTCATGGAAGAGATCGTCGATCGGATTCGGGCGCTGAATGAAATGGGCCTCACGGTCCTTATCGTCGAGCACAACATGGATCTCATCATGCGGCTATCCCACAAGGTCGTGGTCATGGCGCAGGGCAAGGTCATCTGTTCGGGCACCCCGGATATCGTGCGCAAGGACGCGCAGGTCCTCGATGCCTATCTTGGCGGCGTGTTGGAAGAGGAGGCGGCCTGATGCAGGAACTCCTCCAAGTCACAAATATCACCGCTGGCTACGGCGATGGCCCGGCAATCCTTGATGGTGCCAGTCTGACCGTCGAACCGGGCAAAGTGCACTGCATCATCGGTCCGAATGGAGCGGGCAAGTCGACGCTGATGAAGTCAATCTGCGGAATGCTCAAAATCCGCAAGGGCGACGTGATCTTAAAAGGCAAGAGACTGAACGGAATGCGTCCCGACCAAATCCTGCGGGAAGGCATCTGCTTCGTGCCGCAAGAGCGTGCTCTCTTTGCAAAGATGACCGTACGAGAAAATCTGCGGATGGGCGGCTTCATTCTCGATGGCCAGAAAGAGCTTTACCGGCGCGTTGACGAAATCCTGGAGCGTTTCCCGATGCTTAAGGAGAAGGCTGATCAGCACGCCGGGACGATGTCGGGTGGCCAGCAGCAGACGTTGGCGATGGCCCGCACGCTGATAATCAAGCCTAGTATCGTCATGCTCGACGAACCCTCGCTCGGTCTGGCGCCGAAGGTAATTCAAGAGATGTTCGACATCATGAAGATGATGTCGGCGGACGGCATCACAGTGTTGCTCGTCGAGCAGAATGCCCTGATGGGGCTCAAGAATTCCGATTGGGGCGTCGTGCTCGATCTCGGACGAACCCTATTTCAAGGGCCCGCGAAAGACATTCTCGCCGACCCTCGAATCCGGGAACTCTACCTTGGTGGCAAGAAAGCTGCCGCCTGAAAGGGGAACAACATGGCTCAATTTATCCAGATATTGGTGCTCGGGCTCGCGCTCGGCGGCGTCATAGCACTTATGGGATCAGGACTGTCGTTGGTCTTCGGCGTGATGCGGATCGTGAACCTTGCACATCCGGCTCTGATCATCGGCGGAGCGTATATCGCCTACTGGGCTTTCAAACTCCTCGGCCTCGATCCCATCCTCATGGTGCCGGTTGCTTCGATCGCAATGGCCGCGGTCGGGGTGGTGCTTTACAAACTCCTCTTCGAGCGCGAGGCCAAGAACGCGAAATATTCCGAGATGACGGTGCTGCTGACCTTCGCGCTGGCGACGATGGCAGAAGGATTGCTCGGCGGCATGTTTACGAACACGCAGCGCATTACGTCTCCGGCCTACGCGACAGATGCGATCTTCATCGGCGATCTCTTCATTCCGAAGGGTCAGCTCTACGCCGGTATTGTCTCGCTGCTGATTATCGGCGGTCTGACGCTCTTCCTGAAATACTCGCGGCTTGGCTACGCGATCCGCGCCACGACACAGAACCGCGAAGCCGCTGAACTGCTGGGCGTTAACGTCAACGCGATCAGCATCCTCGCCTTCGCTATCGGGATCGGTCTCGCAGGCGCCGCTGGTTCGCTTGTCAGCTTCGTCTTCAGCTTCTTCCCGGCCAAGCATTGGGAATGGATCGCTATGCTGATGTCTGTCGTCGTGCTCGGCGGTATGGGGAGCATCCTCGGCACCGTCGTGGCAGCCCTGGGCCTGTCGCTCGTCGCGGCCTTCGTCGGCACCTGGATCGGCGCGACATGGTCGACGATGACATTCTTCCTCGCACTTTTCATTGTCCTGCTCGTCCGGCCACAGGGCCTGTTCGGCGAAAAACCGGAGATGGCGTAATGACGGTCACATTCCCTCACTCAAGCACGAACAGCGTGGTTGAAGCCCGGCGTGCGCATAACGAGAAACTGGCGCTGAAGGCCGATCAAACGCGAGCCACTTGGTTTCCGCTTGCACTGCTCACCATCCTGATTGCACTGCCACTTTTGCAGTTCGCAGGCAATTTCAACTACCTCCTTCATCTCGTGCTTTTTGCTGCATCCTTTGTCGCGATGGCTTCCGGATGGAACATATTGGGTGGCTTTGCAGGCTATATCTCCCTCGGCCATAGCGTCTTCTTTGGCATCGGTGGCTACGTGGCCGGAATGCTGCTTGCCCGCTACGGTATCTCAACGATCGTGACGGCCCCCCTGGCTGGCCTCATCGCAGCGGCGGTCGGTTATCTCATCGGGCTCGTGACATTGCGGGTACGCGGGCCGAGCTTCATTATCTCCTCGATCGCACTGCTGATGATTGCGCGGATCCTGTTCGACAACTGGGCATTCATTGGCGGCACGAATGGCCTGACATTGCCCTCGAACAGTCTATCGGCTCAATGGACCAAACTGCCGTACTACTACGCGTTTATCGCCATTGCCGCCTTCACGGTCTGGGCAAGCTACAGGATCAAGCACTCAAAGTTTGGTCTTGGTCTCCGCGCCATCTCCAAGGATGAGATCAAGGCGGAAAGTGCCGGGATAAACACGCGGCTGTACAAGGTACTGGCGTTCGCGCTGTCGGCCTTCTTCGTTGGCATGGCCGGAGCGGTGTGGGGTGAGTACCTGACCTACCTGCGGCCCAACATTTTCCTGATCATCGGCATCTCGGCCAACATGGTCCTGATGTGCATTCTCGGAGGAAAGGGCACGATCGCGGGACCAGTCATTGGAGCTGTCGCCATCGTCGCGCTCAACGAACTGTTCGTGGCGACAATGGGTGCCTCCGAACTCAACATTCTCGGAACGGGTCTGATCATGGCGCTTGGGCTTGTCTTCTTCCCTCTCGGCCTGGTGGGAACTCTTGCCAAGAAAGGCAAGCTTCCCCGGATTTTGAACTGGGACTGACGACAGTCCCATAACCGATCAACACCATGGTGACGGACTTGCCCAAGGGGCAGGAGGAGAAAGTCATGTCCGAATTCGTACTCTACAACGCGCCACAATCGACCTGCAGTCAGCGTGTGCGCTACACGCTTCACACCAAGGGAAGGGCCTTCGAGGAGCACAGACTCGATCTGTTCAGGGGCGACCAACTGAAGCCCGAATATCTCGCGATCAACCCGAATGGTGTTGTTCCGACGCTGGTTCACAACGGCACGCCCGTCGTCGATTCCGCCGTCATCATGGAATATCTCGAAGATATTCTGGGCGATGTCGCGCCACTGCGTCCGCGGCCTCCGATAGAAGTGGCGAGGATGCGGGCAATGATGAGCTTCATCGACGAAGTTCTGACACCGGCCGTACGTGTTCCGTCATACAACCTGGCCTTTCTGCCGCATTACCAGGCAATGACGGAAGAGGAGTTCCTCGCCGTTTGTGAAAGCAAGCCGCTGCGACGCGAGTTCCTCTTGAAAATGGGGCGAACCGGCTTTCCGCAGTCGGAAATGGATGAAGCACTCGGGCGGCTGAAGCGAGGGATCGACCGCATGGCCCATTGGCTGGGCGAATGTGGCGGCCCTTGGCTGCTGGGCGCTGAACTGACCCTCGCTGATATCGCCATCATTCCGGTGATCGTTCGGATGGACGACATCAACCTCGGCCATCTCTGGGCTGATGCGCCCCAGATCGATCTTTGGCTGCGCAACATCAAAGCAACCGATGCTTTCGCGCAGACTTATTATCACGGGTCTCTGCTGACCGAAAAATACCCCCATCTGCAATCCCTGCAACGGACGGCGCACGTCGCCGCATAAGCGGCCGCGCCAGCACACAGGAGGAGACAAGCAATGCAACACGTAACCATCGAACCCCGGCTGATCGCGACGATCGCGGACGTGACGCCAACGGTACTGACCGCAATGGCGAAAACGACCAATCCGCGCCTCAAGGCGATCACGGATGCCTTGATCAACCATCTTCACCAATTCATCATCGAGACGCGTCCGACCGAAGAAGAGTTTGAGTTTGGGCTGCGCTGGATCGCTGCGCTCGGCCACCACACCCATGAGACCAACAACGAGGTGGTACTGGCCGCCGATGTTCTAGGCGCGTCGACCCTCATCGATCTGATCAACAATGACGGCATGCAGGGCGAGACCATGTCGGCACTTCTCGGTCCGTTCTATCGTGGCCACGCGCCAGAATGTGTCGACGGCGAGTGCATCGCCCGATCCGAGACGCCGGGACCGACGCTGTTCTTCTCCGGTCGCGTGGTCGATATCGATGGAGCGCCTGTCGCGGGTGCCAAGCTCGACATCTGGCAGGCTTCTCCCGTGGGACTCTACGAAAACCAGGACAGTGACCAGGACGACTTCAATCTGCGCGGCGTCTTCCATACGAACGAGCAAGGAAGCTTCCGCTTCAAGTCGGTTAAGCCCGCGGGCTATCCCGTCCCGACGGATGGCCCAGTCGGCGTTTTGCTGCATGCGCAGAAGCGGCATCCGATGCGGCCCGCCCACATTCACTTCATTGTCTCAGCACCTGGTCACAAGACGCTGATTACACAGATTTTCTCCGACACCCAGGAAGCTCTCGTAACCGACGTCGTCTTCGGTGCGAAGGCTCAGATCGTGGGCGACTTCGTCGAGCATCTTGAGCCGCATCCAAATTATCCCAGCGAGCAGCTGCCTTTCTATACCTGCGAATACACATTCAAGCTTCTCGAAGGTGACCCGACATATCCCATCCCGCCAATCTCTGGAACGAAGGCCTGACAATGAGTGAGAACGTTCAATTCGACACCCTCAAGGGTCAGGTCGCGATCGTGGTCGGCGGGTCCGGCGGTATCGGCAGCGAAACATGCCGCCTGCTGGCCCGAGCCGGTGCCACAGTCGTGATCGGCTATCGATCCGGGGAGGCCAGGGCGCGTGAGATCGCGGAGGCGTTGCCGGGACGCGGCCATATCGCGCTTAGGGTCTCGATCGAGGATACTTCATCGATCCAGACTTTCTGTGCCGCGGCCCTTTCCGCTTGCGGGCGTGCCGACATCCTCGTGAATGCCGCAGGCGTGACAAAGCCGGTTCCACATGCCGATCTCGACGCACTCACCGACGAGATCATCGACCAGGTTTTCGTGAGCAACTGGCGAGGGGTGTTTGCGACCATTCGAGCCTTTGCACCGGCACTGGCGGAACACGGCCAGGGACTTATCGTCAACGTGTCGTCGATTGCCGCCTTCACAGGCATCGGATCGAACATCGCCTATTGTGGCGCAAAGGCGGGTCTCGACATTATGACGAACTCGCTCGGCCGCGCCCTCGCTCCAGCGGTTCGGGTCATGGCTATCTCTCCGGGCGTGGTCGATACCGAATTCGTTCCCGGCCGCGGCCAAGAGTTCAAGGATAAGGCGGCAGCCGCAACGCCCCTGAAGCGTCTCACCACGCCGACCGACGTGGCCGAGGCCATCCTTGCCTGTGCAACGCATCTTAAATTCTCGACGGGCACCCGCATCGTCGTCGACGGAGGGAGGCATCTCTGATGCAACAGAACGTTTTCATCACCTGTGCGGTTACCGGCAATCTCACGACCCGCGAAAATCACCCGGGTCTGCCGGTGACACCTGAGGAAATTGCCAACTCCTGTCTCGAAGCAGCGGACGCGGGCGCGGCTATTGTCCATATCCATGTCCGCGATCCCGAAACGGCAAAGCCGTCGATGGAGATTGCGTACTATCGCGAGGTCATCGAACGGATCCGCGCGAAGAACAATGCAGTCATCCTCAACGTCACCACGGGCCCCGGCGGTCGGTATCACCCAAGCGATGAAAATCCCGCCGTTGCCGGTCCCAGGACCACGTTGATGCGGCCTGAGCGACGGGTCGAACACATCGTGGCCTTGAAGCCCGACATTGCCACGCTCGACCTGAACACCATGACTTTCGGGGCCGAGGTCGTGATCAACACCCCTGGCAACGTGAAGGTCATGGCAGAGATCATCGAGAGCACCGGCGCAAAGCCTGAACTTGAGGTTTTCGACACGGGCGACATCCAGCTTGCTCACGATCTCCTCAAGGCCGGTGTGCTGAAATCGCCTGCCATGTTCACCATCGTCACCGGCGTCAAATATGGCCTCCCGTCGACAACGGACGCGATGGCGACCGCCGCTCGTATGTTGCCGCGCGACGCCGCTTGGACCGGCTTTGGCGTCGGGCGGATGTCGTTCCCAATGGCGGCACAAGCCTATCTGCTTGGCGGACACGTCCGCGTGGGCCTCGAAGATAACTCGTACATCGCCAAAGGCGTCCTCGCAAAAGGCAATGGCGAACTTGTCGAGCGGGCTCGCGACATCATCGAAAAGTTGGGTGGCGCCATCGCAAGCCCATCGCAAGCCCGCGACATCCTCAACCTCAAGCCTTGAACCCAATTGCTGGTCTCAGAAAGGACAACACTATGAACATCCAGATTGACACGAAGTTGGGCAAGGCGCTGCGGGTTAGCGGTCCGTCGCCCGATCTTGATAACCTTCAGATCGAGGTCGCCGATGTTGGCGTGCCGCAGCCTGGTCCAGGGCAGGTACTGGTCGAAATCATCGCGGCAGGTGTCAACCCGAGCGATGTGAAGGCCTCGCTTGGGCACATGCCCCATGCCATCTGGCCGCGCACACCCGGCCGCGATTTCGGCGGCATCGTGCGCGAAGGGCCAAAACACATGGTCGGAATGGAAATCTGGGGCGGTGGCGGCGAATTGGGCATCAGCCAGGACGGCAGCCATGCCAAATGGATGGTGCTTGATGAGAAGGCTGTGCGGCAAAAACCCGCCAATTTCACCATGGAGGAGGCTGGCTCCATCGGCGTTCCCTTTATCACGGCGTACGAAGGTCTGCGCGAGGCCGGTGGCGTTCAGCCAACTGATGTCGTCCTTGTATGCGGCGGCAACGGCAAGGTCGGCCAGGCGGCTATCCAGCTCGCGACCCTGGCGGGCGCCAAAGTCTTTGCGGTCGAATATAACGCCCAGCCGCTAATCGGCCATACCAACGGCCCGGTGGAAATGCTCGACAGCAGCAAGGATGACGTGGCGGCCATAGTTCGCGAGCGGACCAACGGCCACGGAGCTGATATCGTCTTCAACACCGTCGGCAGTCCGTATTTTGAATTGGCCAACAAGGCGATGGCCAAGCAGGCGCGGCAGATCTTCATCTCGACTTTCGATCGCGCCGTACCGTTTGACATCTTCAACTTCTTCCGTGGTCGGCACAAGTATATCGGCATCGATACGCTGGCCCTGTCATCGGTCGACGGCGCCCGCATCTTCGACCGGCTGAAGGGGAAATTCGAGGAAGGTCTGTTGAAGCCTTTCCCGATCAATCCGGCCACCTGCTACGGTCTCAGTGACGCGGCCAAGGCATATACGTCTGTCCTGCGCGGAACGGCCGACCGCGTATTGTTTAAGCCCTGAGACAGCCGACATGCAAGTAACGCGGTACAAGGAAGCTCGGCCCTACGAGGCGGCCGAGCACTATGACATGCAATGCCTGCGCCTTCAGGGGAAGGAAGCAACGAACACCGACACCATCTGGATTGGCCTGTCGCACCTGTTGCCTGGTGCGCGAACCTCCCTGAAGGATGCGGCCGTTGAGAAAATCTACGTCGTGATTTCTGGCGAAGTAACAGTTGAGACAGCCACCCAGTCAGTAGCGTTGGGTCCGTTAGATAGTTGCAGACTAGCAGCTGGCGAAGCGCGGGCGCTATTCAACCGGTCCGGTTCCCTGGCGACCATTCTCCTCGCGATGCCCGTATAATTGACGAGGTGTCCCAAAAATCGGAAACCCGTGTGGCGAAAGCGCCTATGCCTTGCCGCTGACGGCGTCGGCAAGCCGCACCGCGGAAAGCAATATGATGCATTTTACCTCTCTCCCGGCATAGCTGTAACCGCCGAGATCAAGACGGCAGGAGGCGTATCCCCGAATATATTTTTTTCACCGGTGGTCGAGGGGACGGCTATAAGCAAGCAACCAACTATTGCATAGGCGAGCGGCGAAGCGCGGCGCCGTCATCAAGCAATCGGCGGCGCGGTTCGACAGGTCAAATGCCAGAAGCGGCGTTGTCTATGGACTTGCGCAGCGATTCAAGCCGCCTGTCGAAAGCTGTCGTATCGATCGTCTCGATAGGCTCGTGACGCCGAATCTCGCATCGCAATGTGTATGATCGGCGAGACAGGTGATTAACCAGGCTGACGCTCAGGGACCGCAATCCGTCTTGCTCGGACAAATGGGTGTTCGTGAATGAGGACACAGTCCTGTCTCCTTTGCTTGCTTCCTCGGTGTATGCCTGAAGCGGCGTGCGCCGAGTACCCCAAAAGGTGTCGCTCCGGTGAGAACACCGGGCTTCTCAGCCGCGACCGCTCGGTTTAATTTGCTGGGCCGTGCGAGACGTTTCGCTAAATGGTTCCGCGCAGAATAGCTGCAATTTCAGTTTGACTTTCAGCGCTCAGTGGCCGAGCGCTGATTCGAGGCATCCGATCAGTTTTTCGATATCGACCGGCTTGCCAAGAAAGGCGAAAGCGCCGCCGTTCATCGCTGTGCTGCGTGTCCGCTCATCCTTGTACGAGGTGACAAAGATCATTGGGGGGCGCTGCGAATGCCTGTTCAATTCAGCCTGTAGTTCGATCCCGCTGAGGCCGGGCATCTTCACGTCGACAAGCATGCAATCAATGGCCGATCGCGGTTCGAAAGCAAGAAACTCTTCCGCCGAGGCGAACAGCCGGCACTCGTAGCCGTAGGACCTGACAAGATCGTCCATGGCTTCACGGATGGCCTGGTCATCGTCGACGACGGCTATGGTTGGGATTGGGGGCAATGAACGGGCCTTCTCTGGCTGCTTTTCTAAGTCTTGTTATGCCTTCATGCCCAACTCAAAGATATCATACTAAGATACAGGTGGTCGTACGCCTTCGCCCAGCATTTCGGTCTTCCTTACAAGCTCGGCCACCGAGCGAACTTCCATTTTCCGCATGACATTGCCGCGATGCAGTTTGACAGTGACCTCGCTGATCCCGAGTTCGTAGGCGATTTGCTTGTTCATCAGCCCCTTGACCACCGCGTCCATGACCTCGCGCTCACGTGGAGTCAGATTTCCGGCAAGCGATGCGACGGCCTTACTCTGCGCACTCTGGCGTCGGCGCGCGGTATCGTGCTCCATCGCCGTCGCGACGGCATCGAGAATGTCCTGATCCTTGAAGGGTTTGGTCAAGAAGTCGACAGCGCCAGCCTTCATCGCCCGCACGCTCATCGGAATGTCGCCGAAGCCGGTCATGAAGATGATGGGCATCTGGCTGCCGATGCGTTCGAGTTGTGTCTGGAAATCCAGTCCACTCACACCAGGCAGGCGGACATCGAGAAGAATACAGCCCGGACGATTGAAGTTCGCCGTTTCCATGAAGGACGCCGCGCTCTCGAATGCCTCGGCGTCAAATTTCATCGAACGGAACAGGTCTGTCAGCGCTTCCCGCATGGAGAGATCGTCGTCGACGATGAAGACGACAGGCCCGGCTGGTTGCTTCTGCGATTTGCGTAGGTCAGGCATGTTCCAACTCCGGCTTTATCGGCAAGCGCATCTCGAATATCGCGCCGCCTTCGGGGTGATTGGTTCCGTCGAGCTTTCCGCCACGGGCCTCCAAGGTACTGCGGCAGATAGACAGTCCCATGCCCATGCCGGTTGCCTTCGTCGTAAAGAACGGTGAAAACAGCTTGTCCTTCGCATCTTGGGTGATCCCGGGTCCGGAGTCACGCAACGCGATGCACACGTGCTCGATGTCAGGTCGCTCAATCGCTATCTTGATAATCCGCTCTGGGCAGCCGGCCTCATCCATTGCCTGAACGGCGTTGGTGATCAGGTTAATCAGGACCTGCTGCAATTCGATCTTCACGGCAAGGACCGACGGAACGCCTGGCTTTTGATCGACAAGCACCGTCGTGCCGCTCCGCTGAAGCTCGTGCTCCATCAGAGCCATGGTCTCATCGACCAGGCTGCCGAGGTTGAGGGTTTCGAGCTTATTGCTCGCTGGAGAAAGCAGACCGCGCGTGTTTTGTATGATCTCGCTCGCCCGCTGGCTGTCGCGGATCATTCGCTCGGCCGAACGGCGTACGGCTACAAGATCTGGTGGATCTCGATCTAGCCACCGCAAGAGCGTCTGCGCGTTGACCACGATCGCACCGAGCGGCTGGTTGAGCTCGTGCGCAAGCGATGCGGACATCGCGCCAACCGTTGCTGCCTTCGATGCCTTCGTCAATTCCGCCTGCGCTTCCGCCAGGGCCTTCAAAGCCACTTCGCGCTGGGTTACGTCGACCATACTGACAACGACCCGGTTGAAGGCGGCCGGGTCTTCCGGGAAGCTGATGCTTAGTAATACGAGCTTCGTCTCTCCATTGTCGGCGAGTACTTCGACCTTGTCCTCGAACACCCGTTCACCGTCCATGATCGCCTGAAACACGTCAAGGAGCTTCTCCTGCCCCGGCAGGATGAACCGGCGGGGGCTTCTGACCGAGGCAGATCCCAGCATCTCGCACGCTGCTTCGTTCGCCGCGACCACTTTTATAAGACCCACACAATGATCGAGGACGGACGGGTTCGCGCGCGCATACGCCTTGATGTCGGTAACCCCCTGTGCCCGGACATCGATCAGATAGCCACGCAGCTTCGAGTAGTCTCGCTCCCACAACGCAACACGGGTGCGGTCGAAGATCGACCGATATCTTGCCTCGCTCTCCTTCAGCGCGGAATTGATGGAAAGTAGCGCGAGGCGAGCCGTCTCCGACTTTAGGAGAAGCATGGTCGTGACGCATAGCGCAGCGAGTGCGACGGCCAGGCGTACGGTAGACTGAAGGTCGGCATCTTTCCCATGTGTCACAACGTAGGAAACAAGGGTGAGGGCGGCACAAACGGCTGCGATGACGAGCAGCCCCACCCGGGTACTCGCTTGCACCGCAAGCAACATAACGACCACATAAAGCACCGCAACGGCGCCCTCGATATCGGTGTACGTATCGACGTAGAAGACGGCGGCCGCAAGCGCGATCGCAATCAAGGCGAAGACCAGGTTCTGACCCGATCCCTCCACATCGCGAACGCGGAATATCATTGACGGTACAGGCATCCTTCCCCCAGTCTTTTCTGCCAAGACCTTACCCGCTTTCTGGTCCCATCTAACCTATACATAGGTGTAAACCGGACTGGTGGTTGTTCGATGTATCCGCGCCTTGCAGCGACGCCAGTTCTGGTCGTGCATGATAGCATTTCTTTCAATCCAGTAGCTGCCTCTCGACAGGCTTTTCCGGTCAGGCAAATGATGCAGCAATGGCGTCTCGGCCGGTGCCTTGCAGGCAGAGTCCGGGTGCAAATTACTTTACTGCTTCTAAGGATTCCACCAGCCCCAGACCGGTGCTTCACTGCTCGTTTCGGTCGGCGGAGATTCTTGCTCGTAGAGGCAGGGGCGTCTCCACCAGCCACGTGGCCATCGCTGTGGAGCAGCTCGCAATCGCCACGTACCATAAAGACCGAACCGCCGGTCAAGCTGTCAAGTGGGAGCCACACAAAATTGTAGATCTCATGCATACCGGTGGCAAACACGAGTATGTCACCAAGCCGATATAGCCGCCTACCATCGTGGCACCGACCAGAAAGGCGAAGAACCTGACGTTCATTGCCTTGTGTTCGCTGGACTTTGCAAAGTTTGCAATGGACTCCTGGTGCATGACGAGATCCTAGCACCTTGCCCAGATCGGACCACGTAAGTGTACGTGGATGAGCCAAAAGTTTGGGTCCATGGAAACAGTGGCCTGGCACCCACAAAGCCACTGCTCCAATGAAATGCGGCTCGAAATAGACGCGTCGCGGGCACAATTTTCCGGAAGTCGATCCGCTGGTTAGCCGTCGCTGGTCGCGGTGACCGTCACTGGAACGCCCTTATAAGACGGCGTGCCCGAGATACGGTCATAGTGGCTCAGAGAGACGACCGCGTTCATCTCGGGGTAGTAGCCGGCAACCGATCCTCTTGGGATATTGTATTCGACCGCCGTGAAGCCACGCACGCGATGCGTGGCCTCGCCAGTTCCCACGAGGCCACGAATGTCGATCCGGTCGCCGTCCTTGAGGCCGCGGCCGGCCAGATCGTCCTTGTTCATGAAAATCACATCGCGGCGGCCAAAGACGCCGCGATAACGATCATCGAGACCGTAGACAGTCGTGTTGTACTGGTCGTGGCTGCGGATCGTCGTGAGGACCAGAGCATCGGGGTTCTTGATCAGCGGATCCTCATCGAGGCCCGGAGCAACAAGGAAATTTGCCTTGCCGGTTTTGGTGTTCCACCGACGGAAGGAGGCGGCGACATCAAGGCGAAAACCGCCATGCACACGCACACGCTTGTTGAACTCGTGGAAGTCGGGGAACACCACTTCGATCTTCTCGCGGATACGGTCATAGTCCGCAATCATGCCGTCCCAGTCGATGCCATAACGATTGCCAAGCGTCGCCTTCGCAATATTGGCGATGATTGCAGGCTCGGACTTCAGCGCTTCACTCGGAGGCTTCAAGAAACCGCGCGAGGCGTGAACCATGGACATGGAGTCTTCCACGGTGACAGCCTGTGGGCCCGAGGCTTGCGTGTCGAGGTCCGTACGTCCAAGACATGGCAGGATCAGCGAAGTCTTGGCTGTTAGAAGATGCGACCGGTTCAGCTTGGTGGCGATGTGGACGGCTAGATCGAGCTTGCGCATGCCCTCGAAAGTGGCCTCCGGGTCGGACATCGCGACGGCAAGATTGCCGCCGAGGCAGAGAAGCGCCTTGGATTCACCCGCGATGATGGCCTCCACAGCCTCGATCGCATTGTGTCCCTTCTCCGCGGGCGGACGAAAGCCGAACGCTCGTTCCATGCCGTCGATGAGCGCTTTGTTGGGGCTTTCGGTGATCCCGACGGTGCGGTCGCCCTGAACGTTTGAATGGCCGCGGATCGGAGCGATACCGGCGCCTTGCCGGCCGATATTGCCGCGTAGCATCAACAGGTTGGCGATCTGCTGTACGTTGCCGGTGCCATTGGCGTGCTGGGTGATGCCCATGCCGAAGCAGACAATCACGTTTTTTGCCTTCGCGTAAACCTCGGCCGCACTCTCGATGGCGTCCTTCGTCAGCCCGCTGATCGCGACGATCTGATCCCAGCTCGTGTTCTCAACATCCGCGCGCAGGGCATCGAAGCCGGCGGTATGTTCCTCGATGAACGTCCGATCAAGCACCCCGGAGCCGCCCGTCGCGATGTCGGCCACATCGCGTTCGAACAGGGCCTTCATCAGGCCCTTGAGCGCTGCCAGGTCTCCGCCAGTACGGACCTGGTGATAGGCTGACGCGATCGGTGTCGATGAGAGGGTCATCATCTCGATCGGGTCTTGGGGCGCGGCAAAGCGTTCTAGCGCGCGCTCCTTCAGAGGATTGAAGACGACGATTGGAACACGACGGCGCGAAGCCTCGTGCAGCGTCGTCATCATGCGCGGATGGTTTGTCCCGGGATTGTGGCCGAAGCTGAAGATCGCATCGGCGTAATCGAAATCCTGCAGGGTCACTGTGCCCTTGCCAACTCCGATCGACATCGGAAGCCCGACGCTCGTCGCCTCGTGGCACATATTGGAACAGTCTGGAAAGTTGTTGGTCCCGTAGGCGCGCACGAAGAGCTGGTAGAGAAATGCTGCTTCGTTGGAAGCACGACCCGATGTGTAGAATTCCGCTTGGTTTGGATTGTTTAGCTTGTTTAGTTCTGCGCCGATGAGTTTGAAGGCAGCCTCCCACTCGATCGGCTCGTAGCGATCGGTCTCGCTGTTGTAATGCAGCGGCGTTGTCAGCCGCCCCGCGTCTTCCAGCTCATGGTCGCTCCAGTTCCAAAAATCGGAAACGGTGTTTTTCTCGAAGAGTTCCGGTCCAGACCGTTTGGCTGTCGATTCCCAGGTTATCGCCTTGGCGCCGTTTTCGCAGAACTCGAATGACGACGTGTGTTTGGGATCCGGCCATGCGCAGCCAGGGCAATCGAAGCCTTCCGGTTGATTGGCCCTCAGTAGCGTCATGGTGCCTTGGGCCACAACCCGCTGGTGAGCCAGCGTTTTGGCGACAGCCTTGAGCGCGCCCCAGCCGCCGGCCGGTTGCTCGTATTGTTCGATACCTTCTGGACGCTGATCCTTCATGTCGAATCTCCTTGAAATCCGGGGCTGCTTCGGCGCCGCAGGCGCATCAGTCGAGAGAGACTATCACAGGTGTGCATCCGGCCCATTATACTGAGGAATAGGGCGTCGCGGACTGTTCCCGTAGGTGTTGGCCTTAAGCCAATCTCGCCCAGCGCCGGATATTGGTTCGGACGGTGCTTGATGAATAGGGCGGCCGCCGAATCATATGCTGGCACGTTCAATGGTGGCAGCGAACCATATCCGCTTCCGCTTATGAAGCCCGACACGGCTTCAGAAAAAGAAGGCCGTCTCCGGGCGGATGGAGACGGCCTTGGCGGATCTTGGGAGGATCCGCGGCTTCGGCGGAGGGGGAGGGAACACCGAAGCCGGTAGCTGGGAGGGCGCTACCCGCCTCATGAGGGGTGAGGCGATGGAGTCGAAGGTAGACCCGTCCAGCCGATCACGTAACTAAACTTAGGTATTGGCTGGATTAGACCAGCAGTCGATTGGAGCTGCCACCGGCACTTTCATTCTCCACGCCGATGGGCCGATCAGAGAGAATGAAAGGTCTGATGGCGGCGCTGGCCGCATCGCTGACACCTTTAGCTGCACTCTGACGGATGAGGTCGATGCGCGAGCATCAAGGATGACATACGCCGCGATCTTGCAATCGAGATGCTGCTGAGCACCGTCGAAGGCGACGGGCGAAATCGCAGCCCAGCTTGGCTATTCGGAGCCTAGCTCCTTCTTCCGGGCATTTCGCAAATCGACGTCGAAGAGCCCCGAAGCATCACCCAGCGAGAGCCACGGTAGTTCGGGAAGCCAAAAGCACCAGGGACCTTTGTATAAATGATCCCGTTTATGGAGAAGCGAGCATGCTGTTTCGCAGTGCCATTTGGCTCTGGCTCCCTACTCCGCACTGAGCAAGCGCATCGGATTTCTCGCTCCATCAATGGGCGCGCCTATATGCCTACCCGACAATCTATACCGAGGCGTAGCGGTTCCATACCAACGTCTAGGGAAATACACTGGCCGTACAATTCATTGCTCGCATCCTGCGTCTCACTATGGGGCCAGCCGAACTCTCCAAGGAGATCATGGATGCCTGGCGCTACGCCTCTTACCCGACCTACACCGTCTTCTCTTGACCTCTCCGATGTCAGCCACGAGACCTTGCGCGAGGTCTCGCGCTTGCTGTTCCATGCCACAAGTTACGTCGACCGGGACGAGGCCATCACCATCAACCTCGTCAAGGCAGCGTCGACCCTGCTGCGGCCTTTGAAAGCCAGCGGCGTCGAAAGCAAACAAGGCTCAACGCGGGGCCTCGCCCCTTGGCAGATCAACCGTTTGAAGAGCTTCGTTGATGAGCGGATATCCCGCCCAATCTCACTTGAGGACCTCGCGCGTCTAGTTCGGTTGAGTAAGAGCTACTTTGCCGCGGTGTTCAAGGTTAGCTTCGGTTTGACGCCCCACAACTACATCGTTTCGCGACGGGTCGAGCATGCCAAGCATAGGATGCTGACAAGCAACGCCTCCCTCTGCGAAATTGCATTGGATTGCGGCTTGGCCGATCAATCCCATCTTTCGCGAGCCTTCCGTCGCGCGACTGGAACCACGCCAAGCGCATGGCGGCGACATGCGGCAGCAGTTGATGTCCCGCGCTACAATAGCTGAGGACCACCACGGCGATCTCGCGCAAGCTGGAGGATTAGATGCTCATGCCGACTCTTTGGCCGCTTCGCCATCGTTACTCCAAAGGGCGCTGTCGAGACGGTTCATGGCTAGCCGATGCTCGGCCATATTGGTCCGTTTACAGCGTGGCAGATAACGATCCGCGCGAAGGATAATCTCGATGTCGATCTGACTAGCGTGGATCGCCTCAGCATGTTTTTGTTCACGGACGTCTGTTTGAAACCCATCCGAAACGATCGGAACAGGCTGCCTCGAGCAGCCCGCCTTCTGGGTCAGCATCTTGAGCGATGTGGCCGTCACTTGTTGCCATTCCAAGAATTGCCCGCGCGGAGACGGTCTTTCGAACCTTGATGTAACGCGCGCTTGAGCTTAGCATTGCCGTTTTGTTTTTACGCGTCACCAATCCCCGGACTTTGCAATGCGGCACTTTCTGGCAGCAAACAAAAGTACTCCACCCTCATGTAGGCCCCGTCTGCGCTGCCGGCAACATATGCAATTTGGGCCAACAGAACTATCCGACGATCAAGCTCCAGAATTTATGAAGCTGATCAGAAGATCTCCCGTTTCGGATCCCGCTACTCCCAGGTCGCGAACAGAGTTCATATGGTTGCGACCCGTTATCTTGTTACGCGTTGCCGAAAGGCCTTGGGCTGCAACGTGGTTGATGAAAGCATCCGATTGGTCATGAAAGGGACGTGTTTCGTCCTGGCCGACAGCCACTAAAACTCGGCAATCTGCTCGATGCCG
Source organism: Rhizobium sp. BK661 (assembly GCF_024808825.1). Taxonomy (NCBI): domain Bacteria; kingdom Pseudomonadati; phylum Pseudomonadota; class Alphaproteobacteria; order Hyphomicrobiales; family Rhizobiaceae; genus Rhizobium; species Rhizobium sp. BK661. The sequence continues at coordinate 55,315 of NZ_JANTYT010000022.1, read as the reverse complement.
TCGAAAAAGTGGTGTGAAGCGAGACACCTCGTCCTCGGTCAGCGCTATCTCTCTCTGCAAGAAGGATTGTTGGAGCGGTGCAAGATCATAAAGGCCGCCGAGCAGGAAAGCGCCCTGAACTCTGGATGCTTTTTCGCTCTCCTCGAACGTGAACGTCGCGAGATGCGCTCCCGCAGAGTGTCCGCTCACAGAAAGACGCAAGGGATCGCCGCCATAACTTGCAATATGCTGGACGACCCATTCCTTGGCGCGGACGACTTGGTCGACAAGAACCTCCATGCGCTGCCCCGGCATGAGGGAATAATCAACAATCACGGCGATAGCACCCGCCAAAGTGATGGTGTTGGCGATGCAAGAGTAATCCCGCTTGGAGAACATCCGCCAGTACCCGCCGTGGACAAACAGGTGGACAGGAAGGTTCTGACGGGGACCCGCAGGAAAGAACATGTCCACCGTCTCATCTGGTCCGTCGCCATATGCGACGTCCAGTATCATTGGCAAGGTTTCGCGCGTCCTCGCACTCGCCGCGACGATCTCACCAACAATGGCATCGAAATCCGCGACATGGTCGCGGATCCGGAATGGGTCGGTTTCCATAAGAGCAACTCCGCTTCAGAAACTCGTAGCGATATATTTGGCTTCCATGAACTCGGCAATGCCATGGTGCTGTCCGCCCTCGCGCCCCAACCCGCTCTGCTTTACGCCGCCAAACGGCGCTGCCGGATCGGAGACCAAACCTCGATTGAGGGCGATCATACCTGCTTCGATGGCGGAAGAAACGCGTAGGCCGCGTGCAAGGTCACGGGTGTACACATAGGCTGCAAGACCATATTCCGTATCGTTGGCACACGCTATGGCTTCTTCCTCGTCATGGAAACGGTAGAGCGGTGCAACGGGACCGAAAATCTCCTCTGACATCATCTCCGAGTTTACCGGGACGTCGGCAAGGACAGTCGGCGGGTAGAAGAAACCAGACCCGGACGGCGCCTCACCGCCGCATAGAACGCGCGCGCCCTTGCCTTTTGAATCGTCAACCAGGCGGCTGATTTTTTCGACCGCCTTGCGAGTGATCATCGGGCCGCAGTCGGTCTCGGCGTTGATGCCCGGACCGACCTTTAAGGCGGCCATACGCTTGGCCAATCCTTCGGCAAATGCGTCGTATATGCCGGATTGCACGTAGAAGCGGTTTGCTGCCGTACATGCCTCGCCCGCATTGCGCATCTTGGCGATCATTGCCCCGTCGAGCGCGGCACCGAGATCGGCATCATCGAAGACTACGAAGGGCGCATTGCCGCCGAGTTCCATTGAGCACGAGATGACATGCTTCGCTGCCGCTGCAAGCAGTTGTTTACCAACGCCTGTCGATCCCGTGAAGGAAAGCTTCCGTACACGCGGATCTGCCAAAACATGTGCCGTCACAGGCCCGGGATTGGTGGTTGTCAGAACGTTGACGACGCCCTTCGGCACGCCAGCCTCTTCGTAGATTGCCGCAAGTGCGTAGGCCGTGAGTGGCGTTTCGCTGGCAGGCTTGAGGATGACCGTACACCCTGCCGCAAGGGCAGGGGCGATCTTGCGGGTTGCCATCGCTGCGGGGAAGTTCCAAGGCGTGATCATCAGGCAGATCCCGATGGGCTGATAATCCACGATGATGCGGTTCGTGCCTGATGGGGCGATGCCGAACTCTCCTGTGATGCGTACTGCCTCTTCGGCGTTCCAGCGGAAGAACTCGGCAGCGTAGGCGACTTCGCCGCGCGCGTCACGCAACGCCTTACCGTTCTCCAACGAGATCAAGGTCGCCAGCATCTCCGAGCGTTCGACCATCAGTTCGAAGCAGCGACGCAAAATCTCGGATCGCTTGCGGGGCGGAGTGGCACGCCATGCACGCGCGGACGCCGCTGCGGCATCGACGCATGCCTGGGCATCTTCGATTGTCGCATCAGGCACAGCTGCGAGAATGACACCAGTCGACGGATCGACGACGTCGATTTGCCGACCGGACTGCGACGGCCGCCATGACCCGTCGATATATAGCCCGCGTGCAGCGGCGTCGATGTCCGGCGTTTCGCACTCGGTTGCATGGATCTGCTGGGCAATGGTCATGAGTTTTCCCTCGATGTTCAGATTGCGGAGGCTTCGAGATCGCCGTCGTAAGCTGCTCTTACAAGACGCTTCATTGCATCGAGATCGAACGGCCGTGGATTGTTCTTGATGAGCCTGTCGATGCCGAAGGCCTGTTCTGCCGTCCAATCGAGCTTGTCGGCTGCCAGCCCGAGATCGGCAAGGGTGGGGGTGATACCGATCGCTGCGAACAGCCTGCGAATTTCCTCGATCGCGGCGACGGCAAGCTGTTTTGGATCGGCACCCTCACGATCAAGCCCAAGCGCTTCAGCGATATCGGCCATTTCGGAGGTGGAAACCGACCTGTTGTAGTTCATCACGTACGGCATCATGGTTGCAACACCGAGGCCGTGCGCGGTGTGGGTCAGCGCTCCGGCTGGGTATTGGACGGCGTGAGCCGCTGCGGTCCCTGCTGTCCCGAAGGCACAACCCGCTGCCAACGCTCCCATCATGACATCGGCTCGGGCCTCTTCATCAGAGCCATCCTTGCAAGCCTTTTCGAGACTGCGCCCCAGAAGCTTGATTGCCAACAGTGCAAAATGATCGGTGAGGGCGCTCTTTCCGATAAAGACGTGTTCTTGCGCCAAAGCGGGATCGGTGCCTCTGCGAGCCGCGGTGAAAGCCTCGATAGCGTGGGTCAGGGCGTCGGCTCCGGCGATTGCGGTCAGTCCGGGAGGGCAGGTCATCGTCAGTTCCGGATCGCAGATCGCCACGGCCGCGATTAGATATGGGCTGGATATGCCGACCTTCAGCGTGCGGTCGGTGTCGGAAATGACCGCAACGGGTGTGACCTCTGATCCCGTTCCTGCCGTTGTTGGCACGGCAATGACGGGGATAGTGGGACCTGGGACCTTGTACTCGCCGTAGTAATCCTTCAACGCTCCGCCGTGGGTGAGCAGCAGGGCCGCACACTTTGCCATATCAAGGCAACTTCCTCCGCCGATCCCGATCACCAGATCGGGATCAAAGCTGCTTGCGTCCTCGACGCATGTCGAGACAGTAGCTGCGGGGACGTCAGGCTGGACACCATCATGAATCAGCACTGCAATGTTCGCAGCCTCCAGCGACTTGACGATCTCGCCGAAGACGGGCGTGCCAGCAAACCGTTTGTCCGTGCAGATGAGGGCGCGTTGACCTAGTTTAGTCGCAACCGAGGGGAGAGCATGGCGCTGCCCCTTGCCGAAAAGAATTTCGCGGGGAAGCCGGATGGCGGCGAAAAGGGTCATTGTCGATGTCCTCTGGCAAGTGGTTTGTTCGAGTAGGAAAGTGCGTTGAGCTCGTCCCACAGTTTGGGGCTGATCTCGATTCCGTCCTTGTGCGCCTGTTCACACCGCGACGATGCGCCGTCGCCGGGAACTGTGACGGGGCGCAAAGGATCAGCGGGGATGGAAGTTCGGATTCGCTCGAGATAGTCACTGAAGCGCCGGACCAGGGCTGGCTCTGCAGCAACGTCAATGACGATCAGCACATCTCCCTTGTTGCAGATATTGTCGGCGTCGAGCGTGCCGCGCACGTCGGGAGCCAGCGCCGAACCAGCGATCGAGGCGACGAGGAGCTCGAGCGCTATCCCGAGAGCGTACCCCTTTGCATCGCCGAAAGGCGCGATCGAACCCCTTGTGGCAGCTGCGGCATCCGTGGTCGGCTTTCCGTTGCTGTCGCGAGCCCAACCTTGCGGAATGGCGACGCCGTTGGCAGCATGATGGTGGATCTTGCCCATTGAAACGAGACCGGTTGCCAGATCGACAATGAGCGGCCTTCCGGCCGTGGGAACAGCGATCGCGAGCGGGTTGGTTCCGAGGAGCGCGCGCGTCCCTCCATAGGGGTGAACAAGCGCTTCGCTCGAGGACATGGCAATGCCGATTTGGCCGCGATCGGCCACGCATTCGACGTAGTGCGCAAGCATGCCAAGATGGTTGGAGTTGCGGATGCCAGCAACTGCAATGCCAGTTGCACGAGCCTTGTCAGCGATCCGCTCGAGCGCGGCATGGGCGACGACCGGTCCCAGTCCTTTCTGGCCATCAACCTCAAGGAAAGAGGACGAGCGCCAGTTTTGCATTCCCGCAGCCGATGTATCGATAAGGTCGCGCTCAATGCGGGACAAGATACGCGGTAGCCGCTGCAGGCCATGGGAGGGATGGCCTTTCAGCTCCCCTTCCACCAGCACGCGTGCCTGCATTGCAGCGTGGGCCGCAGGTGTTCCGCGGTCCGCAAGGAGGCGTGTTGCTAACGCCATGGCGCCGTCTTTATCTACCCTCACAACATCTCCGATATAAAATCCTATAGGATATGGGATTGCATATCGCGGAGCATCGTGTTAGCGATGGTTTGTGTCAAGAGGCAAAAAATAATGCAGGACCGGAATATAACGATGTTGAACGAAGCGCCCGACCCAAGTGGATTCATTCAGCGGAGCAACAGCCTCGCAGGCAGTGTCTATGACGCGATCTTCGCCCAGTTGATGTCCTTGAAGATTGCCCCAGGCGCAAGGATCACCGTCGATAACCTCGTCCGTGAACTCAACGTATCGCAAACCCCTATCCGCGAGGCGCTCGGTCGCCTTGAGGGAGAAGGGCTTGTGGTGAAGACCCATCTCATCGGATACAGCGCAGCGCCTCAGATCGCTCGCAGGCGTTTTGATGAACTCTATCAGCTCCGTCTGCTGCTTGAGCCTGCGAGCGCAGCCAAGGCTGCATCTGTCATGGATGAGCACAAGCTCTCCGCACTTAAAGAGGCCGCAGGTGTGATGGGCCGCCGGGACGGCGGCGACGAACGACTGCGCTATTCGACCTTCGCTCGCCAGGACGCGCTCTTCCACGACAAGATTCTCGAAATCGCTGGAAACGAGCTCATTCGCGAGACGCTGAACCATCAACACACGCACTTTCACATTTTCCGATTGATGTTTCACTCTCGGGTCACCGAGGAGGCTCTAGATGAACATGAGGCTCTGATCACCGCGTTCGCTGCGGGCGATGCTTCCGCAGCCGAAGCGGCAATGCGTGTCCATCTCGAGCACTCACGTGACCGACTGCTCCCCGCGTTCGATTAAGAGGCCGCCGATGTCGAGCGTTGTGAGCATGGAACGAAACGGAGGGGCCTCGGCGACTGAGACCCACAGCGTTGCGCGCGCTCCCGTTCTGCGCGCCGAGGGTGTCTCCAAGCAGTACGGACCAGTTACGGTTCTATCTGATGTCTCCCTCGAAATCTTCCCGGGTGAGATCCACGCGGTCATCGGCGAAAACGGTGCTGGCAAGTCGACCTTCATGCGCCTCTTGTCGGGCTACGCCGAACCGAGCACCGGGTCGCTTTCCATGAGCGATGGTGCGGTCCGGTTCTCTAGGCCGGAGCAGGCTCAACAGGCAGGTATCGTTCTTGTCCACCAGGAGATCCTGCTCGCTGACGCGCTTACCGTTGCAGAAAACCTGTTCCTCGGTCGTGAGCGGATGCGAAACGGCGTGGTCGACGACAAGGCCATGCGTCGTATCGCCAGGGAGAAGCTCTCCGAACTCGGCTGTGATGCGTCACCCAACGCGCTGGTGCGCAACATATCGCTCGCTGATCGCCAGCTCGTTCAAATCGCCCGCGCGCTTCTCGACGATTACAAGCTTGCGATCTTCGACGAGCCGACTGCAGTCCTCACCGAGGAAGAGGTCGAGCGTCTGCTTTCGATCATCATGCGACTGAAAGAACAAGGCACCGCAATTCTATACATCAGCCACCGGCTCGATGAGGTGCAACGCCTGGCCGACAAGGTAACGGTGCTACGTGACGGCAAGATGGTTGGCAGCTATCCCGGCCACACCCTAAGCCAGATGGACATGGCTCGCCTGATGGTCGGCCGCGATCTCGCCGCGCTCTATCCGCCCAAGCGGGTAAAGGCGTCAAGCGGCGTGGAACTGACTGTTCGAGACCTCTCGGTGCCAGGTTTCGTCAAGGGCGTGTCCTTCCAGGTGCGCAAGTCCGAGATACTGGGTTTTGCCGGGATGATCGGTGCCGGTAGGACGGAACTGTTCGAAGGCATCATGGGATTGCGCCCGGCAAAAGGTGTGGTTGAGTTGCTGGGCAAGCCCATCGACATCCATTCGCCGCGGGCGGCACTCGATGCGGGCATCGGGTATTTGACCGAGGACCGAAAGGGAAAAGGTCTTCTTCTGCGGGAAGGATTGGCGCCTAACCTGACGTTATCGGCTCTCGGTCGCTTTCACCCCGGGCTCCTGATGCACCGTCGCCGCGAGCGGGCCGCGCTCGCTGACGCAATCGAGCAATACGATATTCGCCTCAAGAGTACGAGGGTCCAGGCGGGCCAGCTCTCAGGCGGCAACCAGCAGAAGCTGCTGCTCGCCAAGGTACTGCTGACCGCACCGTCGATCGTCGTGATCGATGAGCCAACGCGCGGCATCGACATCGCCAACAAGGCGCAGATCTACGCCTTCATTCAGCTGCTGGTCTCGCAGGGCAAGACCTGCATCGTCATCTCGTCGGAGATGCAGGAACTGATCGGCATCTGCGATCGGATCCTTGTGATGCGGGAAGGGCGCATCGCAGGAGAGGTCTCTGGCGAAGAGATGACAGAACACAATGTCGCGCTCTTGGCGACGAGCGATGCCGCTGAACGTGTTCAGGGAGGAACAAGATGACCGTATTAACAGGCTCCACTTCGGTTAGACCGGAGCGGGAATGGAATATCGGCTGGGCCGACGTCGGACCCTTTGTCGCTTTGGCCGTGCTGATGGTGATCGGCTTTGCGATCAATCCGGACTTTCTGTCCGCGACCAACCTCGGCAATGTCATCACGAGAAGCGCCTTCATCGCCATCATCGCCGTCGGCGCGACGTTCGTGATTTCCTCGGGTGGGCTCGATCTGTCCGTCGGATCAATGGCCGCGTTCATCACCGGAATCACCATCATGTTCATGAACCGGATGGCCCCGGAGTGGGGGGTGTCGGCAATCCCGGCTGGCATGGTCGTGGCTGTAGCCGTGGGACTGTTCTGCGGCCTCATGAATGGCCTGATCGTCACTGTCGGGAAGATCGAGCCGTTCATTGCCACGCTCGGCACGATGGGCATTTTCAGGGCGCTGATTACCTACATGTCGGACGGAGGCACGATCCCGATCGACCGGAGCCTACGCGACGCTTACCGTCCGGTGTATTTCGGGACGGTCGCAGGTATACCACTGCCTATCGTGATCTCGCTCGCAGTTGCCGCGATCGCATCCTTCATCCTCTACAAGATGAAGTACGGGCGCAAATGCGCAGCCGTCGGCGCCAACGAGGACGTCGCGCGCTACTCCGGCATCTCGATCATTAAGACCCGCACTATCGCCTACGCGATCCAGGGTGCCTGCGTTGCAATCGCCGCCATCTGCTACGTGCCGAGACTCGGAGCAGCCACTCCGACGACAGGTGTTCTTTGGGAACTGCAGGTCATCACCGCGGTGGTGATCGGCGGAACAGCGCTGCGGGGCGGCAAGGGACACATTTGGGGAACGGTCGCGGGCGCGGTCATTCTTGAACTCATCGCCAACCTGATGGTGCTTTCCGATTTCGTCTCGGAATACCTCGTAGCTGGTGTCCAGGGCGTCATCATTATTATCGCCATGCTCATTCAAAGGTTTTCGAAATAATCCGTGTCAGGACCACACGGGTTCACGGTCTTCGGTCCAAATTCTGGGAGGAATGGAATGTCTACTACGAAATGGATAGCGGCCGCGGCCGTGAGTACTTTGTTCATTGCAAGTCATGGATTTGCCGCCGACAAGAAGGTCGTCGCGGTTTCGATCCCCGCAGCCGATCACGGATGGACGGCAGGTATCGTTTATCACGCTCAGGCGGCAGCCAAGGAAATCAACGCTTCGTTTCCCAACGTCGAAGTCGTCGTCAAGACCTCGCCCTCGGCAACCGCACAGGTAAGCGCGCTTGAAGATCTCTCGGCAGGCCGCAAGCTCGATGCGCTGGTCATCCTGCCCTACACGTCCGAGGAACTGACCACGCCTGTGAAGGCCGTCAAGGATTCGGGGACGTTCATCACCGTCGTCGACAGGGGTCTTAACGACCCGTCCATCCAGGACCTTTATCTGGCGGGCGATAACATCGCCGTAGGCCGTAACACGGCGAAGTTCATGATCGACAAGCTCGGCGGCAAAGGCAATCTCGTCGTACTACGCGGCATTCCGACCGTGATTGACGATGAGCGTATCCAAGGATTTCAGGATGCCATCAAGGGCACCGATCTCAAGGTTCTGGACATCCAGTACGCGAACTGGAACAGCGATGAAGCCTTCAAACTCATGCAGGACTATCTTGCCAAGTACCCGAAGATCGATGCTGTATGGGCAAACGATGACGACATGCTGCTTGGCGTACTGGAGGCCGTCAAGGAGTCAGGTCGCAAGGACATCAAGCTGGCGCTCGGCGGTAACGGTATGAAGGACATCGTCAAAAAGGTCATCGACGGTGACGCAATGACCCCGGTCGAGACGCCTTACCCGCCTGCCATGATCAAGACTGCGATCTACATGACGGTCGCCAACCTCGTCGGCCAGGCGCCTGTGCGTGGAGCGGTCAAGCTGGATGCGCCGCTTATCACCCAGGAGAACGCCAAGGAATACTACTTCCCGGACTCTCCGTTCTGATTATCAACGTCACCGGGGCGGCCAGCGCCGCCCCATCGCATGACCTAAGAGGAGTAAAATCATGTCAGGCAAGAAGATACTGATGCTGACGGGCGAGTTCACCGAGGAGTACGAGATCTTCGTCTACCAGCAGGCGATGGAAGCGGTCGGCCATACGGTGCATGTGGTCTGCCCGGACAAGAAGGCAGGGGATCTGATCAAGACGTCGCTACACGACTTCGAGGGCGACCAGACCTACACCGAGAAGCTCGGCCATTTTTTCACGATCAACAAGACCTTCTCGGAAGCCGAGGCGCAAATTGATCAGTACCACGCGGTCTACGCGGCGGGCGGGCGCGGTCCTGAATACATCCGCACCGACAAGCGCGTCCAGGCGATGGTTCGCCATTTCCACGAGACCCGGAAGCCTATCTTCACGATCTGCCATGGGGTCCAGATCCTGATCGCCGTCGACGGGGTCGTGCGCGGCAAGCGGGTTGGTGCTCTTGGCGCTTGCGAGCCTGAAGTGACACTCGCCGGTGGCACCTACGTCGATCTGTCGCCGACGGAGGCACTCGTTGATGGAACTATGGTTTCGGCGAAGGGATGGACGGCACTTGCGGCGTTCATTCGCGAGTGCCTGAAGGTCCTTGGGACTGAAATTCATCATCGTGACGACGTGGCACAGGCTGCGGAATAACCGGCAAACTTTTGCTGACCTATAGATCTTAAGTTTAAGGCTGCCATGTTGGCGGCCTTCCAATCATGAGAAAGAAAAGCGACCTCATCTTTGGGGTCGGGTTCGATCGGATAGGAGAATTCACATGGAGGCACGCCCATGGGAACGCTGTCTGACCCTCTCACCACGGACTGATCATCAAGTTCAGTGGGGACGAAGTATTCATCGAGTTCGAAAGCGCCCTAAACACTGTCCAGTGCGTGATAGCGCTCGAGGCGAGAGGCCTCGAGCAGCGCCAGTTAACTCGTTTGAAGAGCTATTTCCATCGTCAGTCGGGCTGAACTGGCCGGATCGTTTCCACCGAAATCTCCCCCTCCAAGACGCCGCGCGAGACATCGGTGCGGTTTCTGTCGATCTCGATCACCGTGTAGAGCTTGTCGTCGCGAAATGCGCTCGCGTTGACCGTGGTAACGTCATCTGCGGGCGCGGCGTCAACCTCCATGAAGTCTAGTTCACGGCTCGCCGCGACGATCCGCGCATCCCCCGCCGTTCTTGCGGCGACAATCACTACGTCATGTCCTGGCGAATTGCCCCAACGCGGATCATCTGGCTCGGCGATCGGCTCCAGACGATAGATTCGAAGCGTCTCACCAGCATCCCCGGACGCCCCCGCCGCTGCAGCGTCGGCGATTTGAGCCTGGCTCTCCACTGAACGTCCAAATGTATTGGGATTGGTCGCATTGTTGACTTCGTCGGTACCAGTCTTCGAAACGTTCGACATTTTGTCCTCCATGGTCCGACAATAACGATGTGCGTAACCAACAGTTCCCGTGCCCTCTTTAGTCGTGCTGCGGCTCGGGATCGAAGCCTTGCAGCGTCAATCCTGCAGACAGGCGTCACGACCGGCGCCAGCATCGCGTCCGCGAGATTCGGCATCTCGCCACATGCCATGAAAGATCGCGGTTGTCGGCAAGGCGCTCAGGGAGGGCAACCAGCTGGCGCTCCCGCGCGTCTGGGCGGACGCCGGAGGTCGTCAAAGCTGTGGGAGCTGCTTGACCCTCGCCATGGCGACGCCTCTCGTCCATGCCGATAGGGTTGCCAACACGCCTCGAAAGCTTCTGAAACGGGCGCTTAAGCGGGCGACATTCTCTTACGAAGGTCGAGGGCGGAAGCTCTTAGTCGACGAAACGAACGTTACGTCGCTCAAAGCAAACACACCAGAGAGCCGGTGACCAAGGGGTGCGGACGCAACAAGGCCCATCACGGGGTGAGATGAGCCTCTAGGCCGGTCCAGGAATAACGGGCCCCCACAGCAACAGCGAACGCAAATACTGACGGCGGAACCGATTTCTGTAGATCTAAGGGCGGCCCATTGCCGTCATCATGGGACGGGATCACCTTCCAGCAACAAGTGCGAAGCATCAATCTGAGAAGTTCAGACGGCCGCGGGGGCAATCTCACGCACCAAGGTCTTGAGGCGTACCGGCATCGACACTTTCAAGCCGCAACGGGCGGCCTAGGTGATCGAGGTCGCGACAAAGTCCGCGCCAATATCTGCAAGATTGATCTCAACATAGTCCTGATCGTTTGCGGTCGGCAGGGTCCGTGAACAAAGTCGGCATTCGACTGTAAACCGACATCGGCGAAAGGAATATGTCCCTAAAACCAGTCCGTCAGTTCTGGATGCGGCGCCCCTCCGACAAAGCTTGATCTCTACTATGGAACCTCAGCATAGCGGATGATGCTCTGATTCTGTACGTTCGCGACTAGTTCATCAGAACGAGACAAAAATCGGCGGAGCAAAGGTGAGGAATTTGAATCGTTGTATCCTAAGGTGAGATCAATTGTCGGAGGCACACCCTCAAGTGCTCTAGCAACGACATTTGGAGTCAGCATATTTTGCGCATAAAGCGGAATAAGCGTTATTCCACCTGTAGACACGACGAGCGACATTGCTGATGGTAGGCCTTCGCCTTCGTACTCTGCCTCGAGTGTGATCCCGACGCTCGACGCGTAATCTTGGATTACCGATTGCAATACGGGAGAAATTCTAGCCGAACTCACGTAAGTTTCGCGCGCAAGGTCCTGGGGCTGGATCTTTTTACGCGACGTCAAGCGGTGGTCCGCCGGCATCACGGCGATCAGTGGCTCCTTAGCTAAAAACTTGAAGGAGACACCAAGACTCTGCGTCTCGGGGCGAAGGAAAGCGACGTCCAGCTTGCCTCGCATCAGTGCCAGAGCAAGGTCTGGGGAAGACTGGCTAGACAATATAATATCAACCCCCGGCGCTTCCTCACGAATGATGCGCAATGCATGGGGTAGCCACACGACCTCTTGGCCTGCGAGAAAACCGATAGCGAACGACTGTTTTTCTGGCCGTTCTGCCCGCCGGGCTCCTTCCGCAGCGGCCTCGACTTGCAACAACGCCAGCCGCGCGTGATCAAGAAACACTTTACCGGCAGCGGTGAGCGTCACGCCGCGCGACTGCCGTTCCAACAGTTTCACACCGACTTCGGTTTCAAGATCGCGAATTTGCCTGCTGAGTGAAGGCTGGGAAGTGTGAAGCCGCCGTTCGGCTGCGGTCAGGAAGCTTCCCTCCTCCGCAACAGCAACAAAATAGCGCAAATGCCTCAGTTCCATCGGGTCTTCGCTATACCTTCAAGGCATAGCTCGAACGTACAAGGTATTTGTCTTTGATAAAAGTAGGATTTAATCAATGTCGCAATTTCGGGATACAATCGAACACGCCTCACCGGAGTATTTCGCTCGCGAGTCGAAAGGAAAGATGAGGTATTCCTGACAATCTTGCGTTGTTTATTTCAGCGCGCGTGGGTGAGTGGCTCTAGTTGAGCAATTATGACTTTAAATGAGTTAACAGCACGGATGGAGCGAGACCATGCCTACAATCACTACCACGGACGGCGTAAACATCTTCTACAAGGACTGGGGCTCAGGCCAGCCGATCGTTTTCAGCCACGGCTGGCCGCTGTCGGCGGACGACTGGGACGCTCAGATGACCTTCTTTCTTCAGGCCGGGTACCGGGTGATCGCCCACGACCGGCGCGGCCACGGCCGGTCCGACCAGCCCGGCACCGGCAACGACATGGACCACTGGGTTGCCGACCTCGCGGCCCTCACTGAGCACCTCAACCTGCGCGGCGCGATCCACATCGGCCACTCCACGGGTGGCGGCGAGGTAGCTCGCTATGTCGCCCGCCACCCGGAGCGGGTCTCGAAGGCGGTACTCGTCGCTTCCCTGACGCCGAACATGTACCGGAGCGAGGACAACCCATCCGGTCAGCCGCCGGAGTGGTTCGAAGCGATCCGCGCGGGCGTGCTTGGCAACCGCTCGCTGTTCTTCCGGTTCGTCCCTGAAAACCCGTTCTACGGTTACAACCTGGACGGGGCCGAGCCTTCGGAGGCGATCATTGCAAACTGGTGGCGTCAGGGCATGACCGGGGGGGCCCTGGCTCACTACGCGACTGTCGACTCTTGGCTGGAAGATTATACGGAAGACCTCAAGAAGATTACCGTGCCGGTATTGGTGATGCATGGCGAGGCCGATCAGGTCGTCCCCTTTGCGAGTTCCGTGCCGCGTGCGGTCGACCTGCTCAGGAACGGGTCGCTGAAGACCTATCCAGGATACCCCCATGGCATGCTGACCACACATGCGGATGTCCTCAACTCCGACCTGCTCTCGTTCATCAGGTCTTGACGACATCGACCGGACCGCGGCCTTCAACCTGTCACCCGGGAGTGCCGGGTGACACCTGTTGCCATTGACATGCCAGCATTGCTGGCGTTGCTGCCATCTTCGGGTTTTATTGCGCTCAACGCGATGGCAGCCTTTGGGACCTGGCCATCGTGTCCGAACGGCTGAAATGCCGGCGCATAGTCGCTTCCTCGAATCGACGGTGCCGCTCGATTATGCACGAACGGCATCGCCCGGTACGGTGCTGCAAATTTTTAGATCTCCGTGCGCTCGGCGAGGTCTATGTCAACGCCGAGATACCTCACTGAGTAATCTTGGTATGGCCAAGCAGGATCTGGATCGCTCGGAGGTTGCCACTGGCCTTGGATCAAGGCAGCCTTCGTTCGTCGAAGGGAATGCGTGCCGTGATCTTGCCGACGCAGCCAAATCCCAGTGACCCACTCATCGACCAGTCTGGCGTGTTGCCGTGTGCTGAGATGATCGGGTGGTCGACTCGACTGGGGAGAGACATAGTCATCGACTGTTCCTCCCCGTGCGGCCGGTCTTCTGAACGACCATCGCTCGAGTTCGAATTTCGTGGCACGTGACGAGGGTCCCAATTTTGATTTTTGGCAAATCGCAGCCGCGGAGCTCGCTGTCGATGGCGAGATCGAACGCGCTCGATCTCGCATCCTTCCTTCTCGGTCGAGAAAGAAGCACACTGCACAGATCTTGCGCTGCTTCAGGGGCTTCTTGACGCCAACTTGCTTGCCTGCGTTCCAAGCAGGTCGACCCAGTGCAGCAGGATCGTATTGTGAGATACCCATTTCAGTTCTCCTATGGCCACCATTGGCCAGAGGGAGAACGCAGAGCTCTCGGTTCTATGACGCGGCCGGAAATAGACTGACCGGAGTTGGGGCCCGGATGGAATTGCAACCACAGAACAGGTGAGCTCAATGATCACTTCCGCCATCATTGCAGTCATGTGAGCGCCAGGTTTACAGACCAAGAAGTTACCATTATGCGGCTACGCGCCTCTACGGCCCACCGCCGCATCATTGCGCAGGCCGGCGTTTGGCCAATGGGGCAAGTGATGCCTATGCACGAGCACTTCGCCAAATCGCGGAGGCGTTTGCGACCTTTGGTGACATTTACCGTAGCTCAGACAGGTCATGTCCACACACCGAACGGTACGGTACGCACGTGCTTTAGGTGGTGGGCACGGTCCCACCGTCGATCACATGCTCGGTGCCGGTGATCGATGACGCTCTATCAGATGCCAGGAAGGCGATCAGGTCCGCCACCTCTTCCGGCTTGGCCGGTCGTCCGAGCGGTATGCCGCCAAGCGAGTTCATGATCACCTGGATCGCCGCGTCATAGCTGAGCCGGCTTCCTCGGCGATACGCGTCCTTAGAGACTGGCCACCCTCTCTAGCACCACTAGCGTTGTACTACAGAATCCGCCAGCGGCTTTCACAGCGTTCATCCAAGCTGCGCGTGAATTTGCCGCGACCCAAGATCGGAGGACAAAGCAGGAAACGTCAATCGAAGGGAGGCTCGAGCGTGGTGCTCGCCCCCATGAGGGATTCGGCCACTTGCGGCGATCACTCGGCATTGGGCGGCCGGCGGCACATGAGGCCCGATAAACAGACTTCTCCCAATGCCAGGCAAATGGCAGCTTCTGCCACCGGCACGAACGACCGAACGTGTAAGCTGACAACTCCAGCCAAGGCGTCGAGTTAATCGACTGGAAGTTCTTCACTCCGTCGCTTCGAGATCGTGGTCACTGGACCGGAGTAGGGCGGCAAGCGTGCGGAGTCCCGTCTCGAGCTGATCGATTGAAGGCGCCGCCAGGGCAAGCCTGACGGCGTTAGGCGCGTGGCCGGGGTTGACGGCGAAGGTTGTCGACGGGGTCAATGCGATGTCGCGACGGGCTGCGGCCGCCACGAAACTCTGGGAGCGCCAGTGCTGCGGCAGCGTCAGCCACAGATGATAACAGTTCGGATTGGCCTGGAAGTCGAACCCCGCGAGACACTCGGCGGCGAGCGCCTGGCGTACCTGCGCGTCGCCGCGCTTCAGGCGCGCAAGTTCTGCGGCAGCCCCGTCCGTCATCAGACGCTCCGCCGCAGCGAATGCGAAGCCCGATGCGGTCCAGCCCCCGGAGCGCACTGCCGCCATCACGCTTTCGCGCAGCGCAGGCGGGGGGACGATGAACCCTAAGGTGAGCCCCGGTGCAATCTTCTTGGAAAGGCTGTCGACGACGATGCAGCGATCCGGAGAGAGACTGGCAAGTGGCGGGCCGTCCTCGAGAAAGCTGTACACATTGTCCTCGACGATCCAAAGATCAAGCTCATCGGCGGCGCGAACGAGATCGCGTCGACGGGAAGCCGGCATTGTCGTTCCCAAAGGATTGTGCACTGCTGGCTGAACATAGATTGCCGACAGGTTTGCCTCCTGGTGCGCCTTGCGTAGCGCGTCTAGACGCAAGCCCGAAGAATCCATCGCGAGCGGAACCAACGAGATGCCCAGTCGGATCGCGACGCCCTTTATGAATGGATAGGTCAGGGCCTCGACGCCGCATCGTCCGCCGTTCGGAACAACGGCCGCTAGCGCCGCCGCGATGCTCTGGCGGCCGTTGCCAGTGAATACGAGTTGCTCCGGGTTCGGAGACCACTCGGTTCTCGCGAAATAGGCCGCCGCGACGTCGCGTATTCCACGGGTGCCGACGCTGGTCGCTTGTCTCAAGGCAATCTCCAACGCCGCAGGCTGACCCAGTCCCTCCAGGCTCCTGGCGACGATGGCCGTTTGGTTGGGGAGGGTGGGGTAGTTGAACTCGAGATCGATCCGAACGTCGCGGGGTTCGCCCGGTGCGGCGGCGCCCCGCCTCGCTTCACCGGATATGAACGTGCCTCGACCGACCTCGCCAACGACCAGTCCTCTGCGCAGAAGCTCTGCGTAAACCCGGCTTGCAGTGGAGACAGCAATCTTACGCTCATACGCGAATGCTCGCTGCGGTGGCAGGCGATCGCCAGGTTTAAGAGCCCCGGCGGCGATCTGCGCGGCGATCGTGTCGGCGAGCTTCAGATATTCGGAATTCGCCATTATTGCTCCGAGCTCAATGTTTTTATTGTACCGATATAGTATCGGAGCATAATGCCCTCGTCAACCGGTGGCGCGGGGCACTATCACAACCGCAATCATTCCAGGCCGCCTGCCGATCTCGACCAGCGGAAGCGACGACGGCCTCGCGTTGCAGCGGGTCAACCGATGGAGAATGGAAATGATCACAGTGCTCTCAGCATTCAGGAAGGTTCTGCGCCACTACGGGCGTCGTATCGCGGTGTCAAAGCTTCGCGAACTTGACGACGATGCTCTGAAGGACATCGGTCTTGCGCGCTCTGAAATCGAGGCCGCAGCCTTCGGCCGGGTGCATGCCTACAGCCGAGGGAGGAGGTCGTGACCACCCAGCCAATCGCTGCAGATCTGACCTTGATGACCGTTCTGGTCGCTTTCACAGGGGTCTTCTTGATCTGCTTCCTGAAAGGGGCGTTCGGAGGAGGATTCGCTATTGTCGGGATCCCGCTCCTGTCGCTCGTGATGGATCCGGTAACCGCCGGTGGCCTGCTCGCTCCCCTGTTTGTCGCCATGGACCTCTACGCGCTCCGCTATTGGAAGCCAAACACGTGGTCGCGGCAGGATCTCGCCCCGTTGCTTCCCGGACTTATTGTCGGAATCGGGAGCGGATATCTGCTTTTCCGCTTTCTCGACCATCATGCGATCGAAATCGTCATGGCTGTCGTCACACTGATCTTCGTTGGGCTGTGGCTCGCGGGAGGCGGCGGCGTTTCCATTCGGCCTCGATCGACACCCAAGGCTGTTGCAGCCGGGCTGGCGTCGGGCATCACCACGATGGTTGCTCATTCCGGCGGACCGCCGCTTGCGATGTACCTGCTGCCGCTCGGTTTGACCAAGGAAGTCTATGCGGGAACGACCAGCCTCTTCTTCACGGTCGGCAATGCCACCAAAGCCGTTCCGTGGTTGATGCTGGTGCGGCCGGAAGGTGCTGACCTGGTGCTAATGGCCGTATGCTTGCTCGCGGTTCCCAGTGGTGTCGGAATGGGCTGGCGACTTCATGGACGTCTCGATCAACGCCAGATCTTCCGCGCATGCTACGCACTGCTTGCTGTGACTGCTGTGAAGCTTCTGTGGGACGGTGTTGCCGGGTATCTGGTATGAAGATCACCAGGAGGTGAGGGTCGATGTGGTGGCGATGTCCTTCCGTCCGTCGCTCAAGAACGTCGTCGGAAAAAGGCAGGCGGTCTCGCGGGATACAACTATTCCCGGCGATGCGGAAGGCGGGAGAGGACGGGTTGGTCTGGACGGTCATCGATTTGTGGGGATTCCTTTCGAAGCCGAGCAGGAAGGTGTCTGGCACCACGATTCGTTTTCGGGCCTCTGGGGTTTCGAAATTGAAGACCTGATTGTCTATCTCAAGGCAAATCCATAGACCGCGAAATGATGGACGCGAATGCTTTGGAGACATACGCGAGGTGGAGATGTTCGGCTTTTTCAAGCGAAGAAAACATGTCCTGCTTTCACCCGAAGTCCAGTTGCTCTGGATCGAAGTGGAGAAATTCCGAGTCCGCTATCGAGCGAACGGTGCCGCAATGACACGGCAATCGATGCAGTCGCGACCGAAAATTTCAGGCGACCAATTCATGAGGTACCTTCGCAACTGACCTGATCGTGAAGAGCGGTTGGTCCGTGACCGATGCAGCAAATATGATAGTCGCCGAATATGTTTCTTGCCGAAGGTCTAACGGGGCAGATGCTCGGTCACCGAGTTATCCTCAGTGAAGGACAAGCTGTTCAAGGTGTGCACAGAATGACAAGTTCTAGTCGGATGCCTGCACAGCAGGGCTATGACGGGATTCGAGAATTAAAGAGATTGCCACTATGGGGTCGCGCTCCACGTGCAGACGCATCGCTGCAATGGCAGTTGCCTCCAGTCGGAGCCGCAGCAATGAGCGGCGACTGGCGAGGATCTCAAGCTGAAGCTCGAAGACTTCGTCGATGCGCAGGTCGTGCTGGTCGCCATGTCTCAGGTCTTCGGCGCGATCCAGAAGAAAACTCGAAGTCCGAGATCAGCAATCAGCTCGATGCGACACCGGGCGAATGTCTCGGCCATCGGACGCCGGCCTAGGTCTTCCGCAAGAAGCTACGCGCGCAGATGAAACATGTAGCTTAACGCGGCGCGCAAGTCGCGGTTCGCCATGAACCCTCAATCTCTGGACAGCCGTCTCGCTCACTGATCGCGGTTGGCAAGTGCGGAAGGTGCTTGTCGGTAAGTGGCGCGATCCCTACTAGCCGTCGATCAGCTTACGAATGGCTCGGACAAGTTGACCTTAATCGGTGGGCTTTCCCACATTCAACGCGGTGGCGAGGATAGGGAAGGGAGCCAGTTCGTGCGCTGCGGATGCGGTTGCAAGCACAAAGGGGATGCCTCGCTTCTCAAGCTCCACCGCCACTGGCGTGACCTTCTGCCGCCTCGTCCTCGACCACGAGAACGCTGTCGCCGTGGTTTCCACTTCCTCGGGGGCGCTCACATTTCTCACACCGGGATCTTGATTAGAGCGATAAAACCCTCAGCGGGATAGGAAAGTTCCACCGATCCTGCGATGTGGACGCTGAGCCCTTCGATCAGTTCGCTCCCATAGCCCCTCCGCTGCGGATCCGACACAGGTGGCCCGCCTTTCTCGCGCCATTGACAGGCGATCAATTGGCGCCCTCGCGTTCCGGTTTCCAACTCCCAGCTCACGTGGATGCGACCTTGCGACTCGGATATCGCACCGTATTTCATCGCGTTGGTGGAAAGCTCGTGGAAAATCATGCTGACTGGAAGCACTTTCGCGCTTGGCACCTCGACGGTCGGACCTGAGCAATCGAGCCGTTTCGAAACTCCGATGCTGATCGACTCCCTCATGAGGAATTCGAAATCGGCAGTCTCGGAACGGGCGGCGATGTCCTGCGGCTTGAACGTCACGTCGAGGCGACCGAGCAAAGCCTCTTTGAAGTTCGCCGCATCAGGCTGATCGGCCCGTGTGTTCGTGATGACGGATCGGACAACAACCGACATGTTCTTCATTCGATGCCGCATTTCCGCGACAATGAAGTCCATTTCAGCGTCGTGACGTTGGCGTTCCGTCACGTCCTCGAACATAACTAGGATATTGCGGCTGTTGTCGTCGGGATGGATAAGCCGCCGCGCGTCCACGGAGGAAGGTCCGTGGCCCGATGTTCGGGAATGTCCCACTGTCTGTTTCCGAGAGAGAAGAAATTTTCTGAGAGAATGTCGTCCCTGTCGACCCCGAAGGCTTCTATGAACGCATTGTTGGCTGTCGTCACGCAGAAATTCTGATCGATGACGACGACCGGTTGCGTCATCGTGTCGACCACATGCGTATTCCTCCGCGCTCGCGGCTTCCCGTATATGGCATCCTTTGGGCTTTGATCGGCCCATGTGATCAGCTCACTCACGACGGCATCATTGTACGGCGTCTGAACAACGGCTGGCTATAGGGGCATCTGCCTCCGCCTCGCCGAAACGCTTCGAGAAAATGAACTTCTTTTTTTGTTCGACAAGGCATGGCTGAAATGTGAACAGCCGGGCCGCCCTTGCGACCCCCATCCGGCACCTGCGATGCAGCTGGTGGAGCTGATCCGGGGCGATGCGACCAGCAGAGAAACATTCGAGACGGTTTATGACGTCATCAAGCGACTCGGCAAAACTGCTGTGGTCGTAGATGACTATCCGGGCTTCACCGTGCATCGGACCTCATTTCAATGATCAATGAAGCGGTCTACGCTCTGCACGAGGGGGCGAACTCAGTTCGCGAAATCGACAACAGTATGCGGCTGGGTGCCGATCGCCCAATGTGACCGCTCGAACCTGCCGATTTCATCGGTCTGGACACCTGCCTCTCCGTTATGAGTTCGTGCGCGTAGGGCTCGCGGACAGCAAATATCGACCTAGTCCCCTGCTGGTCAAATACGTCGAAGCCGGCTGGGTCGGACGAAAGTCAGCGAAAGGATTTTACGACTATCGCGGGGATGTGCCGGTGCCAAGCCGCCAATTTAGCGGGTGGACATCGCCACGGCAGTCCTGCCACCAAGAGCACGTCGTTACTCGCTCCGTTTTCTGCTGTAATAGTAAAATATGTCTCTGCCGGCCATTCCGGCCACTGATAGCGCTTTTCGGACTATGCCGCTACTGTCTCACGCAGGCTCCAAAAGCAGGCAACTTTAAGGGCTAGAAATAGTCTGGCCTGAACAGCCCGTTTTCACGACACCACCCGAATATCCGGCGACGCAGAACGGGCACTTCGAGCCTGTCTAACGCAATTTCTTCCGGCTCGCTTTGCTTCGTAAAGCGCCATGTCGGCCCGGCGCATTGTGTCGTCAAGACTCTCCCCGGCGACGACTTCCGCGACACCGAAACTTGCGCTCACGGTTAGCGACTTAGGCAAACCCTCTACAGTGATTGCCATCGTCTCGCGCCGCGCAACACCGGCAAATAGCATGGCCGCATCGACCGTGGTGTTCGGCATAAACACCCCAAACTCCTCCCCGCCGATACGCCCGACGATAAAATCCGGCTCGGCTATGGATTTCAGGAGGTCGGCAAAGGCTCGGATCACTTGGTCCCCGGCATGGTGTCCGAACGTGTCGTTGATACTTTTGAAGCGATCGATATCGCAGATCATGACAGAATGTAGGACAGCAGGTGCAACCAGGCGCGCAGCGGAGACACCATTCTCGAAGCCTCGGCGGTTGGCAAGACCCGAAAGCATGTCCCTTTCGGAATTGCTGCGCTCGTCAGCCATGATATCGAGGACGAGCACCGAAAGCAGTGTCAGACCCACCGCTACAATCAACACCGCAGTCGATCCCTGAGAAATCACTGCATAGTTCGTGTGAACGTAATCGGCGGCTTTGGTACCAGCACCCGCGGTCACCGCCAGCGCAGCTTTCGCAAAGAAATGTAGACCGGTTGCAACGAGCAGAAAGCCGAGGACCCGATCGATCTTCGCGTGGCGCGCTGAAGCAAAGACCGCCACAGCACTGGCGAGAACGACCAGGGCAAACGGTGTTTGATAAGATATGGCGTGCCGAAGCGTGCTACGCGGCAAACCATAGATAACGAGATCGAGTACGACACAAGCTGCGAAAAAAAATGTGGCCCAGAGCGGCGCTATTCGGACGTCATAAAGCTCGCCGATACCCACGCGTAGAAGGATCATCCCCCCAAGCACGCTTCCAAAGGCCAGAACGGCGAAGAGTCGCGGCAAGTCTGTGTATGCAACAAGGAGTTCACTAATGGCGGAAAGTGAAGCGACAGCGAAACCCGCCGAGAACCACAGTGCGGCCTGACGCGATCGGCTGCGCACTGCCACGACGGCGAAAACCAGTGCAAAGCAGATCGCGATGATGAAGTTCACTACAAGGAAAAAAACTGCTCCGTTCACCATTGCCACATCCCACTACAAGCCCGGCCGAAGCTTCAGTACAAGTGTCCTAATAAATTGTGAAACACGAAATAGCGATCGTTGCCCGAGGTCGCATTATCACCCTGGCGATCCAGGTCACTTCACTCGATCCAGTCTCGCTTCATAGCGGGACTGGATCCGCAGCCGCAATAAGACAAACGCGGGGCGGTGGCTAGATTCCTTTCAACTGCACTGGATGGCGAATGACGGGCTCTCAGGTTTTGTTCCGGCGGGACCTTCGAGAGCTCGTCCGCTGTCGAGCCTCTTTCGGAGGTTTGCGATGAGCATGTTTTAATGACGGCTTCACGTCCATAGTGTGGAGCCATCGGCCGCCGTTGCTGCGAAGCGGACATGACGCCCTCCAGGATCCGCTGACCAAAGGCCGCAACCGAGCGCAACTCCTTGGCACGGCTTGCATTCGGTTCAGTGGCGACTGACACGACGCGTCCTTGCTTTTTTGTTGCAGGGCACCCGCTGGCACGTTTGTGGTACCCGATCTTCCGGGGCCTGGGACGATTGTCGTTCAGGCACTGCCGCTGGAGAAGACCAGCAACATATTGTTGGTAGGCATCTCGATCGCCTCGCTGAGACTAAGTCCAGCGGCCTCGCCCACTTGTTCAAGATCAGCGATATCACGCACACCCCAGGATGGGTTGCGCTCCTTTAGAGCCGCGTCGAAAGCAGCGTTCGAGGGGGCGTTGTGTGCGCCGTCGCGCATGAACGGGCCGTATAGAACAAGAAGCCCACCAGCGCGAAGCAAACGGCCAGCTCCTGCGAACAATCCTAAGCTTGCCGCCCATGGCGCGATATGGATCATATTGATCGACACGATGGCGTCAAAAGCCCCCATTTGTTCGACGTCCCATTGTCCTGAGCACACATCAATATCCCGCGGTGCCAGCACATTCTTCAGCCCTGCGAATTTGCTCCAGCTAGACGTGCTGGTGCGAGCGTCGGCATCCGGATCACTGGGCAGCCAGGTGAGGTTGGGCATTGCTCCCGCAAAACACACGGCGTGCTCGCCAGTCCCGCAACCAATCTCCAGCACAGCGCCATGTGTTGGAAGGACACGTTTTAGGGCCGTGAGGATCGGCGCCGAATTTCGCGCAACGGAAGGCGAGAACATGCGCTTGTCGGCGCTTACGTCGCGCTGTTCCAGTGCAACAGGCGAACGGTCGTCCTTCTCTGCGGGCATGGGTCTTGAATCCACTTTGGCGTTGTCTCCCACCTTATAGCTGAAACGATGGGACTGAAACCACTTGGTCTAACGCGGCCCCGTGGAGGTTCAATTCTATGAACCTTGTTATTCGGTGAATGCATAGCGCATAACTGGTCTGCATAAAGTCGCATTTATTTTGGGCGTAATTGAAGTATGGTCGACGTGGGAAAGCAAAATGCGAGCCTCTAGATTGCTGGTTTGAATACGTCCTTCCGTTGCTCCCGATCGGAGCAAGGAGAACAATGCACCCGGGGGACTGCGTTGAAACAGAAAGACATTCAACCCGAACTCGCCGGCGCGATTCTTATCGTCGAACCCGATGCGGATCTGTACTCTCGCATCGCGGCTCAGTTGGCATGCACGGGCCTCGCTGCGATCCCTGCGATAAACGCACTAGAAGCGCTAAGTATTCTCGACCGGCGAACTGACATCGGGCTTGTGTTCACCGCCGTAAACATGCCAGGTCCACTTGACGGAGTTGCTCTTGCTGTTCGCATTCATCGTGAGCGACCGGATCTCGCAATTGTCATAACATCGGGAGTCGTTAGTCTCCGGCAGTCTTCGCTTCCCCCACGCTGTCGGTTCCTGAGTAAGCCATATGAACCTGAGGAGGCGATTAAATGCTTCCGGTTCCTGCTGGGAGTTAACACACCTGTTTCGACCGTTCGGATTTAGGGGAAGACCCGCTCAAGCTTATAAAATGAAAACCGCGAAGGCCTTTGCGACAAATCGTTCAGCTGCCGTAATTCGCGGGGACGTCGCATAGGGTTGCTCTGCAGCCTGTTTTACCCCGCTTGAGATGGCCTGGGCATCGACTTTAAATCAGGATCGGGCTTGGCATCGCCTGGAGCCGGGAAGAACCGACCGTTAACATGCGATGACATCGTCGATAGCGCACGTCAATGGCGCGGGCGTAGGCAATCCAACGCGTGATCGTCAAAACGATCCCAACCGGTTTCCGATCGCTGTCACCGCGTTCCGGGCCACCGCTCATAACGTCAGGTGCGGTGCGCTGGAAGGGCTAAAGCCGGCTATCCCGTTGACGCGGCGCCAGGATGTCTCGAGCGCCGCCATTACACCTTTCTCCCCGTCCAGCGCAACGCCGTGGGCAAGAACGACCGCATTCATCGCCCCCGCGGATGTGCCGGTAATGCTTGAAATGACCAGGCCGGCCTCGTCGATGATCCGCTCGATTACCCCCAGCTGAACGCCCGAGCGCACCGCCACTTTGCAGGGCGAGATCGATGGCTATAGGCTCTCGCCGGATGACATGTTCGCGTTGGAATTGCTGCTTGGTCTTAGTGGTATGGTAACCTTCCCATTTCAGCATCTCTAGACCATGGCGAATATTGCGGCGTAGCCAGAGACAAATGCCACCATATTTCAGTGGTTTAATGGAATAAAACACGCGGGGAAATCAGATCCATATATTGTTAACCAACGCGAAAAGTTACAATTCTAGTTAACTGAGAATTTGTATCTCAACTCGTAGTTTTGAAAAAACTTCATGAGGAAAAGATGCGCGCCTTCGTTCCCCATACGGCCAACTTTTTCGGTCGCGATTTCAACCGCAGGATCGTATTTCCTATGGCTGGGATCCTCATCGTGGCAATTACGATTGTCATTGCCATTGTTGTTCTATCCGCGCGTCAGCAAAACAGCCTTGAAGTCGAAGCATCCACCAAGCTTGCAACTACGGCTCTCCAGGTCAAGGCGCGCGAGGTCGCGCGCAATCTGCGGGACTATGCGGTTTGGGAGGACGCATACAAAAACCTGCACGACAAGAGCAACCTGGAGTGGGCGGCAACCGACGGGAATATCGGGGCGAATATCTTTGAAGGCCTGGGCTACGAGATGGCCTTTGCTGTCGATGCCAACAAAAACACCGTATACGCAGTGATCGAGGGCGTTCCGCAGAAGGTTGATGCCCTCAAGCTGATGCCACGTGGATTGCGTGATCTCTTGCATGTCGCTGCCATACAGACTGACCCGGTTACGAGCTTGATCAAATCAGGGGACAATGTCTACCTGGTTGCGGCCAGCGCTTTGTTGCCTCCCTCGATTGATCGATCGACGGTTAATCCGCGCAAACTTACGATGCTGGCTTTCGCAAAGCGGCTCGACCAGAGCTTCCTGGATCGCATGGGACGAGACTACTTACTCTCCGACTTGAAGATCTCGCTTCATGAGGCCGGTGGAGCGGAGGCATCTATACCATTGCTGACACAAGACAGGGTATTCCTCGGAGCGATTACCTGGTCACCCGCAAAGCCGGGATACCAGCTCCTGCAGTTTATCCTGCCCCCGCTATGTCTGGTGCTTGCAGTTCTGGCGGCGTTTTCAGCTCTTGTCGTGCGCAATGCCAGGCGTTCGACGAAGGAATTGGAGGATTCCGCCAAAACCGTGGAAGCCTATGCTCAGACGCTGAAGGAGAGCGAAGTAAGGTTCAAGGACGTGGCGGAAGCATCGTCCGACTGGATTTGGGAAACCGACCATTCGCTCAAACTGGTCTACTTCTCGGCACGTTTTACCGATGTCACCGGGTTGCCCGCCTCTGATGTTCTCGGGAAGACACTCGGTCAGTTCTTTTCAAGTGACGCTGACTCTGACGGTTGGAAGCGGCTGGTCGAGGGATCTGATGAGCACGTCTCGTTCAGAGATCTTCGCTGCTGCTATCGCGACGCAAAGGGTCACATCCGCATCTCCAGATTGGCCGGTCGTCCCATCCTTGGCACGACAGGGGAATTCCTTGGTTTCAGGGGGACAGCGACAGACATTACCGAAGAAGTGGAAGCCCAGGAACGGGCAAGCCATCTGGCGCACCACGATGCCCTGACTGGACTTCCGAACCGCGTTCTGTTCCGGGAACGTCTGAATGTTGCTCTTACGTCGAATGCCGAGCAGACCGCGAGAGTTTCGGTGATCTGCCTCGATCTCGATCACTTCAAGGAAGTCAACGATACCTTGGGCCACGGTGCTGGAGATCTCCTGCTTCAGCAACTTTCGGGACGGCTGAGGGCATGCGTACACCAGAATGACACCGTCGCCCGACTTGGCGGTGATGAGTTCGCGATCATCCAGATCGGCCTCAACCAACCGCTGGAAGCCGAAGAACTCAGCCGAAAACTCATCGATGTCGTCCGCGCGCCTTTCATCATTGAAGGGCAGGATCTTCATGTCGGAGTTAGTATCGGGATCGCGATTGCAAACGTGGATGATGCCGATCCGGAACGGTTGCTCAAAAGTGCGGACATCGCACTTTACCGAGCCAAGCAGGGTGGTCGGGCGACCTACCGGATTTTCGAGGCTCAGATGGATGCCGAACTCCAGGAACGCAAGACTCTCGAATATGATCTTCGTCAGGCGGTCCTGAAGGACGAACTCGAGATTCACTATCAGCCGTTGATCGATCTTGCACAGCATGGCGTTGCGGCCGTGGAAGCGCTGGTTCGATGGAGGCATCCGATCCGCGGTCTCGTGTCTCCGGCAGAATTCATTCCGCTCGCAGAAGAAACCGGCCTCATCGTCTCGATGGGCGAGTGGATCCTCGAGACGGCCTGCCGACAGGTCATGGAATGGGATGGACTGCGCGTCGCGGTAAACCTTTCACCCGTGCAGTTCCGCAACAAGGAGCTGGTCGAGACAGTGCGCCAGGTCCTGGTACGCACAGGGCTCGATCCTGCGCGCTTGGAACTCGAGATAACGGAAAGCGTCCTTATCAACGACACATCAGCAGCCTTGGAAATCCTGAATGGCCTCAAGAGCTTGGGTGTCAAGATTGCCATGGATGATTTCGGCACCGGCTATTCGTCGCTCGGCTACCTGAATTCGTTCCCCTTCGACAAGATCAAGATCGACAAGTCCTTCATAGGAGACATGAACAGCAAGGATAAGTCGGGCGCCATTGTGAAATCCGTCATCAGTCTCGGCCAGAGCCTGAACATGACCACGACTGCAGAAGGCGTTGAGACGCCGGAGCAGGCCGCGTTCCTTGCCCAGGAGGGTTGCGACCAGCTGCAGGGTTACTACTTCAGCCGCCCTGTGACCGCACCGGAACTGTCCGCCTTCATCGGGCGCTGGGCTTCCGGTAAGGAAGCTGGCGAAGAAGCCGCATAGCTTTCGCGCACGACGAATAATCAAAAACAGGTTCAACGAAAATGAATGCCCATGCCCTTTCGGCCGAGCACGTACTCGGCCACGACGCGCGACATCTGCAAGGTCAGATTGAGACAGCTTTTTCGGGCGACGGAAGGACCCTCCGGCCCGCGAAGGATGCGCTCAGAAATTTCGCAAGCGTGGATGCGGTCATTGCGGAGCTCAAGCCGTCAGAACCCGTCTTCTGCATCACGCCCGAAAGACTACGCAGTGCTGCTGCGAGCTTCTCTTCGTTTCCCGGGACCTGCCTTTACGCCGTCAAATGCAATCCTCATCCGTTTGTTCTGGAGACCCTTTACCAGACCGGAATTACAAACTTTGACGTCGCCTCTCTCGACGAGGTCGAACTGATTGGCAGCCTGTTCGGAAGCACCGCTGGAAAGTTCTACAACAACCCGGCGAAGACACGCCGTTCGATCCGAATGGCAAATGATCTGCACGGCATTCGCTTCTATACGGCCGATTGCCTGGAGGAGGTGGACAAAATTGCCGAGGAAGCCCGCGGTAGCGATCTCGTGATTGCCGTCAGGCTCGCCACGAATGGAACCGACGCTCGCTATGTTCTCTCGACCAAATTCGGTGCGACGCCGGACAAGGCAATCCACCTGCTGCGTCACATCCGCTCAAAGGGGATCAAGGCGGGGATTTCATTTCATGTCGGTTCACAGTGCCTCGCACCTGGTGCGTTTTCAGAGGCTGTGGAACTTGCCGGAGACGTGGCGAAGCGGGCAGGAGTGGAGCTCGCGGTTCTGAATGTCGGTGGTGGTTTTCCTGCTCCTTATCCAGGCGATGACGTTGTTGGCCCGGGGCATTATTTCAAGAGCGTCGCGCGCGCACTGCGCAATGGCGCAATACCTCGCTCCTGCTCCATCTTATGTGAGCCCGGCCGAGCGCTCGTCGCCACCGCCGGGATCACGCTCGTCCAAGTGGTAATGAGGCGTGATCACAATCTTTTTCTGAACGACGGAGTATTTGGCACCTTGCAGGAACTCGGGCATTCAAAAGAACGCCGGCCGGTGCGTCTCATTCCGAGCACACCGCGTGTATCCGCCACATACACCGATTTCAAGGTCTGGGGGCCGACCTGTGATTCAAACGACGTGCTCGGTGCACCTTTCAGCCTCCCGGATGATGTGCGTGAGGGGGACTGGATCGAGGTGGGCATGATGGGAGCTTATAGCCTCTCCATGCGCACTCACTTCAACGGATTTTTTGCCGACAAGATCGTGACGATCGGAGCATAGGAGACAGGCTTCGAAATGAAACGATTGGCCGCTTCTGCAATCGGAGCCATGGGGATCGTGCTTTGGGCAAGCGAAACCGTGCTCGTAACCTATACGACTTCCATTCCTCCACTGCAGACGGTTTCGATGGCGTTCCTCTTCGCGGCGGCTCTGTCGCCGGCTGTATGGTACCTGACCGGAAGCCATCCTCTTCTCGCCTTCCGGCAGCCGATCCATGTTTGGCTGCTGTCGGTGAGCGCGCTTGTTGGCTATCATGCTTGCATCTATTACGCGACCCAGAAGGCGCCGCCGGCCGCAGCTGCGCTGCTTCAAGGGACTACCCCACTGATGATCGTTCTTGGCTCCTGTCTTCTGCCGGGCGAGAGACTCAGATGGTGGCACGTCGTCGGTGTTGCCGTCGGACTGTTCGGCGTGCTGCTGCTCATCGAGCGCGGCGGTGATGCATCCATATCCGAGGGTGCGCCGTTTTACCTGACGCTCATCGGGATCGCTGCCGCGCTCTGGGGCATCTATTCGGTGCTGACCCGGACACAGGCCGCAGTACCCTCGTCTGCTCTCGGGTGGTTCTACGCAGCATCTGCGGCCGTATCCTTCCTGGCACATCTGGCGCTTGAAAGCTGGGTGGCGCCTAGTGTGGCGGAATGGTCCGCGATGGCAGCACTCGGCGTTCTGCCCATGGGCCTGGCGATCTACATGTGGGATCACGGAATGAAGCGTGGCGACATTCAGGCGCTTGGCGCGTTCTCTTATGTCGAGCCATTTATCGGAGCGGTCCTTGTTGCGATCTTTTCCTCAGCAGCGATTGAAGCCTCCTTGTTTTGGTCAGGCGCACTGATTGTGGGTGGCGCTGCATTGGCGAGTTCGGGGCTCTGGAAGCCCGATACAAAGGACGATAACGAGGGAAAGGAAGCGACGATGCGTACGCCCGGAGCTCCGGTGCCCAAGCGGTCTATCCTTCAGCTGCTTGCCGAGGCGGATTCCAAAGGTGAGCTTGCTTCAATCAACAACAGGCTGCTTGAGCGCCTCATCGAGATTGGTCGCGATTACAAAGATCCCCGCAAACACGATGCTGAGCTTGCGGAGTTGCTTCTCGCTTTGGGCATTTCGGTAGCGATCTGGGATAAGGCCATCACAGAGAGCGACGCCAGGGAAATTGCGGCCTGAGGCATTGCTGCTATCTGCTCTATGTCAGACGAGGGCGCAGCGAGCGGTCTGAAAACCAATCCCCGGGACGGCAAGCCTACTCATGGTTTTAACATGAGGCTTTGGAAACAGGCGCTCTTCGAGGCTTGCCGAAGAAGGATCAGCGCCCATTTCACCTCGTGCAAAAGCCCCGTTGTAAAGTTTGGAAATGGCCTATCCGGTGTTCATGAATTACTATTGAGCGCTCAAGGGTAGGCGATCGACCACCTGGCAGCAGCTCGAGTTCATTTTTTGCGTAGCACGCATCATTCAAATTCATACGGAAGCCGATCCAGGCCTCCAAGCGAACCGCAACTGGAATCACTGGAACGCGATCATCTCGGGATCGAGGACGGAGGAGACAAGAATGAGTATTCTTGGTGAAGGCAACGGCAAAGCTGGCAAGACGAACGTCGATCTAAAGCTTGAAGTCGTCGCGATTCCCGTCGCTGATGTTGATCGCTCGAAACGCTTCTATTCCGCGTTGGGGTGGCGGCTCGACGCCGACTTCCCGGTCGGCAATGACTTCAGGGTGGTGCAATTCACGCCGCCTGGCTCACCCGCGTCCATCCATTTCGGCGTCGGCATCACCAGCGCCGCTCCCGGTTCTGCTCAAGGACTCTATCTCGTCGTCACAGACATCGAGGCGGCTCGTGCTTCGCTCGCGAGCGGCGGTGCGCAGGTGAGCGAGATCTTTCATCGCGACGGCCCCGGGCAACCGGCAATCGAGGGCCGGGATCCAAACGGACGAAGCTACAGGACCTATGCGACCTTCAAGGATCCGGACGGAAATGCCTGGCTGCTGCAGGAAATCACGCAACGGCTTGAGGGACGGCAGAGCACCGAGGTTACGTTCGCGTCACCTGCAGAAATCGAAGGCGCCCTGCGAAGGGCGGCTGCTGCTCATGGTGAACATGAGAACATCACGGGAAGGCACGACGAGAATTGGCCGGTATGGTATGCGCATTTCATCGCCGCCGAGCAGTCCGGCGGGCCGCTGCCCAAATAGCGTGCGCCATCCAATCAGCAGTTTCACAGCGGAATGACAGAGAATTGAACGCCCGGTTTTTTCCTGTCAGCGAAACTGCGCCGCTCTCGTCACCACCCAAACCTTTGTTGCAGCCTCGTAGCGCTGCCAGTGTACCGTTTGAACATCTGGCACAGTACGCTAGCTTTAATTTTTCCGGTACACGAGCCAGGACGAAGACATGGGTAAGATGGTGGCGTGCCTGCTTGCAGCGGGACTTCTATTCCAATTGCTGGCCACGAACGCTGACGCAGCCAACGCGCTCGAACGAGCGATCGGGGAGGCACAGCCATGCAAGTCACTGAAAGCGAAGGTGTCCAGCTTCGGTGTGAGCATCGATGTTGGAATCGACAGGTTCGACACGGCCAAGATCGAAAGTCTGCAGATCTCGGTGAATGGCGACGCAGCCGAGGCAAGTGCGAGGGGGACGCTTGCTTGCAAGACATCTGACGATGCCCTCGTGAGAGGAGGCTTCTCGGCGACCGCACAGGTTCATCTAAAGGTCGACCTCGCAACATGCAAGACGACCGAGAGCTCGATAGAGATCGTCGGGACAGGCGGTCGTTTCGGTGACATCGTCAAGGGACTGGAGGATGAGATCGCAAGCGCGCTTCGCCGCAGCCTGGAGAAAAACGTGGCCAAGTTCTGCCAGAGTTAACCGCAGACTGAGGTAGCAATTCTTTCGAGCTCAGCCGGCAGTCAAAAAGGCGTTCGACGTCCACGGTCGGAAGCGGCCTCGCGAAGAGATATCCCTGGAAGACCTCGCATCCCGCCCTTTCCAGGAAACGCGCCTGTGCTTCGGTCTCTACACCCTCCGCAACGACTTCCAGTCTCAACAATTTTGCCAGCGAAACGATGGCATTGGTGATTGCCATGTCTTCTGAATCGTTCGGGATATCTGCGATGAACGATCTATCAATCTTGAGTCGGGACAATGGAAATTTCTTGAGCATGCTCAAGCTGGAATAACCAGTCCCGAAGTCGTCGATCGAGAGGCTTACCCCCAGGGCCTTCAATTCATGCATCCGTGCGATAGCCCCCTCAACGTCCTGCATGATGAGGCTTTCTGTGACTTCCAATTCGAGCCACTCCGGGTCAAGGTCCGCGTCGGCCAGTGCCTGACTGACGTGAGAGGTCAACGACGGCTCCAGGAACTGGCGAGGCGAAACGTTGACCGCAACGCGCACGCGGGCAACACTACGTTTCTGCCAGTCTTTGGCTTGCTGACATGCCTTGTTGAGGACGATATCGCCGATCGCGACAATTAAACCCGTTTCCTCGGCGAGGGGTACGAACTCCGATGGAGCAAGGACTCCTCTTGTAGGATGGTTCCATCGGACAAGCGCCTCGACACCAATCACATTGCCTGTATTGGCGTATTGAGCCTGGTAGTGAACGACGAATTCATCGCTCTCGATTGCCCGACGGAGGTCATCGATACGCGCAAGTTTGTTTCTTGCTTCCGCGGCCATCACAGGCGTGAACATCTGAATACCGTCACGCCCAGCCTCTTTCGCTCGGTAAAGGGCGAGATCCGCATTGGCGCAGAGTTCCGAGGAGGTCACTCCAGGCCGCTCCAGGCATGCCACACCGATACTGGCCGTGATGCGAAGGTCGATTCCCGAGATCGATATCGAAGTTGCGATCGCCGCTCGCAAACGTTCAAGCCGATCTCTGAAAGATTCGTTGGTCTGTCCTAGAATCAAGACAAACTCGTCGCCGCCTATGCGTGACACCAATCCGGCTTCGCCGACCTCACGGACGATCCTGTTGGCAACGGCCTTGAGAAGTTCGTCACCGGCGGCATGCCCGAGGCTGTCGTTGATGAGTTTGAAGTTATCGAGATCAAGAAAGGCGACGGCGACGGCTTTGTCGTCGTCTACGGCATTGGTGAGCATCCTCTGGAGGGTGCGGTCAAGCAAAGTTCGGTTCGGCAGGCCTGTGAGCACGTCGTGTTCCGCCAGATGGGCGATACGTTCGACGTCCCGGTTTCTATCGAGTGCGATTCCGATTGTCTGCGCGACAGCGGACAGGAATTCCAGTACGCCCGCGTCTTCGTCTGCGAGTTTGGAGATCATCAGTGACCCGTGCCGCCCGCCATCTCGGGAGGCTATCGGGAGCGCCAGGGTTTCGGGGGAGGGCGCGTCCAGGGTCTCGCCATGGATCACGATCTGCACGCTTCGTGATGGAAAGAGGCTGCGCAGCGTGACGATGAAGTCTTGCAGGAGTGATTGGATTTCGACACCTCGCGCAACGTTTTGCAGAAGTTGCGTCTGGGCCCGCATCAGCTCTTCGGCGCGCTTGCGGCTTGTGATATCTCGCGAGGCGCCTACAACGCCGATGACGTTGCCGTTGCGGTCGCGCAGTGGAACGCGAGTCATCATCAGCCAGCCATCCCCTGTGAGGCGGGGCTCCTCCACGCCGAGATCCGCGAGACCGGTCGTCATGACCTGTCGCTCGATCTCGTCGATCTCCTGTGCGAACGACGACGGGTGAATATCGAAGTCAGTCAGTCCCACCAGTTCGTCCACATGCGAAAAGCCGTTGTTCCTCACCACCGCACGGTTCGCGAACAGGAACCGGCCTTCGAGATCCTTCGCATAGATGAAATCTGGCACGTGATCGATCATCGCCTTAAGCCATTCATGTCGCTCGCCTGGGTCCGAAGATTGTGTGTGCTTGGTATTCTCGTTTGTGTCAGGGACTGCCGGCTCGGTCGCTTCTTGCCGGATTTTTCTGCGGGCGCTCATTCCATTCCTCACAGCCTGATTGGCTTATGGCGAACGTTAGGCACAACGTATTATGCAACTATGAAGAAGGTGGCCGAGCGCCATGGTTGATATCTTCCGTTTTGAGGATGGTGAACGATCCGTTTATGGCGATTGGTCGAGTTGTGAACTCGACGATCGAGACAAACCGAACCCTATTTCGATGCGAGACGTACTGGCGATCTTCGGCCAGATCTTCGCTGAGGAATGCGCCCGTAACAGGGTGCGTTAGATCAAGTTTGGTGAATTGAAGCGACCCGACGTCCTGCGCTGACCCTTGCATCCGCAACAGCAGGGGGCTTTTGTTCGCAACCGAACGGAGACCTATTCAATAAACGCGCTATGCCCGCAAATGACGCCGCTCTCCTTGAGTGTTGCGACGTCAGGCGCTTCAGTATGGCTCGCGATTTAAGATTCCTAGCGTCCTTATCTGATCCGCAAGCGTCAACAGCGCCTTCGCAACAGTTTCGTCCGACATCAGCTCAACATTTCGGGCGATGTCATCAATCACCTGTTCGGTGGACGCGTCGATAGGGAAAATCTTTCCGTTTTTGACGAGTAGATCCCGCAGAGCGCTAGATGCGGCAATGCTGCGCTCCAACAGGCGGCGCCGATCCGCCATCGGTAGCTTGGAAAGATGGTTCGCCGCTCGGACGAGATCGACGACGAGGTTGGTGGTGACTGTCAAGAGATTTGAACTCCAACGTTCTTGCGACCGCAAACCTACCCGTATCTTCATCACACTTTCGAGGATTGCAAGCTCGCCCCCCAGTTCGCAAGCCGGGCCAGCAGATGATTGTTGGCCGCAGTCCTTCAAGTGTATCCCCGCCGAGGCAATCTGGGCGGCGGATCAGATCCGGAATCTGTCCGCACTGGCCACAATTGCGGACCTCCAGATCCGACGTGCTGCCTGGGGGCATCGAGCCAGGCGATCCCACAAAAAGGGTCCTGCTTGGTTCGAGCAAGCGGGGCAGTGCTGGCTAGGTGAGGAACAACGGAACGTGGAACCCCGTTCTTCCGGCCACCAACATACCATCTCAACGTTTGTTGCATGCTGAAGGAGAGGGCTCACATATTTGTCGACGCTGTTTCGAACGATTGGATGGAGAAGAGCGCTCTCGGCCTTGCTGAAACCTCTTCCCCTCCCAATGACGATACTAACTCGAAAGCCCCGCTTGCCTGAGAACAAGCGGGGCCACACTGAGGAAAACAACGGTGGAGCGCAATCAAATCGCTTTTTCGACGCCTCAAGCAGTAGCCGCTCGCGTTTGTTCCAAAGTATCAGCATCTTCAAGCCCCGGAAACTAGGGGGTGAGCATGCGCATCCTGCGCACTATGGAGCAAGCGGCGGTCTTGAGACCCCCAAGTGAGGAAAGCCTTTTGGCTTCCGTTTCGGTGGGAGCCGTCTAGTCGGGAATGAAATTGATTGCATTGGTTCGGATCGTCTCATCGAAATTGTACGCTGCTGGCTCTACGGTCCGAAAACAGCACGACTGCGCAAGGGACCGTCGATAGATTACCCGTCAACTTGCGAAAGTGGCAACTCACGGACAATATGGGGCCACCGTCCTGCATTTCTTATCGCTCAAGTAAGGGAACCCTATGCCAACTCCTGTTCTTTTCACTCCTTTTCGCGTAGCCGGGATGGAGCTTTCAAACCGAATTGTCATCGCCCCGATGTGCCAGTATTCAGCGGAAAATGGATGCACAACTGACTGGCATCTGATCCATTTGGGCCACCTCGCCCTATCGGGAGCGGGATTGCTGACCATAGAAGCGACTGCCGTATCGCCGGAGGGGCGGATCACCTTCGCCGATGTCGGGCTATACGATGACGTTACGGAAGCCGCCATGGCAAGGACCCTTCAAGGGGTACGCAGATATTCGGACATGCCGATCGCGATTCAGCTCGCTCACGCTGGGCGTAAGGCTTCGACAAGCATCCCATGGCGCGGTGGCCAACAAATCCCGCCTGATCAGATGAACGGCTGGCAGACTGAAGCGCCTTCTGCTGTAGCGTTCAGTTCGGAGTACGTGCTACCGACGGCTCTGGATCTCGGCGGTTTAGAGCGCATTTGCAATGCTTTTGCCTCAGCTGCAAGACGGGCGGCCAATATCGGTATCGATGCCGTCCAGATACACGGTGCGCACGGCTATCTGTTGCATCAATTCCTGTCACCGCTGTCCAATCTGCGGACGGACAACTATGGCGGAACGATCGAAAATCGAATGCGCTTCCCGTTGGAGGTCTTCGATGCGGTCCGAAGCGCGTTCACGGCAGGCAAGCCCGTCACGATGAGGGTTTCGGCGACGGATTGGGTTGAGGGTGGCCTTGAACTGGCCGAAGTCATTGCCTTTGCGAAAGCGCTTGAGGCGAGGGGATGTGACGCCATTCATGTATCAAGCGGCGGCCTGCATCCCAAACAATCGATCCCCGTGGGTCCAAGCTACCAGGTCCCGCTGGCACGGGCCATCAAGAATGCAGTGAAAATCCCCGTTGTGGCTGTCGGATTGATAACTGAGCCGGTCCAGGCTGAAGCGATTGTATCGACGGGCGACGCGGATCTGATTGCAATTGCACGGGCGGCACTTTACGATCCTCGTTGGCCTTGGCACGCTGCCGCGGCACTTGGCGGTCAGGTATCGGCTCCTCCGCAGTATCTGAGGTCGCAACCGTCGCAGTACAGGAACCTGTTCCGGACGTAGCTCTACGAAGTGAAGGATTCGACCTCGGCCCCCAGGATTTTTCGCGACTTTGGCTTTGGTCGTTCGCCGTTCACAGAACCTTTTTGAGGTCCCACCCATTTTGGGGCGCTTCCAACCGCGTCTTGCAGCCCTGACGTCCGCCTCGGCGGCCGCTTCCGTTTCGCCTCCGGCATCCCCTCAGCCCAAACACTTATCCAATATCGGCCGCCATGAAGATATAACGGCCGAGGTTGGCGCGGCGACCAGATGACTATCTCGCCCGGAATAATCTCCCGGTCGACTTAGCGCGACCCGCCTTCCGAAGTCCGGCCCCTGGGCGAAGTGCCATTTTTGGAGCGGTCTCGAAGCTCGGCCTTTGCGATCGCCTATTTCTTTCCAGCGCCTAAAGGCTCCCGTTCGAATTTGGGTGTACACCCGCGAGTCATGCCTCGGCTCATTGCGGCTTCGGCCAACGCCAGCTGTATGCGAAGGTGTTTGATATCTCCAAGAAGAGTTGCGATGGTCGCCTTGGCATCCTCATCGTGGAAGGCGAGGGCGGCTTCGACCTCGAAATCAATATCCAGCTGCTTTGCTGATTTACTCGACATGACCTGCCTCTCTTACGAGTTCATAGAAGAGCTGAATAGCGTCGTACTCATCTCCCGCGCACTGGAACCATATCGGTGACCGCATCACGACGCGGGAGCCGACCGCACTGTAGTGACCACAGGCTCTACGCGTAGCTTGGTCAAAAGCGATATCGAAATAGCCGAGAGGCTCGCCCGAACAGATGTCATAGACATTCGCCGAATAGAAACCCCAACCCCGAGGGTTCGGCGTCATGATAATGATTGCCATCAAAAGGGGATGGATTTCGGCGATTGTTGCTTCGGTGGGAGGTGTCCAATAGGTGCCCGCGATTTGTTGAGCGCGCGGCTGCGCTATCGGCACGCGTGGGGCCGTCGTCCTCTGTGTGTTTTGGATGTTCCCATTATGTTCCATTTTGCTATCGAGTCAACATTGCCGACCTGGGGATTTCGGCGAGAAGTATCAGCTCGTGTTCGAGCTTCGGCCGGCACATGATCCGACCAAGGCCTACGGTTTCGTCAATAGCGTCCTAAGTCTCGAGGACCTCTCTTCCTCAATTTGGGTCTTGCGCCGGGACGGGGCAAAAATGGGGGGGCATCAAAATGATCGATATCCCGGCGGAACCCGCCGATCCTGGCGAGCAGTCTCCGCCCTGTAGGCGGACCCGGTGTGGGTGATGCGACTGTGGCCATTCGACGAAAGATCTTGGCGGCGCTGATGCCGCTCTGTCTAATGGGGTCGCCACTCCGCGACGTTGGCGGCGATCAGTCCGCGGCGATGGCGATCGCAGCGGTCAATGTCGCTGGTGACAAGCGTGTCATGGCCAGGGTGCCGCCAGACGTCATAGGAGAGCCGTTCTGGTCCTGGATCCATTTCCTACTGGCCACGCACATCAAATGTCTTGTGATCCATCAAAAACGCCGCCAGATCCCTTGCCGTCGGCATTGCCAAGTGCAGCAACATAAATGCCCTTGGGGCCGCAGTGGACTGTGTGCGGCCTTCAGTAGCCGGCCCGTTCGGCGACCTCTTCTGGTTCGATCACTAGAACAGGCCGCCGGCCGCTGATGACTACACCTCTCGAGCCACTGTTACGCCCTCGCGATCCACGCTTCACCGCTGCCCTCATCGATCTCGGCTGCGGGATGGATCAACCTGCCATGGGGCTTGCGGCAAAATTAGCTGTGCGCTGGAGCCTTTTGTCGCGAAGGATGTTCGAAACTGGCGCGCTGCGACAGGAGCTGTTCCATCAAGTCCAAGAACGATCAGACCGCGTCGCGCTCCGTGCGCAGGTTTGAGACGACACGCCGGTTCTGCACCTTACAGGAGCGGCTCGTGCAGTCGCGAACCTCGCGGTCATTGCCGTAACCCTTGGCCCACACGCGGCTGGCGTCTACACCCTGCGAGACGAGATAGGCCATGACCGCATCGGCACGTCTCTGCGATAGTGTTGCCATTGCTGAAGTGGACCCGGAATCGTCAGCAAATCCCTGCAGTTTGACCAGCCACTGCGGGTTGCTTTTCAGCCAGATGGCTTGCTTGTCCAGTGTCGCCTTGGCGACGGGATCGAGTGTGGCGGAATCCTGCGTGAAGTAGGTCCGCCTGCCGACGTTCAAGATGAAGTCCTCTTCGCTGCCGGCTTTGACATTTGCAAAACCGGGCGCAGGATCGTTCGTTTGCCCGGTCATCGGCGCGACTGCAGGCTCCTCGACTTCGGCAACATCGGTGGTGGTGCAGGCGGCAAGAGTCATAAGGATGGTCGCAGCGACAACCAGCCTCGAATATCCGGTTAAAGCAGACATCAGGGCATTTCCCTCATTCGACCGCGTTGGCCTGGCTGATCTTCGCGGCACTTTCACCCTGATCGGCAATGTGCGGCAGGACTTGTACAGCTGTGCCGATGGGGCAGCGCTGATAAAGATCGATTGCATCTTCGTTGAACATGCGGATGCAGCCGCTGGAGGCATCCTTCCCAATGCTGCCCGGCTCCAGAGTCCCGTGGAAGCGATAGCCGGTATCGACGCCGTCACGATGCAGATACATGGCGCGCGGACCAAGAGGGTTCTTCGGTGACCCTCCATCGACAAACTCCGGCAGTTCCGGGTGACGCTGGCGCATCTCCGGCGGCGGCGTCCAGCGTGGCCAGAGTGCCTTCTGGTCGATCGTGGCGCGACCATACCATTTGAAACCGTCACGCCCGACCCCGACGCCATAGCGGATGGCAGTCTTGTTCTCCATGATCAGGTAGAGAAAGTGATGGGTGGTATCGACAACGACGGTTCCGATCGGCTCGCTACTGAAATACTTGACGACCTGGCGCTGCCATTTCCTGTCGATCCTGGCAAAGTTGGTGCTGCGAAACGTCACGCCGTTGTCGACACGGGTTCCGGAAAAATATGAAGGTGCTGCAGCGAATGTCGGAGTATTGATTGCCAAAGTGCCAAGCGAAGCCGCTCCGCCAAGCACAAAATCCCTGCGCGTCCATCCCATTGGCAACATCCCCTCAATGCCAAGAAACTTCGTGCAGTAAATCAGATTTTTTTATCGTCACAAGATAAATCTACGTACGCCGCCTGAAGCAGAAGGTTCAATTACCTGACGCGCCCCGTCATTGCGCAACCGCTTTTTTCCGATTGATCAGGATTTTAGCCGACTCTGCATTGGCCGCGTCACAGCGGGCATGTTCGTGTCGCGAAATGTCAGATTTCCACAGAAATCCTCATGGAAATTGCCCATCTTTACTGCTCCTTTACTGCTCCCGACCGCGATCTACATGGCTGAGCGGGTGTAGGCTGACCGCTGCAATAATCCCGGTCATCACGATGCGGGAAAATCCGATGATGAGAGCCAGGATACGGGCAAACCCGTGCTTCGGCTTTACATCGCCAATCCGATGGTAAGGCCCGTCACGAACGGGAAGTACAAGGCGTCGCCGAACCTCCAATCTTCAATGCGCCGATCACGAGTCCGCAGCCGACCATGACGACGAGCCGTCCCGAATAATGGCCCATAGCAGATAAAGCTGGTTCAGAAGTGCCGAAAAACAGATGCCTTCTCTTTCGTCCCTTCGCCATGGAATGGCAAATCGCGCCAATGATGAGTAGGCCGACAACACGCTCAGCCCAGGAACCCAGAGACTCGTCTATGCCCGTTCGCATGCGCGTGCCACCCCTCGGATCTACGCATTTCAGAGTCGTGTTTTCTGCGCGAAATGCCTTACTGGGACCCGAAAAAACGATCCACAGCCCTGTGTGTGCACACCGGAAAGCGCAAATTTATCATGCCACCGAAAGCTTCCAAGATCCAGCGGACACCTGGAAGCTGAACTCGGAAACAATTGGGATCCATAGGCGAAATCCGGTTGTCTTTCAGACCATTGGGCTAATAGGATAAAGTCAAGAATGGGTTGAAGACGCAGGACGAAAAGCCGGCTCGAATCCGACTTTTCGGACCTCGGTCACCGGGCGAAAAGCGGTCGGGGCGAGCTCCCAAAGCAAACACCGAGGAGTTCGCATGCCACGATTACGCCCTTCGCGTGGGCGCGCCAATCGACGCATGAATAATCGCACGCTAGCAGTAGTAAACGCCTGCCGCGCACCGACGTGCGCTTCTGCGGGCAACACCGGCGACACTCACGGGTGTCAACGGTCGCCCGACCCTTGCCTCTGCGGTAGGCGGTAGCTTGAAATCGACCACGAGACCGTCGTGTAGCTCGATGCTTGAGGCGCAGGCAACAACTGCCAGCATTGCAATCGCGATCCATTTGAGCATGTCTTCTCTCCTTTCAGGCTAATCATTTCTTGGAGAATATTTCGGGGAGTTCGTCAGCATCCGGCAGGTCTTTCAAATCTCGCCTTTTAGCGCCATCAGGCGCCTTGAAATTGAAATCGCCGGCCGCCGCGTCGGTTCCGGCCTTCCATGATCGTATGTCGATGGTATATTGCGGGAAGCCTTTGACCTTGGTGCTTGTGACAACATAGCGGCAGGGGTAGGGGGTCTGGCCCTGGGCAATCCAGATCTGCCAATCAACCCCTTCCCTGGTGCGAAAAGCCAGGTGGTCGCATTCGTCGCCTCGTATGACGCCACTGCCGAGATCCTTGACGTCAACCACCTCGGACATGAGCGCGTCGTAAGGATGCGATATCAGGATGTCTCCGGCCGGCAGTGGCCGATGGAATTTTTCGCGCAGGGCGTCGATGAGGTGATCGGTCGTTCCTGGCACCTCGGCCTGGGCGTAGAGGTTGGCGTCCTTGCCGAGGATCGACAGTGTCTTGCCATCAAAAACGATTTCGACGTTGGCGAAGCCACCCTGGCGTGTGACGTACAGCTTGTCTGGCCGATTGATCTTGACTGCGCCGGAGCTTGCTAGCGCAATCTTCTGATCCTGCTTGGTAACGACCTCCAGATTTGTATCATACTCGAATGATATTGCCTGCTGGGCTGCCATGTAATCGGACATCGCCTTCAAAAGGCTCTTGGCCTGCTTCTCGTCCGCATGGGCCGACGTCGCGCAGGAAAGTGCGGTCAAGGCAGTTGCCGCCGCCAGCAGTCCGGCATTTCGAAAGAGGCTTTCCACTTTAGATCGCATGGGTGTTTCCTCCGTTCCATACGTGAGACGACGATCCGCGCGGCTCGGAACAAGCGCGCGGCATGAATGGTTCTCTAGAACTCGTAGGAGCGCTTGTGTTCGACCGGTTCGCCTGTGGCATCAGGTCGAGGAAAGTTGCTCCCTCATGAAGTTTGCAATGCAGGAATGGCGGTAACCACGCAGACAAGCCGTGCGGCGAAATACGACCGCAGCGCGGCTGGTCAGTTCTGACTAGCTGTCACTAAGTCCTTCCAAATAGTGTTGCAGGGCTGCATTCGTGCTGAAAAACAGACGCTCCCGCCCCATCGTTTCGGCGAAACCGGAGGCTCGAAGATAATCGAGTACATCCGGATTCAATCCTGCAAGCCAAACGGTTACGCCTTGAGCGGTAACACGGCGTTCGCTGTCGATCATCGTCTGGAGTGCGGAATACTCGATATCAAAAACCGCGCTCATATCGAGTGCGAGCACTCGCGGTTTATATTCGGCTGCGAATGCCTGAATTTGATCAGCGACTTGCTGCACATTGGCGAAAAACAGACGACCCTCAGGGCGAAGGATGAGCAGACCATCGAATGTTTCATCGTCAGGGTGCTCCGGCGAAAGCGGCCGGAGGACGTCGGTGCCCCGCTTGCGGCCGATGACATAAACTTTCGCTTTTGCCGACTGGCTGGCCAAGCCGATCATCGAAAGAATGATCGCGACCACGATGCCCTGGAGCGTGCCAAAGACGAGCACACCCAGGAACGCCGCCAGCGCCCAACGGAATTCCATCCGCCGGACCTTTCGGATGGACGCAAACTCCACTGGGGAAATGAGCCCGACCGAGTAGATGATTACAATCGCGGCGAGCACAGCTTGCGGCAGCAAGCCAAGCAGCGGGGCAAGGAACAACATGGTTGCGGCCGACGTTGCGGCAGCGACAAGGGAGGCCGTCTGGGATTGCCC
This sequence comes from Rhizobium sp. BK661, assembly GCF_024808825.1. Taxonomy (NCBI): domain Bacteria; kingdom Pseudomonadati; phylum Pseudomonadota; class Alphaproteobacteria; order Hyphomicrobiales; family Rhizobiaceae; genus Rhizobium; species Rhizobium sp. BK661. Next base: position 13,268 of record NZ_JANTYT010000022.1, on the reverse strand, counting down.
GCCGACGGCTCGAACCACGGCCGTCTGTGACGTTCCACCGCCTGCAGGCATTGAGCCAAAGAACGCGCCGACTGCATTCGCAGCGCCGGTCGCGAGAAGTTCGCGATTGGGTCGTATGGGTGGTTCGGCCGGGGTTGCGAATGCCCTGCCAGCGGCAATCGTTTCGGTGAAACTCATGAGAGCGATGCCGAGTGCTCCCGGGAGAAGCTGCTCGACCAAACCGGCACTGGGAAGAGTGAGTGACGGCAGTGATCGCGGAATGAAGCCGACCGTCGCGATGCCCAGGGCATCCAGGCCGATGACCCACGAAATCAGGATGCCCGCAGCGACGATCACGAGTGGGGCCGGAGAATGGGGCCAACGCCGTTCCATGACTGCCAACGCGACCAGTGCCACGACTGCGATTGTCAGCGTAAGCAGCGATGTATCAGGTAAATTATGAACAAGACTGACGATGTCACGGAAAAAGCCTGCCTTTTCGATGTGCACGCCGAGCAGTTTCGGTATTTGATCGAGCACAATCACAAACCCGATGCCTGCTTTGAAACCGGTTAGCACGGGAGAGGAAATGAAGTTCGCCACAAACCCCAACCGAAGGACCGAGGCTGCAAGCAGGAGCACACCGGTTAAAGCAGTAAGTGTTGCAAGTGCCGTAACCATTTTGGCTGGATCGCCATCCGGAACGACAATCGCGAGCTCGGTCCCCGCCAGGATGGCAAGGGTTGTCGTTGAACTTACACTCAACACTCGCGACGTGCCCAGCAATGCGTAGACAATCATCGGCACGAAGGCTGTATAGAGGCCAACGCTCACCGGAAGCCCGGCGACTGTGGCGTAGGCCATTGCTTTGGGCAGGACGATCGCGGCAGCTGTCAGGCCGGCCACGACATCGAGCCGGAGGCCGGATGAGAACGCGGCGCCGCCATTGTTTCTGCCTATCGTCATTTTCGTTTCCGGGGTCACAGCTATTCCTTCAATCGGGGCATCGACCCTAACGCTCGTCTGGCGGACTCATTCAAAAATTGGCGCGCCAAGCATCCACATCAAACCGCCATCATTATGCCCCAATCGGCGATGCAAGGGGCGTATATTACGGTATCGCACACGATCGGAAATCCGCTGTCGGGATGAGGCAGGGGCCTCTCAGACGTGGATCGTTTCGCAAATTTGCGTTACCCTCAGCGTTTCCGGGAAAGCGCGAGGCCCCCTATGTCGGATGCGAGTTTGCATGAGGCTCGGCTGATTGAGAGTTTCGCGCCACCGCCGCTGAGGCTCTTCGGGAGACAGAAGGATGAGCCTTCCGATCGCCGCATGGCCTTGTTGTGGCTCGACGTAGTCGCCTTCACCCGGATTACCGGTCATTTCCTGGCCCGGGGACCGGCTGGCATCGAAGATCTGGCGAATCTGCTGGAACTGCATTTCACAGGACTGATCGATGTGATCGTGGCCCATGGCGGCGAGCCGCTGATGTTTGCGGGCGACGGCCTGCTTGCCGGCTGGCCGTGCGAAGGCTCGACACCTTCGGACGCACTTCTCCGCGCTGCCACCTGCGGCAATCACGTTCTTGCCACGTCGCGAACAAGCTTGCCTTCGGGCGAGCCGATCGAACTCCATGCCGTGCTCGCCTTCGGGCAATGTCATACGGCGGAGATCGGAACGGGCAGCCTGCGTCTCCACGTCACCGTAGGAAAGGGGCTCGCAGACCTGCAGGCGGCGAGCATCACACGGGCGAAGGGACAGTTGCTGGTATCCGCGGCCGCGTGTTCGATCCTCGGTGATGCAATAGCCGTGCGCTCGATCGGCCCCGACGCAACGATCCTTTCGACCTTGCGCGATCAAGCCGACCTCATTCCCCTGACCATTCCGCCGATGACGCCGCAAGACCGCGAGCGACTTGCCGGGCATATCCCGCTTCCTGTCGCGAGCCGCCTCAACAGCCAGCTCCTCGACTGGACTGCCGAGCTCAGGCGCATATCCGTCGTGTTCGTCGCTCTTTCACGTCTGGATCACGCTTCGCCCGATATCCTGTCCCGCTTGGAGTCGGTCGTTGCCGCAATCGAACCCAAGGTCGCTGAGCACGACGGTTTCATACAACAGATTCGCGTCGATGAACGCGGCGCCACTCTTGTGATCGTTTTCGGGATTCCGCCCGTTGCGCACGCAGATGATCCGGTCCGGGCAGTCCGATCTGCGATCGACATGCGTGATGCGCTGCGCGGCATAGGCCAGCCGAGCAGTATCGGCGTCGCGACGGGAACGGCATTCTGCGGACTGATCGGAAACGACGTTTTCCGGGCATGGACCACTTACGGGGAGGCAGTCAACCTTGCCGCGCGGCTGCAGGGCTTGCAGCAGGGCACCATCCAGTGCGACGAAGCCACTGTCCGCGGCGCACAGGACGCCATCTCTTTCACTCCGATCGGTCACAGCCAGGTTCGTGGGTGGGATCTGAATGTCCCCGTCTGGACGCCGAGGCGGCAGGATCGCACCGGCTTCGACCAATCGATGCATGGGCGCGACAGTGAACTCGCATGGATTTTGAAAGCTTTCGAGGAGACGAGGCAATCCGGCAATTCCCGGTTCGTCCTTGTCGAGGCGGAATCGGGAATGGGCAAGTCACGCCTCCTTGCGGAATTGCATCATCGTCTCAGGAGCGAACAATGGGCTACGCTTGCCGGTGTCGCCGACCGGATCGAGCATCGTGTCCCCTATCGAGGCTGGCGAGACATACTCACGCAATTGCTTGGGCTGGAGGTCAGACATCCGGAGTTACAACGGCGCGAGGCGACGTTGCGCGCACTTGGCCCGGAGCTTTCACCCCGCGCAGCGCTCCTTAACCCCATCCTCCAACTCGACTTTTCCGAAACGCCCGAACTGCAAGCGATGAGCGCGCCCTTGCGCATGGAGGCTCGGCTCGACCTGTTCGTATCACTTCTCCGCCGCTTTGCGTCTGACGGCTCGTTGCTGGTTACCGTCGACGACGCCCAATGGCTCGACGATGAGAGTTGGACCCTGGCGGCAACGGCTATTCGTTCCGTGCGCGGTCTCTGCCTCGTCATGGCGATGCAGCCGATGGAGGACGACGCGCGGATCGAAAGCCTGTCCGGGGGCGGTGTGGTGCGCCTTAAGCTGCTCGGTCTGTCGGACGAGGAACAGGACAGGTTGGCATTGACCAGGCTCGGTGCAGACCGCATCGCTCCCGAACTGGCAAACCTTTTGCGAGCACGCGCCCGCGGGCATCCGTTTTTTTGTCTTGAACTCGCTCGCGCGCTTCATGACGATGGCTTGATCGAAGTGGTCGACGGGACGTGCCGGATCGCGCAACATCTGGCCGATGATCGCCTGCCCCTGCCAGATTCGATACACGCCGCCGTGGCGCGCCGCATCGACCGTCTCGATCTCGAAAGTCAAGTGACGCTCAAGGTGGCAAGCGCCGCGGGCCTGCGTTTCCCGACCGCCCTTGTGGCCGCCGTTCACCCGACCGCCAACGCCGAGCCGGCCATCGTCGGCCGCCACCTGTTGATGCACCAGCGTGCCGGCATGCTGCAGACTGATCACATCGACGAGCTGGACGGCTACAGCTTTTGCCATGGCATCATGCGCGACGTTGCCTATGAGCTGATGCTCTATGGGCAGCGTAAGCAACTGCACCGGGCGATCGCTAGCTGGTACGAGCAAAACAGCGTCCTCGACATATCACGCGTTTATGCGCTCATCGCGCATCACCTGGAGGCAGCGGGCGAACTGGTTCGCGCGGCTCACTATTTGCGGCTCGAGGCCGAGCGCGTTTTCGGTCTCGGTTCCGTTCGGCAATCGCTTTCGATCGGCCTTCATGGTGCCGCACTCCTTGGTTCGCAGGTGCCGGTCGATGGCGCCGAACTTCAAAGGGCAATCGGCCAGGAAATGGAGCAGATTACAGCACTCCTCGGCGACAGGCGACCGGCGGATCTCGTCGACTTGCCAAGACTTGAGGACGAACATGTCGCAAGTCTCGTCCCGCTGTTGCTAAGCATCGCGCCCTACGCCTATCAAAGTCAGAAGCCGGAATTGTTCGCGCTTCTTGGCGCGAGGTGCCTGCGCTTGACGCTTGCTCATGGGCAGGCAGATTTTACGCCAGATGTCTACGCAATGTATTCTATCGTCCACGCGGCTATGACCGGTGACCGGCGGACGGGTGCTGCATGGAGCGATCTGAGCATGCAGCTGCAACCTGTCATCAAGGGCGCAAGCTTTGCCCGCTGCGCCTTTATCAACGTGTGGTTCCACAATCACTGGGTAGGAAATCTGGAGGACGGAATTGCCCGCGCCGCGGCGGGGGCCGACGCAGGCCTTGCAAGCGGTGAAATTGTCTATGGCTGTTTCAATCTGACGACGGTCGTCGTGCTGCTTGTTGCGGCGGGCCGTCCTATCGATGTGGTGATATCGACCGGTATCGCGCTTCTCGCGCAAAACGGTGGTCGGGTGCGCAATTCTGCCTTCACGCTCCTCCTGGAGTTGCAGTCGGCCCGAGCACTGGCAGGCAAGACACGGGCGTTCGATCAGCTTTCCGATGCTACTGTGGACGAGGAGGCGGAGTTCTCCTCCATGCTGCAATCGCGCTTCAGCAACCAGGTTGCCTGCTATTACACTGCCAAACTCCGATTGGCCGCGCTTGGTGGAGACTGGCGAAGCGCGCTCTCCTGGGCAGAAAAGGCACGTGTCCTGTTGCCATTCTTCGCCGGACAACCCTCCGAGGTCATGCTGCTACACTATCATGGCGTCGCGGCCCTGGCGCTTGCTGCTTTTGGCTCCCCGGAGGACGCTCAGGCCCTGCGTGCCGAGGGTTGGGATTGCGCGGACCAGATGCGCAACTGGGAAGGTCTGAACGAGTCCTGGCTCGGTCCGAAGGCGGATATTCTCGAGGGGCTGCTCGAGGCGGGTGCCGGGCATATTGAGGTAGCTGACAGGTTGTTTCGTGCGGCCGCGCAACGCGCGGCAAAAGTTGGCCATCTGGAGGACCATGCCTTCGCCCTGGAATGCCTGGCCCGGCTGCAAAAAGCAGTCGGCAAGGTCCCGGGCTCGCTTCCCGGGGCGCTGGCTGCTTACCGGACTTGGGGTGCCGAAGGGAAACGCGCACGCCTCGCTGACGAATTTGCCTGAGGTTGAGATGTGTGGACTGCGAGACGATGACTTCGACGTATTGTGTCGCTCCATCTTGGTCGCACAAAAATGCACCGCTGAACGAAACTGCGCTCAATTCATTGGGTGTTGTCGTAAGTTTCGTCAAATCACCCGCTGCAGCAGCACGGCATGCGCATGCAAGTCCAGCCCGAGTGCGAGGAGCATGACGTAGGGCGTTGTTATGTCCTCCTCGCGAGCAGCCAGCGTCACGGCGATGCTCGCGACGGTCATGTTTCCGAAATCGGTGATGGTGCTGAGCGCCGGTCCGGTTTCCAGCTTGCTGGACCAGCTCTTCAAAAGCACTGTCGAGGCCTGGTGGCCGATTAGGGTGATGTCTGTGCCGGAAAGCCCCTGGCGCTGCAACACATCCAACGCCGCCCGCGGAGCGGTTTCACCGCCAAAAGACTTGAAGGCGTCGATGCCCTTCTCTGTCATGTGAAAATAGGGACCGCTATATAGTTGGTCTTCCGGTTGCCCGTCGGTCTTTATCCGGTTCCCGGCGACGTACATGACACCGTAAAGGTCGGACTGGACAAGAGCCTGCTGGTCCCGGACGACCCATCGTACACCGGCCGTTGCACCGCCGAGCACGGCAGCCGCAGCCCCGTCGCCGGCGCTGATAGAGGGAGCCTCGTTATAGTCGACAGCCCGCGTCCAGTCGCAGCCGGCAACGACGAGGACACGCCGGACCCGTCCCGCCTTGAGCAGGGCATCGGCAATGACGAGCGATTCCGTAAAGTTAGAAAAGTCGTTGCCGAGCGCCAATGGCATGGCCCGCTCAGGCAGACCAAGACCCTTGTGCACGTCTCCGAGGTCGCTCGGCACGATGTAACGGCTGAGCGAAGCGCAGCCGATCAGAAGGTCGATGTCATCAGCCGTTACCTCCGCGTCGATCATCGCCTTCTTGGCGGCAGCCACCATGATGGAGGCCAATGTCTCGTCGGCTCCAAGGACATGCCGCCGCTCATAACCCTGGAACAGCGCGAGGATCTCCGTTTCCGAGGCGTTATTCCTCAGTGCGTTGAAGATCGGGTCGTCGTTGAGCCGCACGCCTTTTGGTAGCTGGTAGCCCAGTCCGATGATCCCCAAATCGCTCTCAACCATGCTGCCACTCGCCTTTCGGCAAACCGAGCCGCTGCTGCAGGACGATCTCGGCCGTCTGCAGGGCGCCCTCTGCCCACGTTTGGTTGGTTGAATAGGCTTCTCCGCAGATGTAGCAGGGGAAATCCTCAACCGGTTGGGTCATGCGGGTAAGCATGACATCCGACTGGACGTTGACGTTCCAAAGATGCACGCCGCCGCCGTAGGGGTCGCGCGACCAGTCCATATAAGCGGCATCGATGGGGCGCGGGGCGCTGTCGTTGCCGTGCATCTGCATGAGTTCTCGATGGAGTTCGTTTACCATCTGTGTGGTGGCGGGGTGCAGTGCCCAGTTATCGGCGAGCCGTTTGGCGAACGGGTCAGACGGGTCCGCGATTTCGGCTGTGTCTGGCTGGAACTTCGCCCAATGGTGACCCGGGCTTTTAAGGTTGAGCGGCAGGCCTGCCTTGTGGACTTCCGCCCGCTTGTCCAGCCCCTCCCAGAAACTCACGTTCAGGAGATCGTCGTAGACCATGACGAGGCCTGGTGCGTCCCGCTTGGGAATGATCCCGCCGTCTGGCCCTGCGGGCCAATAGTAGCATTGCCGGATCGGCATGTCGGTGAGCGAACGACCGGAACTTACCTTGGAATCCTGCCACCAGCAGTTCGGATAGAGCAAAAAACATTTGAAGAGGGGAATTGGTGCGACGGAAGCGAGGTCTTGTCGGAACTGGATGTTCTCAGGGCCGAGAACCTTGCCTTCCGGATCGAGCAGTTCGATGGAACGGCGCGGCATGGCGAGCACGATGGCACGCGCCGTCCTTGTCGTCCCGTCGCGGAAACGCAGCTTGATACCTGTGGAGCCGTCCTCAAGCGTGATGCCTTTGAAACCGGCAAGCCATTGGTGGAACTGGATCTCGCCACCAGCCGCCTGGAAACGGTTCTGGAGTTCCCAGGGCACAGTCTCGTAACCGCCGTTGACCATCCGGTAGCTGACGCCAGGAGTAAAATCGAAATACTCGGCGGTCAGGTCAAGTGCATTGGTGTTTCCGCCGAGACAGTCATATCCGACAGTCGCACGGGCGGCGGCATATCCGTCAGCGCTAAGGCCCTTGGCGAGGAGATTCCACAGTCCGTGCTGCCATAGTGGCAATCCGTCGATCTCAACTTTCTCGAGATATTGGCGCAGTGTCCCGGCATTGAGATTCTCCATCAGCCCGGGCATCAGGCTTGTCAGAACGCGCCCGATCAGCGAGGCGGGACTCCCGGCACCGCTGGCCGCCAGCCATGCCGCTTCCCCTGGATCGAACCAGTATGGGAGTGCCGCCGTATCGCCGAGATCGCTTGTGCGCAGGAGTTTGCCGCGCAGGAAGGCAATATTACCAGGAAGATCGACAACCTGGGCATGGTAGGGCAGTTTCAACACGCACTCGACCAGGCCGGTAACAAGTGTTTGTGCTGGTGCGACATAGCGCATGCCCCCGACCTCGGCGGTTGTATCGGGCATATGCGGAGAACGGGCCGAAAGCAGGCGGCCTCCAATGCGGTCGCTCCCTTCGAAGAGGGCGACCTTGAGTTTTCCCCGGGCAGTCTCCCAGCCTGCGAGGCCGGAGCCCGTCAGACGCGATGTCAGCATCCGCCATCCGGCATAAATGCCGCCAATCCCGCCGCCGACGATCGCAACGTCGACATCAGGTAATGCAACCATGGTTTCCCCTCCCTCAGTCGACCTTCTTTTGCCAGTAAGGCGGGCTCCAGTATGGAGGAGCGGCCTTGGGGTCTATATGCGCGACGATCACCTGCGGTCTCCCGTTGTTTGCGCCATCGACGATCTTTGGCCAGGCGTCCCGAAGGTCGCCGGGGCTCGAGATGCCAACCGCATTGGCGCCAAGGCCTTCCGCCACCTTCACCAGGTCGGTCGTGCCAAGGCTGTAGGCATCGCTGAAGCCGCCATCGCTCGGGAACATCATCGCCATTCCCTGTGCCACCATGTTGAGATCCTCGTCCTTCAGGACGACCCAGATGGCGCCCACCTTGTGGGCGGCGGCGGTGGAGATCTCGCCGAGCTGCATCAGGAAGGCTCCGTCCCCAACCAGTGCGAGAGAGAGGCGACCCGGCTGTCCGAGCTTGGCGCCAATCACGCCGCAGACACCAAATCCCATGGGGCCCATGGCAAGGGCGCTATGGAATTCCTGCTTTCGGTCAACGATCAGGGAATGCAGGCCCCAGCCGACGCAATTTCCGCAATCGATGAAAATGGATGCATCAGGCGGCAGCAATTCGTTGAGCGTTCGGCAAAGGGCGGCCGGCTGGAGAGGAGCCGCTTCCGAGGTGTAGTCGTCGGGCGAGGAAAATGGCGAATTGGCCTTTTTGATCCCGGCGATCTCGGCCTTTCGCTCTGCAACCACCGCAGGGGAAGCCGGCCAGGTTGGCGCCTGATCCCAAAGAGCCCGGATGAAGGCTCCGGCCTCCGCGACGATCCCGTCGGTTACGGGGAAGCCGCGTCCAATCATCGCCTGATCGATATCGACCTGGATGAATGGGCCATTCGGCACCAGCATCGGGTTCCATCGGTAGGTTGCAAGCTCGCCGAGCGAGGAGCCGATGACGAGCAGGGCGTCATGGGCCGCAGTGCCATCCTTGTTGATCATCCAATATTGCGGCCATTGGCAACCAGCAAACCCGTAGGTGCGAAGCGACAGCTCGTTCGTTTCGGGAAAGACGCCCTTGCCATCCGAGGTCGTCATGACCGGAACCTGCCACCACTCCGCCAGGGCCCGAAGCGCGTCGGCCGTGTCAGGATCCCGAACCGCGTCTCGGCAGCCGCTGCCGACCAGGATCAGTGGACGCATGGCGGTCGACATCACCTTGAGCACTCGCCGGACGGCGTCGACCGGTGCACCGCCTGGCAGCGAACGATAGTTGGTGGGACGGGCCGGGGGGCGCGGCGCCACGATCTGAAACGGGTCCTCGTCGTCGATCATTGCCGACGCGACACTGTCGGAAATGCCGAGACGTACGGCGCGCCGGGGAATTGACAGCATGTCGCGCAGCGCCTGCTCGATAATGATAGGCGCCCCGGCCGATGCTGCGATATCGGCGCTATAACGTGTTCCCGCGGCGTAGATGTCACGAATATTCAGACCGCAGTCTGTCCCTTCTTGGAGATAGCCGCGGCCAAGGAAGTTCTGCTGCACCTCGCCGGTCAACGTCATGACGGCAGAACCGCCAAAATTGGCGTTCATCGTGCCGGTGAGGGCGTTGGTGGCACCGGGGCCGCTGGTGACCAGGACGACGCCGGGCTTGCCGGTCGCCCTGAAATAACCGTCGGCCATGTAAGCAGCCGCGGACTCGTGCCGGCACACGATATAGGTGAATTCGCGTCTTTGCCTGACCCGCTCCAAAAGATGTGCGATACCGGCACCCGGAACGCCGAACATCAGCGTCGCATTTTCGAGAACCAGGTAATCGAGAAGCTGGTCGGCAACGGTGCCGCCTTGCGAAGACGTAGGTGCAGCCATCGTCATGAACTCCGCTTTTCGTTAGATTGGCAGAAGAGCTATGAACGCGATTTCAGGTGGTTGCGAATGCAGGTGCTACTTGCGGGCAGTAACGCATCTTGCCTGAGGTCCGGCCGCATGTCGAGTGCTAGCAGACGCTACGCGTTGCTATGTATCGAATATAGTCTGTGACCAGCGAGCGTCATTAGCGCAACTACACATTGAGCATGCTGCAATCCTATCGCCAAAGAGATGTCGACTGTTTTACATCGAAAGGCGTACACTGTATTTCATGCGTTATAGATTATACTTAAAAAACCTGCTTATTGGCCGGTTCTCAGAGGTTTGATCTTGAAAATTTATGAGGGAGCATGCCATGAATCGCAACGCTCGCCGATGGGCTTCCAGCTCGACACTCATGGATTCATGGCTCCCCAGGTGGCTTTCCGGCGGCCGAAAGTCGAAATCCCGCAATGCGGCCCACGGAGGCGACGGATCTCATCAGGTCGCGCTCGCCACGCCGACCGCTGTGGGGACGACCTCCGGCGCCGTGGCCGACAACCCGTTTAAGGAAACGATAGCCGATGGAGAAGATCGTCGGAACGGGGGCGCGGTCTGCGATGCGCACGGTCAGGTGATCAGCGATCTGACGCCGCTATCACTGGCAAATGGCAACGGAGACGGACCTCAGGGGGGCAACGGTGCCGTGTCTCGCTCTGTCGCCGGGGGATGGGATCATTTCTCAGGCAGTTGGGGTGCGCAAACATTTGGAATAGAGTCATCGCCGCACGCCGGTCACAGCACGGTTGGCAAGACTTCAGGACAAGACCCGGCCATTATGGTGGGTGGGCACGTCGCTTCCGGCAGGTTCGTCATGCCGCAGACGGCCACGCTCGACCAAGGAAGCGCGACTGGGTCTCGTTCACTCCAGGCGCTTGGTCTGTCGTTCGGCGCGTCGGCGACCGACCAGCTGCATGGCCTGTCCCGAATGTCAGGTTTTCGTGAAACCGCAAGATTGACCGTTTCAACGGTCTCGAGCGGAACTCTAGTTGGTGTTGGAGAGCCCGTAACCGGAGGCGCCAGCTCCAAGAGCGCCACGCTTTTTGCTGCGCCGGCAGCCGATCTGGGCGGCACTCAGAGTGCGGCGATCCAAAGTTTGGCGGCCGCAGCGGCGGTCAGCAACGCGATCGTGACCGAGAACCAGAAGCAAGGTAATCCGGAGAGTGAATGGGGCATCGACGGGGCAGGCAGCACGAACATCGAGGGTTTTGCCACCGACATCAGCGTCAATCGCGGCCAGACTGTCAGCTTCAAAATCAACACGAACTCCAACAACTATCGAATCGACATCTATCGCCTCGGCTATTACGGCGGCATGGGCGCGCGCAAGATTACGACGATCCAGCATACAGGCGTGCAGAACCAGCCTACACCGTTGCGCGATAACGCTACCGGTCTGGTCGACGCCGGCAACTGGTCGGTGTCGGCGTCCTGGGCAATTCCGGCAGACGCGACGTCGGGCATCTATATTGCAAAGCTCGTGCGGCAGGATGGTACCGCTGGTGAGAACCAAATCCCATTCATCGTACGCGACGACAGCAGCCACAGCGATGTTATCTTTCAAACCTCCGATGAGACCTGGCAGGCCTATAACCCCTGGGGTGGAGCCAATCTCTACCAAGGCAACGGGCCAGGGGGAGATTCCGCCCCGGGTCGTGCATACGCTGTCAGCTACAATCGCCCGATCACCACCAGGGGCGGCGGCCTCGCGGCCGGGCCGCAGGATTATATCTTCGGTGTCGAATTCTCAGCCATTCAATGGCTTGAGAAAAACGGATATGATGTGTCTTATATGGCTGGAATGGACTCCGACCGCCTCGGCAGCCTGATTAAAAATCATAAGATGTTCCTGAGTGTAGGCCACGATGAGTATTGGTCGGGACAACAGCGTGCCAATGTCGAGGCAGCGCGGGATGCCGGGGTTAACCTCTCCTTTTGGAGCGGCAACGAGGTTTACTGGGAGACTCGCTTCGCTCCAAGCATCAGTGCGGGCGCGCAACCCTATCGCACCCTGGTCAGCTACAAGGAAACAAGGGCCGGCCCAATTGATCCGGATAATCAATGGACTGGAACCTTCCGGGATCCACGTTATGTCTCGTCGACCGCGGTCGGGGGAGGGCGGCCGGAAAACGCGCTGACTGGTACCATGTTCCAGGTCGATTCCTACCGAAGTGATGCGATTACCATCCCGTATGATGACGCCAACCTGCGGTTCTGGCGCGATACCAGCGTGGCAACCCTCCAGCCGGGCCAGACAGCAACCCTTCAGCAGAACTATCTCGGATATGAATGGGATGAGTCGCCTGACAATGGATTTCGCCCCGCTGGGCTTATCGAGTTGTCGTCGACGACGTTGCCGGTCAGCGAATATCTGCTGGACTACGGTACGACAACCGGCAATGCAACCGCAACGCACAACCTGACGCTTTACCGGGCGCCGAGTGGTGCATTGGTATTCGGTGCCGGCACAGTTTACTGGGCATGGGGGCTTGATGCGAACCATGACCTAGAAGCCACGCCCGTCGACCCGCGCGTAAAGCAGGCGATGGTCAATTTGCTGGCCGACATGGGCATCCAGCCGGGTACGCTGGAAGCGGGACTGGTAGCCGAAACACAGTCAACGGATACCACAAAGCCTGTGTCATTGATCATTGCGCCGAACGACGGGACCCCGCTTAAGGTAGGCAATGCCATCACCATTAGCGGAACCGCATCCGACGTCGGCGGTGTTATCGCGTCGGTCGAGGTCTCCACCGATGGTGGTACGACCTGGCACCGGGCGGTTGGAGACGAGTCCTGGACCTATAGCTGGGTCGCGCAGACAGCCGGTACGTTCACCATCAAGACCAGGGCGGTAGACGACAGCCTCAATCTCGAAACCCCCGGTAGTGGCCGAACAGTGACGGTAACGGGCAACAACTTCTTTTCCGCTTCAGCGATACCGCCTACCGTGCCGGACGGCGATGCAAATGCCATCGAAGTTGGAATGAAGTTCCAATCCTCCGTCGCAGGCACTGTAACGGGTGTTCGGTATTACAAGAGCGATTTGAACATCGGACCGCACACAGGGTCGCTGTGGTCGAGCACAGGCACCAGATTGGCGACGGTCACTTTTTCCAACGAATCAGGGGTCGGTTGGCAGGCCGCCAGCTTTTCAACGCCAGTCTCGATCGTTGCCGGCACCACATATGTGGTCTCTTATCACACCAACTACGGGCACTATGTGGCAACAGGAGGCTATTTTGCCTCTTCCGTAACGAATGGATCACTCACGGCGCCGGCGAATGCCGGCGTCTATAGCTACAATTCGGCAAGTGTTTTTCCGAGCAGCACCTTTAACAGTGAGAATTACTGGGTCGATGTCCTATTCAATCCGGCGACGGCAAACAACACGCCGCCGACGGCGGTTGCCGATGCCGGCGATGCGACAGAGAAGGGCGGTGTCGCCAACGGCTCTGGTGGTTCGCC
>NZ_JANTYT010000021.1:0-83572 GCF_024808825.1 Rhizobium sp. BK661 | reverse complement strand
TCTTCGATGTGCTGGTCGATGGTCATCGTCGTCTCCGTGACTGATGTGACAGATGACGGCGGCAGGCAGGGCGGGGAGAGCCAGGTCAAGGCGCGCATGCGACCGGCAGAGCCGGCGTGCGGAGGAACCAGTTTTGTCGCAGCGTAGTGCAGCGAAGCGGAGAGAAAATCGGAGGGGCCGTGCGGCCTTGAGCTGGCTTTACCCACCCGGCACACTGGCCCGGTCTGAGCTGACAGTTTTAGCTCTCGTGTGGCACCAGTTTTTCCCTTGCGTCCGGGTGCCAAGAGTGCTGCCGTGACGAGATGCCGCCGCTGCCGCGGCAAGGCTAGGGTTGGGATGGCCATCCGCATGCGTTGGGCATGACAGTGATCAAAGCAGTGTGAGGCAAATCAACGAAGCCGTTGTGAGGGAAAAGACGCTTCCAGAGTTTGTGATGGCAACGGCAAAGCACCAGGCAGCCAATCGGCGCGATGCGACGAGCAAGATCGCCGCCGCCAGGAGAGCGACGTTCATGGCGGCAATGCGCTGAGCGGCGCGCTCAACAAGTGACGGGCGAAAGCCCCGCCCGGATCTGGGCGGGGCCTCATTGCGTGGCCTATCTGCGGGCGCTGCGCGACCAGATGAGCTGCAGTCCTTCCTGGCCCTGGACTTCGGCCAGCGTCGCGTAGATCGGTGCTGCAAACGAGGGGTCATCGAGCTTGACCGAGATGTAGTCGCGTTCGCTGTCGCGAGCCTGCTTCAGCCACCCGGCGCCGAACTCGACACCTGAGCAGAGCACCCGGAAGTCCGGAGCATCTTCCGACGAGCGTTCGACGCGAACGATCTTGGCTTTGACATTGAGGTTGAGAGTTTTGATCGTGCCGGTGAAGCCGTCGCTGGAGGCGGTGAAAGAGCCGATGGTTGCCATTGCTGTCTTCCTTCTGTTGATCGGGTCGCGCCCATCGCGTCCTCGATGGCTGTCGATGAGACCGAAGACGGGCGGCGCGCATCTTCAAAGACCGCAACGAAGTGGAGGACGGCCTGGTCAAGGCTTTCTTGTCCGCGCGAGGAATGACGGCCCTGGCCGGCAGGGGAAGAAAACGAGCCGGCCGTTGCGCCATGCCGAACGAGCCGTGCAAGGCAAGGCGATCTTGGGTCAGACAAGCCTCATCGAGACCGCGGTGGAGCGTCCTGTCAAATCGGGGGCATCAGCGAAGCAATCACCGCGAAACGCCCGCACGATGCCGTCTCCGCTCGATCGATCCGGCGACATGTCCTGACCTGGTAGCCTTGTCGCAACGCTCCGCAGACGTTCACGGCCTGCCGGATATTGTCGGTCGTCGGGTCTGCGCGCCAATGGGACAGGATCCGGGCACCACGCGACCGCATCGCCGGTTAGCGCTTGTTGGAGTTTATGCAGGTCGGCGTGGCGCTTTGCCTGGAGCCAGATTGGACAAAACCGACGTGCCGCGAAGCCTGACGAATTGTCTTCAGCGTGCGGTATGACGAGATTGACGACGTCCTTGAAGGCCGGCAGTTGATGGACAGGCGCTACAGCGCATCCTAACGGTGTATCGATCCTCAGCCCACAAACCCGCACTTCTTGCCGCTAGCAGAAGACAGCGTTGCGCACCATTTTCGGTGTCATGCCCGGTCGTTTCAGATTTATGAAACTCAGTGGCGTCAGTGGCTCGCGCTCACTCCTGACTGGCTATGGCTGTGGTCTTTGCTTCTGCCTGTACGCGGGTTTCGGTTTGCTTGGCTGCCGAGACAAGACGACGTTGCGCGCGAATGGCGTGCCATTGCTGGTCGATCAGGACACCAATCAGGATGACCCCGCCCATGACGGCAAAATTCAATGACGACGGGATGCCGAGGAGGTTCACCAGGTTTTGCAATTCCTGGAGGAGGATCGTGCCGAGCACTACCCCAATGATGGATCCCTCGCCGCCACGGAGTGAAAAACCACCTAGCACCGCCGCTGCGATCGCATAGAGTTCATAGAATTGACCATGGCTGGCCGGTGAGATCGAGCGCGTGTACATGGCGAAGTAGATGGCGGACAGGGCGGTGAGCAAACCGCAGATGACGTAGGCCGCCATGATCATCCGGCCGGTCCGGATGCCGGAGTAGCGGGCAGCTTCCTCGTTTTTCCCGATTGCATAGAGGTAACGACCAAACACCGACCGGTGTAGCACCACCCACATCACAACGGCGATGACGACAAGCGCAATGAAGGTGTTTGGCACGCCGTAGAACCGACCGGCCGTGAGGAATTCAAGTTCAGGGAAATTCTGGCCGAACGCAAATCCCGCTGTTCCGTCGGCGGTGTAGAAGCGCGCGGCACCGCGGTAGATCAGAAGACCGCAGAGTGTGACGACGAAGGGCTGCAGGTTCAACCGGGTGATGAGCCAGCCATGAATCGCCCCGATGACTGCCCCGAGCGCCAGGATGAGCGGAAGGGCGAGGGTCGGGGACATGTCCTGTACAGCGATGAAATCGATGAACAGCACACCGAGGAGCGCCACCAGCGACCCCACGGAGAGTTCGATGCCGCCGGTGATGATCACGAAGGCCTGACCAATCGACAGGATGCCGAAAAGCCCGATGAGATTTGATGTATTCGCAAGATTGATGGGTAGCAGGAAGCGTGGATTTATGATCGCGACGACGATGCCCACGACGATGATCAGCAGCAGAAGTCCGAGGTCTTTTTTTGTCATCGCGTTTCCGTTCCGATGCCTGTTCCGTAGGTCGCGGCCCTATTTTAGCCGTTTGCCGACGGCAAGCAAAAGCACGCTTTCCTGGCTTATCTCCTGATCGTCCAGTATGCCGGCGATCTGGCCCTCGTGCATGACGGCGATCCGGTCGGAGACGCCGATCACCTCTTCCATGTCGCTCGATATCATCAGGATCGCGACGCCGGTGTCCGCAAGTGCTCGCATCAGGCCATAGATTTCGTTCTTGGCGCCAATATCGATGCCGCGTGTAGGCTCGTCAAAAATCATGACCTTCGGGCTCATCGACAGCCATTTGGCGAGAACAACCTTCTGCTGGTTGCCGCCGGACAGAGTGCCTGTCCGCGCCGAAACGGAGGGCGCCTTGATGCCGAGGCGGGCACGCTGCTTTTCGGCCGCGGTCCTTTCTCGGTCGGTGGAAACCATGAAGTTCGTGGCAAGGGCGGGGAGATTGGCGAGCGTTATGTTTGCTGCGATCGGGAGGTCGAGAAGGATCCCGTTGCGTTTGCGATCCTCGGGCACCAGGAAGATACCGTTTTCAACGGCGTCTCGCGCGCTGTTAATGGCGATTTGCTTGTCATCCTGCAAGACCGCTCCGCCATAGCTTCGGTCAATGCCGAATAGCACTCGCGCCAGTTCGGTGCGGCCCGATCCGACGAGCCCTGCAAGCCCGAGAATTTCGCCGTAGCGTATTTCGAGATCGACGGGCCGGCCAGGATAGGCGCCAGTCCGAACCATGCTTGCCTTTAACGCGACCGAGCCAGGCGATCGCCTTGGCTTTGCCGTTCGTGCCGCCAGGACGCGGCCGATCATCAGCTTGACCATCTGGTCATGACCAATATCTGCTCTGGCAAGTGTGCCGACCAGCATGCCATCGCGCAGCACGATCACCCGGTCAGCGACGCGCTCGACTTCGTGAAGTCGGTGCGAAATGAAGATGACGCTGATGCCATCCGCCTTGAGCAGATTAATAATGCTCAAGAGACGCTCGGTTTCGGCCAGAGGGAGGCTCGAGGTCGGTTCGTCGAAAATAACAAGTCTGGCGTTGATGGAGAGCGCCTTGGCAATCTCGACCATCTGCTGTTCGGCAAGTGAAAGGGAAGCGACCGGTGTATCGGGCGTGAAATGCGCCCCTACCCGCTTCAGAAGCGGCTTGACCATGTCCCTCAACCGGTTCCGGTCAACGAGCCTGAAGGGACCTGCCTTGAGTGGTTCACGACCGAGGAAGACATTGGCAGCGACGTCGAGATTCTCGAACAGATTGAGTTCCTGATGCACGAAGGCGATGCCCGAGGCAATGCTCGTTTCGACGCTGAGCGAATGCCGTTCGACCCCGTCGAGCAGCATTGTACCCCGATCGGGTGCGATCACACCCCCGAGGATCTTCATCAGGGTCGACTTCCCCGCACCGTTCTCGCCGACGAGGCCGATGACCTCGCCGGGGAAAATGTCGATCGACAGTCCGTCGAGAGCGACCACACCCGGATAGGTTTTTCCGATGCCGGAAAGGGTGAGAAACGGCTTCTCCGGAAGTGGTGGTGGTATGTCGTGGTTGTTTGCGGACCGGTCCATGCTGCTATGCCACTGGCTTGGGACATCGTTCGCGGCAGCGATTTCGCATCGCTGCCGCGAAGGAGATCTACTTTCCTGCCATGGCCTTCAGGTTAGCGGCATAAGCATCGACGTCGTCCTTCCCGACGATCACGGTCGGAATGATGATGAGCTTGTTCTCCGGTATCCCTGACATGTCGCCCTTGAGGTAGGAGGCCATCAGCTTCATGCCTTGGTAGGCCCACTCGAACGGCTGCTGCACGACAGTCGCGGCGACCGTACCTTCCTTGACGCCCCCAAGTGTGATCGGGTCGTCGTCAAAGCCAACGACAGTGATCTGGCCAAGTTTGCCCGCATCACGCAGGGCCTCGTAAATCCTAGGCGTGTTATACGAGTAGAAGCCGACCATGCAGGTGACGTCGGGGCTCGCAACAAGAGCATCCTCGACATTCTTCTTTGCGCGGGTTTGATCGATATCGTCACCGCGCACGTCGGTCAGCTCAATCTTTGTTCCTTTCAAGCCGTCCTTCATGCCCTGGATGCGCTCCTTGGCGTTGTCAGCTCCAAGAAGGCCCACGAAACCGATGCACTTGCCGCCGTCCGGCATCGCCTTCTTGGCAATCTCGGCCGCCTGCTTGCCGGCGTCGATATTGGAAGAGCCGATATAGGCAACGCGATTGGTTTGCGGTGCGTCGCTGTCTGTGGTGAACAGCGCGGTCTGCGAGCCGATCTTGTTCAGCCCATCAGTCGAGGTCTTTGGATCCACGGCAGAAACCATGATCCCCTTGACGCCCGCACTGACAAGATCGTCCATCAGGCGCTGCTGCACGGCAACGGATGCCTGCTCAGGATATTTCAGTTCCATCGTGTAATCAGGCATTTCCGCCTGCGCCTTCTTGACGCCTGCCTCGGCTGCCTTCCAGAAATCGGAGGCGCCGTTGACCACGAAGGCAAGCGTAGGCTTGTCGGCAGCATGGGATGACGTGACCGACGCGACGCTCAGCATCAGTCCTGCAATGAACAGGGCAGCATTAGTCTTCATAGGCTTCATAGTACACCTCCCGAGGGGGCCACCGGTGCGTGTGCCCGTTTTGCGACTGGCGGCCGGATGCATGCGCCTCCTCCAAGGCGTCGCGAGCGCGACCAATGCATCGTTCCGGTCGTCCTTGCTGACGGTATACGAGTTTCTTGATTAGTAAATAGTAATATTAATTGGATTTTCAGATTTCTTCAAAGCGATCAAAGCGTTCGTACAGCCCACCGCCCGACCTGTCCAAAATGGTCGTCGCTGCCTCCAAATCCGCCAATTGTGCTTCCCGCCGCCCGTTTCCTTGTCTGCCGAGGACCACCGAGGATTCGCTCTGTCACCTCTCTGTGGCATTCCGTCGCTGCCGTTTGCAAATGCTCGCGGGCGCGCCAATTGCTGAATTCCAAAGCCGCGCCAAGCGCGCTTTAAGACGACGGATCGAGGATGTCAGATCAAGCCATAGTCGACTGCTTTAGTATCCACGAGGCAGTCCAGTTCCTGAGACACATGTCCCATCAGACGAGAATGCGAATCCTGTGCGCGCTCGCAGGCGGAGAGCGCAGCGTTGGGGAATTGCAGGACGCGCTCGACATGCCTCAGGCTGCAGTATCTCAGCAATTGGCGAAGCTGCGATCGGGAGGCATCGTTACGGAACGACGGACGGGACGCCAGGTCTACTACCGGGTTCTGCATTCCGAGACGATCGACCTGCTTTATGTGCTCTCAGGCATGTTTCCTTCTCGTGACGAATAGGTAGTCCAGGGCGTCCCGACTGGCCGGCCGCGCGCCTGCCGGTTTGTCGGTCGTCCCGATCCTGTGTCTCGAGGTCGGTTTTGTTCCGTTGTCTTGTTGGTCCAATCAGGTCCCTGGTCTTCCTTTTGATCCTTGCAGCAAGGCACCGGCATCAGGTCACCGGACGGCACGATGGACGCCTCGCTGCATCTGCGATGGCGCAACTGCATCAATCTTCATCACCTTCGCGATCGCGCCTATAAAACAGGCGGCATGCGCATTTGGGATAATGCCGACCGTTTTCCGGCAGGCGCAACATCGCACATTTCGACTACCGGAAACCCGTAATGGGCTTTCCAGACGTCTCCGGAGCCCTTTGAGAGCCGGTTGGCACGAAGAATGCATGGCGAAATCAGGTGTAATGTCAGGAGGGAAAAATGACCCCTTTGATTACCGATATCGTCAGCGCCACTGGAAAGCTTGAAGCAGCAATTCTGGATATTACCGATGCAGGCCCGGCCACCATTGATCGCTCGAAGTCAATGAGAGCCAAGGCAAAACTTCTTCCACAGGTGCTGGTGAAGCATTATCCGGAACTCTCATGGATCGAGCGGGAGTTGCGGGGCGTTTTCGAAGCCTGCTCGGACGCGATCGACCGCAAGACGGTCAATCCCGTGGTGGCAAGGGCGGCAATATCCATTGCGGAAGAATACCGCCAGGTCATCGGCGCCATGAAAGACACGAGGGCGTTGTCGCGTCGCCTGTCATAGCCGTGTCCAGATGAGGGAGACGCAGATCACCTTTAAGGTGCAACCTCGCATATGCACCGTATCCCCGGTTTGCGTCAGCACGCCGTTGAAGGTTTTCCGACTCTCGGGCTCGACAATGCTTCCGGTGAAGTTGCCGTTACTGCCGCGGAAGGACCCGATCCGCTTGCCAGCGTTGTTTCCGGTTTTCATCGTGATGCAGTAACCTTGGGCGCATTCGTCAATGGCGGCGGTGGTACCGACTTGTGTCTTCCAGGTTCCGACGACAGGCTCTTGAGCCAAAACACTGGAGGCCACAAGCGTCAGCGACGCCGTGATCAAACCCAGCCGTTTCATGGTTCGCTCCCTCTCTGATGACCAGCTAGGGCCGCTTCCGGCCTAAGGCGGTGGAGTATACGCTTTCAGGGCGCTCTGCTCCAGCGTTCCTTGGCCTGGTGTCTCCATCTGCCCGGGACAGGGTCCCGGGCCGACCATCCTTCACTTACGCTTCCAGCCACTTTACCTGTTCGGGGGTAAGCTTGATGTCGAGCGCCGAGAGGCTGTCCTCAAGCTCGGCGATGGTCCGTGGCCCGATCAGCGGAATGACCGGAAAAGGCTGCGCGATCACATAGGCAAGCGCGATGTGGATCGGGCTGCGGCCCAGCCTGATTGCCAGCTCTATGGCCCTGTCGCGGCGTTCGAAATTCCGGTCCGAGTACCAGCACCGCACGATCTCCTCGTCGTCATGCTTGTCACGTCCGGCACGGTCGGTGAAGAAGCCGCGTCCCTGGCTGGACCAGGCGAAATTCGGTATCTGCTTCTGCTTGAGCCACGTCTTCCAGTCGTCGTCGGAGGCTGCCACGCATCCAGCCCAGATCGGGTCGAGCATTTCTGCGAGCGAGAAGTTGTTCGAGAGCGCAGCCGGCGCCGTCTTGCCGGTCCTGGCAGCATAGGCTGCTGCTTCATCCATACGCTCGCGCGTCCAATTCGAACCGCCGAACAGGCCACGAATACGGCCTCGGCGCACCTCGGCATCCATCGCATCAACAAACTCTCCGACCGGAACGTCGACATTGTCCCGATGCATGAAATAGATGTCGACGTAGTCGGTCTTGAGCCGGTTCAGCGACTGGTCGAGCTGCTTGGCGATGATATCGGGATAGCAGAGCGGAGAATGGGCGCCCTTGCCGATCAGCACGATCTCCTCGCGCGGGACCTGCCGGCTGGTATGCCAGTCTCCGAAGATGCTTTCCGTCTTGCCACCGCCGTAGACGAAGGCCGTGTCGAACACGTTGCCTCCTGCCTCGTAGAACGCATCAAGGGTCAGCGACGCGGCGGCGAAGTTCGGGAAGAATTCGAAGCCGAGAGTCACGACCGACGCAGGTTTTGCGAGGCCAGGGATCTGGCGGCGCGGGACGGCATTGCCTGGTCGCACGGGTGCCCCCGCAAGGTTCGTCTTCCGGCGATCTGCCCGCTCGATCGCATATTCCAGGCCAATGGAGGAACGCCATTGGTCGAGGACGCGCAGATTGCCGACCGAGTCGGCCCAACCCATGCCCGGAGAGCGGAACTCCGTCTCACCGGCGCGGATGGCATCGCCGGCTGCGTCGACCTCGAAGGAATAAAGCCAACGATCCTCCTTGACTTCGACGGTCTGCAGCTCGTTGCCCTTGATGACGTCTATGTTGCCGATGCCACCCTTATGCCCTGAGGCAAACCAGAAGTCCTTGACCTCGATGCGTCCTTCCGACCCGATGATGCGCAGGGTATTGTCCTGCTGGGCCATGATCGAGCATGACACCTCGGCGATGATACCGTTTGGAAATTTCAGGACGGCCGAGGCCCATTCATCGACCCCGGACTGGCCAAGGTGGCCGACGCCGGAGACTTTTTCGGGCTCGAGGAACGCTTTACCTTCGGCTGCACCAGCGATCAATCGCGCCATGGAGACCGGGTAGCCGCCGACATCGAGAATGCCGCCGCCGGCCGTCTCGTTGGCAAAGAGCCGATGCTCGGGTCTGAACGTGCCCATGTTAAAGCCGAAGCTCGAGCGAATGATCCGCACAGTGCCGATGACACCGCTCTTGACCAATTCGACAATCTTGGCCGTCTGCGGGTGGACGCGATACATGAAGGCCTCGCCTGCAAAGACGCCGGCTTTCTTCGCTTCGTGATAAATTGCGTCGGCGTCGAATGCGGAAAGCGCAATCGGCTTTTCCACGAGGACATGCTTGCCTGATCGGATCGCCTTGATCGCCCATTCGGCATGGCCAGTATGAGGTGTGGCGATATAGATCGCGTCGATTTCCGGATCCGTCAGCAGCGCGTCGTAGCCCTTGACGATGCGGGCGCCGGGGAAGTTTTCGCCAAGCCCGGGCTTTTCCGGGGTGCGGGTGGCGATGGCGACGAGCTTTCCTGTGCGCGAATGCGCAATGCCGTCCGCAAACGTGCGCGCGATGGTGCCTGGGCCGATGATGCCCCAGCGGATCGGTTGGTCTGTGCTCATGGGAATTCCTTCTTCATTGCATAGTCTTGGGATGAATTCGGAGTCAGCGGAGGCGGTTGCCGGCGCTGTCGAACAGGAAGCTGTGCTTGGCGCTGAGACCGACCGTCAGGGTGTCTCGATTGCCAGCGGCGCGAGATTCGGGTCGCTCGATGATCAGCTGTTCGCCCGCCGCCGTGGTCGCGTAGATGTAACTGGTGTTGCCAAGGTGTTCTGCGACGTCGATGGTGACGGTGAGATCCGCATTGCCCTGCCCTGCGTCAACGAAGTGTTCCGGCCGTACGCCGAGCGTTACCGACGCACCGGATTCCAGTGCACTTGTTACCGGCATGGTCAGCCGGACGTTTCTGTCGCCAGCAAGGGCAACCGTCGCGCCTGCAGCGTTCCGCTCCAGAATCTCGGCTTTCAAGAAGTTCATTTTGGGTGAGCCGACGAAGCCCGCCACGAACTGGTTGGCGGGGTCGTCATAGAGGTCGAGTGGTGCGCCGACCTGTTCGATGTTGCCGGCGCGCAGGACGACGATCTTGTCGGCAAGGGTCATCGCCTCCGTCTGGTCATGCGTCACATAGATCATCGTCGTGCCGAGCTGCTTGTGAAGGCGGGAGATCTCGACGCGCATCTGCACGCGTAGCTCGGCGTCGAGGTTCGACAACGGCTCGTCGAAGAGGAACACTTGTGGCTCGCGCACGATGGCCCGGCCGATCGCAACGCGCTGGCGTTGGCCGCCCGATAGCTGTTTTGGCCGCCGTTGCATCAGTTCGTTGATCTGCAGGATGTTCGCAGCGTGTTTGACCCGTTTTTCGGTATCCGCCTTCGGGTTGCCGTTCATGCGCAGCCCGAAGCTCAGGTTTTCCTCCACCGTCATATGTGGGTAAAGCGCATAGGATTGGAAAACCATCGCAATGCCGCGGTCGGCCGGCTCCACGTCATTGACGACCTTGCCGCCGATATTGATCTCGCCAGCCGATATGTCCTCGAGGCCGGCGATCATGCGAAGCAGTGTCGATTTCCCGCAACCAGATGGGCCGACGAAGACGACAAACTCGCCGTCCTTTACCTCAAGATTGGCGCCATGGATGATTTCCAGCGCGCCGAAGCGCTTCACGACATTTTTCAACGAAAGTTCAGACATCAGGCGTTTCCCGATTATTTGACTGCGCCGGCCGCAATGCCGGCGATGAAGTGGCGCTGCAGGAACACGAAGACGACTAGGATCGGCGCTGTCAGCAACATGGCGCCAGCCATGATCCCGCCCCAGGAGACCTTGGTCAGGCCGATCAGCGTTCCGAGCGCCACTGGTGCTGTCATCATCCCCGGTTTGGAGTTGATGAGCAGCGGCCAGAGGTAGTTGTTCCAGGAATGCAAGAAGAGGATGATGGCGAGCGCAGCCATCGTCGGCCTGGCGAGCGGCAATGCGATCCGGAGAAAGATCTGCCATTCCTTGATGCCTTCGACACGGGCAGCATCGAACAATTCGCCGGGCATCATCGAGAAGGCCTGGCGCATGAACAGCACGCCGAGCGAGTTAAAGAGCGGCGGCACGATCAACGCGATCCAGGTGTTGGCCAGCTTGAACTCGCGAGCCACCATGATGAATTGCGGGATGACGACGACGGCAAACGGCAGCGTGATGGTGCCCAGAATGATGCCGATGACGATCGAACGTCCGACGAAGCGGTAGCGGGCCAGCGCCCAGCCTGCCATCGAGGTGAGCAGTACCGATAGGAACGTATAGATTGCGGCAACACCGATGGAGATGAACATCGCGCGGATGAAGTCGGTATCAGCCTGCAGGTTCTTGAAGTTCTCGACAAAATTGGTCGACGGCAAGAGCACGATCTCCGGGCTGAAGATGCCGAAGTCCGACATCGTCGAGAAGACGAACATCATCCACAACGGAAATAGCCAGATGATGGCAAGCGGCGTCAGGGCAGCGTGGAGGGCAATCTGCCGGAGCAGCAGCGATTGAGACTTCGATCTCACTTTGGCTCCCTTCCGATCCAGAGGTTGAGGAGCGAGATTGCGACTGCCAGCGCAGCCATCGTGTAGGCGACAGCCGAAGCGTAGCCGAAATTCAGCGAACGGAAGCCTTCGCGATAAAGGAGAAGACCAAGCGTTTCCGTTCCACCCCCCGGGCCACCGCGATTGGTGATGAGGAACGGCTCCGTGAACAGCTGCATCGTGCCGATGACCGACAGGATGACACAGAAAAGGATGATCGGTTTCAGGAGCGGCAGGGTGATGTGGAAGAACTGCTGGGTCTTACTGACACGGTCCAGCGTTGCCGCCTCGTAGACGTCGTCTGGAATGGATTGCAAGCCGGCGAGAATAATGATCGCGTTATAGCCCGCCCAGCGCCATGTCACGGCGATGATGATCAGTGTCATGGCGGCGTTGGCATTATCGAACCAGGAAACGGCGGGAAGACCGACGAGAGTGATGATCTTGTTGACGATCCCGAAGTCGAAGCTGAACATCAGCCGGAAGACGGCTGAATAGGCTACTTCGCCAACGACGACGGGCGCGAAGAAGGCAAAGCGAAACAGCGGTCGCGCCTTCAAAAGCGGTGAGTTCAAGAGCACTGCCATGCCAGTTGCGATGGCGATCATGACAGGAACCTGGATGACCAGGATAATCAGCGTGTTGTAGAGCGCGTTGTAGAAGGCCGGATCGCCAATGAGACGACCCCAGTTAATGGAAAGACTGAATTTCCATGGATTAACGCGGGTGTTCTGAAACGAGGTCAGAAATGAACTGATGATCGGCCATATCCAGAAGGTGGCAAACACCAGGAGATAAGGCGCAAGAAAAGCGTAGGCGTTCCGGTTCCGGATCGGCATTCTATTCTCCTCACAAACGAGACGAGCCATCCTAAGGGATGGAGGCCGGGCGTGTCGCCACGCCCGGCGCCATTACTCAGTTCGCAAGAGGAAGACCTGTCGCCGTGGCGATCTGTTTTGCCGCGTCATCGAGCGCGGCTTTCGCGTCGGGATAGCCACCGGCGAAGTACTTGGTCTGCGCCGCCCTGTAGATCGAGTCGGCATCCGTCTGGAACGCCGTGCCGCGGCTTGGAACAATCTTCGGTAGGGTCGACAGGATGTCTGCCCATACCTTCTGGTCATGCCAGTAGGGCAGAGGCTCGTTGACGAACGGATCCTGGACGGCGGTCAGCAGCGACGGAACAAGGCCGAATGATTTCAGCATCGTGACCTGGCCCTCATTGGTGCCGAGTGCATAGTTGATGTAGGTCCAGGCTGCTTCCTTGTTCTGGGAGTTGGCAGCGATCGCGAGCGATGAACCGCCGAGGTTCGCCGCATGCGGGCCGTCCGCCGTCAGGCTTGGCATCGTATAGACGCCCCATTTGCCCGAGAGATCGGGCGAACCGGAGCGGATTGTGCCTTCGTACCAGCCGCCATACATCTGGCTGGCGACCTTTCCTGCTGTATTGGCCTGGATCTTCTCGTCCCAGATAGCGGCCGTCAGTGTGCCGGCATCCTTCATCTGCTTGACTTTTTCAAGCGTTGCAACGCAGGCCGGCTGATTGATCGTGATCGTCTGGCCATCCGTCGAGAAGTAGCCGCAGCCCTGCTCGTTCGAGATCATGCGGAACCATTCGCTGTCACCGTTGAAGTCGGCCTGCGCCATGACGACGCCCGGGTTGGCGGCAGAGATCTTCTTGCCTGCGGCGATGAAGTCGTCCCAGGTCTTGATCGTCGACGGATCGACGCCGGCCTTTTCATAGAAGTCGCGGCGATAAAAGACCGCGACTGGACCGGAATCCCACGGCATCGCATAGGCGACATCGCCGACCTCGAGCTCGGTGCGCTTGAAGTCAGGGAACTTCGCCTGGATTTCAGGCGTGTAGCCGAGTTCCTTGAGGTTGGCAAAGCAGTCGGGGAAGCGGCTCCAGAAGATTTCCGCTTCGAAATTCTCGACGCTGACGATGTCGGGAAGCCCTTCGCCGCCGGCAGCGCAGGCCGCCAGCATCTTGTCGAAGACCTGCTGGTTGCCGAGATCCTCGACCGTGACCTTGATATCCGGATGCTGCTTGTTGAAGCCCTCGAGCGTGGACTTCAGCGCCGATGCGGCGATGTTCCAGCTCCAGATGGTGAGATTGCCCGACTGCTGCGCGAATGCAGAACCGGAAGCAAGCAGTGCGACTGCAGCGGTCGCACCGATAAGTTTGAAGCGCATTGAAAATCCTCCCTTTTCAATTGCCGTCCCTTAGCGAACGCGGCTAGACTATCTGGAAGGGAGCCGCTGTCTCCTAAAAAGGGAACATGGATTTGGCGGAAAGTAAGATCGTAAGGCGGGCTGTCTACCAGCCGGGAGCGAGCAGTATCGAAGGGTTGCCGACAGCCCTTCAGATGTTTCACAACCATCCACCTGTGATGCTGATGCCGCATTGGCATGTGCAGGTCGAAGTCAATTATGTCATGCGGGGCAGCGTGCACTACCGCATCAATGGGCAGAAGATCTCGATGACGGCTGGGGATATGTGCCTGTTTTGGGGCGGGCAACCGCATCAGATGGACGATTGCTCCGAGGATGCGATCTATGCAGGGGGGCACCTGCCGCTCGTCTATTTCTTCCGCATGCGCCTGCCGCTCAACATCTCGAGCCGCCTGATGAAGGGCGAGATCCTGTTTACTTCGGCGACCGACGCGGCGGACATGGAGAACTTTCCGCGCTGGGTGCGCTACACGCGGTCGGGTGATCCGGCCATGGCACAGCACGCCGTCGATGAGATGCTGTTGCGCGTCGAGCGAATCGCACTCGAACCTTATACCATGATTCCCACACTCGGGCCGACGGATGCCGACGACATCGAGCAGTGCTATCCGCAGTCGTCGCGCAGCGTGGCGCGGATGTGCGATTTCATCGCCGTCAACTTCCTGCAGGAAATCGATTCGGTCGACATCGCCCGCGCCGCTGACCTTCATCCGAAATACGCGATGAACCTGTTCAAGAAGACAACAGGCATGACACTCAACAAGTATGTGAACCTTCTGCGCCTCTCTCGTGCCCAGGCGATGCTGATGAATGATGAGGCAAATGTGCTGCAGGTTGCGATGGACAGCGGGTTCGGTTCGATCAGTGCATTCAACAAGTCATTCCGCCACATCGCCGGCATGTCACCGTCCGACTTCCGCCGGGACGCGCGGATGGTCACGCAATATGCGCCTTGAGCTGCAACGCCGTTTTTTCATGGGCTCCGCGTCGTTGCAAACACATTGTAGAGCAGCTCGGCGGAGGCGGAGAGCTCGCGGTCCCTGAGTTTGATGAGCCCGAACCCGGGGACGGATATGTCCCCCTCGATATGCAGCGCCTTGACGAGACCGTGGCGTTGAAGCAGGGCCGCGACAGGCTCGGCGAAAATGCCGAGCCGCTGGCTCTGCAGAATCAAAAGCATGGTCAGCAGCGCATCGGCGGTCGAAACGACGCTCGCCGGGACGATGCCATGGCGGCGTATGAAGTCGTCAACGACCTGTCGAAGGAACGAACCGTGTGGCTGGAGCACCCAGCTCTGGTTCCTCAGGTCTTCCTCGGTTACGAGTGGTTTGGTGGACATGGGGTGATCAACTGCCACGATGACGCGCAGGGTTTCCTGACCAACAGGCAGATAATCGAACCAGAGTGGGTTCATGCCACTTGGAATGCGGCAGACGGCAAAGTCCAGCCTTCTGCTCAGGACGTCCTCGAGCAGGACGTCACTGCTACCGACGGCGATGCTGATATCGATCGTCGGATGGGTGTCGAAGATCCGCTGCAGGGCCGGGGCAACATAGTCGGCCGCGGGTGTCATGATCGTGCCGAATGCAACGCTACCTCCCTGCCCGGCCGCGGCGACCACCATCTCGTACTCGGCGCGCTGTGCTTCCGAGATCAGCATCTTGGCGTGGCGCACGATCACCTCGCCTTGAAGTGTCGGGATCAGACCCCGGTTATGGCGTTCGAAGAGCTGGTGCCCGGACATCTGCTCGAGCTCGTTCAAGGTTCTCGAAAGCGCCGGTTGCGAGACACCAAACATTTCAGCAACCACACCGAGTTTTCCGTGCTCACTGAGCGCCACGAGCATCTTCAAGTGTCGCAGTCTGAAACCATCCAATCCCATAATGCCTCACCCGATATAAGAAATTCGCATATCAAAATGCGAAAGACTGATTATACATTCGTGTACCGATCAGTTAAGTGCATGACAACAACCGCGTCAACGCAAGGACATCTATCGTGGCAGAGAAGACCCCCTCCCCGAATCAGAACGCAGTTCAAGAGCAGGACGGATCGCGCCAGCTTCGTTCCAAGGCGTGGTTCGACAACCTCGCAAACCCGGACATGACGGCGCTCTACCTGGAGCGTTACATGAACTTCGGTCTCAGCCAGGAAGAACTGCAATCGGGCAGGCCGATTATCGGTATCGCACAAACCGGTTCGGATCTGTCGCCGTGCAACCGTCACCACATTGAACTCGCCAAGCGCGTACGTGAAGGTATTCGTGACGCTGGCGGTATTGCCATCGAGTTCCCGGTCCACCCGATCCAGGAAACCGGCAAGCGTCCGACCGCGGGTCTCGACCGTAACCTTTCCTATCTCGGCCTCGTTGAGGTTCTCTACGGTTACCCGCTGGACGGCGTCGTTTTGACCATCGGCTGCGACAAGACAACGCCCGCCTGTCTCATGGCCGCGGCAACCGTCAACATTCCGGCGATCGCGCTCTCGGTCGGCCCGATGCTGAATGGCTGGTTCCGCGGCGAGCGCACTGGCTCCGGTACGATCGTCTGGAAGGCGCGCGAGATGATGGCGCGCGGCGAGATCGACTACCAGGGTTTCGTCAAGCTTGTCGCATCCTCCGCGCCGTCGACTGGCTACTGCAACACCATGGGTACGGCGACCACGATGAACTCGCTCGCGGAAGCGCTTGGCATGCAACTGCCGGGCGGAGCGGCCATTCCCGCGCCCTATCGCGACCGACAGGAAATTTCCTATGAAAGTGGGCTGCGCATTGTCGAGATGGTTCGCGAGGATCTGAAGCCCTCCGACATCCTGACGAAGGACGCTTTCATCAACGCGATCCGCGTCAACTCTGCTATCGGCGGCTCCACCAATGCGCCGATCCATCTCAACGCGCTGGCCCGCCACGTCGGCGTCGAACTGACGGTCGATGATTGGCAGACATACGGCGAGGAAATCCCGCTGCTGGTCAACCTGCAGCCGGCGGGGGAATATCTCGGCGAGGACTACTATCACGCCGGTGGTGTTCCCGCCGTCATGGGCGAGCTGATCAAGCATGACCTGATCAACACCAGCGCGATGACCGTCAACGGCAAGACTGTCGGTGAAAACTACACAACAGCGACGATCGAGGATGACAAGGTCATTCGTCCGTTCGAGCGTCCGCTGAAGGAGCGCGCCGGCTTCCGGGTCCTGCGCGGCAACCTCTTCTCGTCGGCCATCATGAAGACGAGTGTGATCTCGCCCGAGTTCCGCCAGCGCTACCTCTCCAACCCGAACGATCCGGAAGCCTTTGTCGGTCGCGCGGTCGTTTTCGACGGACCGGAAGACTACCACCATCGCATCGACGATCCGTCGCTGGCAATCGATGCCTCGACGGTCCTTTTCATGCGCGGCGCAGGCCCAATCGGCTACCCCGGCGCCGCCGAGGTCGTCAACATGCGCGCGCCCGACTACCTGCTGAAGCAGGGTATCAGTTCCCTGCCTTGCATCGGTGACGGTCGTCAGTCCGGCACATCAGGTTCGCCATCCATTCTCAACGCCTCGCCGGAAGCGGCAGCCGGCGGCGGGCTTGCGCTGCTGAAGACCGGCGACCAAGTTCGCGTCGACCTGAAGAAGGGGACCGCCGACATCCTCATCAGTGACGAGGAGCTTGCGGAACGACGCAAGGCGCTCGAGGCAGCAGGCGGGTATGTCTATCCGGAGAGCCAGACCCCCTGGCAGGAAATCCAGCGGACCTACGTCGGCCAGATGGAAACCGGTGCCGTTCTCGAGCCCGCGGTGAAGTACCAGCGCATCGCCCAGACCAAGGGCATTCCGCGCGACAACCACTAGGCCAAGCGCGGGCTGGAGAACAATGGGCGCGGTGCCATTTCCGGCACCGCGCCCATTGCGTCGGCAGACACGCTACCGCGCGGCAACGAATTTGAGCTTGTCGAGCGGCGTTGATTGTGCTCGATTTCCAGCCGCCGCCGGGATGGAGGGGTGGCTCTTCTTTCTTGATATTGGGCGCCTCCACCGCTCGGTCACGGAACACTCAATGCCATATACTCTTCAGGATTCTGTCGCCGCAGGTGGTCTGTTCGTGGGTCGGGTCTGGAACCCTGCAGTCAAGGGCCCATGCGTGGTTTTGCTCCGGGACGGTGAGCTGATCGACATTACGTCAAGGGAAACGCCGACGCTCAGCGCGCTTCTGGACATGCCTGATCCCGCAGCTTTCGTTCGTGCCGCAGTCGGCCCAGTCCTTTGTCGGTTGAAGGATGTCGATGACGCCGGCATTGGCGCCCAGGACACGTCACGAATCCATCTGCTTGCCCCTGCAGACCTCCAGGCCATCAAGGCGTGTGGCGTCACCTTCGCGCAGTCGATGATCGAGCGCGTGATTGAAGAGAAGGCTGCCGGACACCCGGACCGTGCCGCGACGATCCGTGAACGCGTAAGGACCCTCATCGGCGGCAGCCTTGAGAACCTCAAGGCCGGATCGCCTGAAGCCGCCAAGGTCAAGCAGGCCCTCATCGATGAAAGAATGTGGTCCCAGTATCTCGAGGTCGGGAT
The DNA here is from genome assembly GCF_024808825.1 of Rhizobium sp. BK661. Classification (NCBI taxonomy): domain Bacteria; kingdom Pseudomonadati; phylum Pseudomonadota; class Alphaproteobacteria; order Hyphomicrobiales; family Rhizobiaceae; genus Rhizobium; species Rhizobium sp. BK661. Next base: position 65,509 of record NZ_JANTYT010000021.1, on the reverse strand, counting down.
CGGGCCTGACGCCGAAGTCTTCACGAAGTCGCCTGTCCTATCGGCGGTCGGATGGGGCGCCGATGTTGGCTTGCACCCCATCTCGACCTGGAACAACCCCGAGCCGGAGGTCGTCCTGGCCGTCAACAGCCGCGGCGAGATCAAAGGTGCGACACTTGGCAACGACGTCAATCTGCGCGACGTCGAAGGCCGCTCCGCGCTCCTGCTCGGCAAGGCAAAGGACAACAACGCCTCATGCTCGATTGGTCCTTTCATCCGGCTTCTCGACGAGAGTTTTAGCCTTGACGATGTCCGTGCAGCGGAGCTGGACCTCACTGTCACGGGAGCAGACGGATTCATCCTCACCGGCAAGAGTTCGATGTCCAGGATCAGTCGTGATCCAACGGATCTCGTGAGACAGACCTTTGGCGCTCATCATCAGTACCCGGATGGCTTCATGCTGTTCCTCGGGACACTGTTTGCGCCAACGCAGGATCGCGACACGCCAAACCAGGGTTTCACCCACAAGATCGGCGACGTTGTCGAAATCTCTTCAGGCAAGCTCGGCGCGCTGGTGAACACGGTACGGCTGTCGACGGAATGCCCACCATGGACGTTCGGCATTTCGGCGCTCATGGCAAATCTGGCGCAGCGCAAGCTTCTCTAGGGCGCCGCGAGCGGGACAAAGGACCAGCGCCGCCCCCACCATGTACCTGTCCGGGGCGGAGGATTGGCTTATATTGCTTGTTGAGTTGGAGCACTTGTCCGATGCAAAGGATCGCCGTGATACTGATTGGCCTGTCTTTTCTCGCCGGATGTACGGGCGCGAAGGACTTCTCCTCGCCCGGTCTCGCTCCTATCCCCGGGAGCGTGATATACGGTGGACAGCCCCGCACGAAACTGACCAAGTCTCCTCCCGGCTCGACCTTCCCGCATAATTTCATCGATATGTACGGTCAGCGCGTTGAAGAGACCTACATGATCCAGCCCGATAGATCGCTGAAGATCGTTCACCGCGAGATCCGACCGATCCGGTTTCATGATCGATAGGGATCCTCCTATTCCGACCGTGATGTAAACCAGTGGTCGGCCCATCACCCGAAATGGCTGCACGTTGCAGCTGTTCAGGTTGAAGTCACATCGTCGCAAGACAATATTATTCAAGTTGTATGAACTAGCGATTGAATTTGTGGTTCGTCTCATACAAATAACGTGAGTGCGTTGCCGTTTAGTCGGGCGATGAACGCCACACTACCTCGGTATGGAACATTTACAATGAATGCAAAGACACCGAATGCCATCGATAGCTATGTCGGTTCCCGTGTAAGAACGAGAAGGCAACTCATGGGTCTCAGCCAGGAACGGCTGGCGGAGCAGATTGGCGTTACCTTCCAGCAGGTGCAGAAATACGAAAAGGGATTGAACCGGATAGGAGCGAGCCGGCTCCAGAGGATTGCTGACGTCCTGAGCGTATCACCGAGTTTCTTCTTCCAGCAGGACGACTCACAGCCGCTGAACCTTCCAGGGACAGAGATCGGCACGGCAGACCCGGTGGCGGAGTTCCTGGCATCGAAGGATGGCCTGGCGCTCAACCGGGCGTTCTTGAAGATTACCGACACGCAGCTTCGCGAGAAGATTGTCGCCCTGGTGAAGGCGATGGCCCAGGCAGAGGAGCGCCGCGATCGGCCGGTTGATAAATCGAGACCCGGCGAGACGTTTGCCTGATGATCGCAATGTGAATGGCAGGGCGCAGTCGAGCGATACCGATATCAACGATCAATCCCGGCTGATGTCGAAAGCGCGTGCGAACCGACTTCCGCCCTTTCTTCCCAGATCCTGGCAAGCTCGACCAGCGTTTCAACTGCCTTTTCCATGTCCTGCCTGCTGATCCATTCCTTCGGCGAGTGGAAGGCATGTCCGCCGGCAAAGATATTGGGGCACGGCAATCCCATGAAGGAAAGCCTTGAGCCGTCCGTCCCGCCGCGAATACTCCCCCGTACCGGCGTCATACCGGCGCGGCGGATGGCCTCCATCGCATTCTCGACAATCTGGGGATAGCGATCGAGAACCATCTTCATGTTGCGATATTGCTCCTTGATGGCCAAGGTGTGCGAAGAGCCGGGGTAACCAGCCATCACCTCTTTGACGATCCCCTCGAGCAATCGCTCCTTTGCGGCAAGGCCGGACTCTTCGAAGTCCCGGACAATCAGGCTGATTGCGGCCTTTTCCATTGATCCGGTAACGGCGACCGGATGGATGAAGCCATCCCGCCCTTCCGTTGTTTCAGGCGCTGCGTCGCTCGGCAACCGATCGATGATCGCGCCGGCAATCTTGATGGCGTTCTCCATCCTGCCCTTGGCAAAACCCGGGTGAATGGCGACGCCCGATATCGCAATCTCCACGGCATCGGCCGAGAATGTCTCGTCCTCGATGTGTCCGGCAGTTTCGCCATCAACCGTGTAGGCAAACTCGGCGCCCAGCTTGGCAAGGTCGACCCGATCTACACCGCGTCCAATCTCCTCATCCGGCGTGAACAGAAGCTTGATCGTGCCATGCTTCATGTCCGGATTATTTGCAAGGATCTGGGCGGCCGCCACGATCTCGGCAAGCCCGGCCTTGTCGTCGGCTCCAAGCAGTGTCGTGCCATCCGTCGTGACAATGTCGTGGCCAATCTGATCCCGGAGCGCCGGATTTTCGCTAACCCGAATGACCTTTGAGCTGTTTGCGAGCTCGATGTCGCCCCCTTGGTAGTTCTCGTAGATGCGCGGTTTGACATTGGTACCGGTAAAGTCCGGCGCGGTATCCATATGCGAGCAGAAACAGATGACCGGAACAGTCTTTTCAGTATTCGAGGGGATCGTCGCGTAGACGTAGCCATGATCGTCGAGATGCGCATCAACAAGGCCGATCGCGTTGAGTTCATCTACCAGGAGGCGGCCCAGATTCATTTGCTTCGCGGTCGACGGTTGGGTTGGCGAAGCCGGATCAGACTGGGTGTCGATGACAACGTAGCGAAGAAAGCGATCAAGAACGGTATCGGTCATGGGGTATCCATTTTGTGTCGGCCATGGCGTTATAAGCATTGATTGGTCCGGTGAATAGCGGCTCGAATACCGCTAGGCGGACGGGACAAACCCGGTTTCGGGTCGGACCTAAGTCCCTTGGAACTTATGATATGATCCCTAGTTATAGCGCTGTGTCGCAATATTTTAATGATAGGAGAGCGGAATGAGAAAAATTGTCCTGGCTGCAGCCATGGTGGGGGCGTTGGCCTCATGCACGGCCACGGAAAAGGGAACTGCGATCGGCGCGGGCACAGGTGCCGTCATTGGTGGTGCGGTCAGCAACAGCTGGGGAGGTGCCGCAGTCGGCGCCGTCGCTGGCGGCCTAGCCGGTGCGCTAATCGGACATTCGACCGAACGTCGCGGTTATTGTGTGTATCGTGACCGGTACGGCAGAACCTACGAGGCACGCTGCCGATAGACCCCATATGCGAGGACCGTCTTGTCGTAATGCCAGGCGGTCCCGCCATAGACGCGCTAGTGGGTCCCCTGTTGTTTTGCTCTTGCCACGATCTGCGTCGGATTGACGAACTGCAACGCCAGTACAAGCCAGAACAGGGTTGTTACCATGTAGACGACAGCCATCGCATCGATCGATTGGCCGGCTCGGACACCTGACGCGAAAACGGCGTAGTAGAGCGAAACGACAAGGGTCTGTGTCGTTGGCCCGGCAATCAGGAACGTCAGTTCAAACATGGCAATGGTGCGCACCAGCACCAGCAACAAGGCGGCGAGCATTCCGGGCAGCAGGAGTGGCAGCAGGATGCGCAGGAAGAGGCTCGTCGTCCCAGCGCCGAAGACCCGTGCCGCAGCTTCGATCCGCGGATCAATCTGTTCTATGAACGGGATCATGACGAGGACCACGAAGGGGAGCGAGGGTACGATGTTGATCAGCACCACGCCCCAGAAGGTTCCACCGAGGCCAAGCTGATAGAGGACGGTGGCCAGCGGGATGCCGTAGGTCAAGGGCGGGATCAGCAACGGCAGCAGGAACAAAAGCACAACGAGGCGCTTGCCGAAAAAGTCGCGGCGAGCCAATGCATAGGCCGTTGTCACGCCGAGAATTCCCGAGATGATCACGACCGTGAAGACGATCTCGAAGGTGACGAGAACGACACTGGAGAGCTGGAATTCCTTCCAGGCACTGAAGTACCACCGTGTTGTCCAGCCTGCCGGCAGCCATGTGCCGAGCCAGCGCGTCGCGAACGAATTGACGACGACAGCGGCAATCACCGCAAGCAGGTTGAGGACGAAAAGGACAGCAAGTGCCCAGATGGCGAAGCGCCAGATTTTCGATGTGATGCCTTGGTCCCGGATCATGACTAACCTTTCGTGCCGCCGGCCGGGCCGCGATAGAACAGGGAACGGGTCGCCAGGACCGCGAGCACCACCACCAGTTCGACGCCGCCCATGATGAGGGCGATCGCCGACCCCAGAGAATGATCATACTGTTCGAAGGCAGCCTGGTAGGCTGCAATCGAGATTACGCGCGTGGGACCGGCTGGCGCCCCGAGGAGCACGGCAGAGGGAAACACCGCGAAGGCCTGCACGAAGGCAAGGCAGAAAGTTACGGCGAGGCCGGGCACCAGGAGTGGCAGGAAGACACGGAAGAATCGTTGTCGCGGAGTTGCGCCGAGCGTGGCCGCGGCCTGCTCTATCGCGGGATCGATGCCGGTCACGTAGGACAGGGTAAGCAGGAATGCAAATGGAAAACCTGTGATCACAAGCGAGGCGAAAACACCCCAGTAATTGTTGGTCAATTTTACCGGTGAGTCGAGAATGCCGAGGAGCAGCAGCGAGTGATTGAACCAACCCCGGGGCCCGAGAAATGTCAACAAGCCATCTGCAACGAAAACGGTCCCCAGCGTGATCGGCAGGACGAGAATGGTCGTCAGCAGGCGCTGCCTGCGCATGAGACGGACGCGAAGAGCGACCGGCACAGCGAAGGCGAGGTTGATGACCGTGACCGGCAGCGCCAGCCACATTGTTGCGGCGATGGTCTGGTACTGGAACGGGTCACCGAAGAACTTCGCGTAGTTCGTATACCAGGCGCCTTCCTTCGGCATGAGGGAGTCTAAAAGGCCATAGAAGAATGGATAGACGAACAGCGCGACCATGAACAACAGCCCAGGCAGCAGAAGCAGCGTCGTGCCATCGAGACCGCGGGCGGCAAGCCGTGTTTGCAGCGTCGGCCTGCTCATTTGCCTGCTCCGGCAAAAATCAGAGCTCGTCCGACGGCAGGCTGCAATCGGGTGGCTGCGCCGCGAGGCAACGGTTCGTCCGCCCGGAAATAGAGCTCCTTACCATCGGCCGCCCGTGCCATCCCGAAGAAGGCGCGACCCCGATATTCCATGCTGCTGACGGTTGCGGCGATTCCATCGCCGCCTGTCGCGACTAGATCCTCGGGGCGGACAGACAAGATGGCCGCGTCCCCGACACGCAGGGGCGACCGCAGCGTGCCGACAACCCGGGCGCCGGCGACCTCGATCTCGGCCTGCTCGGCCGAAACGCGCGTAACTCGGCCCGCCACACGCGTCCGGAAGCCCATGAAATCCGCGACCTCGACGTTGGCCGGGCGTTGGTAGAGATCCTGCGGTGTGCCGATCTGCTCAATGTTGCCCTGGCTCATGACGACAATGCGGTCGGCGAGCGACAAGGCCTCATCCTGGTCATGCGTCACATAGATGGTGGTGGAGCCGATCTGGTCGTGGATACCCCGTATCTCGGCGCGCATTTCGAGCCGCAATTTGGCATCGAGGTTCGAGAGTGGCTCGTCCATCAACACGATCGGAGGTCGTATGACAATGGCGCGTGCGATCGCCACGCGCTGCTGCTGGCCGCCCGAGAGCTGGCCGGGCAACTTGTCGGCCTGACTTTCGAGGCGCACCAGCGCCAGCGCTTCGCGGATGCGGCGGTCGGCGTCCGCGCCTTTGATGCCTTGCATCGCAAGGCCAAATCCGACGTTCTTCGAAACGCTCATGTGGGGAAACAGGGCATAGCTCTGGAACACCATTCCAAAACCGCGGCGCTCCGGCTCGAGCTGGTCGATACGTGCCCCGCCAAGCCGGATTTCGCCTCCGGAGAGGGCCAACAGACCAGCGATGCAGTTCAGTGCGGTCGACTTTCCGCAACCAGATGGGCCGAGCAGGGCAACAAACTCTCCTGGTTCGATGGCAAGCTCGATGCCATTAAGGGCGTTGAACGCGCCGAATGTTCGCCGCATCCCGTCGAGTTCAAGACGTGCGTTCTTGCGCGTCGGTGCGGTGTTCGTAACCGAGGTCAAACCACTCTCCATCTGAAGAATAAGGCTGCCGGCCCGTCGCTCCGGGCCGGCCATTTCCGGGATCAGCCCTTCTTGGCGCCGATCTTCTCGTCCCAGATGCGGAAGGCCTCCACCAGCTGCTTCGGCTCGAGGGGAACTTCCAGCGGATTGTTGGCGATCCAGTCGGCATATTCCGGCCGGCCGAATTCCTTGATCGTGTCCTGGCTTTCCTGTGGCGCCATCTCCAGGGTGACGTCCTTGACCGCCGGGCCCGGATAGAAATAGCCGGCGTCGTAGGCAATCGCCTGCTGCTTGGGCTGCAGGATGTAATTCAGGACATCTATGACAACACCGACCTTCTCGTCCGACACGCCCTTCGGAATGACAGCGTAATGGGCATCGGTCACCCAGTGGAAGCCATCGAGCTTCTGGACCTTGGCTTCGGCCGGTACGATGCCAAGTGCGCGTGGATTTATGTCCCAGCCGGTCGTCGAAACGACGATGTCGCGGGTACCCTCGCCCAGCTCCTTCATCACCTGGCCGGTTCCGGTCGTATAATATTCGATGTGTTCGCCAAGCGCGGCCAGATAGTCCCACGTTTTCGCCCAACCCTTGGCGGGATCGCGCGGGTCTTTATCGCCTAGAAGATAGGGCAGTCCCATGAGAAAGGTGCGGCCAGGACCGGAATTTGCTGGTCTGGCGTAGATGAAGCGGTTCTTGTTCGCCTTTGCCCAGTCAAGCAGTTCCTGTGCCGATTTCGGCGGCGTCGGCACCTTGTCGGGCATGTATTCGATCAGCGGGCCGGAGGGGTAATAGGTAATGACGATGCCCTGGTCCTTCGCAAGACCCTGCATCTTGAAGGCCTGCGGCTGCAGGATCTGTTCGAGGTTCGGAAGCTCCGATTTGTGCGCAGCGAGATCGATCCACAGACCCTGGTCAAGACCAGCAGACAGCGCGTCGGTTCCCGTCAGGACGAGATCGATATCGACCTTGCCTGCTGCCTGCTGAGCCTTGATCTTTCCAGGCAGCTCAGGGGCTGGCGCCTTGGTGAAGGCGAAGCTGGAGACCCAATCGGCCTTCTCGGCGGCATAGGCCTCGAACATGCCTTGCGTCAGCGCCAGATTGCCGGCGACGTCAGCGATGGTGATGGTGACTGGGCCTGCCGGCTTTTTTGCCTGGGCGAAGGCCTTCAATGGCAACATGGTTGCTGCGAAGGCACTTGTTGCCGTGCAAACAAATGTTCTGCGGGTAATGTTCATTCTGTTTCTCCTCCTCTTGTTACCGGACGCCGCGGCACGAAGCGGTGCTTCCCGTGCCGTTCAATGCGTGGGACCGGGGCCGTCTTATTCAGATGCGCAAAACCTCCTGGAGTGAATGCGGGCAGCACCGGTCCTCCTCGGTGTGCCTTGGCAGTCGCATCAAATTGATATACTAGTATTCGCGGGCAAGTCAACGTCAGGACGTTTCATGCAGGCAGCAGTTGTTTCCATTCCGGCGGCCATAGGTTCGGGAGCCGAGAGGTCTGCGAAGCTGCGTCGCGCAACGACCGCCGATGCAATCTTCGAGCGACTTTACAGCGACATTCTCGCGCTGCGCATGCCTCCCGGAATGGTGTTGCAGGAAAAGAAGATCGCAGAGGAATTCAACGTCAGCCGCACCCCGGTCCGGGAAGCATTGCTGCGCCTGTCCGAGGGAGGGCTCGTGGATATCTACCCGCAGTCGGGCACGGTGGTGTCGCGGGTTCCGGTCGCTGCAATTCCCGAGGCCGTGGTGGTGCGCAAATCGCTTGAAGGAACAACGGTGGAACGCGCAGCCGAAGTGGCGACACCGGCAGATATCGCGCGGCTCGACACCGTCATTTCGAGGCAGAGGTCACTTGCTGCCCTCAACGACACATCGGCATTTCACGAGGAGGACGAGGCCTTTCATGAGGCAATCGCCGGCATTGCGGGCTATCCAGGCATCTGGGGGATCCTCAAGACGGTGAAGGTCCAGATTGACAGAGCACGCCGCCTGACATTGCCGGTGCTCGGCCGCATGGACAACGTCGTCTACGAACATGGCCTCATTCGCGACGCGATCGCCGCTCACGACGCCGCAGCGGCTCGAGCCGCCATGTTGCACCACCTGAGCGCTGTCATACCCGATGTCGCCGAGCTTCGCGTCCGATATCCGGATTATTTCTGCTGAGATGATCAGCAGCGCTGCTACCTGAACAAGAAAAGGAGGAGGAAGACATGCGCCAGGGATGGAGGTGGTTCGGGCCTGAGGCGCCGGTGACACTCGACGAGGTTCGTCAAACCGGGGCAACCAACATCGTATCATCGCTGCATCAGGTCCCGATCGGCGAAGCCTGGACCGAAGCTGGCGTGCGTGAGCGCCAGAGCATGATCGAGACGACCCCACCCGGGCGATCGACGCTGACATGGTCGGTCGTCGAAAGCATTCCCATTCCCGACGCCGTCAAGCGCAACGGCGGCCGCGCCAAGTCAGAGATCGAGGCGTGGATCGCAAGCCTGGAAGCGGTTGCAGCCTGTGGCATCCCGATCGTCTGTTACAACTTCATGCCCGTCGTTGACTGGACGCGCACGGACCTTGATCACGTCATCGAAACCGGTGCGACAGCCATGCGGTTCGATCATGAGAAATTTGCTGCCTTCGATCTTTTCGTGCTGAAGCGCGCAGGCGCCGAAAAGCAATACTCTAAAGACGACAAGGCACGCGCCGCTGAGGTGTTCAAATCCATGGACGAAGTCGAGGTTGCGGAGATCACGCGGATCATCACCTCCGCGCTGCCTGGCTCCACGACAGAGCCGCTGACCATCCCTGCGTTCCGCGACAAGCTCGCCGCCTATGCCGGGATTGATGCGGATCGGTTGCGCCAACACCTCATCGAATTCCTGCAGGCGGTAACACCGGTCGCCGAAGCCCGGGGAGTGAAGCTGACGCTGCATCCCGATGATCCACCCCGCTCACTCTTCGGCCTGCCGCGCATCGCGTCGACGGAACAGGACTATGCGGCACTCTTCGACGCAGTTCCATCAGCCGCCAACGGCATGTGCTACTGTACTGGCAGTCTTGGTGTGCGTGCAGACAACGACCTGCCGGCGATCGCCCGGCGCTTCGCATCGAGGATTCACTTTGCGCATTTGCGTGCGACGAAGCGGGAAGGCGACGGAAGGACATTTCACGAGAGTGCGCACCTGGAGGGCGACGTCGATATGGTTGCGGTCCTCAGGGAGCTTGTTGCAGAAGACCGGCGCCGCAGTCCGAGCCAGTCGATTGTCTTCCGCTCAGACCACGGACACAGGATGCTCGACGATCTGAACAAAAATGTCACGCCTGGCTATCCGGCAATTGGACGGATGCGCGGCCTCGCCGAGCTTCGCGGCATATTGTATGCCTTGGACGCAAGGCCGGACTGACAGATATCACCACCTGCTCGCGCGCATCCCTGGGACCAAACATTGGGGATAGCGGGCGGACCATCCCGGCCAGGCTCGGCCGGGATGGGAGATCCACTATCGGGAACAAACTTGCGCACAAACCATTTCTCTTCCTGCAGAGAGGAGAAAACGATGACGTATGACCCCAATGATCCCGTTCGAAACCCCGATCCCAATCCGGATCTGCGCACCATGCCCGTGCGTCGAAAAGGCCCCTCATGGCTCGGATGGGTTGTGGCTGCCGCGGTGATTCTCGTCGCAGCCTTTGCGATCACCGAATGGTTTGATCGCCCTGGCACTGACCCGAATCCGACGGCCTCAACGACCCAGACCGAGCCGGTGAAGCCGCCGGTAGCGCCTGCCCCGGCTGCACCATCCAGTGAACCTGCAGCACCGGCACCGGTAAATCCGTCGACGAGCGGCACCACGCAGCCGTAAGTCGCAGGAATACGGCAACTCGCATTAGAGGACCCGTGCCCCGGAAAGCGCTGACTTTCCGGGGTCTTTCGTCTTTTGAGGGCAGTCCTTAGGATCTTAGCCAGCACACCGCTTCGCTTCGCTTCGATAGGAAGGCGCGAGGCGGGATTCTTTCACAATGACAGCACTCTCTACCGGATGCATCATCGCCCTGCTTCTGGCGTCGGGCGCACTCGTCGGTGCGCTGATCAGCCGCCGCCTTCCCAACCATCACCTTTCGACGGAGTCCAAGGAGGCCATCAAGCTTGCGACTGCGATCGTTGGAACTCTCGCGGCCCTCGCGCTCGGCTTTCTGGTCGCGTCTGCGAAGACGACATTTGATGACGCCGAAACCGAACTCAGGGAATCGGCTGCAAGGCTGGTCCTCCTGGATCGCGTCCTGGCGCAGTATGGTTCAGGGCTTGTCGAGGTTCGAAAGCAGCTCTCGGCCCTCGTTTCGGCTCGCATTGAGCGCAGTTTCGAAGGGGGAAAGCGGACCGCGATCGCCAGTTCACCCGAGGACGACCCTGGTATCGAACCGGTTCAGAGGGCATTGAGAGCATTGACGCCTGACGATGAGGTCAAGCGCCTTCTCAAGAACCGGGCGCTTGATATCAGTGGTGCCATAGCAGAGTCCCATTGGCTGGTCCTTGAAACAGGCGAGGACGGTCTGCCGGGCGCATTTCTCGTCGTGCTGACGTTCTGGCTGATCGTGATCTTTTTCACGTTTGGCCTGCTATCGCCCTTCAACGGAACGGTCATATCGATCGTCGTGGTCTGTGCGATATCCGTGGGCGGAGCGATCTTCATCGTCAACGACATGGCCCACCCCTATGGAGGGCTAATATCGGTATCGGACGAGTCTCTGCGAATTGCCCTGTCACGCATGGGTCGCAACTGAGCCGTTTATGAAACGGTTCAAGGCGCGGCGCGCTCAGTGTGTTGCGGCGCGCTTCCTCGAGGCTGCAAGTATATAGTCGTCCGCAATGTCGGCGATCGCCATGGCGATTTCGGTCGGCGTGAAATCCAAAACCTTGTCACCCTTGATGATCTGGTAGACGGCCTCTTCCAGTTTTTCCCGGCAGGCAGAAAGCCTGTCCGCATGATTGACCTCTATGGCTCGTAGTTGCATGCTCTTTCTCCCGCCAATCGGGCGCACGCGATGTGCGCTTTACGCTGAAATGAGTTGAGCAAGGCGCCCGGACCTCAACTTACCCTAGCCATGACCATAATCAGAAAAAAAGGAAGCGCTTGTGAAATCGACGTGACACCAGCATAGATAGAGTCGCGAACTGTATATCACCACCGATCGGTGTCGGTTGGCCGCGTTCTGTTGGTCGTTCCCACGTTTTGAAGCAGAGTAGGGACGCGACATTCACGCCTTTTACAAGAAATTGTGGCAATAGCATTTCGGTTCTTGAATAAATTTACTCTCGGTTGTATTTTTCGGCAAAATTCATATAATGCTAGTCTGACACGAGCAACGGGGATTGTCATGAAGGCCAAAACTCCAAACGCCATTGACGCCTATGTTGGTGATCGGGTCAGGCAGCGGCGAAAGCTTCTTGGCCTCAGCCAGGTCAGTCTTTCGGAATCACTGGGCATCACGTTCCAGCAACTGCAAAAATACGAAAAGGGCGTCAATCGTATCGGCGCCAGTCGTCTGCAGCGGATCTCGGAAGTCCTCGGAGTTCCGATCGGCTTTTTTTTCGAGGAAGGCAATGACCGTGGCATGGGACAGCACCTCAGCCCGCATGCAGACGAGGTGGCAAGCTTCATCGCATCGAAGGAAGGCCTTGCCCTCACGCGGGCCTTCATCGCGATCGACGATCCGAATATCCGCCGCACCCTGCTCGCACTCGCAAGAAGCCTCGGCTCATCACAGGCCGCCGCTGACGAGCCCGAAAGTTGGGACCGAGTGGACAATCTGAGAGGATAGTCCGTGCTGTATCTCCGGACCTTCGGCGAATTGCGCATGACCGATGGTACGGGCAATGCCTTGGCATATCCCGCAAAGGCATTGCTGACGATAGCCTATCTTTTTACCTGCACCGATCATACGCTGACGCGTCAGGAGATTGCCGCCTTTCTCTGGTCTGACGCGGAGCCGGATCAGGCGGGTCTCAACCTCAGGAAGCTGATTTCACGCATACGCCAGATCGATGAAAGCGATAGGGCACCACTCGAAATCACGCAATCGGCTGTCCGGTTGCGAACCGGAGTGCTGAGCGCCGACCTGCAGGTATTCGACGAGCTTCGGCCACCGATGGAGAAACTCAAGGCGGTCAGCGAACTACTTCAGCGTGATTTCGCCGGCAGCGTGAGATCGGTCAACAAGGCCATCGACAACTGGATCGCAAGGCAACAGGAAATCCATCTGACCAAGATGCGCCAGGTGCTCTTGGAGGCAGCCGGCTCTGCTACCAGCACTGAGGATTCGCGCACTATATCTGGAGCAGCCGTCCAGATCCTCGAACAGAATCCGACCGATGAGCCGGTTCGTGCAATCCTGCAATCACTTCCCGGAATTGCAGCGAGCCGTCAGCAGCCGGCAATGCCATCATTTCGAGCGATGGCTGAGGCCAGCTCCCCAACGGCTGACGGCGATCCGCCGGACCAGCGTGGGCTTGGCCGCCTGCCGCGGTTGGTGCTACTTCCCCCGACATCGCAGGGAGGCATTGGCGGGCTTCAGCTTGCCGCTGCGCTTGTCGAGGATGTGACGATCGAGTTATGTGCACTGCGCAACCTTTCCATCGTCGCTCCCCACACCGCAGAGCAGATCCGTCGCGATTCCGACAAGGCGGCCATCATCGCGCGCCACTCGATCTCCTATCTCCTCGACACGCGACACTCAGGTGAAGGACTTTATGCCCAGCTCGTCTTTTTCCCGACCGACGAAATTATCTGGGCGATGCGATTTCCGATGGACGCGGCAACGTTGCCGACCCAGCGGCGTCTGATCGCACAACACCTGGCATCCTCTGTTGCTGATGAACTTGCCAGGAACGAGCAAGGCCGGTTGAGCCTGGAAGCCAATCCGCAGGCCTATCATGCCTACCTCGTTGGTGCGAGCCTCATTGGGAAATTGACGTTGCCCCACATCCGAAGGGCCCGGTCAGCCTTCAAGGAGGCGTTGAAATACAACCACGGTTTCGCCCCGGCATTCACGGGCCTGGCCCGAAGCTATACCAGCGAGTGGCTGGTGACTGCTCAGGGCAATTCGGAGCTTCTGAACCTCGCCGAGCAGAACGCAGTCAAGTCCATCGAGTATGATGAGATTTCTGCCGGGGGGTTTCGCGAGCTCGGCGTGACAAAGCTCTATCTCGGGGACGTCGATGAGAGCGTCGCTGCGCTCAGCCACGCAGAGAATTTGAGCCCCCACTTCGCCGATGTGATCTACAGCCATGCCGATACGCTGGTCCATGCCTCCCGACCGGGGGACGCACTGGAAAAGATCAAGAAGGCGATCGCGCTTAATCCGCTGGCGCCGGACAGCTACCTCTGGTGTGCCGCCGGGGCGAGCTACTTTCTCGAGCAGTACGAGGATGCGGTTGCCTACGTCGAAGCGATGAAGGACAAGACACCGGCCCATCGCATCGCGGCTGCAAGCTTGGCAATGATGGGCGATCGCAGGCGGGCACATGTCTACCGACAGCGTGCTGCGGCTCTCAATCCGGTGTTCGACGTCGAAAAGTGGCTATCCGTCGTGCCGTTCAAGGAGCAGTGGCAGAAGGATCTCTACCGTGAGGGTCTCTTGAAGGCGGGATTTTAACGGGCTTATCAACTGGAGAGGGAATGTCATGACAAAGGCAGTTGTGTTCGGCGTCGAAGGAGACGACACGCTCTATATTGCGGATCTGGAAGCGGGGACGGTGAAAGCACTGGATTCTGCCCCTGGCGACCTGGGCAAAATAGCAGCAATGAGGAAGGGCGGCGTCAAGGTCGTCAAGAAGGTGGATTTCGCTGTGGCGGTTTCTTCGGCGAAGGCAGCCTTCTCCGGTCACGTGGAGCCTTGAGTTCTGGTCCTGTCTGATCGTGCGCGTTACACCGACCGTACCGTTGCGGCCAGCGAGACGCTGTTGCGCACCGTTCCGCTCCTGGCGGGCTTCGGCATCACACGTGTGGCGCGGCACACCGGACTAGACTTCATCGGCCTTCCCGTGTGGTGCGCCTACATTCCAAACGGTCGGTCGATTGCCATCAGCCAGGGCAAGGGGCTGACCGACGAGGACGCCAGGGTGTCGGCCATCATGGAGGCGCTGGAGCGGGTGGTGGCGAACGCCCCGTCTGTTTCAGTGCGCCGTGCATCGGCGAGGAAATTGAAGGCCGAGGGTCTGGCGTTCGATTCCCTTCCCTCCCTGATTGGTCGCCATCAGCAGGAAATCCAACCAGACGAGGAGGTCGACTGGGGGCTTGGCGCTGATCTGTTGGCCGACAGGGGGGTCTACGTCCCGGTCGATGCGGCGGTGCTAGACAGAACAAGACACAATCGCTTCTGGATGTCATCCGACGGGCTCGCGTCCGGCAATACGCCTGAGGAAGCCATCCTGCATGGCCTACTCGAGCGGATCGAACGGGACGCCTATTGTCTTTGGCAGGTTGGAAGCGAGGAGGATCGGCTTGCAAGTTGTCTCGATGCCGCCTGCATCGGAGACCCCGTTCTGGACGGACTGCTTGCGACCATCGAAACAGCGGGACTTGATATCAGGCTGTTCGATATGACGACCGACATCGGGGTTCCCTGCGTCACGGCAGTCATGGGTGCGCGTGAACCGCACCGTCAAGGCGCGCGCTTTGTCGAAGTCACCGGTGGCAGCGGCGCCCACCTTTCCATGGCAAGGGCGGCGATCAGGGCCGTTACCGAGGCTGTCCAGTCCAGAATGACCTTCATCAGCGGCGCCCGGGACGACATTCCGGCCGAGCTGTTTCGCACGCCGGCTCCCGCCGAGACCTTGCGCCTCCTGGATGCCGTTCCGCTTGGCCGCGACAGCCTCGCCCCTTTTTGCCCGGGCAACGTCACGGACCACCTCCGCGTGGTGCTCGATATCTTGCGTTCTCATGACGTCGGTCCGGCGATTGCCTTGTCGCTCGCGCCGCCGTCCCTCCCCTTCCATGTGGTCAAGGTCTTCATGCCAGCGCTCGAGAACCCCGAGGGGGCGCGTGCACACCTTTACGGTCCGCGTGCGCTTGCAAAGGCAATTTGCTCATGAGGGTCGTGTTCGTCGGGCCGAGCCTGCCTGCGAATGCACACCCCATGGCGACCGACATCCTTTTCCGCCCGCCGGCGGTTCAGGGCGACGTGCTTGCTGCCGTCCGCAGCGGGGCACAGGTCATCGGTATTGTCGATGGAGGGTTCGAATACACCGCCCCGGTGCTGCACAAGGAAATCCTCTATGCCCTCTCGCACCGGGTTCATGTCTTCGGAGCGGCAAGCATGGGAGCGCTTCGGGCAGCCGAGTGCAGGACCTTCGGCATGGTTGGGATCGGCCGGATCTATGAAGAATATGTGTCCGGCGCAATCGTTGACGACGCCGACGTAGCACTGCTGCACGGGCCATCCGAGCTCGGCTACCGGCCACTCACCGTCCCGATGGTCAATGTCAGGGCGACACTCGATGCCATCGAGGTTTGCGGCGAACTTGATCCGGCCCACCGTCTGGAAATCGAGCGCGCTGCGTCAGTGACGTTCTTCAAGAAAAGGACATGGAAGACGGTTCTTGAGAATGCAAACATGACCAATGCGGAAAGAAGGGCCTTGTTACCTGTCCTCATTTCACGGGAGGTCGATCAGAAAGCAGCTGATGCGGGCGCGCTTGTAAGGGCGGTCAAGGATGCGGATCTCGAGGCAGCGCCACACGCACCGCAATGGATTTTCAACAACACGCTGCCGTTATGGAACGGTGAATAGTCACTGGCTACGGCACAATGCAACAAGAACGTGTGTCACGGGTTTTTCACGGGCCTTTTGCGCGTGCCGCGACTAATCTCCATCCTGTTCGAGGGAGAGCAGAGATGAGTGCGACATCAGAATGCCGGACGATCGGTTTGCGGAGCGATGAGCGGTCCTCCGACGAGTTGGACGAACTCGTCGCGCTGGCCCGGATGATCGCCTTCGCCAAGGGCGCTGCGGAGGATATCGATCTTTCCGGGGCAATGCATTGCCTTGGCATGGCATTGAATGAGGTTCTGCGCGAGATCGGCGACGGTTCGCATGATGGATTGGCGGATGCGATAGCCACCAAGGGCTCGATCTGCCTGAACTGATAAAGATGAGGGGACGTTGGGGGAGAGGCCGGCGCATGTTGCGCCGGCCTATTTCAATTTCTTGGAATAGACACAGAGCTTTTCGGAGTGCTCGTAGTCATTGCTCTTGTAGTACTCCGCAACCCCGCCGGTGCTGCGGGAGACGAGCCAGACAAAAACGAACCCAAGAATACGGGCTTCTGCTTCCAGATGGTTCAATAGGCGCGAACCGATGCCTGCGCGCTGGTGCTTCGGCCTTATTGCGATCTCGGCAATATGGATACCCCGTCCCATGACGGAGGTGTGAGGAAGTCCGAAGGCAAAACCGATCGGCTGTGTTCCATCGAATGCCGCCACGGCCAGGCATTTGGGTGTCGTCGTCAGTTCGTCGATCCGCGAAACTGCGTTGTCGATCGTCCACTCTTCATGCCAGGGATGCTTGGCGTAGGCTTCCACAATTATATCCGCGCTTTCCAGCGCCTCTTGCCTGGTCATGCGTCTATAAACAATCGGCATACACCCACTGTCACCGTCAGCGTGGTTTACGCTACTGGTGCCTTCCTGTTCACTCTACCCCGGAAACCTTAGACCATAGGCCGCGCGCTGTGTGTCGTGACTTCGCCGTGACACTCGTTTTGCGCGAGATCAAACAATGAAATCATTGGATAAGTTCCAGACCGTCGCCACGGATGCACCCTTTGTATATGGGGCATTGGCACTTTTTTCCTCGCGAGATCGCGGTCTGCGTTGATACCAAAGGAAAGCCCCGTAATCGTTCGCCAGGCCCCATGCGTGTGCCTTGAAGCGACCTGCCAAGCATTCGGCCATCCCTACCTTCTCTCCTTCAAGCCCATCACCGATGGAATGGCGACCGGTGCCCTTAAGAACTGATCCATTTTCAGATCGCAGGAAGACCTCAGGCCGCTTACATTGCATCAACGCCTCGAGCGCACGGGCGTCCGCGACGCGGAATGGAATACCGGCGCTCGCGCGCAGTGCTCGGGGCCCGCTGCTGGTCCATTCGATCTCGAGCTTCACGCCAATTGGCGCAAGTACCGGCAGGTCAGCCTCCTCGAGGATACCATGCCCGACAAGGCAGCGGCGGGGTTGTTCACGTTCGAGGACAGGAGCTGGCGAATCTCGAGGGCGTGAACGGCGTCACCGCGTCAACTCCTTACGGTTTCGGACGGGGCAGCAGCTTTAGCCCCGCCCCCAGCTACGCCAGCCAAGCCGACACAGGTCATGTGGCGCAATATTGCGACACATGACCCACTGCAATCACGGCAGTCCAAAACACAACCGGGCGGCCGAGAATTGCCAAAGCGGCGGCTTTGAGCCAAGCTGCAATGAGAATTGGTTGGAGGAGCCAATGCACGAACTCGCCGCTCATGCAGAGCACGTCTATACCTCAGCTCAAAGGGATTCTGCCGCCGCAAACTCGTCTGTCGTTGCGTCATGGCGGCGATGTATCGCCATGCACAGACTCTCGCCCGAACAAATGCGACCGCCGATCCGTGTTAGTGAGCATGAGCTCCAAGAGGCCCGTGATGCTTCGCAAAGCCTGATTGCAGATGCTTCGGTCGAACTCGATCGGTTGTTCGCGACAGTTGGCAAGAGCGGTTGCTGCCTGATCTTGAGTGACCATAAAGGGGTTGCGCTGGAACGCCGCGGCATCGCGGGGGATGACAGGCACTTCCATGAACTTGGACTGTGGCCCGGGTCCATCTGGACCGAAGCCAGCATCGGTACGAACGGGATCGGGACTGCGATCGCGGATGAGAGGCCCGTCACCATTTTGCGGGATCAGCATTTCTTCAGCTCCAACATCAGCCTGAGTTGCACGACTGCACCGATTCGCGATCACCGCGGACAATTGGCTGCTGCGCTGGACATCTCGTCATGCCGCGACGACGTAAACGAGGTTACACTGGGTATTCTCGCACAGATGGTTCGCGACGCGGCGTTGCGTATCGAAGTCAATCTGTTCCGGAGCGCTTTTCCAGGTGCCCGCTTCCTTGTCGTTCCGACGGCTGGCAATCCGACCGCGGCGCTCCTTGCCGTCGACCGCCATGATCTCGTCCTTGGCGCGACGCGGGCTGCGCGACTGGCCCTTAAGCTGGACGACAGGCGTCTTTCCGCGGGACTGCCCGCGGCCGATGCACTGCAGGAACAGAACCCGGCACCAAACCAGGACCTCGTCGACGCCGAGCGCGCGGCATTGTTGCGTGCCCTGTCCCGTACAAGCGGAAACGTCTCCCAGGCAGCCGTTGCACTCGGCATGAGCCGGTCGACGCTGCACCGGAAAATGAAAAGACTTAACCTGCATTGATGGCGACAGCGCCAGCGCCGCGCTGTCGCAGGAGTGCTACACAGTGCACTGCGGTATCCCTTGGCGGCGCTTTCACACGCCGCAAAACTCGCGCAGGCTTCCTCTCACCGGTTCACTCCAGAACCTGGACCTTTGAAGGGAGGATGACATGCTGCATCAGAAGATCGTCGAGTCGCCATTCAGGACGAGTTACGGCAACTTCATAGGGGGCGAGTGGCGCGAGCCTATCGAAGGACGCTATTTCGACAACATCACCCCTGTCACCGGAGGCAAGCTTTGCGAGGTGGCGCGTTCGAGCGAACTCGACGTCAATGCCGCACTCGACGCCGCACATGCCGCCAGGCCGGGTTGGGCACGGACATCGGCGACCGAGCGATCCAATATCCTGATGAAGATCGCTCAGCGAATGGAAGACAAACTCGAGCTTCTGGCGCGAGCCGAGACGTGGGACAATGGCAAACCGATCCGCGAGACAATGGCGGCTGACATTCCGCTGGCTATCGACCACTTCAGATACTTTGCCTCCTGCATCCGCGCGCAGGAAGGCTCTATCGGCGAGATCGACCACGATACGGTTGCCTACCATTTTCACGAGCCGCTCGGCGTTGTTGGCCAGATCATACCCTGGAATTTTCCGATCCTGATGGCGGCGTGGAAACTCGCTCCCGCTCTTGCTGCCGGCAATTGCGTGGTCATCAAGCCAGCCGAACAGACGCCTGCATCCCTGCTCGTCTGGGCAGAGCTCGTCGGTGACCTGTTGCCTCCGGGCGTGCTCAACATTGTCAACGGGTTCGGCCTGGAGGCTGGAAAGCCGCTGGCCTCCAGTCCTCGCATCGCAAAGATCGCCTTTACCGGCGAAACGACGACGGGCCGACTGGTCATGCAATATGCGAGCCAGAACCTTATCCCGGTGACGCTTGAACTTGGCGGCAAATCGCCGAACATCTTCTTTGCCGATGTGATGAGTGAAGAGGACGATTTCCTGGATAAGGCACTCGAAGGCTTTGCTATGTTCGCGCTGAACCAGGGGGAGGTCTGCACGTGCCCCAGTCGCGCTCTGGTTCAGGAATCGATCTACGACCGTTTCATGGAGAAAGCCGTCAGGCGCGTCGAAGCCATCAGACAGGGAAATCCCCTGGACCAAGCGACGATGATCGGAGCCCAAGCCTCGAACGAGCAACTCGAGAAAATCCTTGCCTACCTGGATATTGGCAAGCAGGAGGGCGCCGAGGTCCTCGCAGGTGGATCGCGCAATGAACTCGGCGGTGAGCTCGCCAACGGCTACTACGTGAAGCCCACCATCTTCAGGGGGCATAACAAGATGCGCATCTTTCAGGAGGAAATCTTCGGGCCGGTCGTTGCTGTTACCACGTTCAAGGATGAGGCCGAGGCACTGGAGATTGCCAACGATACACTCTACGGGCTCGGTGCCGGCGTCTGGAGCCGTGACGCCAATCGTTGCTACCGGTTTGGCCGCAATATCGAGGCCGGACGGGTATGGACGAATTGCTATCACGCCTATCCTGCCCACGCCGCCTTCGGTGGCTACAAGCAGTCAGGCATCGGTCGCGAAACCCACAAGATGATGCTCGATCATTACCAGCAAACGAAAAACATGCTGGTGAGCTACAGCCCAAAGGCGCTCGGTTTCTTTTGAGGTCACTCCTGCGGCGAATGGCCCGCTCCACTGAAGGAGCGGGCCGGAAGAAGGAGGAGAAGGATGGAATTGAGCATGAAGGATGAGCCCCGTGTCATCGCGACGGACAACGCGATAGCATTGATTAAGGAGATCCGGCGGGATCATCCGGATATTCTGTTTCATCAGTCGGGCGGTTGTTGCGATGGCTCGTCGCCAATGTGCTACCCGTCGGGTGATTTCGTCGTCGGCGACCACGACATCAAGCTGGGGGAGATTGCCGGGGTCCCTGTCTATATCAGCGCCACCCAGTTCGAGGCGTGGAAGCACACGCAGCTGATCATAGACGTCGTTCCCGGTCGTGGCGGAATGTTCTCACTCGACAATGGACGGGAGAGGCGGTTCCTGACCCGGTCACGTCTTCTTGGGCGGACCCCGTGACGAGACGACACGATCGCAGATTGCTGCTCTGGTCGACCGGATT
Source organism: Rhizobium sp. BK661 (assembly GCF_024808825.1). Lineage (NCBI taxonomy): Bacteria > Pseudomonadati > Pseudomonadota > Alphaproteobacteria > Hyphomicrobiales > Rhizobiaceae > Rhizobium > Rhizobium sp. BK661. The sequence goes on along the minus strand of NZ_JANTYT010000021.1, from coordinate 44,612 downwards.
GCGGGAACCGTCGATCGGACGACCGGAAACGGCGCCCGGGCGCAAGCGTGGAGCCGTTTTCCAGGCCGTATCATTTTGTTCAGCCCGCACGCGCCCGTTGAATTGATGATTTGCTCGCCCGTTGTTCCACCTGGTCCTTCCTCATCGCTCCCGGCACGTCGACTTGCGCGTGCCCGGGAAAGCATAGTGAAAATGTCTGACAATCGGAATAATCAATCCGGCCCGCGATATGAACTGAAACTGAATTTTCCGCGGCCTCTTGATATTTCGAAGAAGGGGTGCCATTTACCGCTCACCGCCCGTATCGACGGCCTGCAGACCTGCCCGCAGAGGCTGGTCGCGTTTGCTGTCCGGGAAAGAAAAGGCGCTCCCCGACCGGGTTGAGCGCCTTTTTCTTTTTGACATCCGCCACGGTTCGCCCGAAACAGGTAGGCCTCGACGGAGAAGCCTGCAGATGAACGACAATGTTATCCAATTCCGACGTCCAAAGCCGCCAAGGCCACCAAGGCCGCGTTTGCGGAAGCTTGCCATAGCAGCCGGCGTGCTTGCCCTGCTTGTCGCCGCCTGGGGGTACTTCACGCTTTTCGGTGCGCCGACCTGATCGACGACATCGGCGCCGCGGCTCGGGACAGCTCGGCGCGGTTCCTTGGGAACGTTCTTTTTCGTCGGGACTTTTCTCGGTGTCTTTCTCGTCACAGCATTGCGCTGTTCACTGCGTGCATCGTGCATGAGCATGTCCGGATGCGGCGGGATTCAGCCAGAATACCACTGCGCCAGAAATGTGCATCGACACCGAGAGAAGCTGATGAAATCGTCTGAACTCGACAATGTGGACCGCAAGATCCTTCAACTGCTGCAGGTGGATGGCTCCCTCAGCCACGCGGCGCTCGCGGAGCGCGTGGGTGCCTCCGCTGCCTCCTGCTGGCGTCGGATCAAGGCGCTCGAGGCATCCGGAATGCTTGGACCAACCGTCAGGCTTGTCAGCCCCGAGGCGGTCGGCCGCGGCCTGACCGTGTTCTGCCAGGTTCGCATGAAGTCGCATGATCCGGCCGCGAGGAGCGACTTCGAGCGTTTTGCCGAAAGTCACCAGGAAGTCCTCGAATGCTACTCGATGTCAGGAGACTGGGACTATCTCTTGCGTGTCGCTGTCGCTGACGTAAAGGACTACGAGCGCTTGCTCATGAAAGGCATACTGACACACCATGCGGTGGCAACGTCATCGTCGCATTTCGCGTTGAAACGGGTCAAATATTCGACGTCTGTCCCGGTTTGAAATGTGCAATGGACTAGTGGTCGTTCTGCTCGTCAATGACATCGCGCAAGGTCATGGCAGCCTCGGTTCGATTTCCAACGCCGAGCTTGGCCATGATCTGGGTCATATGATGCTTGATTGTCTTTTCATGCAACTCGAGCTTGCGTGCAACAAGTTTGTTGCTCATTCCCGACGCAACAAGGTGAAGCACCTCCTGCTCACGGTTTGTGAGCATTGAGATCGCGCTTTGCTTGCTCGGTTCGGGCGCGGCACGGTTGGACAGCAACCGTGCCGAAAGGGCCGGCGCCACATAGCTTTCACCATCTGCGACATTGCGAATGATTTCTGCAAGGGTTCTTGCCCCGACGCCTTTCAGGACATAGCCCTTCGCACCACGATCAAGTGCTGCCGTCACGTCGTCACTGGACTCCGACACGGTCAGCATGACGATCTTCTGCGTCGGTAGACGGTCCAGAATCGCGGAGATTGCATTCAAGCCGCCACCGGGCATCGAAATATCGAGGAGCAATACGTCGGGCTGCTGATCCTCTGCAACTTTGATGGCATCGTCCTTCGAGCTTCCTTCCGCGACGATCTTGAACCCCTCGATTTCTGACAGGCTCCGCGCCACTCCTTCCCTGAACAGCGGATGGTCATCGACCACTGCAACGCGGATTGCTGTTTTCATGACTGGCCGATCTCCTCAATCGTGACAGGTGGCACCGTGCTTTGGTAATCGAAGCCGGGGCCCGCATCGTCGGGCCGTCCAGTTTCGTCTGGACCGTGAACATTATTCCGATCGGCCTGCGCGTCAAACATTACGATGGTATGACGGTCCAGTTCAGACCATAGGTCCATGGCAGACCAGACCTTGGTCCTGCAAAGGCGGCCAAATTGGACTGACCGAGTGCCATCCCGCGGGCGCTTTTTGGCCGTTTCCGGAGAGACGCGGCCGGAGCCAAGCATTTGCCGAATCTCTCGAATCGAGCTAGTTCTCAAACTACGGAAATTTATCGAATTATCGCCATCTGGCGAAACAACTGGCAAAACAATCATTCGCGAACGATGTCAGCATCTGGGTCATTGAAGCGAACTGAGGGAAGAAACGTGAATCGGCATCTGAGCAGCCTCGACTTTATGCAGAGCTTTTCCACCAAATTGGAGCTTGCCCTGCAAAATCTTTCGATGGCGCAGTACCCACCTGACGCGCGCCGCGAGATGCGAAAATTCTCTTCGTCAGAGGTCGCAGGGCTTCTCGACGTGTCGGAAGCCTATATCAGGCAGATCGTTCTCAAGGAAAAAGGGCCAGCGCCCGAGACCACCACCAATGGCCGGCGCATGTACACGCTCGAGCAAATCCTCGAACTGCGCCTGATGCTCGCCGAAAAGGGCCGCAAAAAGTGGATGAACCCGAGACGCGTGGCCGGTGAAGAGTGCCAGATCCTCGCGGTCACCAACTTCAAGGGCGGATCGAGCAAGACGTCCACGACAATTCACCTTGGCCACTACCTCGCTCTGAAGGGCTATCGCGTCTTGGCAGTCGATCTCGATCCCCAGGCGTCACTGACCAGCCTGCATGGGATGCTTCCCGATTTCGATCCGCGCGAAGATGAGACGCTTTATGCGGCCATCCGCTTCACGGACCCGAAACCGACAAAGTCCCTCATCCACTCCACCCATATTGCTGGCTTCGATGTGATCTGTGCCGGTCTTGATCTGACCGAGTTCGAGACCGCGGTTGCACTCGAGATGCGCAAGAACGGGGGCACCAGCTTCCTGCTGCGCGTATCCCAGGCGCTTGAGCAGGTTGCCGATGATTATGACGTCATCCTGATGGATTCGGCCCCTTCCCTGAACTTCCTCACACTATCGTCCCTGACGGCTGCCACCGGCGTGATCATTCCGGTCCCCGCGCACATGCTGGACGTCGATTCAACGGGAAAGTTCCTGGAACTTGCTTCGTCCTACATGCAGATCCTGAGCGAGATGGGGACTTCTGCACAATGGGATTTTGCAAAGTTTCTCGTCACGAAGTTCGAGGCCAACGATCATCCACAAGCCAACATGACCGCATTGATGCGGCAGGTCTTCGGTGAGGACCTGCTGTTGAACATGGTAACCAAATCGACCGCGGTTGCCGATGCCCTGACCTGGAAGCAAAGCCTTTACGAGGTGCAGCGTTCGCGTTTCTCGGCACCCAAAACCTATGACCGAGCCATGGAGTCCATCAACGCTGCCAATGCCGAGATCGAGAAGCTGCTCTGGGCGGCATGGGGGCGCGAATGAGCCGCAAGGATTCCCGCGGAATGTTCGCCAACGTGCTCGGTCAGCTTGAGCAGCCGAGCGCCGCGCCGAGCGTGAAGCCCACCTCGTCACCGCACCTCCTCAAGGTCGCGGCGGGGGTTCGGCAGATCCAGGAAAAAGGCGAGGCTCTCGACAGGCTCCTGAAAGATGCAGACCATGTCGTGGACGTCGACCCGATTGACGTCGCGCCATCCTCCATCCCGGACCGCTTTGATGGCGCCTACGACGAGGCCGCAGTCGAGGAAATAGCTGCGTCGATAAGGGAGCGCGGTCAGATCGTCCCCGGTCTCATCCGTCCTTTCAAGGGTGATGGTGCACCCTATCAGATCGTGTTCGGGCGACGTCGCCTCGCCGCAGTCAAAATGCTCGGGTTGAAGTTCCGAGCAATCGTGCGTGAGCTCAGCGATGAAGAAGCAATCATCTTTCAGGGCGAGGAGAACGCCAGCCGCAACGATCTGTCCTTTATCGAGAAATGTGCATTTGCGCTCTCGCAGGAGCAGGCAGGCTACCGGCGCGATGTCATCTGCGCATCACTTGCGACCGGAAAGTCGCATCTCTCCGAGATGCTGCGGATCGCAACGGCAATCCCGCGAGACGTTTTGGTGCAAATTGGTCCCTCGCCCGAGATTGGCCGTCGTCGCTGGATTGATTTCGCCGATGCATTCGCCGCCAGCCCGGGCGGGGCAGACCGTATCCGCCAGGCGCTCGGCCAGGACAGACATGGCGGCCCCAAGGATCGGTTTGCCGTCGCTCTCGCGGCTCTGAAGTCCGAAGCTGGCCCGGCGTCCTCACTGAAAGCCGCCACCGAAATTCGCGCAAACGGTTTTCTGATTGCGACTGTCAGTCATGCCAAGTCTGGGTCGAAGATCAGCTTCAACAAAGCGGTTGCGCCCAGTTTTATCGATTTTCTCAACGATCGCATGGAGTCGCTTCACAGCGAGTTCGTTCAGTCGACACAACGCAACAGCAAAGGATGATCATCGCAAAAGAAAAAAGCTCCCGAACGTTGCCGTCGCGGAAGCCCTTCTCATAGGTTAGCAGCTAGAGAATCGCATTTCCGTGAATCCCTGTCAAGTATGGGCACCTTTTTGGTGAGTGGATTTCTTTTGCCTTCGTCAAGGTGAAGGTGATGGAAACAGGACATGTGACGACGCCTTTCGGGCGGCGGCCGATGACGCTTGGCATGCTCTCCAGCCAGAAGGCGGCGAGCGAGCTCAAGCCCGATCAATCGGTCGACAAATGGAAGATTTACAGGGCGCTTTGCGAGGCAAAGCCACTGCTCGGCGTAACCGACCGGGCGCTGGCGGTCCTCAACGCCCTGCTCAGCTTCTACCCGGCAAATCTCCTTTCCGAGGAAAGCGGTCTTGTCGTCTTTCCGTCAAACAGCCAGCTTTCGCTGCGTTCGCACGGCATGGCCGAGCAGACCATCCGTCGCCATCTCGCCGTGCTTGTGGAGGCCGGCCTGATCATCCGCAAGGATAGTCCGAATGGAAAGCGGTACGCGCGCAGAAACAAGGAGGGCTCGGTCGGAGATGCGTTCGGTTTCTCCCTCGCTCCCTTGATCGTCCGGGCTGAGGAAATCGAGGCGCTGGCAGCTGAGGTCGCGGCGGAACGGCTGCATTTGCAAAGACTGCGCGAACAATTCACCCTCTGCCGCCGGGATGTTTCCAAACTGATCGAGACCGCGATCGACGAGGAGCTTCCGGGCGACTGGGAAACGGCCTTCACCTATTTCCGTGAACTTGTCGACGCCGTGCCGAGAACGCCGGCAGCCGATGAAATAGCCGCAGCGCTGGAGGCAATGCAGATCTTGCGTGACGATATTGCCAACAGGCTGGAAACATTGTTGAAAGCAAAAAAACCGAGCGGCAATCCCGCCCGAAATGAACGGCACATACAGAATTCAAACCCCGACTCTATTTTTGATCTTGAACCCGCTTTTGAAAGAAAGCAGGAGGCAAATCCGGCGTCCCCGATTGAGCCCCCCGCTGAAAGGACGAGACAGAGATCAGATGGGCGCAGTGGGGTCAATCCGCAGGAGCGCGCCGGCAACGACAATTCGTTAAAGTCGTTCCCGCTCGGAATGGTTCTGCAGGCCTGCCCGGATATGGCAGGCTATGGCCCCGGGGGCTCGATTACCAATTGGCGAGACATGATGGCGGCAGCGGTTGTGGTTCGGGGCACCCTCGGTGTCAGTGCGTCAGCGTACGAGGACGCGTGCAACACGATGGGACCGGAGAACGCAGCGACCGTTATGGCGTGCATTCTCGAACGAGGCGGACACATCAATTCAGCTGGCGCATATCTGCGTGATCTGACGCGAAGGGCAGAGCGCGGCGAGTTCTCGATCGGTCCAATGTTGATGGCACTGGTTCGTGCACGAGGGGCCGGATCGCGCCGGGCCGGGTGAGGTCGACCTCGTGTCTCGAATAAGGCTGAACAGCTGGATGTGCTGGGACGAAGATCGATGCCTCGCCAACGGAACGGACACGATGCGAATAGGTCGCAACGTTGAATTGCTGTCGAAGCGGCCAGGGAGATGGGGCCGCCTGCGTGTGCCGAGGATCTTGGACCGACCCAAGCAGGGCCGGTCTTTAACGTGCATAGAGCTTTTAGGCTGGGCGCTTGTGAAGCGGTACGGCCCTGTGCCAGTTCTCGAGGATCCGGCCATCGGTATGGGACTGCGTCGCCCAGCGGATCCCGTTCGAAATCACCTTGTGCACGGTCTTGTCGTGGTAGATCGGATAAGTCTCGTGCCCAGGACTGAAGAAGAAGATGCGACCGCGGCCACGTCGGAATGTGCATCCGCTGCGGAACACCTCACCCCCAGAGTACCACGAGATAAAAACCAGTTCGTCGGGTGGAGGAATGTCGAAGGGTTCGCCGTACATTTCGGAAGCATTGACTTCGAAATAAGGGGGCAGCCCCTCGGCGATCGGATGGGATGGATCAACGACCCATACCCGCTCGAGATCCCCTTGTGGCGTTTCGCGCCAGGAGAGGTTTGCGTTGGTTCCCATCAAACGGCGAAACAGCTTCGAGTGATGGCCGGAATGAAGAACGAGCAGACCCATTCCCTTGAGGACACGTTGCTGGATCCGGTCGATCAGCGCGTCGCTTACCTCTTCATGCGCCATGTGCCCCCACCACAGAAGGACATCGGTGTCGTTGAGAAGAATGTCCGGCAATCCCTCATGCGGGTCATCGAGCGTTCCCCTGCGTATCTCGAAGTCGGCATTGGCGATCCCGGTCGCAATCGCGCCGTCGATACGGTCGGGATAGATTTCCTGAACCTCCTTGTGGAGTTGCTCGTGGCGGCCTTCGTTCCAGATGGTGACCTTGATTGTCATGGTATCCTCGATGTTATGAAGCTTTTGCCGGGCGAATGACGCGGCCGGCGGAATCGAACAGGTGGCAGGCGGAGGTGTCGACCGCCAGGGACACGCGATCGCCCGGTCGCACTGTGATGTCACCTTCGGAGCGGACAACAATCGGCTGTTCCTGCGAACCGACAGTCATGTATGTCTCGACGCCCAGCCGCTCGACGATCATGACCTCGGCCGAAAAGTCCCCCTGCCCTACCGCTGCGATCTTCAGGTGCTCAGGCCGGATGCCAAGAGTAGCCTCACCCTGTGGCACTATCCCACTCGCGTCCGTCAGGTCGAGCGAGAGACCAAACGGGCTCCGGACATGGGCCTGACCGGCGGTCGATCTGGTGATCGCGATCGGGATAGTGTTCATCTTCGGGGAGCCGATGAAAGTCGCAACGAATTCATTGTCAGGCTGATGGTAGAGCGTCATTGGAGCACCCTGCTGGGCAACGACACCTTTGTTGAGGACGACGATACGATCGGCCATGGTCATCGCCTCGACCTGGTCATGCGTCACGTAAACGACGGTTGCCTTCAGCTCGCGATGCAGGCGCTGCAATTCGGCACGCATCTGCACGCGCAGGGCGGAATCGAGATTGGACAAGGGCTCATCGAACAAGATCAGTGACGGCTTCTTGATGATGGCCCGACCGATCGCAACGCGCTGGCGCTGGCCGCCGGACAGGGCGGCCGGCCGACGATCGAGATAGTCGGTCAGTTGCAGGATCTCGGCGACCCCCTCGACCTGCCGGCGGATTTCGGCCTCCGGAACCTTCTTCAGGCTCAGTGAGAAGCCGATGTTCTCGGCCACGGTCATGTGCGGATAAAGGGCGTAGGATTGGAAGACCATGGCGATGCCACGCTTGTCGGGCGGCACGTCGTTGATCCGCTTGCCGTCAAGCATGAGATCGCCGTCGTCAATGCCCTCAAGACCGGCGATCATGCGCAGCAAAGTCGATTTTCCGCAGCCGGACGGGCCGACGAAAACCGCGAATTCGCCGTCTTCCACCGTGATGTCGACGCCCTTGATGACCTCCAAAGCGCCGTAGAATTTGCGAACGTTCCTGAGATTGATCATCGTAATGTACTTTCTGGTGTCAGCCTTTGACGCCGCCGGCAAATGTTTGCACGAGGAAGCGACGCGCAAAGCCGAAGGCTACGACTGCCGGCAGGAGGTAGATAAACGCGAGTGCCGCAAGCAGCCCGTAGTCTATCTCGTTGATGCGCAGAAATGCGCGGAACAGGCCGAGTGGCAGGGTCTGCAATTCCGGCGAAGAGAGGAAAATCAGCGGAAGCAGGAAGTCGCCCCAGGCAGACATGAAGGCGAACAGTCCGGCGGCAGCCAACCCCGGCAGCGCCAGCGGGATCAGCACACGGCGAATGCGCTGTATCAGGGTGGCGCCGTCCATCAGTGCCGCCTCTTCGTAGTCGCGTGGCAGACCGTCGAAGAACGTCTTCATGATCCAAAGGGCCAATGGCAGCTGCATTGTTGCAAGCACGAGGATCAAGCCGAGATAACCATCGATGAAACCGGTCCAGCGCATGATCGGTCGAGTGTATTCGCCGAAGATCGGCCTCAGAATGGCACCTTCAGCATTGTTCAATGTCAAAAGGAACTTGTAGAGCGGCACAACGAGCGCCGTCGGCGGAAGGACACGGATCAATAGGATGGCATAGAGAAACGGCAGCTTCCACCACGCTCGGGTTCGCGACAGCGCGTAGCCGCCAAGGCCGGCCAACACCATCACCAGCACGGTCGCTCCACCGACAACGAAGAGCGAGTTGAACAGCCACTTCGCGCCGTCCTCCTTGGTAAACACGCGGAGGTAGTTGGCGAAGCTCCACTGCTCGGGCCAGCGAAGGAACAGCTGCGCGTTGCCGTCGAAGGAGGCGAGAAGCACCCAGAAGAAGGGAACGGCGCAAAAGATCGAGATCAGAGACAGCGTTGCGTAGGCAAGCAGGTCCGATCGGGTCTTGTTGGCATTTTCGCTCGGCGAGATCACTGCCATGTTAGACTTCCACCTTCATGGCCCTGACATAGCCGACGCCGAGAACCAGCGAGATCAGTAGTGCTACGACGGCGACAGCTGCGCCATAACCGAGTTGGAACGCTGTGAAGGATTGATTGTAAATGTAGATGCTGACCAGCTCCGTCGCCCCGCCGGGGCCACCGCGGGTCAGCGCGTAGACGAGGCCGAAGACGGCGATGGTCGAGACGGCGGAGATCAGCATATAGAGAAGGATCGTCGGCATCATCAGCGGCAAGGTGATGCGGCGGAACATCTGTGAAGGCGTTGCGCCATCCATACGGGCGGCCTCATATATCTCGTTTGGGATGGTGCTCAGACCAGCAGTCAACAGGATCATCGCCGTCGCGATGCCGCGCCACGTGTTGACGATGATGATCATCGACAGCGGAAAGATCTGCAACCAGTCGGCCGGCGTCACGCCGAAGAAGCTGACGATGCGGCTGAGCGTTGCCTGCTCGCCTCCGGCCAGCATCGAAATCCACATAAAGCCTGCAACCACCTCTGGTGCTGCGTTCGGAAGAAGGATGATCGAGGAGAAGAGGCGGCGGAAATGGATACGACGACGCAGCGCCATCGCCGAGACGAGGCCAAGCACGAATTGTCCGATGACTGCGGAGCCGACGACGAACAGGAAGGTGACGAGCAAGGAGTTCCAGAACTTCGCGTCGTTCAGAAGCCGCGCATAGTTGCGAATACCGACGAAGCGCGGCCGCAGTGCGGCAGCCCCAGTCAGCGCTTCATTGGTGAAGCTTAGGTAGATGGAGTAAAGCGCGGGATAGATCACGAAGGCCAGAAGCAGTGCAAGCGAGGGCAGCAGGATCAGAAGAAGCTGCCGTTCGGCGCGCCTTTCGTGGACGTTTCTGGCCATTGAAAGCTCTATAACTCATTTCGGAAGGGAAATCTGGAAACGCGGGCGGGCCCGCGTTTCCCTCGCAATGAGTAAGTAGACGCTTACTTTATGACCTCGTCGCCGAGCGTTTCCTTGACGTAGTCGACCAGGATTTTCTGTGCGCCGGCAGCATCGGTTTCCTTACGCAGGAGCGCTTCCGTTGCGCGGGCAACACCTTCGGAAACGGTGCCGAAGCCGGAAGCCTGCTTAAGGAAGGTGCCGTTCTCCGCCGCGGCATGGATCGGAACGAGTTCCGTCAGCTTCTGGAAGTCGGCGTTCTTCGCCGCATCCTTGCTGGACGGGATGTTGCCGATACGGGCCGCGTAAGAAACCTGTGTCTCCACCGAACCAATCTCCATCAGAGCCTTCTTGGCGAGTTCCACGTTGGCGGACTTGGAGTTGACGGCCCATGGGGCTGCCAGGTTGGCGAGAACATACTGACCGCCGGTTTGGCCGGGAACGGTCCAGGTGCCGACAACCTTGGTCACCTCAGGAATGGGGTTCTTGCTTTCACGACCCCAGTCGAAAATATAGCACCAGGAACCGCAAGTGGTTGCGGCCAGTTTGCCGGCCGGGAACATCTGATACTTTGGCACAACCCAGGGTTCAGGTCCGAGCAACGGCTGCGTTGGCATCAGGTCGTTGTCGATCAGCTGCTTGTAGACATCAAAGACATCCTTGATGCCCTCACCATTCAAATCGAGCTTACCGTTGGCATCAACGAGCTGCGGCGTCTTGGAACCGACGACCAGATGCTGAAAGCCTTCGTCGAAGGCGCCGCTTCCCCAGGAAACGCCGGCCGGGAAGAGCAGACCATATGCGCCGGTCTTCTTCTTGATTTCAGCGGCGCGATCGAGCAGTTCCTTCCAGGTCTTCGGCTGCTCGGTGGAGATGCCGGCCTTATCGAGAACGTCCTTGCGATAGTAGATTTCCTGAATGCCAAGCATGAACGGCATCACATAGGTTTCGCCATCCGGGCTGACGGCCAGCTGCTTGGCGACATCATAGAAATTGGCGTAGCCGTCCCATGCCTTGATTTCCTTGGTCACCGGCGCGAGGTAACCGGCCTCGACCATGTCAGCGACAGCGGCCGTCGTCGGGATGGAAAAGAGGTCCGGGGCGTTGCCGGCGCCGAGCTCGGTCAACAGCTTCGTCAGATAATCCTTGTCAGGCGCAGGGTATTCGACGACCTCGACGGTTACACCGTATTTCTTTTCGATCTTCTCGACCGTCGACTTCATGGCGTCGATGCCGGCCTGACCGTGATTGGCAATTCGGATTGTCTCGGCATGCGCCAGCGTGGAAACAGCGCCGAGCAGAATGGCGCACAGGCCACCAATGACCGTCTTCTTCAACGGAAGTCCTCCCTTTTGGTTCGCGGCGCCCTCCAGCACCACAGTCAAAAATGTACACGCATTCTTATTACTGGCAAGATGGATTTTGATGCGTTTTTTTATCTAACGCTAACGCATTGAAAAGACGAGTTTTAATAAATCTTGTCTTCATTCGTTCATTTGTGTAACCGTATACACACTGCATTCGGGAGGATTTTGGATGTCACAAAAATTGCGGCTTGGCGTCATTGGCGCAGGCCTGAAGGCGGCCGAGTATGCGGCAAGCTGGGCACGCATGCCCGAGATCGAATTTGTCGCGCTTGCCGATACGATGCCTTCCTCCCGAAAGCGCCTGATTGACGTATGCGTTGCCGCTGGAGCAGGCGCGCCGAAGAGCTTCGACGACTACCGAGAGATGTTGGCTTCCTGCCGAACGGAGCTGGATGTCGTCTATGTCTCCACGCCGCATGCGTTTCACGGTGAGCAGGCAACGGCTGTCGCGGAAGCCGGCCTCGACCTCTTCCTTGAAAAGCCGATGGTGACGACGGTGGCGGAAGCCGAACGGCTGATTGGGGCGCAGAAGAAGAGCGGTGTGACCATCGTAACCGCTTTCCAGGGCGGTCTTTCGCCCCTCGTGATCGATACGCGCAAACGGGCGCTTGCCGGGGAGTTCGGCCACCTGATTGCAATATCGGGGATGATCTGGGAAAGCTGGTCCGGCAACTATGACGGTCACTGGAAGCAACAGCCGGAGATTTCAGGCGGCGGTTTCATGTTCGACACCGGCGCCCACATGATGAACACTGTCTGCCTGCTGGCCAACTCGGACTTCGAGAGCGTGTCGGCCTATATGAACAATCACGGCAAGGAGGTCGACATTGCCACCGCGGTCTCGGCCCGCCTCAAGAACGGCGCGCTGGCGACGCTGACGGCTGCCGGCGAGGGTCCTCCCGGCTGCGCTTCCTACATCACCTTCTTCTATTCGAAAGCAATCGTTCGCATCGATGCCTGGGGCGGATGGCGCGAGATCAGCCTCGGGCGAAACGCCGAGCCGCGAGAAGAGGCGGAAATTCTCGGCAATCCGATGAAAAACTTCCTGGCCATTCGCGAAGGGACAATGGAAAACACCGGCTCCGTTGAAATGGGCCTGCGATTCGCTAGGCTATGGGATGCAATCAAGGAATCAGCTGCGGCAGACGGGCTCCCCGTCCGGATCTCCGCGCCATAGACGTGGAATGTAGAAATGAGCAAGCGACGGGTCACCTCGAAGGAACTGGCAAAGCTTGCTGGGGTGTCGTCTGCGACGATCTCGCGTGCCTTCTCGCCCGATTCCAGAATCGGAAGTGCAACGCGCGACCGCATCCTGGCCGTTGCTCGCGAGTATGGATACCAGCCGAATGCCATTGCGCGCTCACTCAACAACCAGCGATCGAGGCTGGTGGCGCTGGTGGTCAACGCAATCGGCAATCCGTGCGAAGCAGAAGAGCAGCAACTACTCGTTCATCGCCTCCAGGCCAGGCAACTTCTGCCTATCATTCTGTGTTGTGCCGACCACGATGATCGGTTGCAGCTCATGCGCTTAGCCTCGACCTATCAGGTTGATCATGTCGTCGTCTTCTCCGACATGGTCTCGATGCAGGACGCGATCGACATCTTCCATACGACGAAGCCGATCATCGTCTCCTTTGAACCGCTCGACAATGAGAAGGTCTCAAGCGTCCGGATAGACGGATCGGCCGCCGCTGACGAGATCATCGGCAAGATTGTCGGTGATGGGAAGAAGCGGTTCGCCTACCTCGCGGGAACAAAGTCAAGCTGGATCGACAAGCTGAGGCGCAGGTGGTTTGTCGAGGGCCTCGCCAAGCGCGGCCTGACGCTACAGGCCGAGGCCTTTGGCGACTACAGCTACGATTCCGGTTTCAAGGAAGCTGTTTTGCTTCTTCACCGCGCCAAGGTGGATGCCATCATCTGCGGCAACGACGTCATGGCAATTGGTGCGCGCGATGCGGCACGGCGCGTACTCGGGAAGAACACGCCCGACGATATTGCCATCGTTGGACAGGACGGAATCGCGATGGCGGCTTGGGATTGCAATGACCTGACGACGCTGAGCCTCGACCATGTGGCCTTCATCGATGCAGTTATGGAGCTCATCGAGCGCCATGACGCCGAACTCGAAGGCCCCCACAGCATTACTCTGACCTGCACGGCCCGCTGGGGCTCTACTGCATAGGAAAGAGCTATCGAGATCGCGCGATCATAACGTCTTCCGCCTCTTCGCGGCTCATACCAAGAACAGCCCTGCCTATGTCGAAGCTGAAACCGTTGCGTGCGAACGCCGCCATCTCTTTGGTCACACGGTCGCGATCGCCGTCGCCTCGCCGAAATGGCCCGAACGCGCGTTTGCGCGCCAAGACCACGGCGGCCAGCAAGTCGTCTGCCTCATCGAGCGCGGCCGTGATGACCTCGCCATCGACACCCTTCTGTGACAGTTTCTGAGCGATGTGTCGCTTCGATCTGCCACTGCGAACCCCGGAGCGCGTCCTGATTTCAGCGTAGGCAGTATCGTTCAGGCCCGCATGCTCGTAGGCGAACGCGACGGCGAAGTTCGCAATCGCCTTGAGTTGCGCCTCGTTGATGTCTGTGAATTTTTGCTTCGCCTTACGGATGATGGCATCGAACAGTTGTCTTTCCGTCATCATCTGCCGCTCGAGCCGATAGATCGTCGAGTTTCTGGCCCAGCTCAGCATGCGTGCAGTCGGGATATCGGATGGTGTCGGCTCGTTGCTCACGATTGAATGGCGTCCTTGTTGCTTATCTGTGAGAGGAGCCAAGCCGTGAACGCCAGGCCGAGCGTATGTTCTCGCTTACCATCCGGCGTCACCACATAGTAGTTGTTCTCGGTCGACATCGGTCGGTCGACAACGATTTTGAGTTTTCCGGAGCTCAGCTCCTGTTCGATCAGATATAGTGGCAGAAGCGCAAACCCCAGTGCCATTGAGGCTGCTTCGATGATCATCGAAAACTGGTCGAACCGGTTGCCTCGATAAGACGGATCGGCGTCGATGTCGCAGTGTTCGAACCACTGGCGCCAAAGTCTCGGGCGCGTCGCCAGATGCAGGAGAGGCTTGTCTACAAGTTCCGCTGCGCTCGCGACTGGATCAGATTTCAGCAGGCTCGGGCTGGCAACCGGAACGATCTTTTCGTCGCAGAGAAAGGTGCAGGTTGCGCGTGCCCAAATCGGCTGGCCGTAGTGAATGGCAAGATCAAAGCCTTCCTCCTCAAAGTCGAACGGCTCTGAGCGAGAGGCTATGTCGACGAGGGAACCTGGATGGATCGCCAGAAAATTTGGCAGCCGAGGCGTCAGCCAGCGGCTGCCGAATGTCGGCAAGGTGGCGATCGAAAGGGTTGCCGTGGCGCCGGAAGCCGCCCGGATCATCATCTCTTCCGTCTGGTGCAGGAGACGTCGTGCCTCCGGCAAAAGCCGCTTGCCGGCTTCCGACAGGATCGCTCGCTGCCGCACGCGTTCGAACAGGAGGACACCGAGCTGCGTTTCAAGGTCCTTGATTTGCCGGCTGACGGCGCTTTGCGTCAGGTTCAGTTCGAGGGCTGCCCTGGTGAAGTTGCCGTGGCGGGCGGCCGACTCGAAGGACTGCAGTGTAGTCAAGTCAGGCATGAGCTTTCGAGGCAAGATCATTCCGAAACCGCATCATCTTAGCTTCATTTATCGTTATTCATCTACTCCAGGCGCGATATGATCGCAATCCAGAATGAACTCTTCCTACAGGCACTGTGAGATAGATATGTCGACCAGAAGTTTCGTCTCCTCCTGCAGCATCCGCTCTGCATTTTCCGCGGCTATGTCTGCCATGTATCGGACCGAGGTGCCGGCCTACGGCACGCTGATGAATATCGTGGCCAGGGTAAACACGGCAACGCTCAACGCCGATCCGGCGCTTAAGCAGAGGCTTGAAGAAACCGATTCCCTGGAGCGTGTATCTGAAGAGCGACACGGCGCGATCCGTCTTGGGACGGCTGCAGAACTTGCGATGATGCGGCGCGTCTTCGCCGTTATGGGCATGTTTCCGGTCGGCTACTACGACCTTAGCGAGGCCGGGGTGCCGGTCCATTCCACCGCGTTCCGGCCGGTGGGCGATGCGGCCTTGAAGCGCAATCCGTTCCGCGTCTTCACCTCTCTCCTGCGTCTCGATCTGATTGCTGACGAGGCACTTCGCGCCGAAACCGAGACGATCCTGCAGAAGCGTCAGATCTTCACCGCCGGTGCTGCCGAACTGACGGAAAAGGCCGAACAGCAAGGCGGTCTCGACGCGGACGATGCCAATCGCTTCGTTGCCGAGGTTCTGGAGACTTTCCGTTGGCACAATCAGGCCGATGTCGACCTCGCCATGTACAAGCGCCTGCATGATGCGCACCGGCTGATCGCCGATGTTGTCTCCTTCAAGGGCCCGCACATCAATCACCTGACTCCGCGCACGCTCGATATCGACGAAGTACAGCGCCTGATGCCGGAATATGGCATTGCGCCAAAGGCCGTTGTCGAGGGTCCGCCAAGCCGGCGCTGTGCCATTCTGTTGCGGCAGACGTCGTTCAAGGCGCTCGAGGAAGCCGTCTCTTTCCAGGGTGCGGATGGGACCTGGCAGCAAGGAACACATACGGCTCGTTTCGGCGAGATCGAAAGCCGCGGTATCGCCCTGACGCCGAAGGGCCGCGGCCTTTACGACAAGCTTTTGACGGAGTCGCGCAAGGTGGTGCGCCCGGCAGCCGATGGCTCGAACGCGAGAGCTTATGAAAAGGCGCTCGCCGATGCGTTCGTGCCTTTCCCTGACAGTTGGGCCGAAATTCGCGACCAGGGCCTTGGTTACTTCCGCTACTCGCTCACCCCAAAGGGCCAAAGCACGATTGCCTCGGCTGATGTGAGCATTGATCAACTCGTGGCAGATGGTCTCGTCTGCTTCGACCCGATCGTCTATGAGGACTTCCTGCCCGTCAGCGCGGCTGGCATCTTCCAATCCAACCTCGGCGATGAGGCGGCGCAGGATTTTACCGCAAACCCCAACCAGCAGCGCTTCGAGCGCGATCTCGGTGCCTCGGTTTTTAACGAATTCGACCACTACGCCGGTATCGAGGCGCAATCGATGGCTGAGTGCCGGGCCCTTCTGACTGCGGCGCAAGCGGCTGAATAAAGCGACAGCTGAAACCGACAATCCTCCAGAACATCAGAGAGTTTTTCACATGACCATCGCAGCAAGAACAGTGAATGTAACCCAGGAAACCGTCGCACTTCTCGACAAGATCGGCGTCGACAAGGCGCTCTACACCGGTGGAGACATGGCCTCTTACAGCCCGGTCACGGGTGAACAGCTCGCTGCCCTGAAGACGGACAGCCGTGATGCCGCGACCGCGAAGATCGAAAAAGCCGCCCGCGCCTTTCAGGCCTGGCGCCTGGTTCCCGCGCCCAAGCGCGGCGAACTCGTTCGCCTGCTCGGCGAGGAACTGCGCGCGGTGAAGACGGAGCTTGGCCGACTGGTGTCGATCGAGGCCGGCAAAATTCCGTCCGAAGGTCTTGGTGAAGTGCAGGAAATGATCGACATCTGCGATTTTGCCGTCGGTCTGTCCCGCCAGCTCTACGGCCTGACGATCGCAACCGAACGCCCCGGCCATCGGATGATGGAAACCTGGCATCCGCTCGGTGTCGTCGGTGTCATCTCCGCCTTCAACTTCCCGGTTGCCGTCTGGGCCTGGAACGCCGCGCTGGCGTTGGTTTGCGGCAATGCCGTCGTCTGGAAGCCTTCGGAGAAGACGCCGCTGACCGCGCTCGCTTCGCAGACGATCCTGCAGCGTGCCATTGCCCGTTTCGGCGACGCGCCGGAGGGTCTGAGCGAAGTGCTGATCGGCGATCGTGCCATCGGCGAGATTCTGGTCGATAACCCGAAGGTACCGGTGGTATCCGCGACGGGCTCGACCCGCATGGGCCGGGAAGTCGGTCCGCGGCTGGCGCGCCGTTTTGCCCGTTCGATCCTCGAGCTCGGCGGTAACAACGCGGGTATCGTCTGCCCGTCTGCCGATCTCGACATGGCGCTGCGCGCCATCGCCTTTGGTGCCATGGGCACGGCAGGCCAGCGTTGCACGACGCTTCGCCGTCTCTTCGTGCACGAAAGCGTCTACGACCAGCTCGTGCCGCGCCTGAAGAAAGCCTATGCCAATGTCTCGGTCGGCAACCCGCTCGAAACGACGGCGCTTGTCGGTCCGCTGATCGACAAGCTTGCCTTCGACGGCATGCAGAAGGCGCTTGGCGAGGCGAAGGCCCATGGCGGCGCCGTCAACGGCGGTGAGCGCGTCGCAATGCCCCACGACAAAGCTTACTACGTCAAGCCGGCGCTGGTGGAAATGCCCGCGCAGGTCGGCCCAGTGCTGGAAGAAACGTTCGCGCCAATCCTTTACGTGATGAAATACAACGACTTCGACAAGGTGATCGAAGACCACAACGCTGTCGGCGCTGGTCTCTCCTCCTCGATCTTCACGCTGGACCTTCGCGAAGCCGAGCGTTTCCTTTCGGCCGACGGATCCGATTGCGGCATCGCCAACGTCAACATCGGGACTTCGGGTGCCGAAATCGGCGGAGCGTTTGGTGGTGAGAAGGAAACCGGCGGCGGTCGCGAGTCTGGCTCCGACGCGTGGAAGGCTTACATGCGCCGCGCTACCAACACGGTGAACTACTCCAGGGCTCTGCCACTTGCGCAGGGCGTCTCCTTCGAAATCGAATAGGAGCTGATATGACGATCGATGTGAAAATGGAGGCGGGTTTTAGGCCCGCCTCGAGGATATCTTCTATCGGTGTCTCCGAGATCCTGCAGATCGGTGCACGCGCCGCGGCCATGAAGCGGGAAGGCAAGCCGGTCATCGTCCTTGGCGCCGGCGAACCTGATTTCGAAACGCCCGACCATGTCAAGCAGGCAGCCTGGGACGCCATGCAGCGTGGGGACACCAAATACACCGCGCTCGACGGCACGCCGGCGCTGAAGGAGGCGATCCGCACCAAGTTTCAGCGCGAGAACGATGTTTCTTTCGACGTGAGCGAGATAACGGTCGCCACCGGTGCAAAGCAGATCCTCTTCAACGCGATGATGGCGACTATTGATGCGGGTGATGAGGTTATCATCCCCACGCCCTACTGGACGTCCTATTCCGACATTGTCCAGATCTGCCAAGGAAAGCCGGTTCTCGTCCCCTGCGATGCGCAAAGCGGCTTTCGGCTTACGGCCGAGAAGCTCGAGGCGGCGATCACGCCGCGGACACGCTGGCTATTATTGAACTCGCCATCCAACCCATCCGGCGCAGCCTATAGCGCCGCTGACTACCGCCCGTTGCTGGATGTGCTCCTCAGACATCCGCATGTCTGGCTGATGGTCGACGACATGTACGAACACATCGTCTATGACGATTTTCGTTTCGTCACGCCGTTGCAGTTGGAGCCGCGTCTGCGTGAACGCACGCTTACGATCAACGGCGTCTCCAAAGCCTATGCCATGACGGGCTGGCGCATCGGCTATGCCGGCGGCCCGAAGGCGCTCATCAAGGCGATGGCGGTCGTACAGAGCCAGGCAACGTCCTGCCCCTCCTCGATCAGTCAGGCGGCGGCCGTTGCGGCACTCAGCGGACCGCAGGATCTTCTTGCGGAGCGAACCGAAAGCTTCAGGCGGCGTCGCGATCTGGTCGTTTCGGGGCTCAACGCCATCGATGGTCTTGATTGCCGCACGCCCGAAGGTGCTTTTTATACCTTTTCCGGCTGCGGTGGAATTCTCGGCCTGACAACGGCAAGCGGCCGCAGGATCACGACGGACAGCGAGTTCTGCGCCTACCTGCTCGAAGAGGCGAATGTCGCCGTTGTGCCGGGCTCGGCCTTCGGCCTGTCTCCCTTCTTCAGGATCTCCTACGCCTCGGCGCAGGCAGATCTCAAAGAGGCGCTGGAGCGTATCGCGGTTGCTTGCCAACGGCTCGGTTGAGCCACGGCGTGCGAGGCGGGTTTTGCCGGCTTCGCGCACTGTCTGCCTATCGTTGACGGAAGTTCGGCCTTCGCCAGAGTTAAAATGCAAAAACGCCCGGATCGTCTCCGGGCGTTTTCTCTTGCTTAAGTTTTGGCCGGCTGATCAACCAGCAATCTTTTCGCCGTAAGCCTTCTGCGCATAGTAGTGGCCGAAGCGGCTGTCGAGGAACGCATCAAGTCCGACATCTTCCTGGCGGATGAAGCCCTTCGCCGGCAGATCGCCCTTGGCCAACATGTCGAGAACGGCGCAAATGCTGCAGGCGGTCGTGATCTGGATGGCGCTCATCATGCGGCCGGCAACAACGGCGCTGTAGACCTTGTTGGCATAGGTTTCCTGTACAAGGCGACCGGTCTTCCAACCGGACACGGTGACGAAGACGATGACGACGTCCTGCATGGTGGACGGCAGTGCGTGCTCGAGGATATCCTTGAGGACTTCGCGGCGATGGCGCAGGCCGAGATCGCTGAGCAGCGCCTTCATGATGGCGGCGTGGCCGGGATAGCGGATGGTGCGATAATTCAGCGTGCGAACCTTGCCCTTCAGCGTCTCGCAGAGCG
This sequence comes from Rhizobium sp. BK661, assembly GCF_024808825.1. NCBI lineage: Bacteria > Pseudomonadati > Pseudomonadota > Alphaproteobacteria > Hyphomicrobiales > Rhizobiaceae > Rhizobium > Rhizobium sp. BK661. Next base: position 24,809 of record NZ_JANTYT010000021.1, on the reverse strand, counting down.
TGCCGAGTCCACCCGAGGTGTTGAAGGCCTCGTAGGTCACGCCGTCGAGCGAGAATTCTTCGCGCTCTTCCAGCGCCGGCACTTCGATCAATTGTCCGTCGACGATCGCTTCACACGGCTCGATGTATTCGTTGATAACGCCGTCGGTGCTCCAGGTCAGATTGTAGTTGAGCGCATTCGACGGATATTGCGGCAAAGCCCCAACGCGCATGCGGACGCTATCGAGTTTGTCGAAGCGGCTGGCAAGATCGTTGGCGACGATCGAGATGAAGCCTGGCGCGAGGCCGCATTGCGGGATGAAGGCGGTGGACGCGTTCGCAGCAATCGCCTTGACGCGGCGGGTGGATTCGACGTCTTCGGTTAGGTCGAGGTAGTGCACGCCGGCCTCGGCGGCAGCCTCGGCGATCGCGATCGTCAGGTGGAACGGAGCAGCACTCAGGACGGCGAATTTGCCGGAGAGCAGTTTGACCACGGCGGCATGGTCAGCGATATCGATTTCCGCCAGGCTGAGGGCGGAATTCGCCTCCATGTGTTCCAGTTGCTGCTTGCTGCGATCGGCAAGCGTAACGTGATAGTCGCCGGAATGGATGAGAAGGCGGGCAATCGTTGAGCCGATCTTGCCGGCACCGATGACGACGATGTTTTTCATATGTGTTCCCCTAACTGGATCCAAAAATCTTTATGGCCTTTTTATTCACGTCAGGTTGGTTGATTCAAAGCGCCATATTGATAAGAATGACCGCCGTATTTTGGCGGATTGCCGCCGGAGATGGTCAATATGACGATGAGCGACAAAGATCGGCAGCTTTTGTCGATCCTCAGCGAGAATGCCCGCATACCGACGGCCATGTTGGCCCGCAAGCTTGGCCTGTCACGCACGACAGTCCAGGCGAAGATTGAGCGGCTGGAGCGGGACGGCGTCATTGCGGGCTACGGTGTGCGCCTGTCGGAGTCTTTCGAAAGCGGGCAGATAAAGGCGCATGTGCTCATCACGCTGGCAGCGAAGGCACTTGGGCGCGTGACGCTTGAGCTACAGGCGATCGCGCACGTCCGCGTCGTCTATTCCGTTAGCGGCAGCTTCGACATGATCGCAATCGTTGCCGCGGAATCCATCAGCGAGCTCGATACGGTCATTGACAAGATCGGCGAGATCGAGGGGGTCGAAAAGACCCTCTCGTCGATTATCCTATCGACGCGCGTCAACCGTTAGAGTAGTCCGGTCGCATTGCGCGCACCATTTTGGTGGCTGGCCGGTGGGGCGTTGCGCCCCTGACATCGGCGCTGGTGGCTGACAATGATTGGTTTCGGTCGATCGAAGACGGGCCCGACGTATTCGCGCTGCAACGCGTGACGGAAGATGCTCGGTTGTTTCTCCGGATTGTCCAAGCGTTAAGGTCGCCCGTTGCAGCGCTTAAGGTAACTGCCTCCGGTGCGTTCATCGTGTGACGATGCCCGCGACTGTCTGCCGATTGTCGCTTCCGGGCGGGTAGCATGCGCGCCGCTGCCAAGGATTGTTTTGGGTGCTGACACAGGATCCAGGCCGCTGGCATGGTATCTCGGAAACGTCGAATTGATGTGGCTGCTCGAACGCCAGTGTGCCGAGGCGCCGTCATTTCAGTTGCGTTGACGGCGTGTGTGGACAAGCGGGAGACGATGCCCGCACTATTCGCGGCGGGCTTTCACCGGGGTCACGTCTTTCCCTGCGCATTGGTGGAGAGGAGGTATGAATTTGACGAGCGGCGCTCGATGGTACGTCATCATCATCTGGCAGATTAGGGCCGTCGCATCAGAAGTTTGCCGAGGATGAACTCACGTTGGTGATACGTCCGCGCCGGCAGGTTAACGCTTTTCTCGAGCCATGAATTTGTTTTGCCGTCGCAGCAACAGGCCTGTTGCCGGATCATTGTGAGAGAGAGCCGATGTGCGTGAGATCGTCGGTTTCTGGACGCGCCTGGAACGCGCAGCTTTTTGCATTCTGTCACAATTAGCGGCGCGGTGGTGATCTAGGCTGGAACATCCTCACCGCTGGCGCACGGCTCCAAGGACCGTCGATTGCAGACCACGCTCCCGTTTCTGGAGGTTCGGGGGCGGCCGCCTATGTATGTCAACCGAAGTCCTTTTGGCGGCCACGTCGACCTGGACCCGTCGGAAAGTTCCCCGCGGGGAACGATCCAAGCTTGAGTTCGAAGCGCGCCAGAAACCGATGTCGGAATTCTGCAGGGCGGTTTAAGTGGCTAAATGTTCAGCAGCAAGCGCTTCCTGCTCCCGTTTGGTTCTGGATGCGCGTTGGCTTCGATCCGGTGATGACACTAATGGTCAGGGTGCCAGACCAAAATGGCCTGTCTGATAGGACGGGGTCGCTCTGAGCCTGCGGTGGAGGCCCCGGTTGGCATGCAGCAATGGGGTCGTTTTTCAGAGTGTGATGGACAACACGGGCCGGCCAACGCTGACTGCCAATAGGGCGCGTACCGTGGGAATGGCGAGGCGTCGGGTTTGTGCTGGCAGCCGCAGCGCGATCAGGGTTCATCGGGCACTTGCTCATCGGGCACTTGCCGTCGCGATATTTGAGAGTTCCCCGCGGGGAACCTTGGCATGGCTCGCATGCCCTCGACTGCTCAGGGTCTCATGCGTGCCTCTGGAAATGATGGTTGGCGACACTTCGGTGCGCGGACTAACCGAAGGCTGTCTCCTGTCCTCGGCAAGGATTGATCAGTTTATTCAGTAGAAAGTTCCCCGCGGGGAACTGCAGGATATCGATCGGAGGATGGTTGTCGTGCGGTGAGCAGACGCGTCTTCCTGGCCCAGAACCACGCACTCATAAAGCCGCCGGACGGGGAAGATTTGTCGTAACTGCGGTTGACAAATCACCCCCCAATCCGGGATTCTGAAAGAGCGGAATGACCACGGCAGCGAAAGAATCGACTCTGAGAGACCGATTTTTGTCCCTTGACCGACGCTTGTCGCCCGCAAGCACGGCCCGAAAGCGCAAGTCCGGGAAAAGTTGCGTCATGCATAGCGGAAGTAACGACCGTATTTGCTGCCGTAACGAAAAAACATCATGGTTAACCAAGTATTTAACGGCGCCTCTCGCAGACTCAGCAGACACTCCTGAAACGCTCAACACATGTCGAAAGTACCTGTTCGCCAGGCTGCTTCCACCAGTTCCCGGCCGAAAAGATCTCGACCTCCTGCGCTCCATGGTAGCCGGCGGCCTCAATCGAACGGCGGATTCCTCTAAGGTCGATCACGCCGTCCCCCATCATCCCGCGATCGAGCAAAAGGTCCGTTGTTGGCACCAGCCAGTCGCAGATGTGGTGGGCGAGGATCCGGCCAGCTGCTCCCGCCCGGGAGATCTGCTGTTCGAGTTTGGGGTCCCACCACACATGGTACACGTCGATTGCGACACCTATCCCGTCACCGAGAAGATCGCAGATGTCGAGCGCCTGCTCGAGGGTATTCACACAGGCTCGGTCGGCTGCATACATCGGATGGAGAGGTTCGATGGCGAGCGGTATGCCGGCGGAGCGTGCGTGCGGGAGGATCTGGGCGATACCGTCGGCCACCATCTCGCGGGCCTCAGCGATGTTTCTTGATCCGACAGGCAGACCACCGACAACAAGGACGAGGCAGTCGGCGTTAAGAGCCGCTGCCTCGTCGATGGCCTTCCTGTTGTCGTCGATTGCCGTGGCGCGGGCCGCTGGATTGCCAGCAGGAAACATGCCGCCGCGGCATAGTCCCGTCACTTTCAATCCGTTTTCGGCGACAATGCGCGACGCCTCCGCAAGACCGATCGCGTGAACCTGGTCGCGCCATGGAGCGATCGCGACGATATCCTGTCTGAGGCATGCATCGACGGCCTGCCGCATGTTGTACTGTTCGCGGACGGTCGCGAGGTTGATCGATAGGCCGTCGACTGGCATGCGCGTTTCTCCCTTCCCACGTCATTGCGTGACGTGCTCTTGGTTTTTCAGATTCCAGCTGTTGCGAGGATTGTCTTCATTCGTTCAGTTGCCAGATCCGGGTCCCGAAGCACCCGGGCCTGGTCGGCAAGCCGGAACAACTCGGCAAGATGAACCATCGAGCGAGTGCTCTGCTGACCGCCGAGCATCTGGAAATGGCTCTGGAAGCCGTTGAGGTAGGCAAGGAAGACAACGCCGGTCTTGTAGAACCGCGTCGGCGCCTTGAAGATGTGCCGAGACAACGGCACGGTCGGGGCGAGAATGGCGTGGAATCCTGTGAGGTCGTCTGCTGCGAGCCTATGCAAGGCGGCGCTGGCCGCAGGGGCAATGGCATCGAAAATTCCAAGCAGCGCGTGAGAATATCCCTTCTCGTCGCCTGCGATGAGTTCTGCATAGTTGAAGTCATCGCCGGTATACATCTTTACCGCAGGATCGAGCCGGCGACGCATGACGATTTCCTTCTCGGCCGAAAGAAGGGAAATCTTCACGCCATCTACCCGGCTCGCGTGGTCGTTGATGATGGCGAGCGCTGTCTCCATGGCCGCCATATCGTCACGGGATCCCCAATAACCCGCAAGAGCGGGGTCGAACATGTCACCGAGCCAATGGATGATCACCGGTTCGCGGACCTGTCGCAGGATCCGGTCATAGACCCGGACATAGTCTTCGGGACTTTTCGCTGCGGCGGCCAGGGCGCGGCTCGCCATCAGAATGATACGACCTCCCTGCCCCTCGATATAGTTCACCTGTTCTTCATAGGCCCGAATCACGTCGTCGATGCCGACGTCAGGCCCGGGAATGAGATGATCCGTGCCTGCGCCGTAGGCGATCAATGCATCGGAACGATTGCGCGCGGCGGACTGGACCTCTGCAATCAGCTCCCTGGCTCCCGCCCAGTCGAGCCCCATGCCGCGTTGGGCTGTGTCCATGGCTTCTGCAACGCCAAGGCCGAGGTCCCACAGGTGTTCGCGAAACGCCACCGTGCGCTCCCAATCTATATTGCGGTCGAGCCAGGGATCGTTGTCGGCCAGGGGATCGACGACCACGTGTGCTGCTGCATAAGCGACGCGATTGAATGCATGTCCGCCGGCCGGGCGCTCGGGCGCGGCCAGTGGTTGGTTGGCGATGGTGTAGTGCTGGAGCGTGCGGCCAGAAACAGGAAGGTGGAGTGTCGTCGCCATCCTCAGGCAACCTTGCGAGCGACGGAGCCAGCGAGCGGGGGCACATTGACCCAGCGTCGCTCCTTCCAGCTCTTTTGCGCAAGCTCGGCGAGTTGAACGCCCTTGGCCCCTTCCCTCAAGGTGAACTTCCATGGCGCGTCCTCGACGACGTAACGCAGGTAGTCCTCCCACTGCGCCTTGAAGCCGTTGTCGAAGACCTGTGTTTCGGGAACTTCGTCCCACGTCCTGTAGAAATCGATCGTTTGTGGCTGGTCCGGGTTCCACACCGGCTTGGGGGTGTTGACGCGATGCTGGGTCCAGCACTTGGTTAGGCCGCAAACCGCCGATCCATGAGTGCCGTCGACCTGGAAGGTCACGAGGTCATCACGACGGACGCGAACCGCCCAGGACGAGTTGATATGAGCAACGATGCCCCCCTCGAGTTCGAAGGTCGAATAGGCGGCATCATCAGCGTCAGCCTGGTAGACTTCGCCATTTTCGTCGACGCGGCTTGGAATGTGGGTTGACGCATAGCAGCTGACGGCCTTGACCTCGCCGAAGAGGTTGTCCAGCACATAACGCCAATGCGGCAGCATATCGAGGATCATACCGCCGCCATCGGCAGCGCGGTAATTCCAGGAGGGCCGTTGCGCGGCCACTCCCCAGTCCCCCTCGAACACCCAGTAGCCAAACTCCCCACGCACTGAAAGAATCCTGCCAAAGAAACCGCTGTCCTTCAGCAAGGCGATCTTTCGCAGGCCCGGCAGATAGAGCTTGTCCTGAACCACGCCGTTCTTGACGCCGCGCTCCTCTGCGAGGGAAGCAACGGAGAGCGCTTCCTCTAAAGTCTCCGAGATCGGTTTTTCGCAGTAGACGTGCTTTCCGGCTTCGATGGCCTTCCTCAGCAAGGCGACGCGCATCTGGGTCGAGCCTGCGTCGAAAAAGATCTTGTTGTTCGGATCGGCAAGCGCGCTATCGAGATCGGTGGTCGTTCGGGTCAGTCCATGCTTGCGGGCAACCGCCTCGATCTTGTCCGCGTTGCGGCCGACGAGGATCGGGTCCGGCATCAGGCGATCGCCATTTCTAAGCAGGAGCCCGCCCTGCTCCCGGAACGCCAGGATCGATCGCACCAGGTGCTGATTATAGCCCATGCGGCCGGTAATACCATGCATGATGATGCCAAGCGAAATCGTCGCCATCTGTTCTTCCTCCCAATAAATAACTATTTAGTTACATAAGTGACATGCGCGATCGGAGCTGTCAACCCGGACCTGGCGCGTGCTCACTTCTCAAACAATGCGGGCAATATCAAAATCTAGCGCCCCCGGAACAAGGCCGACCGGAATCCCCACGCGGACAAGAGGCTGGATATCGCACGTCGAACAACGTAAGCGAAAACTGACATGCCTTTTTTGAACTGACGCATCGAGCATATGAAGCCAATTTCAAGAACCAACCTCGAGCAGGCCAAATCGCACAATCGGCGTGTGGTGATTGAAGCGATCCGAACGAACGGTCCCCTGTCGCGGGCGGCAATTGCGCGGTTGACGGCCCTCACGACGCAAACGGTGTCGAATATCGTCGAGGAGCTGGAAGTGGCGATGCTCCTCACGGCGGACGCTGCCAAAAAGATCCCACGCGGGCAGCCTGTCAGGCTCTATTCGATCAACCCGGACGGGGCCTACTCCATTGGCCTGGACCTGGAGCGCGACCTTGCGGTGGGCGTGCTGACCGATCTTGCGGGACGCGTTCGGGCGCGAGTGGAAAGAGCTGTCGAACGGCCAACGCCAGCCGAGGCGATGCCTGTTCTTGCCGAAATCGTGCTGGAACTCCAGCAGGCCTTCCCGCTCGATAGCGCTCGCCTGCTTGGCGCCGGCATCGCAATGCCCGGTCGCTACGCTACCGAGGTGTGACATTACTTAGTCCGGTAACGTTGCCCGACTGGCAGGACTTTCCCGTGGCGAGCAAGCTTGCGGACCGTCTCGGTATGCCGGTCCTTGTCGAAAACGACGCGGCCGCAGCGACAATCGGGGAGCGGCTTTACGGCGTGGGGCGCGGCCTGACCAGTTTCGTCTATCTCTTTCTTGGCGGAGGCATCGGCGCCGGCCTGTTCCTCGACGGCCAGCTCTACAAGGGCAGCCGCAGCAACGCTGGCGAGATCGGTCACATGATTGCTGTCTCGAACGGTCTGCCTTGCGTCTGCGGCAAGCGCGGTTGCCTGGATCGTTATGTGTCTCTCGGGGCTGCCTATGATTATCTGAATATCACAGCCCATGGACAGGCCTGGACCCGTTCCCCCGACATCGTGGCCGGGCTTAGCCAGGACCGGATCGACGCATGGGCAGAAACTGCTGCCGAAGCCATGCGGCAGACGATCGATGTTCTCGAACTCGCCTTCGACCCCCAGACGATCGTTCTCGGCGGCTCGATGCCGACGCGTTTGCTAGAAGGACTCGCGCGCCGTCTCCAGCCCTTGCACCGGCCGGTCGATCCCGGCCAGGAACGTGTTCTGTCGCGCATCATGACCGGTGCGATCGGTAGGGATACGGCCCTTCTTGGTGCCGCGGCACTGCCGATCTTCTCGGAAACGAATCCACAGTTCGACGTTTTGCAAAAGCCGCTCAGGCAAAGGCCTCAGGAGTAGCCGTAGAGGATCGGCATCAGGCCCGCGAGCGCCTTGAACCGCTCCCAGGACTTGTCCTCGGGTCTTGTCCAGGCACTCTCGGCCAGCGCCGAGACCCGTGGGAATACCAGGCGGTCGAAGACGGCGCGGTCGGTCATCGGTTCCGACCAGATGCAGGCCTGGATGCCACGCAGCTTCTTTTTCTGCTCAGCGCTCCAGCCTTCGACCGGATCGAAATTATAGAGCGTCTCGGGCTCCGACCATCCTGCCCAGCTGGCGCCGGGCTCATCCCAATCCGGGCTGTTTGCCATGTCGAGGTAGTAGACCTGTCCGGGGCAGACAACCATCTCGTAGCCTTGCCCGGCAAGCGCTGCTGAGACTTCGACGCTCCGCCAGCCGCAGAGGTAGCTTTTGTCCTTGTCGATGACATTGCCATGCGCGGCTTCCTCCCAGCCGCCGGTGATGCAGCCTTGCTCGGCAAGGAACTTTTGGATCCTTGCGAGAAAGATGGATTGCAAAACGGCCGCACCCGACCCGTCGATATCATCTGCTCCATGGGTATTGGTGATAACGTTGAGCCGCTTGGCGTGCTGATTGGCAACGATGTCTCCACCGATCTCTTTGAGCTTCGCTAGCGCTTCGGGCGAGCCCGACCAGGCGCCCAGCGGAACTTCATCCGCCCCGATATGAATCGTCCTGAAGGGAAAGAGTTCGATCAGTTCGCGGAAGATGGTTTCCAGTACCTGATAAGTCTGCTCGCGCGCCGGATTGATGCAATTGTCCGGAAAGCCCTGGACGGAATAGTAGCTTCCGGCTTCCTGCGGATCGCGAAGCTCCGGGATCGCCTGTTGCATGGCATAGCAATGTCCAGGCACATCGATTTCAGGAACAATTTCAATGCCGAGCCCACCTGCATGCGCAACGATCTCTCGGACCGCCGCCTTCGTGTAATATCCGCCTGTCCGCGCCGCACCCGATCCTAGGAGCGGCGGGATCGCCAGCCCGTGTCCGCGCCAGGCGCCGACTTCGGTCAGGGCAGGATAGGCGTCGATTTCCACGCGCCAGGCCTCGTCGTCCGAAAGGTGCCAGTGGAAACGGTTGATCTTGTTCCAGGCAAGGATGGCGAGCAGTTTCTTGATTTCGGACGTCGCATAGAACTGTCGAGCAACGTCGAGATGCAGGCCGCGCCAGCCCATGGTCGGCTCGTCGCGGATCTTGCCTTCGACAGGAAAGCGGAAGGAGTGGGGATGAAGATGTGCACCTCGCCAGATCTGACCAAGCGTGATCAGGCCATAGAGGAGGCCGGCGCGAGTGCTGGCCGAAACCTGTATTGAATCTCCGGCGAAAGATATGTCGTAGGCCTCCGCGGCAAATCCGTCGACGACATCAAGATTGACGGGCATGCCGCCTTCAGAGGCTGGCCGAACAATTCCCTCGACAGCAAACAGCTGCTCGACGAGGGTAACAAAGGCATCAGCCGCGGCATGTGCCAAGGGGTTGCTCGCGTTGATCGAGAAGCCGGGTGGGGCTTGCCGCTTCCCCGATACGGACACCTCTGAGGGCCAAGGTACGATCGCGACCGGCACCGGTGGATCGGCTGGAACGGGATAGATTTGCGCGCCGCGCTTCAAGGGAGCATTGTTTGCGAGTGATCGGGTCGGTTCGACCGAAAGCGATAGCGTGCTGCCATCGGCAAAGGCAAGATAGGCACCCGTTGCACCGTCCGTCCAATGCTGGAACGGCCAGCTGAGTGCGGAGATCGCCAGTGACCAGGTCTTGCCCGCGCCCAGCTCGAAATTTTCCGGCGGCAGGAACTCGGTAAAGTTCGACAGTCTGCGGCTGACGGTCCCGCCCTCGATCCGGACGGCCGGATCCACCCGGCCGGGACCGCTGATGCAGAGGGTGAAATGGGAGATCGTCTTGGTCGACAGGTTCTTGAGATTGAGCGTGTAGGCCTGTGGTGCTTCGTCCGTCGCAGGCCGCCATGTGGCCTCGAGCCGCAGGGCGTGCTGGCGCTGTGTCAACATGAATATCTCTCGATCGTGTTGGTTGGTTCCAACATTCGCTACGAATGCAGGACGCGGATAGTCACTTAGTCAATCAACTTGATTTAATCAGGCAACCGTTGACAACGTCAACCCGCTGCCATCTACGCTTCGCACGAAAGTTGCCGTTGCCCAGGACAACGTCCGGACGGGCGCTCACGGAGCGGGAGGAAGCGAAGCGGTCTGGCGGGCAACATCGGGATGAGCGGCCTTGAAGGGCGTCAGCGCACTGCAGGCTTCGGCGATCTTTTCGATACGCGGGAAAGCTGAAATGTCGAGGCCCCAGCGGCGGGCGTTGTAGACTTGCGGCACCAGACAGAGGTCGGCCATGGTCGGCTCGTCTCCGACGCAGAAGCGACCCGTCCGTGGATCGTCGAGCATTCGATCGAGCCCGCGAAGCCCGTTCCCGATGAACTTTTTCATCCATTGGCCTCGCGCATCCTCGTCGCCTGTGAGACGCACGACATGTGCTGCGACATGCAGATTGCATATAGGATGAACGTCCATTGCGACAGCGTAGGACAGCGCCCTCACCCGCTGCCGTTTTTCGGGGGTATCGGGCAGCAAACGCGCGTCCGGTCGGGTCTCTGCAAGGTATTCGATGATCGAAAGCGATTGGGTCAGTGTTTGCCCGTCGATGCTAAGGCTGGGGACCAGCCCTTGCGGGTTGACGTCGAGGTAGGTTTCGGTCTTGTGCGCAAAGGCAAGCAGATCGATCGGTACGGTCCTGTAGGCAAGCCCCAGGAGTTCGAGTGCGATCCGAACCCGGTAGCAGGCCGAGGAGCGCCAGTAGTCGTAAAGGACGATCTCTGTCATGGTTGCTGCTCCAGAGTTTGACGCTGCACCGTTTGCTCGATCGCACCGAAGATCGATGCGCCGCTCATGTCGGTCATTTCGATACGAACGGTATCACCGAATTTCAGAAAGGGCGTGGCCGGCCGACCAAGGCGGATGGTCTCGATCATCCGGATCTCGGCGATGCAGGAATATCCATCACCACCTTCGGAAATCGACATACCGGGCCCACCGTCCTTCTTGTTGGAAACGGTGCCCGAGCCGATGATCGAGCCCGCCGACAGCGCACGTGTCCTGGCGGCATGCGAGACCAGTTTTGCGAAGTCGAACGTCATATCAATGCCGGCATTGGCGCGACCGAAAAGTCTCCCGTTGACGCTGACGAGAAGAGGAAGGTGGACCTTTCCGTCCTTCCAGGTGTCGCCGAGTTCATCCGGCGTCACTGCGACTGGCGAAAAGGCCGATGCGGGTTTTGATTGAAAGAAACCGAATCCCTTGGCGAGTTCATCCGGGATGAGGTGGCGCAGCGAAACGTCGTTGGCGAGCATGACGAGCCGGATTGCGCTGAGTGCCTGATCGGGCGCAGCCCCCATCGGGACGTCGTCGACGATCACCGCAACCTCGCCCTCCATGTCGATGCCGTGGCCTTCATCGCAGGCAACGATCGGATCGCAAGGGCCGAGAAAACTGTCAGAGCCGCCCTGGTACATCAGCGGGTCGGTCCAGAATGTCGACGGCATGGCTGCATTGCGTGCTTTTCTGACCAGTTCGACATGATTGACGTAGGCCGATCCGTCGGCCCATTGATAGGCGCGCGGCAACGGTGAGTGCACGTGCCTCGCATCAAAGGCTTCGGATGGCGCGGTGCCCTCCTCCAGCCGTTCTGCCAGTTGGGCCAGCTGGGGCGCGGCCGTCATCCAGTCATCAAGTGCAGCCTGCATCGTGCGGGCGACCTCGCCCGCGTCACTATAGCGCCTCAGGTCACGTGTGACGATGATCAGCCGGCCGTCGCGGGAGCCATCCTTGAGTGTGGCAAGCTTCATGGGATCAGTCCGTGATTCATGGCTTGATGCCGGGGGTTCCGTCGAAGCGCCGCTCGAGCCCCTCCCAGCAATCGATGTAGTCATCCTGGAGGGTCTCCAGTTCCGCTGCATATCGGGTTAATTGCTGTGGAAAACGGGTTTCGAACATAAAGGCCATCGTGTGATCGAGCTTGACCGGTTTCAGTTGGCTGTTTGAGGCCTTTTCGTATCCAGAGGCGTCAGGACCATGCGGCAGCATCATGTTGTGCAGGCTCATGCCACCCGGCACGAAACCCTTTTCCTTGGCATCGTATTGCCCATGGATCAGGCCCATGAACTCACTCATGATGTTGCGATGATACCAGGGTGGTCGGAACGTATGCTCGGCCACCATCCAACGCGGCGGGAAGATCACAAAATCGACATTTGCGGTTCCCTCTTCGCCGCTTGGCGCCGTAAGCACAGTGAAGATCGAGGGGTCCGGGTGGTCGAAGAGAATGGCTCCTACCGGCGAGAAGGTCTTCAGATCATATTTGAACGGCGTGTAGTTGCCATGCCAGGCAACGACGTCCAGCGGCGAATGTCCGATCTCCGTCACGTAGAACTTGCCGCACCATTTCACATGGACGCGGCACGCCGCCTCCTTGTCCTCGAAGGCGGCGACGGGCGTCTTGAAATCCCGGGCATTCGCCAGGCAGTTGGCACCGATTGGACCGCGATCCGGCATGGTGAACTTCGCACCGTAGTTTTCGCAGATGTAGCCCCGCCACTCCGATCCCTGTCCGAGAGTGGTCACCTTGAACATCATTCCACGGGGGATGAGGCAGATTTCGGTTGGCTCGACCTCCATGATGCCCATCTCCGTGAAGACCTGGATTGTCCCGACCTGCGGAACGATGAGGAGCTCGCCATCGGCATTGAACGCATAGTCGTCGATCATGTCGTCCTTGAAAGCGTAGGCATGTGCGGCCATGCCGACCTGGGTCATGATGTCGCCGGCTGCCGTCATCGTCCTGATGCCAGCAAGAAAATCGGTGTGCCCGGCGGGGATCGGGATAGGATCCCACCTGAGCTGGCCAAGCGGCAACGCGTGGTCATCAAGGCAGGGCGCGGACTTCCAGAACGGATAGCGTTCATTATCGAAGCGCCGCGTGTGACGCACGCTCGGCCTGATCCGATAGAGCCAGGAGCGCTCATTTGTTCCTCGAGGCGCAGTAAATGGCGAGCCGGAAAGCTGTTCAGCATAAAGACCGTAGTTGCATTTCTGCGGGCTGTTCTGGCCTTGGGGCAAAGCTCCTGGCAACGCCTCGGTCTCGAAATCGTTGCCGAAGCCGGGCATGTAGTCCAGCTCGCTCGTTCCAGCCTGTGCACGGGATCGCGGTGCGTCGGTCGTGTCCATGCTTGCATCTCCTCCACTCATATAGTTACAAACGTAACCGTCGATTTTGTAACTATCAAGGAGCGGCCATGGCGGGTGAATTCGAGCTCGACGGTTTCATTCCCTACCGACTCAACCGCGCGTCGGAACTGATAAGTCTTTCGTTTGCGCGCCAATACAAGTTGGAGTTCGATCTGACGCGGCCTGAATGGCGCACGCTGGCCGCACTCGGCAGTGTCGGCGTGATGACGGCGACGGAAATCGGTGCACATTCGCACATGCATAAGACCAAGGTCAGTCGTGCCGTCCGCGCACTCGAGGAGCGGCATTGGCTAAAACGCATTCCGAGCGAAACCGACAGACGTTTCGAGCAGATCGCGCTCACGTCGCAAGGGCAGCAACACTATCGAAAGATTACCCTGCTGGCCCGCAAGTATCAGGAGACGGTGCGAATGACGCTTGGCGAGGAGGCCATCCGGCACCTCGAACTTGCGCTTTCGGCAATCGAGACCTCTGCCGGGCTGCACCGTAGATCCAGGTGAGCTACGCTACGCTCCGCCGAGGGGATAGCCTTGGAAGTTCTTTAACGTGTCGAGCACGATCGAGGTTTTCACATGCTGGACGGATTCATGCGGCAGCAGCACCTCGTTGACGAAGCGTGAAAGACCCGAGAGCCCGCGGGTCGCGATCTTCAGGTGATAGTCCATCTCGCCAGTCAGCGCATAGGCTTCGAGAACCTCGGGAAGACCGTTCACCAATTGCGCGAACCGCCGGGCGTTGTCGCGATTGTGGGTCGCCAGCGTGACCGAAATGACGACGAGCAGGTTGAGCCCGAGCTTGTCCGGATCGAGGTTTGCCTGATAGCCGCGAATGAAGCCTTCGGCTTCCAATCGCGTTCGTCGCCGCGAGCATTGGGAAGCCGACAGGGCGATGCGTTCGGACAGTTCCATATTGGTCAACCGTCCGTCGTTCTGAAGCTCGGCGAGGATTTTGAGGTCAAATCCATCCAGCTGCTCAGACATTGTATAATCCGCCGCTCTTGTGCATGTTTCGTGCGCATATGTTGCAAATTGCACTCACAATGCAAGTACATTGCACGAAAGAAAGCCCATAATTTGCATCAAATGGCTACTGCCGCAGGAGGAGCAAATGGGCCCGTATCCACACGACGCACCGCCGTCAAAAATCACCGCGGACAATCCCGCCGGAACGGATGGATTCGAATTCGTCGAGTTCGCGCACCCGCAGCCCGAGAAACTGGCCGAACTGTTCACCCGTATGGGCTATCGGCCGGTCGCAAAGCACAAGAGCAAGGACATCACCGTCTGGCGCCAGGGCGACATCAACTACATCGTCAATGCCGAACCGGATAGCCACGCCATGCGCTTCGTCGACGATCACGGCCCTTGCGCGCCGTCGATGGCGTGGCGCGTCGTCGATGCCAGGCATGCCTTCGATCATGCCGTTGCCAAGGGTGCGACACCTTACGAGGGCAACGACAAGACCCTCGATGTGCCGGCGATCGTCGGTATCGGTGGGTCGCTTCTCTATTTTGTCGAGCGCCACGGGAAGAAAGGCTCGGCTTATGATCTGGAGTTCGATTGGCTCGGCGAACGTGATCCGCGCCCCGACGGTGTCGGTTTCTTCTATCTCGACCACCTGACCCATAATGTCTATCGCGGCAACATGGACAAATGGTGGGATTTCTACCGCGAACTCTTCAATTTCAAGCAGATCCACTTCTTCAATATCGACGGCCGCATCACCGGCCTGATGAGCCGTGCGATCACCTCGCCCTGCGGCAAGATTCGCATTCCGTTGAATGAATCGAAGGACGAGACCAGCCAGATCGAGGAGTATTTGAGGAAGTACAGGGGGGAAGGCATCCAGCACATCGCTGTCGGCACCAATGCCATCTACGAGGCCACCGACAACCTTGCCGAGAATGGCCTACGCTTCATGCCCGGCCCGCCCGAAACCTACTACGACATGTCCGTCGAACGCGTTGCAGGCCATGACGAACCGCTACATCGGATGCGCAAGCACGGCATCCTGATTGACGGCGAAGGCGTACTCGATGGCGGCACGACAAAGATCCTGCTGCAGATCTTCTCGAAGACCGTGATCGGCCCGATCTTCTTCGAATTCATCCAGCGCAAAGGCGACGAAGGTTTCGGCGAGGGCAACTTCCGGGCGCTCTTCGAATCCATCGAAGCCGACCAGATTCGCCGCGGCGTCATCAAACCGGCCGCCGCCTAGCGACCGACGCAAACTGCAAATCAGTGGCCGTCGGGGGCAACAGCTTCCGGCGGCACTGTTTCGAGCAGGTTCTTGCGATGAAAGATGAACAGACCGGCGACAACGATGATCGTGCCTCCCGTGATCACATAGAGATCCGGAACATCGCCGAAGAACAGATATCCGAGCGCGATCGCCCAGATCAGCAAACTATATTGCAACGGTGCCAGCAGCGACGCCGGGGCGAGCTTTAGCGAACGCGTGATCAGGAGGTGGGCGCAGGAGGCAACGACACCGAGGGCCAGCATGCCGCCGAGTTCGACCGGCGAAGTGGGCTGCCAGGCGCCGATCGAAAGCACCGCACCGACAATGAGGGCGGCGATCATCTGCCAGGTTACCAGCGTGGTGTCGCTGGTATTGCGGAGATATCGGTTCAGCACCAGCGCCATCGAAAACGAAAGGCTGCCGACAATGCCGAAAAGCGAGGGTAGCGACAGCATCGCCGAGGATGGACGTAGCGCGATCACCACGCCGCAGAAGCCGACAAAGACTGCGAGCCAACGGCGCCAGCCGATCCGCTCGTTGAGGAAGAAGTGCGAGAGCGCGGCGACATAGATCGGCCCCGCCATGTAGAAAGTCATGACATCGGCGAGCGGCAGATAGGCGACGGCGGCATAGAACAGGCCGACATCGAGCGTGGCCAAAAGCACGCGCAGAAACTGCAACCCCTTCTGCTCTACCCTGAAAAGCTGGGCAGGGCCTTGCCTCGCGATCAGCGGCCCAAGGATGATGAAGCATCCGAGCGAGCGGATGAGCAGCACCTGCCCGACCGAAAAGCTCGTCACCAGCCACTTACCCATCGCGTCGTTGAGGGCGAAGAGAAAGTCTCCGAGCAGCATCAGGACGACGCCCATCAACACGAGGTTCTTGAGGCCCGTCGCGGTAGATTGTGGCTGCATAGTCGGAATTCCCGTCACCCATCGCTGCCTTGCTGCAGCAGGTGGGGCCGTCGCGTATATCGACCGGAGTGTCAAGCCGAGGCAGCGGCTATTCCGTCTTGCCCCGCAGCATTTCGATGATTGCGGAGAAATCGCGTCCGCCATTCCCCTGCTTCTCGAAAAGAGCATAGAGCTGCGACGCTTCGGCGCCGAGCGGTGTGGAAGCACCGGTCGATAGCGCCGCCTCTTGTGACAGGCGCAGGTCCTTCAGCATCAGCGCCGCGGCAAAACCCGGCTTATAGTCGTTGTTCGCCGGTGAGGTCGGGACGGGGCCTGGGACCGGGCAATAGGTGCTGATCGACCAGCATTGCCCCGACGAGGTCGAGGCGACATCGAACAATGCCTGATGCGAAAGGCCGAGTTTTTCACCGAGCGCGAAGGCCTCGCAGACACCGATCATCGAGATGCCGAGGATCATGTTGTTGCAGATCTTGGCCGCCTGCCCGGCGCCTGCCTCCCCGCAATGGACGATCTTCTTGCCCATCGCTTCCAGGATCGGCTTTGCCTTTGCGAAAGCCTCGGCAGAACCTCCGGCCATAAAGGTCAGCGTGCCCGCTGCCGCACCACCTGTGCCTCCGGAAACGGGCGCATCGAGAGAAAGGCACCCGGCGCTGACTGCCATCTCATGGGCCTTGCGAGCGCTGTCGACGTCGATCGTGGAGCTATCGATGATAAGCGTACCGACGGGGATCGAGCGAAGGATATCCGTCCATGCACTGAGCACATGCTTACCCTGTGGCAACATCGTCACAACGATCTCGGCGCCCGAAACCGCCTGACTGATGTGGCTTGCCGCCTTCACGCCGTGTTCTTCCGCGGCTTGCAGGACAGGCGCGGCCAGGTCGAAGCCGGTGACCTCATGGCCCGCCTTGACGAGGTTGGCGGCCATCGGCCCACCCATGTTGCCAAGGCCGATGAAAGCGATCGTTGCCATGCCGTTCTCCTATCTGTTGTCTTCCAGGATCATTGCCGCCGCCTTTTCGGCGATCATGATCGTCGGCGAATTCGTGTTGCCCGACGTAATCGTCGGCATCACCGAGGCGTCTGCGATCCGAAACTTCGCCAGCCCCCTGAACCTCAGGCGCGGATCGACGACGCTTTCGCGATCGGCGCCCATCCGGCAAGTTCCGACGGGATGAAAGATCGTCGTGCCGATGTCGCCGGCGGCCTGCGCCAGTTCTGCGTCCGTGTGGTAGTTCGGGCCAGGTTTGAATTCCTCCGGGTGGAACCGCGCGAATGAAGGCTGCGCGACGATCCTCCGTGTCAGGCGTATCGAACGGATAGCTATGTCGCGATCGCGTTCGGTCGAGAGATAATTGGGACTGATTGTCGGCTGGGCGGCAAAATCCGGGCTCGTCACGTGTACCGAGCCGCGGCTCTCCGGCCTCAGATTGCAGACGCTTGCAGTGATCGCCGGGAACGGATGGACCGGATCGCCGAACTTGTCGAGCGACACCGGCTGCACGTGATACTGCAGATCGGGTGTTTCCTTATCGGGGCCGGAGCGGGTGAAGACGCCGAGCTGGCTTGGTGCCATGGCCATCGGGCCAGAGCGCCTGACAAGGTACTCCAGACCGATCGCCGCCTTGCCGATCAGCCTCGTCGCCTTCTCGTTGAGGGTTGGAACGCCGGTCACCTTGTAAGCCAGGCGCAGTTGCAGGTGATCTTGCAGGTTTTCGCCAATGCTCCTCACCTCCTTAACGACGTCTATGCCCGCATTTTTGAGCACCTCACCGCGGCCAACTCCCGACAGTTCCAGAATGTGCGGGGACCCAATCGCGCCCGCCGCAAGGATCGTCTCCCTTGCCGCGTAGGCACGTTTGGTGCTGCCACCATAGTTATAGTCAACACCGCTGACGGCGCCCTCCTCGATCACCAGCTTTGATACCTGGGCCTTTGTCAAAACGGTCAGGTTGCCACGCCGTATCGCCGGACGCAGAAAGGCTTTGGCGGTGTTCCAGCGAATGCCGGATCGCTGGTTGACGTCGAAATAGCCTGATCCCTCGTTGTTGCCGGTATTGAAATCCGGGCTCTGCGGAATGCCAGCCTCCTTGGCGGCGGCCTGAAAGGCGTCGAGCACGGCCCAGCGGACGCGGGCTTTCTCGACGCGCCACTCCCCGCCCGCACCGTGCAGTTCACTCTCGCCGCGATAGTGGTCTTCCGATTTGCGGAAAAACGGCAACACATCGTCCCAACTCCAGCCGGCGCATCCCATCTGTCGCCAGAGATCATAGTCGCGTGCCTGGCCGCGCATGTAGATCATGCCGTTGATCGAGGAGCAGCCACCGAGCACCTTGCCACGCGGATAGTTGAGCACTCGTCCATTCAGTCCATCTTGTGGCGCGGTCGTGAAACACCAGTCCGTGCGCGGGTTGTTGATGCAGTAGAGATAGCCGACAGGAATGTGGATCCAGTGGTAATTGTCGCTGCCGCCGGCCTCCAGCAAAAGAACGCGTGTGTTGCGATCCTCGGACAGCCGGTTGGCGAGCACGCAGCCGGCGCTGCCGGCACCGATGATGATGTAGTCGAAGCGATCCATGTAATTGCCACCCCGCAGGTTAGCGGCGGTAGACGAAGCCGAGCTTTCGACCGAGGCGCGACGCATAGAATTCACCGATGATGCCGCGGCGGAAGATCAGCACGCAAATCATGAACACGACACCCGTGATGATCGTCACCGGGAATTCCGATGTCGCCAGGTAGTTTTCCAGCGTGACCACCAGGCCTGCGCCAAACAGCGGGCCGATCAGCGTGCCGATGCCGCCGAGCAGCGTCATCAGGATCACCTCACCCGACATCTGCCAGGCGACATCGGTCAGGGTCGCGAACTGGAAGACCAGCGACTTCACCGCGCCCGCCAGCCCTGCAAGCGCCGCCGACATCACGAAGGCGCCAAGCTTGTAGCGGGCGACGGAATATCCGAGCGATATTGCCCGCTGCTCGTTCTCGCGGATCGATTTCAGGATCATTCCGAACGGCGAGTTGATGAAGCGCCAGATGATGAGGATACCGACGACGAAGACGGCCAGCACGAAGTAATACATGTTGGTGGAGCTGTTGAGATCGAGGAGACCGAACAGCTGGCCGCGTGGGACGGACTGGATTCCGTCCTCGCCATGGGTGAACTCCGACTGCAGGCAGAAGAAGAAGAACATCTGCGACAGGGCGAGCGTAATCATCGCGAAATAGATGCCTTGCCGACGGATTGCGAAGAACCCCATGACGAGACCGAGGACCGCGGCACCCGCGACGCCGACGAGAATGCCGAGCTCAGGCGAAAATCCCCACTCCTTCACGGCATGAGCCGTAAAATAGGCCGCGCCGCCGAAGAAGGTCGCGTGGCCGAACGACAGGAGCCCGGTGTAGCCGAGCAGGAGGTTGAAGGCGCAGGCAAACAGAGCGAAGCACAGGAGCTTCATCAGGAAGATCGGATAGAAGAAGAACGGTGCCAACAAGAGGAGCAGCAGCCCGATGATCAGGAAGGCCGTCTGCACCGAAAGGGCGGTCCGGCTCTTTTCCGTCCTGATGGTTTCGGTGATCTCTGTCATCGTCATGCATCCCGGCCGAAGAGGCCCGCGGGCCTGATGAGAAGAACGATTGCCATGATGACGAAGATCACGATGTTGGACGCCTCCGGATAGAAGACCTTGGTCAGGCCTTCGGCAATGCCGAGTACATAGCCCGTAATGATCGCACCCATGATCGAGCCCATCCCACCGACCACGACGACGGCGAAAACGACGATGATCATGCTGGATCCCATCAGCGGCGACACCTGATAGATGGGTGCGGCCAAGACCCCGGCAAAGGCGGCAAGCCCCGCCCCAAGAGCGTAGGTCAATGTCAGCAGAACCGGCACGTTGACACCGAATGCCTGAACGAGCGTCGCATTCTCGGTGGCGGCTCTGAGATAAGCGCCGAGCTTCGTTTTCTCGATCAAAAGCCAGGTGCCAAGGCACACTACCAGCGACACGACGACGACCCAGCCGCGATAGATCGGCAGGAACATGAAGCCGAGGTTGACTGCGCCGGCCAAAACGGGGGGCTGCGCGTAAGGCTGTCCCGATGAGCCATAGAGGTAACGGAATGTCCCCTCGACAGCCAGGGCAAGGCCGAAGGTGAAAAGCAAGCCATAGAGCGGATCGAGGTCATAGAGCCGTCGAAGGAACAAGCGCTCGATCACCGCACCCGCCAGTCCAACGATGACCGGTGCCAGGATCAGCGACGGCCAATAGCCGATGCCGCCATAAGCAAGCAGAAGATAGGCGGCAAAGGCGCCGAGCATATATTGCGCGCCGTGTGCGAAGTTGATGACACGCAGCAGGCCGAAGATGATGGCAAGACCGAGGCTCAAAAGGGCATAGAAAGAACCGTTGATCAGCCCGATCAGCAACTGACCCATGAACGCCTGCAGGGGAATGCCGAAGATCATCGTCATCAGATCACACTCCCAGAACCTTATGCAGTGTATCCATTCGCTCCGGCAGCTCACCCACCGGGAATTCCGACACCATCTGTCCGTGGTCCATAAGATAGAAGCGATCGGCGATCTTGCTAGCGAAGCGGAAATTCTGTTCGACGAGCAGGATGGTCATGCCGCGCTCCTTCAATTGCTTCAGCACCTCGCCGATGCGCTGGACGATAACCGGCGCCAGGCCCTCGGTCGGCTCGTCGAGCAACAGCATGCGAACGCCGGTGCGCAGGATGCGCGCGATCGAAAGCATCTGCTGCTCGCCGCCCGACAGTTTCGTGCCCGGACTGTTGCGCCGCTCGTAGAGGTTCGGGAACAGCTCGTAGATCTCGTCGACCGCCATGCCACCCGAGGCCACCACGGGCGGCAGCAGCAGATTTTCGGACACTGTCAACGTCGAGAATATGCCCCTTTCCTCCGGCACGAAGCCGAGGCCCCGATGCGCCGTTTTGTGTAGGGGCACTTGCATCATGTCTACGCCGGCGAAGGTCAGCTTGCCCCTGCGGGCGCGTACGATGCCGGTGATGGTGCGCAGCGTCGTCGTCTTTCCGACGCCGTTGCGCCCAAGGATGGTCACCGTCTCACCCTCGCCGACCCGCATGTCGACGCCGTGCAGGATGTGGCTTTCGCCGTACCAGGCATTGAGCCCCTCAGCCTCCAGCAGTGCCGCCATTAGCCCTCCTCCGTGCCCATATAGGCCTGGCGCACCCGCGCATCGGAACTGACCGTTGCATAGTCGCCCTCGGCGAGAATTTCTCCTCTTTGCAGCACTGTCACGTGCTGGCAGATGTTGGCGACGACAGACAGATTGTGTTCGACCATGAGGACGGCGCGGTCGCGCGCCACATCGCGGATGAGTGCCGATACCACGCCGACATCCTCGTGGCCCATGCCCGCCATCGGCTCGTCGAGCAAAAGCACCCTCGGATCAAGTGCAAGCGTCGTCGCGATCTCAAGGACGCGTTTGCGGCCATAGGAAAGATCCGCCGCGATCGCGTCGCGCTCCTTGGAGAGGCCGACCCTCGCCAGCAACTGTTCGGCGCGGTCGTTCAACGCGTCGAGCGCAGACAGCGGGCGCCAGAACTGTGTCGACAGGTTGTTGGGCCGTTGCAGCGCCACGCGCACATTGTCGAGCACGCTCAGATGCGGGAAGACCGCGGAGATCTGGAACGATCGCACCAGTCCCATACGCGCCACCTTGTCCGGTGCCGTTTTGGTGATGTCCGTGCCCATCAGTGTGATGGTGCCTGATGTCGGCTGCAGGAACTTCGTCAGCAGGTTGAAGACGGTCGTCTTGCCAGCGCCATTGGGGCCGATCAGCGCATGGACGCTCGCGTCGTGGACATCGAGATCGACATTCTTGACGGCACTAAAGCCGCCGAAGTCGCGGCGCAGGCCGCGGGCGGAAAGAACCACCCGCGGTGTTGCGCTCGATTGATGTGCGGAAACCGCCATGGGTTCAATTCGTCACGGTGCAACCGCTTTTGGCGGGATCGATATAGGCTTCCTTGCCAGGAATTGTTGCGAGAACGTTGAAGTAGTCCCATGGCTCCTTGCTGTCGGCCGGCTTCTTGACCTGCAGCAGGTACATATCGTGGATCATGCGACCGTTCGGGCCGACAGTGCCGCCGCGACCAAAGACATCGTCAACCGGCAACTCGTGCAGTTGCTTGGCAACGGCGTCGGTGTCATCGGTGCCCGCCTTGTCGATGGCCTTGAGATACTGGAGGACGGCGGAATAGGTGCCCGCGTGGATCATGTTCGGCATCTTGCCGGTGCGGGCAAAGAACTTCTTGCCGAATTCGCGGCTCTTGTCATCGAGGTTCCAGTAGTAGCCCTCCGTCAGGGTCAGGCCCTGCGCCGCGTCCAGGCCGAGGCCGTGAACTTCAGCCAAGGTGAAGAGCAGAGCGGCCAGGTGCTGCCCACCCTGGGTGATGCCGAACTCGGCGGCCTGTTTGATCGCGTTGGAGGTATCGAGACCGGCATTGGCAAGGCCGATGACCTTGGCGCCCGAGGACTGAGCTTGCAGCAGGAACGAGGAGAAATCCTGGTTCGACAGCGGATGGCGGACGGAGCCGACCACCTTGCCGCCGTTTGCCTTGACGAAGTCACTCGTCTGCTGTTCCAGCGAATAGCCGAAAGCGTAGTCGGCGGTGAGGAAGAACCAGCTGTCGCCGCCCTGCTTGACGAGCGCGCCACCGGTGCCGACGGCAAGAGCGTGTGTGTCATAGGCCCAGTGGAAACCGTAGGGCGAGCAAGCCTTGCCGGTCAGATCGGTCGTGGCCGCGCCGGTGACGATGTCGATCTTCTTCTTCTCCTTCGCAATCGCCTGAACTGCGAGCGCGACCGACGACGTGGTCAATTCCATGATCGCGTCGACCTGCTCGGTGTCGTACCACTGGCGGGCAATGTTGGACGCGATATCGGGCTTGTTCTGGTGGTCGGCATCAACGATCTCGACGGGCACGCCGAGCACTTTACCGCCGAAATCCTCGACCGCCATTTTGGCTGCTTCAACGGAGGACTTGCCGCCGAAGTCGGCGTAGACGCCGGACTGGTCGTTCAGGATCCCGATCTTTACCTTGCCGTCGGATGCACCATCGGCGAGTACCGCGGTACTGCTTGCAAGCAGAAATGCCAGGCACGCAATGAGACTCTTTCGCATATTTCTCTCCTCCCAGAGATTGACCAGAATGCCGTTCTGTTCAGATTTGGCCAGCCGCTCTCCTCAAAAGCCGCCGGCGCGTGCCTTACGATCATGGAATTGCACCGATCAGGCAAGGCCGCTTTACAACCAATTCCAAACAGTATCTGTTCATTTTTGAACAGAACTATTGCTTTACCGCGCCACCGACCCAATGAATGCAGATCGTTAGGGCGCTTTTGTTGGAACTTAGGGCGGCGCGGGCTGCGGCGCATTAGACGAAAGACCAATATCAGCGGCCAATGCCACGGCCGACGGGGGCAGCATGAACAATTCACCGCAATTCACCTGGGATGACCTGCAGTTCTTTCTGGCGGTGGCCCGAACCGGCCAGCTGTCGACTGCCGCGCGGCAATTGCGCACCAGTCACGCGACCGTCTCACGCCGCATCGATCGGCTGGAATTCGCGCTCAAGGTCAAGCTCTTCGAGCGCAACCCGCGAGGCTACGTGATGACGGCGATGGGTGCGCGCTTCGTCGAGACCGCCGAGAAGATGGAGCAGGAGACCGAACGGCTGCGCGCCGACCTGATCGACGGCGCAATGACGCAGCGCGGTGTGGTGCGGCTCAGCGCACCGGAGGGTTTCTCGAACTTCTTCTTTGCGCGCGTGCTGCCGAAGTTCGTCGCGCGCCATCCGAACCTGTCGCTCGAGCTGGTGACGATCCAGCAGATCATGTCGCTGTCGCGCAAGGAGGCCGACATCACCGTCGTGCTCGATGAGCCGAAGGGCGGACCTTATTTCTCCGACAAGCTCACCGACTACCATCTTCAGCTCTACGGCTCGCGGGACTATCTACAAAGGAGCGCGCCGATTACCTGCCGCGACGATCTGCTGGAGCATCCCTTCATCAGCTACATCGAGGAGATGATCTTTGCGCCCGGCCTCGACTATCTTGGCGACGTGCATCCGCGCATCAAGCCGCAGTTCCAGAGTTCCAGCATCTTTGCGCAGCTGACGGCGACCAGAAACGGGCTTGGACTGTGTGTGCTTCCCTATTTCTTCGCCAGCCGCCATCCCGAACTCGAACGGGTGCTTCCCGACGAGGTCGATCTCAGGCGGCACTACTGGATCACATGCCATCGTGATCTTCGCCAGTCGCCGAGGGTTCGGGCGGTGATCGACTTCCTGCGCGAGGCGGTGGCTGGCGACGATGTCAGGTTCATTCCGCCTTGGGCCAAGCGTTAGATCGACGTTGAAATCGTCCGGCGAGTTGACCCTTCCAGACTGCGGGTCTATGCCCGAAGGATAGTCGCGCCGGCAGGCGAACGAGGAGGAACGACCATGCAGCATACCCGCGAGATCTTCGACTGGGCCGATCCGTTCCGGCTGGTGGAGCAGCTGACGGACGAGGAGCGCATGGTGCAGGAGACTGCACACGCCTATGCGCAGGAGAAGCTCTTGCCGCGCGTGCTCGA
>NZ_JANTYT010000020.1:0-87358 GCF_024808825.1 Rhizobium sp. BK661 | reverse complement strand
TCGAGGTCTTCGTCCAGACCGCCGAGCGAACCGCCCTCTCATACCTCCTCAAACCATTCACAGACCAAATGATGAAGGCATTCAGAGAGGAATAGCCGGACCAACAACCAGACCGAGCCCTGCAGGTACATCGGACCGGCAACGTTACTGATGCCGCAACCGCACTGGGATGATTTTTTTTAAAAAGCTAACTGAAGTAGATCGCGACTGCCTTGCAGGGGATGGATCAGCCGCTATCGCGCAAATGAGCGATGGAGATCTCGGCCGGTGCTCGGGCTTGTCGGCGGCAGCGGGGGCCTTTCAGTATATTATATCGGCCGCCTTGTGCCTGAGGTCACCGGCTTCATGCTGATCGATGCAGCGATCGCGCGTGACTGGGGGGTTTTCGGCGATGCGTTGAATCATCTCATCCTGCCCGCCAGCACGCCCGGTCAGGAAGCTTGCCGAAATACGGCAGAACAGTCTTGTCGAGACCCTCGTAGTCAATCAGGTAACGAAGCGCCTCCGGCCTTGGCCAGGCGATCGCTATCGCCTTGGCTGCGGCCGGTGACTCGATCGTCGCAGTCGGCCGCTCGGCGATGGACGAAACCGAGGCTGCAGTGCGCCAAGCCGGCGCATTCTTCCACGCAACGACCGTCAGTCACGTCCGGTCATGGACGGCCTCATACAGGCCCTCAAGGCCCTACCCCATCTAGCCCGTCGCTCGATCACCTTCGACCGTGGCACGGAGTTTACGGATTGGCCGTATCTTCAGGCGAGCATCGGCACCCAAACCTGGTTCTGCGACCCGCAATCGCCGTGGCAAAAAGGCACCGTCGAGAATACCAATGGCCGCGTCCGGAAATGGCTTTCGAGAGAGGTCGATCCATTATCGGTCACAGATGCCGATCTGATCGAGATCTGTAACCGGCTCAACGCAACACCCCGCAAATGCCTTGGCTATCGAACCCCGGCCGAAGTCTTCCGAAAGAAACTGCTCGCGCAGATCAGACATGCCGGCTAGCTTGATGAGCCACAAAAGTCGCGGTTCAGCATGAACTCACAGTCAATGCCATTGCGCCAGGCTATTTTGTCACGAACAACACGACAGCTCTGCGCGAGGATCCTGACCGTAGCGCTGGCATCCTTGCCCGCATCCCTGCCGGTCACTGGGGAGATCCCGCGCAACTCGGGGGCGCAGCAGTCTTCCTGGCGTCCAAGGCTTGCGACTATGTCCACGGCATAGTCCTACCAGTCGATGGCGGATGGCTGGCGCGGTAGTTCCATTTGTACGGCGACGCGCACAAGTGTTAAAAAAGACACGCTAGCGAACATTCGGCGACGGCCGCCCTCGCATCAGCTTTGCCTTGCAATTAGGGCATGCTTAATTAGCAATTAGGGCATGCTTAATTACCGTCGTTAGACATCATTTTTCCTGGAACTCGGCCCACACCTCCCGTGGGCCTTTTTTGTGTCCGGGTAGGAAGCTCCTTCAGACTTCGCTCGAACCCAATTATTCAATGAGAGCAGGAAGGAACGACGGTCGATATGGAAGCGCAGGCTTCGGGTGCAGTTTTTTTGGAAAGCGCGCCAAAAAGCGCCGCACCACGCCTAACCGCACTACGGCCTTGGTCGGGGGACATCCGGTCACGCCACAGATGAAAAGAACGGCGAGACCTTCCGATATCAGGGTCTCCCCCACATCTCGGTCGTCCACTTCCAGCCGACCGCAACTGTGACCGTAGTAGCGCGGCGGGAATGGTTCTGGATGACGGGGTACGCGATACCGCCGACATCGTCTCCCTCGGCTTCCCACCTATTGCCTCGGGCCGGCCGCGCCCGCCAATCTGGTGGCGCATCATGCTTCGGACATGAACCAGCCGATTGCATGCGGTGGCGTTGCCGTCTATCCGGGCGACATCATCTTCGGCGACAGTGAGGTCGTCATCGTTATTCCGAAGGAGTACGTCGACGAAATCGCCGACGAGGCGATCGCGATGGAAGAGCAGGAAGAGTTCCTGAAAACGGAAATTGAATCCGGACGTGCGACGGCGTCCATCCTCCTAATGAAGAAACGCTTGCCCGCTATGCGGAATGGAGCAAAGCCCGGACCGTCGAGAGCTGATTGTCGGAATTCGGGCGTCGCGCGATTTCGCGCCGACGCATCCCTTGTGACCGATACCTTTTCCGCGGACCATCGTGAGCAGCCGCTCCTCCTTGGCGGTCACCGGCATCAGCCCGATTTATGTTGCCTGCACTCAGTCGCAGACTGCTTCCGCCTCGATTTCAACCTCGTAGTCCCCGATCAGGTTTCCGGCCTCGATGAGCGTATTGGCGGGCAGGATGGATGAAAAGGCACGGCCATGGGCGCGGGAAACGGGTTCCCACTGGTTTGCGTCGCGCAGATAGATACGGGTGCGGATGACGTCTTCTATACTGCCGCCAAGGGCCGAAATGGAGGCTGCGATCTTGTCGAGAACGTAAGTGGCCTGCGCACCGGCATCGCCGGGTGCGACGCAGCGGTCCGCGCCATGGGTCGCGGTGGTGCCGGAGACGAGGATACGGTTGCCGATCCGGACGGCGCGGCTATAGCCGGCGATCGGCTCCCAGATGCTGCCGGACGAGACGCGCGAGCGGCCTGGACGACCGGGCACGGCCTGAGCGGTGTAGATAGATGGAATGGCATCGAGATGGTGGCTGAGGTCGCCGGATGCGGTGAGGAACGGCGGCTTGCGGTATTCGTCGCCGCAATCGCCGGGAATGGGTTGCGTCTTGGCGAAGGCGGCGTTCAACGCCAGGTGATCCTCTTCCTCGAGCGCGAAGGAGAAGACGTTCAGGTTGTCGCCGCGATGCTCGTTCTCACCGATCCGCGCGCCGACGATGGTTGCGGCGACCGCATCGTGTTCCAGAACCCAGCGGCTCGCGACGTTGGAAATCGAGACGCCATGCGTAGCCGCGATGGTTGCGGCGGCATTGAGAATGCCTTGGAAGGCCTCCCAGCCGCCGGCGGTATCGATGAAGCGCTTGTACTTCGAGCGGCTCCAATCGGCGATCGACGTCGGCTCCGGCTTGTTGAGCCACTTCTCCGAGAGAAGTCCGCCGCAGAGCGTCCCATAGGCAAGAAGCTTGACGCCGCTCTCCGCGCAAAGCTTTGAAAGCGCACCGGCGGCGCGGCGGTCGACCAGGGAAAACGAAACCTGATTGCTGGCGATCTCGATGCCATCGGCGAGCGCCAGCGCCAGATGCCCGGCGTCGAAGTTGGTGAGGCCGAGCGAGCCGATCAGGCCTTCATCGCGCAGGCGCTGCATCTCGTGCAGGGCGTCGAGCCATGCGGGATGCTCGAAGCTCCACCAGTGGAATTGCAGGAGATCCACCTTGTCGACGCCAAGCCGCGTCAGCCGTTCCTCAACGCCGCGACGCACGACATCAGCCGTCATCGGTCCCGGTTCCGGGCACCACTTCGTGAAGGCAACGGGCCGCTGGCCATTGTGATAGCGCGACAGCAGTCGCCCTGTGATCAACTCCGCCGAACCGTAGTGATCGGCCATGTCGAACGTGTCGAAGCCGTCGCGCGCATAGGCCTGCAGCACATTGGCGCCCTTGTCGGGATCGATCACCGTGCCGTTCTTCTCGATGTCGGCCACTTGCCAGAGTCCGCAAACGATGCGGCTGATGGAGAGATCCTTGGTGAGCGCTATGCGTGGGGGCGTGGGGGACATGCTTCTATTCCCTGAATGTCTGTTTTCGCTTGCTGGTCAGCGAGGCCAGCGTATTGGAAGCGCCGAGGATGCCGCGTGGGCGCAGGAGCAGGATGAGGCAGAGCCCGACGCCGATCATGACGATCTGCATCGATGCCGCGCGGGCCTGCTGTTCGGGCGGTACGAGCGCGGAGACGGCGGCGGCCGACAGCGCCCAAAGACCCCAGACCAGCACCGCGCCGAGAATGGCGCCGCGATTGTTGCCGGAGCCGCCGACGATCAGCATCGCCCATACCTGGAAGGTCAGGATCGGCAGATAATTGTCTGGCGCGATAAAGCCGATGAAATGTCCTTGCGCCGCGCCTGCCAGCCCCATGATGGCGCCGCCGATGGTGAAGGCCTGCAGGCGAAAGCGGATCGGCCGTTTGCCGAGCGCCTGTGCCGCGTTCTCATCTTCGCGGATGGCGCGCAGCACGCGGCCCCAGGGACTCTTGGCGAGATGCTGGAGCGCCAGATAGAGCGCCAGCACGACGGCCGCCATCAGCGCGAGATTGGAAAGGGAAAATGCCAGCGGATCAGCGGCAAGGTTTCCGAACGGGCGCGGAATGAAGCCGATGCCGAAGGCGCCGCCGGTCAGCGGCTGCAGGTTAAGCACGCAAAGCTGCACCGTGACCGCAACGCCGAAGGTAGCAATGGCGAGGTAATCGGATCGCAGCCGAATGGTCAGCGCGCCGACCAGCCAGGCGGCAAGGCCGGCGAACAGCGCGCCGCCGAGCCAGCCAATGGCGATCGGCATGTCGAAGCCGCCGAAGCGGCCGGGCGCATCCGGCGTCGTCAATAGCGCCGACACGTAAGCGCCGATCGCGACGAAGGCGGCGATGCCGACGTTGAAGAGGCCGGTCTGGCCCCATTGCACATTAAGCCCGAGGCACATGATGGCATAGGTCAGCGCCATCGTGAGAAAGAAGGCGGCGTAGGCGATCAGATCAAGGCTCATGCCGCTCTCCCGAACAGGCCGCGCGGGCGAAGAAGCAAGACCGCCACGATGATGACGAAGGAAACAGCCGCACGCCACTCCGCGCCGACGATCTGCACGGCGGCAGCCTCCGACAGGCCGACGATCAATCCGGCGATCATCGCGCCCGGCACGCTGCCGATCCCACCAAGGATCGCGGCTGCAAACAGCGGCAGCAGCAGGTCATGGCCAAGATAGGGGCGGATCTGCACAAGCAGCCCGGTCATGATGCCGGCGATGCAGGCAAGGGCAGCGCCGACGAACCAGACGACGCGGATCACGCGGCGCACATCCACGCCAGCAATGCCCGCCAGAGCCGGGTTTTCGCTAACAGCGCGCATCGAGCGGCCGATATCGGTCCGGGTCATCAGCAGGTGGATGGCGACGACCGCCACCAGTGACAGGCCGAGCGACAGGAGCTGATCGGGCGTGGCGCGCAGGCCGCCGCCGATCTTCACGGCGATCTGCAATGCCTTGGTGTAATAGACGGGCTTGGAGGTGAAGATGAATTCGAGCAGGCTGCGCAGCGCAAGCGAGGCGCCGAAGCTCGCCATGACGAGGATGATGATCGCGCCGCCGCGCGCTCTCAGGCGGGCGAACAGCACCGCATCGACGGCCAGCGCCAGCAAGCCTGTGAGCAGGATCGCGATCACGGCTGCAAGCGGCAGCGACCAGCCGAAGGAGAAGGGGCCGATCGGCTTCGTCAGCGTGGTCGACAAGAGCCCCATGCCGCCGCTGACCGCGAGCGCCAGATAGGCGCCCCAGGACAGCATCTCGCCATGGGCGAAATTGGCAAAGCGCAGGATCGAATAGGTGAGCGTCACGCCAATAGCGCCGAGGCCGATCATGGCGCCGGCAATCAGGCCATCCATGAGAAATTGCGGGTTCATGGTGCCTCCGACGCTTGCGTGGCGGTGCCGAGATAGAGCTTGGCGATCAGCGGGTCGCCGAGCAGCGAGGCGGCCTCGCCCTCGTGCCTGATCCTGCCTTCGACAAGGATGACGGCGCGGCTGGCGATCGCCAGCGCCGCCTTGATGTTCTGCTCAACGAGAATGACGGTAACGCCGCCGGCGTTAATCTCCTTCAGCATCGAAAACACCTCGCCGACGATCCTCGGTGACAGGCCGGCCGAGGGCTCGTCGAGGATGAGCACGGAGGGATCGACGATCAGCGCGCGGGCGACTGCCAGCATCTGCCGCTGCCCGCCCGACAGCGCCCCGGCAAGGCGCGAAGGCTTGCTGGCGAGGTCAGGAAAGCGACGGTATAGCGCGGCAATCTGTTCGGAGCGCTGCGGCTTCGGCAGGACAGCGGCAGCAAGCTGCAGGTTTTCGTGAATGGTCAGCGTCGCGAAGATGTTTTCGGTCTGCGGCACGAAGGCAAGGCCTTCGCCGATCTTGCGGTGAGACGCGACGCGGGTGATCTCCCGCTCCCCGAGCATCACGCTTCCTGAGTGGATCGGCACCACGCCGGCGATCGCCTTGACGAAGGTCGACTTCCCGGCGCCGTTCGGTCCGAGCAGCACCAGCAGCTCGCCCGGCGCCACCGAGAGATCGACGCCGCGCACGATCGGCAGGTCGGGTTCGTATCCGGCGATCAGCGCATGGGTTTGAAGCGCTGTCGCTGTCATGCCGCCGCTCCGAGATAGGCTTCGATCACATCGGGATTGGAGGCGACGTCCGCCGGCGTGCCCTCGGCCAGCGGCTTGCCGAGCGCCATGGCGACGACGCGGGAGCAGAGCCGCGACACCATGTCCATATTGTGCTCGATCAGCAAGATCGACTTGCCCTGCGCATTGAGATCCAGCACGCGTTCCATGATCGTCTCCAAGAGCGCCGGGTTGACGCCCGCCGCCGGCTCGTCGAGCAGGATCGCTTGCGGATCCGCCATCAGGATGCGCGCGAGCTCGAGCAGCTTGCGCTGCCCGCCCGACAGCACCTTTGCGGGCTGTCCCCCAAGGCCGGACAAGGTGACGAACTCCAGCAGCGCGCGCGCCTTCTCAATCGCCAGCCGCTCCTGCTGCCTGACATGGCCGAAGCGCAGGAAGTTGGCGACCAACCGCTCGCCGTCCTGCGCCTGTGCGCCGACGAGCACGTTCTCGAGCACGGTCATCTCAAGAAAGGGCTTCGGGATCTGGAAGGTACGGCCGACACCGCGACCAATTCGTCGTTCCGGGCTTTCCTGCGACACCTCCCGACCACCGATCCAGATTTCGCCCGACGTCGGCTTGAGACTACCGGCGATCAGATTGAACAGCGTTGTCTTGCCGGCCCCATTCGGGCCGATGAGGCCGACCATTTCGCCTTCGCCGAGCCTGATTGACATGCCGCCGACGGCCACGTTGCCCTGAAACGACTTCATTAGTTCGCGCGCGTCGATCACGGCTCTCGCGGATTCTGCCGCTTTCTTTGGGGCGTCTGGCATTGGCAAGGGCATGGAGAAAGAAGTCTCTTGATTTGATCGGTGATGTTTGATCAAACTTTACCCCATGTTTAAAAGCAACCGAAAAAACCGGCCTTCCACGGACCAGGCTCAATGGTAGTCCAGACGGGGGTAGTACCGTCTGCAGGAGCCCAGGCGAGGACGCCCGCCGATGGCGGTCACTACCGTGACGACGCGCTCGCTCCGGTCGGGCGCGAGACGCTGCAGGACCGCGTCTACTCGCAGCTCCGGAACTCGCTGATCAACGGCATGTTCGATGCAGGCGATGTTTTGCGCATCGTCGATCTCGCCGAGCGGCTGCAGACCAGCACCATGCCGGTGCGCGAGGCGCTTGGGCGCCTCGTGTCCGAACAGGCGCTGGAATCGCTGCCCAATCGCTCGGTGCGCGTGCCACTCATCACCCGTGAACGTCTCGACGATCTCGCCCGCGCCCGCATCTTGATCGAGGGCCAGATGGTTGCGCTGGCGTTGCCCAGTCTGATGGATGACGACTTTGCCGTGCTGAAGCAGATCAATGTCGATTGCGATCTCGCTTTCGAGCAGCATGGCAAGGATATTGGCCATGTCACATCAGCGCTGAACCAGCAGTTTCATTTCCACATCTATCATGCAGCGCGCTCGCAGGTGCTGATCCCGATCGTCGAGAGCCTGTGGCTGCAATCGGGCGCGATAATCCGCAAGGCCGCGCATATTCATGACGAACAGGGCGGACTTGCCGCCACCAATCATCACTGGGCGCTGATCGATGCGCTCGAAAAGCGCGATGTCGAGGCCGCGATCCGATCGCTTTCCAACGACATCAGCCGCTCCTTCGATCTGATCCGCGGGCGGCTGGACGCCGAACCTGAAGATCACGCGCCGGGAGACCATCATGGCTGAACCCATCGACGACGGCTTCGACCTTTTTGATCTGAGGGTCGACGTGATCATTCCGGAAGGAGGCGCGGTCTATTGCGGCGCCAAGCCGGGCGACCATTTCGAGCTCAAAGGCGAGATGCTGCACCTGCCACAGGGGCAGGGGATTTCGATCTACTCGCTCTCCTCCGTGCTGCCGCTGCTCGCGGCCAAGCAGCGTCCGACAGATCGCAACGACTGGATGACGACGGACGCCGACATCGCTTGCCCGGATCCCAATTGCTCGACACGGCTCAGGATCACCCGCACGGGCCTGCGCCGTTTCAGCCATGCCGCCACCACGGCGGTTCCCTTGAATGACGAGTAGGCCGACCAATATGCAGCGCATCACCATCGCCCCCGGTTACGCAATCTCCCGCGTCATTCGCGGCGGCTGGCAGCTGGCGGGCGGCCATGGCGCAATCGATGGCGAGAGCGCCCTCGAGGACATGATTGCCTTTGCCGATGCCGGCATCACCACCTTCGACTGCGCCGATATCTATACCGGTGTCGAGGAGCTGATCGGCCGTTTCCGCGTTGCCTACAAAAACCTGCGCGGCACTGAGGCCCTCTCGCGCATCCGCGTCCACACCAAGTTCGTTCCCGATCTCACGGTCCTGCCAAACATCAGCAAGGCTTACGTCGAAGGCGTCATCGATACCTCGCGCAAGCGGCTCAACCTCGATTGCCTCGATCTCGTTCAGTTCCACTGGTGGGCCTATGATATCGAGGGCTGGCTGGCGACGGCGAGCTGGCTGAAGGAGCTGCATGAGGCCGGCAAGATCGGCAAGATCAGCGGGACCAATTTCGACACCGATCATATCGAGGCGATCATCGGCTCCGGCGTGCCCTTCACCTCGCTGCAGCTGCAATATTCGCTGCTCGACCGGCGCCCGGAAAAGCGCATGGTGGCGCTTGCTCAGGAGAAGAGCTTCGCCTTGCTTTGCTATGGCACGGTGGCCGGCGGCTTCCTGGGCGATCGCTGGCTCGGCCAAAAGGAGCCGGAGCATCCGCTCGAAAACCGGTCGCTCACGAAATACAAGCTAATCATCGATGATTTCGGCGGCTGGGACCTGTTCCAGGTCCTGCTATCGACGCTGCGCGGGATCGCCGACCGCCACGGCACCGATATCGCGACCATCGCCAGCGCCGCCATGCTGACCAAGCCTGGCGTCGCGGCCGTGATCGTCGGCGCCCGCAATAGGGATCACCTGCAGTCCAATCTCGCCATCGCCGATATCGTGCTCAGCGAAACGGACAGGGCCGAGATTGATGCGGTCCTTGCGCATTCAAAGCCGCTCGACGGCGACGTTTATGCGCTGGAGCGGAACAGGGAAGGCCGCCACGGCAGCATTATGAAGTACAATCTCAACAAAGGGGAACAAAAATGAGAACGACATTCCTGCTTTCCGCCATGGTCGCTGCCCTTGCTGCGTCCACGGCGCCGACATTGGCGGCCGACTGCGACATCACCGTCGGCCTCGTCATGGAACTGACCGGTCCGGCCGGTGAATATGGCAAGGCGGGTGCCAAGTCCGTCGAGATGGCTTTCCGCGATATCAACGACGCCGGTGGCGTCAATGGCTGCAAGGTCGTGGCCGATACCCGCGACAGCCAGAGCCAGGGTAACGTTGCCGTCGATCAGGCGACGCAGCTCGTTAACATCAAGAAGGTGCCCGTCATCATCGGCGGCATCATCTCGTCAGTCTCGATCCCGATCCTGACATCGGTGACGGCGCCGGCCGGCGTCGTGCAGGTATCGCCTGCATCGTCTTCGCCGACGCTGACCGAGCTTGGCCGCAGCGGCAAGACCAACGGCGTCTTTTTCCGCACCATTACCTCCGATGCGCTACAGGGCACGGCGGCTGCGAAGTTCGCGATTGATCAAGGCCTGAAGAAGATCGCGATCATCAACGTCAACAACGATTTCGGCGTGAACATGGTCAAGGAGTTCGCGACCGCCTATCAGAAGCTCGGTGGCACGATCACCTCGACCACGCCCTATAACGAGAAGCAGTCGAGCTACGCCTCGGAAGCCAGCGCCGCCATGGCCGGTGATCCCGATGCGCTCTATCTCGTCAGCACTCCCGTCGATGGCGCCACCATTGCCCGCGCCTGGGTTTCCGGCGGTGGCAAGCAGACATTCCTGTTGAACGACGGCATGAACTCCAAGGACTTCATCGAGAGTGTCGGCGCGCAGTATTTGGAGAACGCCTATGGCACCTCCTCCGGCACCAGCCCGACGGCGTCGACCGAGTATTTCAACGGCAATTATGAAGCCTTCTCCGGCGGCATCTCGCCTTCTGCCCCGGCCGCTGACCGCTCCTATGATGCCGGTGCGATCGTCGCACTTGCCATCGCCAAGGCGGGCAAAGCGGATGCTGCCGCCATCAAGGCTGCGGTGCCGGGAGTGGTGGCCGAAGGCGGCACGCCGATCCATGCCGGCAAGGAAGAGTTTGCCAAGGCTCTGCAGCTCATCAAGGACGGCAAGCCTGTGAAGTACGAAGGCGTCATCGGCCCTGTCAGCTTCGATCAATACGGCGACATCACCGGCCCGTTCCGTCTCTGGAAGATCACCAATGGCGAGGTGACGACTGTTGGCGAATTGAGCGCCGAAGAGGTCAACAAGATAAAGACCGCGAAATAAGCGAAAAAGGCTCGGGGATCCCCCCGGGCCACTACTATCCTTTTCTAGGGTTTTCAGAAGCTTAGCTCATTTGAATAGTGCCGCGCTGGTTCTGTTCCCTTCAACTGCAAACCATTCAGATGGGCCTGACATCCGATTCATCAGGAAAGACCGTACCAGGCGCCGCGGCCGGCACCGTGCAGGATGAGGTGCCCTTGATCCACAAGTGCCTTGAGATGGTCCTTGATGGTGTGACGGCTTGCATTGGTGATCCGGGCAGCCTGCGCGACCGTAATCCGCCCTTGCTCGCGCGCCAACTCGAGCAATGTAACGGATAATTCCGCCATGTCGGCGAGGATAATACGCTCGCGCTCCATTTTCTTCTCAAGCCGGGTCTTCTGCCGATGCAGGGCTCTCAAAAAATACTCGATCCAGGGATTCCAGTCGGGCTGCGCGCTGCGGATCGTTCCCTGCGTGCGCCGAAGCGAGATGTAATAGCTCTCCTTGCTTTGCTCGATGATGCTTTCGAGCGAGCTGTACGGGACGTAAGCGTAGCCGGCCCGCAGGAGCAGCAAGGTGGTCAGAATACGCGATAGGCGGCCATTGCCATCCTGAAATGGATGGATTTCTAGGAAAACGACAACGAAGATCGCGACGACCAAAAGTGGATGGAGCCGCTTTTCTCGCCCTTGCTCATTCAGCCAGGCGATCAGTTCCTGCATTCGACGCGGCGTATCGAACGGCGAGGCCGTTTCGAAAACGATGCCGAGGCTCTCGCCCTCTTCGTTAAACGCTTCCACGTTGTTGGAGAGGGTTTTGTAGGCGCCGCGATGCCGCTCGGCCTTTGTCGAATGCGCAAGAAGGTCGCGGTGGAGCTGACGGATATGATTCTCGGTGAACGAAATAGCTTCGTAAGTATTGAAGATGGTCTCCATCACCTCCGCATGACCCGAGGCGGATATTTGCCAGCAGCTTTTTGACCTCCGGGTCGGTCAGGCGTGCCCCTTCAATACGTGTGGAGGAACCGACGTTCGATCGTGGCGACACGCCGAAGGATGGACAGCCCCTCAGGCGCGATCCGGCAGATCGCACGCCAAGCACCTTTGAATTCGTCGATTTCGGCGATGAGCGAAAGGATTTCGGGCGTGATCGGGACGGTCGCCGTGTTTAGAAATTCCATATTCCCATCCAATTCATGAGACACTCTCATGTACTATTATCCATCCGTTTCCATCCAATTACTACGAGATAGTTTGTCAGATCGGTCATTTGATCGCGCGCTACGTGTCTGGCCAGTCCTCACACGAGCGGATCATCGGCGGCCGCTTACGGTAAACGATCAGACTGACTAGTCTAGTCACCTGAATCTGAAGTTCGGTTCATTGTCTTCTGGCAAAAGCGTTTGACCGACGCGAGGATCTGGTCGGCGGATTTGACCCACTTGTATGGGGTGGGATTGTCGTTGTGGGTTTCGATGAAAGCGTCGATGTCGGCTTCAAGTTCTGCAGTGGAACGGTGTACGCCGCGCTGCAACTGTTTTCGCGTCAGCTCTGCGAACCATCGCTCGACCTGATTGATCCAGGATGCCGACGTTGGCGTGAAGTGAACATGCCAGTGTGGGCGGCGCGCGAGCCATGCCTTGACCCTTGGTCTCTTTTGGGTGGCATAGTTGTCCATCACCAGATGCACGTCCGGCCCATTGGGCATTTCGGCGTCAATCCGCTTCAAAAAGTCGAGGGCGGACATTTTCCAGCACCCGCTTCGAGGACATCGGTGCAATACGTACCTCGCGGAATTCGGACATTTTTTTCTGAAAATGACGTGATGAGAGATCGTGTTTGGGCATGCTCATTCCATTTCTTGTCAGCACCGGTGCCGAGGGCGAGCGGAAATAAGCGTCGGCGTTTAACGAAGCATGTAAGGTGGGGACGCCTCGCGGCGTCGTCTGAAAACGTCATTAATGATATGTAAACAGATCATGTGTTCTGAAATGATCCGTATGTTTATCTTTTTGTTTGACTGGAAGGGATGATCTTGCTAGCTCACCCACCAGCTCTAAGAAGACGGGACGGGTAAGGATGATGGCACGCTCCGAGTCAAACGCACTGCTGGATATCGGGCAACTGCTGAAGGCCGCTCGTAAGGTCCAGCGATTAACCCAAGAGCAGGTCGCCGACATGGCAGGCATATCGCGGCCTCGATACCGTGAAATCGAGGCTGGAAGTAGCGCCGCGCGTACGACGACTTTAATCAACATCGCCCGTGCTCTCGGGCTTGAGCTAATGCTCATCCCGCAGGCGATGGTGCCGGCCGTCGATGCTTTACTGCGGCCACACGACGATCTCGATGATCTTCCGGCATTCGTTGCAAATCCAGGCGGTGAACGTGGTGACTGAGGCCTTTCCCAATCCGAGATCCATCTCGTCGCTCGACGTGCTGCTGAACGACGTGAAGGTAGGCACGCTCGTAAGGACGCCCGGTGATTTCAACGCGTTCAGTTTCGATGATAGCTATCGCGCGACCGGCGGATTTCCCGTTCTTAGCCTGTCTTTTCGCGCCGCCAACGGGGGCTTGCGCAAAGACCCGAAGCCTATTGCCAGAGCCTTGCCGGCGTTCTTCGCCAATCTTCTCCCAGAGGACAAGCTGCGCGAGGCGATGGAAAAGCATCACGCCGATAGCATACGCGCCGGGAACGATTTCGACCTGCTTGTCGCACTCGGCTCGGACCTGCCGGGTGCCGTCCGCGTCGTGCCGAGCGACGGAACTGTGGTGCATCTCAACGATATACAAGTCCCGAAACCGAAAGCCCGGTTTTCGCTTGCAGGTGTGCAAATGAAGCTCTCAGTCATCAAGAACACGGGGAAGGGCGGCGGCGTGACCCTGCCGCTTGGTGACGAGCAGGGGTCGTATATCGCCAAGTTTCCGTCCACCTCATTTCCCGGCGTCTCGGAGAACGAGTATGCCAATCTTGCTTTGGCAGAAGCGA
Source organism: Rhizobium sp. BK661 (assembly GCF_024808825.1). Lineage (NCBI taxonomy): Bacteria > Pseudomonadati > Pseudomonadota > Alphaproteobacteria > Hyphomicrobiales > Rhizobiaceae > Rhizobium > Rhizobium sp. BK661. The sequence continues at coordinate 73,721 of NZ_JANTYT010000020.1, read as the reverse complement.
TCGGCATGGAGGTGCCGGAACGCGAACTTGTCGAGCAATCGGAGCTCGAAGGAATTCCAAAAGAGTTCGAAACGCTGTCAGATGGAAAAGTCCTGCTCGTCAAACGCTTCGATCGTAGCATCAATGGTGAGCGGATCCATATCGAGGACTTCGCCCAGGTCTTCGGCGTCAATCCTTCCCGGAAGTATGAAGGAGCCGCCTATCATGATATCGCTGCGGCCTTGAACATTGCCGTGTCGTCCGCAGCCGCTCTCGAGTTCGCCCGCCGATTGGCTCTAGCTGCCTTGACGGGCAATGGCGACATGCACCTGAAAAACTGGTCATTGATCTATCGAGGTGTCGGTGACAAACCGGATCTCGCGCCTGTCTATGACGTGCTCTCGACGATCCCGTACATCCCGGCGGACGCCATGGCTCTGTCGCTCGCCGGCGAGCGTCCTTTCAAGGCATTGGATGCACAGCGATGGAAAGCCTTCGCCAATCGCGCGCGATTGCCGGAAGCCGCGGTTTTGAGGGTGGTGGTCGAAATGGTCGAGCGCGTAAATGGTCGCTGGTGGTCGCTACCGGAACGCGAGGTCGTTCCGGCAAAGGTTCTGGAGCGCATGGATGCACATGTCAGGCTGATGACACCGATCCTCTGCACATGTGCAACCTGAGTACCCGGTGGACCTCAAGGATCATGCTGATTTGTCGGCCTTGTCAGCCATCGCACGATAGGAGACAAGATCGGCGTTTTATCAACTATTATCAAGAACGTTGATCTTCTGTCCCGCTGTCAGCGTCGGCCATTCCTGGCTTGGGAACCTGCCTGAAGGCGCCTCCGACGATCGTCGTGGCCTGTGCATGACCCGGCTATGTCGAACGGGATCTCGTTGGCAAGACCGATCTGATTTTGATGAGGGAAAGTCTCCTCTACACTTGGATGTCCTTTCGATATGACATCAAAGCAGCGGAACTGCAGAGTCGCTGGTTCGGATCCCTCACATCAGGTCCCTCTAGGTGCTACTCTTCCGTGGCCAGGCCGTGAGTGCGATATCGATTAGCCGTTTCAACAGAGCATCGCAGGCGCCGTCCCTGACGCTCCGTCTGCACGCCGCGCAAGCTCTGCTTGAAAAGGCCGGTTGCGCCATCGACCGAGCAATCCAGAACCCGAATGCTGAAACGGTCAGCAAATGAGGAGCGATCAAATTCCCGATTGATCGGCTCCTTGCTTCCACGTGTGATACAAACTCGACATACATTGACGCTAAGTCGGATAAATCATCAACGGCACTTGGTTAAAGTGCCAAAGTTTTCATAAATGCTCACGCGCGACTTGTTAAATGCAGATTCAATCCATACGTTGCATCATGATTAAGTGCTGAAAATTTTCATTGATGATCTGCTAAGTCATAAATCTTTGCATTTTCAGCGCCGCGGGTGCGGCTAAGGAGAGAAAATGGTCGATATTCCAGATTTCATAGTGTCCACAACAGCGACTTCGCTTCAGATTTCGCGGGCAGTGCAAGCTGGCAAGCTTCGGCCCCTCGGTAGTCGATTGTTCACAAGTCATCTCTCGGGTGATCCTGCCGAACTGGTCAGGCGGAATGTATGGAAGATCGTCCCCCTCTATTTTCCTGACGCTGTCATCGTTGATCGCACCGCGCTCGAAATGAAGCCGGCAGGTGACGGAACAGTCTTCCTCGATGCCGGGTCAAAACGGGATGTCGAACTTCCTGGTATCACGCTCCGCGCACGTGTAGGTGTCGGGAGGGTGGTAGGCGATTTCCCTATGCGCGATAGTCTTTACTGTTCGTCGCGAGCGCGTGCATTTGTCGAAAACATGGTGTCCTCTCGCGCCCGAACCGGGGTTTCACGGACCGCTTCCCGAGTTGAGATTGAAGAACACCTCACCAAGTATCTTCGTACCAACGGAGAGGCTGGCCTGAATCTTCTGCGTGACCAGATTAAAGACGCAGGCCGCGTCCTCGGTTTGGTCAAGGAGTCCAACGACCTGGATACCATTATCGGTACGCTCCTCGGGACGAGGGACGTCAAGCTTTCGGCACCTTCGGCCATCGCCCATGCAACCGGGATGCCGTTCGATCACAAGAGGGTCGACCTGCTCAACTCAATGTACGACGTACTCAGGGCAAGGGCCCCTCAAAGTCCACGGATCGCTCATCTCAACGGTTCCTCGGCCGTGCACATGGCCTTTTTCGAAGCGTATTTCTCGAACTTTATTGAAGGTACAGAGTTCGAGGTCGAGGAGGCCGAGGATATCATCTTCAACGGGGCGATCCCGCCAGAACGGCCTGCAGACGCTCACGATATACAGGGTACCTTTGCCGTGGTGTCCAACCCAGACGACAACGGTCGAACACCCAAGAATTTCGAAGAATTTCTCGAACTGCTGAAGCAACGTCACCAGAGGATTATGGAAGGGCGTCCCGAAAAGAAGCCTGGAGAATTCAAGTCGTCCGGCAACAAAGCAGGTGCAACCATCTTCGTCAGGCCAGAAGATGTTGTCGGAACCCTACGACAAGGATTCGATATCTACCAACGACTCGAAGCGCCACTGGACCGGGCAATATTCATGATGTTCATGGTCGCGGAGGTTCACCCGTTTGCCGACGGTAACGGCAGGTCAGCACGCATTATGATGAATGCCGAACTGTCAGCAGGGAACGAAGCGCGGATCATCATTCCTACCGTCTACCGCTCGAACTATCTGGAGGGACTTAGGCTGATGAGCAACTACGGAAACCCGGACACTCTTCTCAAAACCCTCGAATTCGGACAGCGCTACTCACACGCAATCGATTGGACGACGCTGCCGGGTGCAATGGCACTTTTGAGCAAGACCAATGCTTTTGTCCTTCCAGAAGTAGGGGACCGCGAAGGCATACGGTTGCGTCTGCCGCGCGCCGATGACTACCACGACAACGACGGTGGTGATGGCACTGGTGGAGCAATGTCCGGAGGACCTGGTTAAAGCCATCGGAGACTTCGCGCCACCTGACCGACTTCCGGGACGATCTGAGGTTTTAAGACTCGATTCCGCCCTGTTGTGAGGTTCGTTCCGTCTGCGTTTGAAGCGCAAGCTGGATTATAAAGGAAAAACAATCACACTTATTCCGCCACGGTCTGAGGCGAGACTGGGTGGCACTGTCTACCTGTCCGCTTGTGACGAAAAGGGCATGATGGTTTCTTACATCCAGTCGAACTATTCGGGCTTCGGCTCGGGAGTTGTCATTCCCGGGACCGGCATCCATCTGCAAAACCGCGGGTTGGGCTTCACCACAGAAAAAGGTCATCCAAATCAGGTTGGACCCGGGAAACGGCCGTTCCATACGATAATCCCCGGCTTCCTGATGAAAGATAATCAGCCGTTGATGAGTTTCGGAGTCATGGGTGGCCCAATGCAGGCTCAGGGGCATGTACAGATGGTCGTGCGTATGATCGCATTCGGGCAGAACCCTCAGACGGCAAGCGACGCTCCACGGTGGCGCTTCGTTTCAGGTCGGGACGTGGCAGTCGAGCACACCATGCCGCAGGCGACGATTGACGGCCTTGTGAGCCGTGGTCACACCATCAGCCGGAATAGTCCCGACAACAGTTTTGCTTTCGGCGGCGCGCAACTTGTTTGCCGGTACCGTGACGGTTACATTGCCGGCTCTGATCATCGCAAGGATGGCGCGGCCTTGGGCCTCTGACTAGCGCAAACGCACGATCCCTTCATCACGACATTCCCGCCGTCCAACAGATCACAAACAGTTACCGCAATCTGTTGTTTTGCCCGCTTCGCACCCCTTCGCAGTATCCACAGGAGTTCGCACAGGCACGGCAAGGAAACAGCGATCAGCGATGCCTCCCCCAGGAGTATGTCGGCGGCTCGGCAAAGGGTGAACGGCTTTAGAAAGGCTGAAAGAAAAATAGCATGGCTGCCGCTAGAGGGCGGCTTCAGGACGTCGCTTCCTTGCAATTCTGGAACTCTACTCCAGAAATGCTAGGATGATTGCACGCCGGGGCGTCAACCTCAGCCCATGATCGCGGCAGTGTTCGCCTCGGCGGCGACACCATCAACGTCATGAAAAGCATAGCAAGCTGGCCGATATCTTCCATATCAGTTCAACCACTGCTATCTTAGAGATCTCGCATTTACCTCACGACGGTGCTTGATTTGGGAAGCCAGAGTTCAGGAAGTCGGATAACTAGGCCGCCGCTCTGGATAAAAAGCCGTAAAACGCCCCTCATCGGTCTTCTCTGTTTCGCTGTTGCGGGGAGCCTCGCGCTATCAAGCAATGCACACTTTTGGAGCTATCTCGCTCCACCAAGCGAATATCCTGTCGTTCAAAAGCAGGCACGATTAACGCGGTCGACCGGCGACTTGATTGCCGTGGGTGCCGATGCACGCCCATACGTGTTGAAGGGAACGCGCCTTTTCGATGCTCCGGTTTCTGAACTGACAAGCCAGTTCTCGCGCACATGGCGGATTTCGGGGCCTGAGATTTGCACTGCGTTTCGTGACGCGGGCATCGACACGACGCAATGGCGTGCCGCTTCCATGCGAAGTGTGAACTACGAGTGCTACTTTCAGCGCATTTACGAGCGAGACGAGGTCCGTCCTCTTCGGTCGACGTTTCTGCGTGTTCGAGGCAATCCATCGGGCGATATCACTGAGATCACCGGTAGAATTGTCGGGCCGAACACAGATGATCAGGGGGTGCTTGATCCCTCCCTTATGCGCATCTTCGAGGTCATCGTCGGCCAGGCGGGGTGGGGGGACTTTCAGGAAGCCCTGATCCCGGTCCAGAAACTCGCTGACACCAGATATGAGCGCTTTGGTGCATATTTTGACTTCAGAAGAGAGCCCAGCCAGGAGAACAGTTACAATTTTTCGCTGGTCCTTTCCCAGGCTTCTGACCAGCAGACTCGCACGAGAGCTTATTTCTCCGAGAACCGCTGGCTGATTTATCCAGATGACCAGAGGACCCGCCCCGTTCTTCGGTAGTCTCGAACAGATAACTGAAACAGATCTGTAATTGCCTGCTATTTCATGGATGGGCCATCAGCCGACCTTGTGTGCCAACGAAAGCTCTCGCTGATAGGTCCGCCAGCCGCCGTAGTTCGTTATGTCAACTGCTCCGACAAGCGCCAGTGGTTCAACCAGGAACCCCTTTGCGGACGTGCCATCCGACAGCATGATGGTTCCGATGCTCATGGGAGCAGGGATGGCTGCCACGAAGGCACCGAAAGCAGCGGTTGTTAGCTTCCAGACTTCCACTTCGATCTTCCTTCCTTCGCCTTCGCCAACACGTGTCATGCCGGGTTTTAGCGGCACGGTCCCGGTGAGCGCATAAAGCCGGTACGCGCCGGACGTCCATGCGTCGCGAGAGAATTTTCCACCGAGATCGGTAAGCTGATGGTTCAGTGGCATGCCTGACAGGTGTGCGCCGACGACAACGATATCGATCAGGTCCTCACTTTCAGTGTCCGACGCGGGAGGAGCGTAGGGAGGCTGCGACCACTCCGTCGCCCCGAGCCTCATGCCGGTTGCCCGATGCAGATCCCGGGCAACAGTTGCTGCAAGCCCGTCTCGACCGGAGGGAGCAAGCAGCGTCACGCTCGCGGGAAGTCCGTCGGAGCGCGTGCCGGTCGGCACGGCGATACCGCATAGGTCGAGCAGGTTGACGAAGTTCGTATACGTTCCGAGGCGCGAATTCTCGCGGATCGGCTCGGCCTCGATATTGGCGAGCGTAAAATGAGTGGGGGCGGTTGGTACGCAGAGAAGATCGACCGATGCGATCAGCGGAGCGACCTCTTTCTTCAGTTCCTGCAGCGCATAAAATCCGCTGAACGCATCGGCTGCCGAAAGTGTCCTGGCGGCACCATAGATCTTGCGGGTCACCGGATGAAGGCTCTGCTCCTCGGCGTCGAAAAACGGCTTGATGGCGGCATAGCGTTCAGCCACCCAGGCGCCCTCATAGAGCAGGTTGGCGACCCTGTAGAAGGCCCCGAAGGGTATTTCAACCAGTCTGTGGCCAAGTTTTTCCAACGTGGACAGCGCGTTGAAATAGGCCTCTTCCATCACGGCGTCGCCGAAGAATTGCAGCTCGGCTTTCACAGGTACGCCGATGGCGAGGACCGGCGGAACCTTCCCGTAGCCGGTCGCTGCAATGGTCTTGGAATAAGGGTCCGTCTCATCATGTTGGGCGGTGACGCTGAACACGGTCCATGCGTCATCGACCGTGAGTGCGAAGACCGAGACACAGTCGAGTGTGCGACACGCGGGAATGACACCTGTTGTCGAGAGCGCGCCGACACTTGGCTTGAGGCCGACAATATTGTTGAGACCTGCTGGAATACGGCCCGAACCGGCCGTGTCTGTGCCGAGTGCAAAACTGACGATGCCGTGCGCTGTTGCCACGGCCGAACCGGAGGAAGAACCGCCTGGGACCAGTTTTGGATCGATGGCGTTTTTCGGGATCGGATAGGGCGAGCGCACACCAACCAGACCCGTCGCGAACTGGTCGAGATTGGTCTTGCCGATCACCAGCGCGCCGGCGTCCCGCAGCAGGCGGACGATGGTGGCGTCCTGTTCCGGCAGATAGGCATAGTTGGGGCAGGCTGCGGTCGTTGGCATCCCGGCGACATCGATATTGTCCTTCACCGCGAAGGGAATGCCGAACAGCGGTCGTGAGGGATCGAAGCTGCCGAGCCTTTCCGCCTCAGCCAGGAGAAAACTCTTTTCTGCAAGATGAATGAAGATGCCGGGATCGTTCACCGCGGCAATCCGGGCGAAGACCGTTTCGACCATCGCGGCGACACTGCCACCACTGCGATAAAACGCGTGCAACGAGCCAATATCGAAGGCTGGTATCGTCGAATTCATGCTTTTTCCTCTTCCAGTATTGTTACGGGCCGGTCCCACTGAATGAGCACGACACAACCCGTATCGCTCCAGACCGAATGCTCGGTACCGGGCGCATTGACGACGTAACGACCACGGCCGTAGTTGCCTGCCTCGTCTGATTGTACTCCCTCGAGGACCAGAATGGTCTCCAGCCCTTCATGTCGATGATGTGGAACGGAAGCGCCGGCCTCATATTTCAGCAGGGCAACGCCTGGCTGGTCGTCTTGGAAGGGACGGATCCAGTGGATTGTCACGTTTTTCCGGAAGGGGCCGAACTCCAGCTCCTTCCAGCCGTCTGTGGTCAGCAGGTCTAGGGTCGTTTCAGGCATTGGTGATGCTTTCCAGAATGTCATCGACATGGGCCGTCCAGCCAACAATCGCGCCCTGGGCACGGATCATGGCGATGGTGGCCGCCTTGAACTCAGGAAAATAACTCTCCGTCGCCTCCTCGGCGAGCAGGCATTGATAGCCACGATCGTTCGCTTCGCGCATCGTGGTCTGTACGCAGACCTCGGTCGTCACACCCGCGAAAACAAGTTGTTTGATACCCCTCTGCTGCAGCACTTCGCTAAGCTCGGTGTTATAGAAGGCACCCTTGCCGGGCTTTTCGATGATGACTTCCCCCTCGGCGGGAGCGAGTTCGGGCAGGATTGCGGTGCCCGGCTCGCCCGAGATCAGAATGCGACCCATCGGGCCTTCGTCGCCGATGCGGAGTATCGGGCTGCCACGGTCGCGTTTTGCCGGCGGCAGGTCCGAAAGATCGGGCTTGTGGCACTCCATCGTGTGAATGACCGGCAAGCCGGCATTGCGGAAGCCCTGGATGAGCCGTTTGACATCAGGCACGATCCTGGTGATGCGACTGACATCATTGCCGAGGCTGGCGCCAAAGCCGCCGGGTTCGGCGAAATCGCGCTGCATGTCGATGACGATAAGGGCAAGCTGGTCGTGCCTGACCGGGAAGGCGAAGGGTTCTGCCTTGATCTTTGCCATCAGTGATGCCCCGCCATGTGAGCGCCGATCGCGCCGATGTCAGCCGATCGCGCCTCTGTCTCGTAGACCAGCCTGCCTTCAGAAATCACCATGATGCGATCGGACATCTCAAGAAGCTCGTCGAGGTCTTCAGAAAGCAGGAGGACCGCCGTACCGCAATTGCGCGCCTTAATGATGCGGGCACGAATTTCGGCGACGGCCGAGAAATCGAGGCCGAAACAAGGGTTCGAGACGATTAGCAGGGCAACCTCACCAGTCAGTTCGCGCGCGAGAACCGCGCGCTGCACATTGCCGCCCGAAAGTGCCGCGATCGGCGAGGAAGAAGAGGCCGTCTTCACCTTGAAGTCGGAGATCAACGCGGTGGCGCGTTTCCTCATCCACCCCTTGTTAAGCCAGATCGCATCACTGCCGTCTGCCTTCAGGTCGAAGGTGCGAAAGGCGAGGTTTTCGCTGACCGTCATGCGCGGCGCGCAGGCGTTCTGAAGCGGTTCTTCGGGAATGAACCGGACTTTGTTCATGCGAGTCTCGGGACGCGTCGCGCCATAGGCGTCGCCGTTGATGGTAACGCGGCCGCTTTCGGCGGGCCGCTGCCCGGCCAGGATTTCCGTCAGCTCCTTCTGGCCATTGCCGGAAATGCCGGCAATGCCGACGATCTCGCCCGAGCGGACCATCAGATTATCGATCTCGATGGTCTTGAGGCCAGAGCGGTCGGCCGCCTTGACCTTTTCCATCTTGAGGACGGGCTTGGCTATTTCGGAAACCAGAACGCGGGTATCGAGCTCGGCGAGTTTCACATCGCCAATCATCATTGCCGCCATGTCTGATGTGGAGATCTCGCCAACCTTGCCACTGCCGACCAGCTTGCCACGCCGCAGGACCGAGACGGCATCTGCAAACTTTGTCACCTCGTGGAACTTGTGAGAGATCATCAGCACCGTCAGCTCACCGCGCCCGGTCATGTCACGCACGAGGCTGAGCATTTCGTCGGCCTCGGCTGGTGTCAGCACGGATGTCGGCTCATCGAGCACCAGGAAGGAGCGGCCGAGATAGAGCTGCTTGATGATCTCCAGCTTCTGCTTTTGACCCGCGGCCAGTTCGCTGACGGGACGGTCGAGCGGGATCTTGAAGGGCATGCGCTCCATGAACGCGGCAAGGTCCTTCCGTTCCTTTGCCCAGTTGATGACAGTGGGCACTTCGGCGCGGCTGATGACAAGATTTTCGGCGCCTGTCAGCGAGGGAACAAGCGTGAAATGCTGATAGACCATGCCGAGGCCGTAGTTGCTGGCGTCCTTCGGTGAGGCGATCGTCACCTCGTGGCCGTCAACCGAAAGCGAGCCAGAGGTCGCGTGGTAAAAACCCATAATGCATTTGACGAGCGTCGACTTGCCGGCGCCGTTTTCGCCGAGCAGGGCGTGGAAGCTGCCGGCAGGGACCTTGATCGATACATGATCGAGCGCGGTGAAGGCGCCAAAGCGCATCGTCATATCGATTGTGTCAATGCCTATAGCCGTGCCGGGTTGCGGGAGCGGAGTGTCTCGGACTGTCTTCATGGCAGCTGGCTCACGAGCGTTTCGGAGTTGGCGACGGAGCCGAACACGCCGCCCTGCATCTTCACCATCTTGATGGCGGCGAGATGATTGCCGTAATCAGTGGCGCCGCAGCAGTCCTCGATCAACAGGCACTCGAAGCCGCGATCGTTTGCCTCGCGCATCGTCGTATGAACGCAGACATCGGTGGTGATGCCGGTCAGGATGATGTTCTCGATCCGCTTCTGGTTGAGGATAAGCTCCAGATCCGTAGCGCAAAAGGAACCCTTGCCAGGTTTGTCGATGATCGTCTCTCCCTCGATCGGCTTCAACTCATCGATAATGTCCCACCCCGGTTCTCCACGAACGAGGATGCGGCCGCAGGGGCCGGCGTCACCGATCCCGGCGTTGATGCGCTGCGAGCGCCAGCGCTTGTTGGCGGGCAGATCCGCGAGATCAGGCCGATGGCCCTCGCGGGTGTGGATGACGTGGTAGCCCTTGGCGCGCATGGCCGAAAGAACTCGTTTGATCGGCTCGATCGGCGCGCGCACCAGCGAGAGGTCATAGCCCATGTGATCGACATAGCCGCCCGGACCGCAGAAATCGGTCTGCATGTCGATGATGATGAGTGCCGTGTTGTCGGGTCTCAGCGCGCCGTTGTAGGGCCAGGCATAAGGATCGGCATTGATGTAGTGTCCCTTCATTTCGACCATCGCATCCATTGTCTTCTCCTATTCACCTGCAAGTTTGAGGGTTTCGCCAAGGCGGCGCACCCGGGTGCCGCGCCTGGGTGCCGAAGCCGCGGGATGCGCCGTCGACGACCTTCTGATCGTCTCCCCCGTCAACTGATCGCTGACGAAAACGAAGCTGCGCAATCCGGAATACGGGGCGTAACCGGCGCAAGCCATCAAGGGCGACGTAATCGCGGCGGGGAAAATGGGAGGCGCCCTGACCTGACGTGTTGAGGCTGCAGAAACCATTCATGGCAGATCCTCTATTTCGTGAGCGACAACGCGCCGGGGGCTCCGGCAAGCGAGCGGGTCGGCGAGGACGTGGCAATCAGGATGGCGAGCGTCAGAACGTAGGGCGCTGCGTAGAACAGGTAGTAGCCCTTTGTGACGCCGACCGACTGCAGGGCAGGGCCAAGCGCACCCGCTCCGCCGAAGAGAAGTGCGGCCAGAAAGCAGCCGATCGGGTTCCAGCGCGCGAAGATTACCAGCGCCACCGCCATCAGGCCCTGCCCGGAAGAGATCCCTTCGTTCCAGGAGCCTGGGTAATAGAGCGAGAGATAGGCACCGCCGACGGCGGCAAGGGATCCGCCTACACCGGTCGCCAGCAACCGGACACGCTCCGGATTGATCCCCATCGCTTTCGCCGCATCAGTGCTGTCGCCAACCACACGCAGGACGAGACCGATCCGGGTGTTTTTGAACGCCCACCACAAGAAGAGCGCAAGCAGGCCGCCAAGGATGAACAGCACGTTGATGTTCAGGGCCGCCTGAACCTGTGGAAGATTTGACCAGGCGCCAAGCGGGATCGACGGCAGATGAGGGGCTGCCGGCTGGATGAACGGCTTACCAAGAAAGAACGCCAGTCCGAGGCCGAATTGCATCATGGCGATGCCGATCGCGATGTCGTTGACCTTGGGCCACTTGCAGATCCATCCGTGCAGCAGACCGAAGATCGCGCCGGTCCCCATCGCCGCCAAAACGCCGAGCCATGGCGAACCGCTGAGCACGGCGAGTGCGTAGGCCGTCATGGCGCCGAAGACGAGCGTGCCCTCAAGCCCGAGATTGATGCGGCCGGAGCGTTCGGTGATGGTTTCGCCAAGGCTGACGAAGATGAAGGGTGTCGAGACGCGGATGGCGCCTGCAAGGATCGCGAGGGGGACGCCCCAGATTCCAATGCCGCTTGCTTCCATCATGAGCGCCTTTTCCAGAGGTCGGGATTGAAGATCTTGAAGCGACCGTAAAAGGTCTCGCAAAACAGGATTACGACGAAGAGCGTTCCCTGCAGCACCAGCACGGTCGCGTCGGGCAAGCCCATCCGGCGCTGGATCAGCCCACCGGATGCGTCTATGCCGCCAAGCAGGATGGCGACCGGAATGATTGCCAGCGGATTGTGGCGCGCCAGGAAGGCGACAAGGATGCCGGTATAGCCATAGCCCGCGGCAAGCGAGGCATTGGCGCTGCCCTGGACAGCTGCAACCTCGATCATGCCGGCCAGACCGGCAAAGCTGCCGGCGATTGCCGTGAAGCCGACGATCAGGCGGCCGACAGGCAACCCCTGGATCTGGGCCGCGCGAACGTTGCCGCCGGCGATACGCGCCGCAAAGCCATAGCTCGTGATCTCGATCAGCACCCATGAGACGATGCAGGCGACGACACCGATGGCGAGCCCCCAATGCACGTCCATTCCGGGGATCTTGCCGAGCATATCTTGCGCGGGAAGGGGAGCTGTGGAGGGTTTGTTAAGGCTCGCCGGATCGCGCAGTGGCCCTTCCACGAGCTGGTTCATCAGCGCGATGGCGATATAGGCGAGGAGTAGCGAGGAAATCGTCTCGTTGACACCGCGGTAGTGTCGCAGGAACCCTGCAAAACCAATCCAGATGCCGCCGACGATCATCGCTACCGCCGCCATCAGAACCAGGAGGAGGAGGGCAGGTAATGTTCCGACAAACGGCACGGCCGCGGCCGCAGCCGCAACGCCCCCCAATACCACTGCGCCCTCGCCGCCGATGATGACGAGCCCCAAGCGGGCCGGCAAGGCGACGCAGAGCGCTGTCAGAAGCAGCGGGGCGGCCCGACTGAGGCTGTTCTGGATCGAGAACCAACTGCCGAAGCCGCCCGTGTACATCAGTTGGAACAAGGTGGCCGGCGATTTGCCGATCACCAGAATGAAGAGGGAGAAGAACGCCAGTCCGATCAGAATTGCACCGAAGCTGATAACAACAGGTTCCGCGCGCCGTGCGAGCCATTCGAAGATGTGTCTGATTACGGACGGTCGATCGGAAGCGATCGCTATTGCAGACGTGTTTGCCTCGACTGTCATGGCGTTTCTCCCCTGGCTCAGGCCGTGGATCCGACGACGCCTTCCACCAGGTAGGCCATGCTCTCGAGCTCGATGGCATCCTCGGCATAGCTCTTGTCGGCCGTGACGACGACGTTGCCCTTGTTGTCCTTGATCGGACCCTTAAAGACGGAGAACTTGCCCGCCGTCATCTCGGCAAGCGTCGCGTCAAACTTTGTGCGTCCCTCGGCCGGCACTGCAGGTCCGAGCGGACTCATCTTGACGAAGCCATCCTTGAGGCCGCCGCGCACGAAGTTGCCGAGCTTTTCGCCGGCCTGTGCCTTCTTGACAAAATCGGTGTAGACGTTGCCCCACGCCCATTCGGCGCCGGTCAGATATTTTTCCGGCGCCAACGGACTCTGGTTTGCGTGATAGCCGCAGACGAAAGCTCCGCGGCCGGCAGCAGTCTCGACAACAACCTTCGGGCTGTCGACATGGCAGGTGATCACATCGGCGCCCTGGTCGATCAGCGCATTGGTCGCTTCCGCTTCCTTGACGGCAAGCGACCACTCGCCGGTGAAGATAACCTGGCAGGTAATCGATGGATCGACCGAGCGCGCGCCGAGCAGGAAGGCGTTGATGTTCTGCAGCACCTGCGGGATCGGCTTGGCGGCGACGAAACCGATCTTCTTGCTCTTCGAGGTGTAGCCGGCGGCAACCCCGTTCAGGTATTGGCCCTGGAAGATGTAGCCGAAATATGAACCCGTATTCATCGGGTTCTTGCCTTCCTGCCAGAGACCGCCACAATGGCGGAACTGGATATCCGGGTACTTTGCCGCCATCGCCAGCATATGAGGGTCGAAATAGCCGAACGACGTCGGGAAGATCAGCGTCGCGCCGTCGAGATTGATCATCGATTCCATCGTCTTCTGGACATCGACGGTTTCCGGTACATTTTCCTCTTCGACGATCGTGACACCCGAAACCGCCTTCAGTGCAGCCGCACCTTCAGCATGCGCCTGATTGTAGCCGTAGTCGTCCTTGGGGCCGACATAGATGAAGCCGACGGTTAGCGCGCTCTGGGCGAAGGCGCGGTCAGGCAACAGGCCCGGGGTCAAGGCGAGTGCGCCGGCTGCTGAAGCCTGAAGAAAATGGCGGCGGGTCATGGGAAGGAGTTTGGTCATCGGAATGCTCCTTGCGGCAAGGGCCGGTTCGAAAAAATGTTACAGAAAAGTGCATGCAATGAGCGTGCCAAGAGGTAAGGCGTTGTTTAAGAACGCTTGTTGGTAAACGGAGAATCGCTGATGCGGAAAGTGCATACAGATTGATCGATAAAATGCATAAATAGTAATCAAAGATTACTGGATGTTCATCGGTAGGCGAAAGGTCAGGCTCTCCGCGGTTGTGAGATGGACTTAATGGTGCGGAAACAACCGATTTTACAGTCACTTCATGACTTCATTTGACTTCTTGAGCCATGGGCGCCATCTGTATGCATAGTGTCAAAGTGAGCAGATTCGCACCGTGAAGCACGCCGGCCGCAGACATGTCATCCGTACCGGAACCACTGTCGAACAGATGGTGCGGGCGATTTCCGACATGATCGTCACGGGACTGATCCTCCCCGGCGCGAAACTGGACGAAGGTTCGCTCGCAACTCGTTTCGACGTTTCGCGAACGCCGGTAAGAGAAGCCCTGCGCGAACTCGGTGCCATGGGATTGATCGATCGCGAGCCGAACCGAAGCGCCGTGGTCGCCACCGTCACGGAGACCTACCTGCATTCGATGTTCGAGGCGATGGCGGAACTCGAGGGGATCTGCGCCAGGCTGTCGGCAGCGCGAATGACAGTCGATGAGCGGCGGGCGCTGGAACTCGGGCACAAGGCGTCGATGAGGCTCGTGCATGCTGGCGCAGAAGAGGAATATTCGGTTTACAACACCGAGTTCCACACCCGGCTTTATCGAGGTGCGCACAATGATCATGTCTTAGAGATGGTGACCCAGACACGGGCGCGGCTTGCCCCCTTTCGGCGAGCGCAGTTCCGTCTCCCCGGGCGACTGGCAAAATCCTATCAGGAGCACGACCGGATTGTCACCGCGATCCTGAGAGCGGATGGTGCGGCCGCGGGGCAGGCTGCATATCAGCACGTAGAGCTTGTCAGTGATGCCAGCGCGGTGTTCGCAACAGCCGTCGCGCGGAGAGGCGCGTAGTTAAAATTCTCACGTGATGTCAATAACCTAGCTAATCGACTCTGAAATTCCCGATATTGTCCGCGGCGAGCGACCGTGGATGCCACCTTTGTGTCCTGGCTTTGGGCCTCGCTCAACATGAGGCCAGAGCGGCAATGGTTTCCGCTCTCGGCGGCCCAAAGCCGCGGTTATCAGCGTCCAGGGCCGCGTCGTCCGAAGACACTTTGCAAGGCCTTCCGGACGAGCGCCTTGAATGCGGCCTCTGTCGAGGTAAGCGGAATTTCCAGTGGATTGCCGCAGCAACCGCGAGGCGAGGTCGCCTCAGCGTGGCAGCATTGCCCGTTGGGCAACCCCTGAAGGTCGTCGAATTTTTCGACCGTCAGGCTGTGCCGCTCTGCCCTCATATTGCCAACCGACCTCGATGGGATCAACATGTGCGGTGACAAGAATACATGGAAGGAATTCAATTCAATGTTCGCATACTGACGCGCTGTGGGGTCTGGGAAGCGCGGTCGGGCAGCGCCATCGTGGGGGAGTGCGATGAGGGGGGTAGCTCGGTGTTGCTTGCGGCTCGGACAGTTTCTGGGGGCGCGTTGCGTCCTGCCGATTGTTCTTTTCCTGTCGACCGCACTTGTTCCGCTATACGCCAATTCGGCTGACAAGGCGCTGAAATTGCTGCTATGGCAGGCTCCAAGCACGCTCAATCCTCACTTGGCTCCCGGTATTAAAGACCAGACCGCCAGTCGGATCGTCTACGAACCTCTGGCCAGCTTCGACCGCGAGGGTCGCCTTGTTCCCTTCCTCGCCGCAGAAATTCCGACGCTGGAGAACGGTGCAGTAAGCGCTGATGGCCGTTCGGTCGTGTGGAAGCTCAGGCACGGCGTCAAATGGTCCGACGGGCACCCCTTCACCGCGAAGGACGTGCTCTTCACCTACAATTATATCACCAATCCAGATGTGGGCTCGGCGAGCATCGGGCCTTACAAGACCATCAACAAGGTCGTTGTTGTTGACGACTACACCGTGCAGATCACGTTCAAGGACGTTAATCCTGCCTGGGCGCTGCCCTTCGTCGGCGTCCAAGGTATGATCCTGCCCGAGCATGTATTTGCTCCCTACAACAACAGCGATGCGGCCACGGCGCCCGTAAACCTGGCCCCCGTCGGCACAGGCCCATATCGCTTGAAGGAGTTTCAGACAGAGGACGTGCTTGTCATCGGCGAGGATGTCGTCAACACCGTGAAGGTTATCTTCGAGCGCAATCCGTATTTTCGCGACGCCGGCAAGCTGAGCTTCGACGAGGTGACGCTGCAGGGCGGCGGCGACGCTTCGGTCGCGGCCAACGCAGTGCTGAAGGAAGGCGTTGTTGACTATGCCTGGAACCTTCAGGTCGACGACTCGGTGCTTAAAACACTCGAAACAGACGGAGTCGGAAAGGCGACGGTATCCTGGGGCTCCTATGTGGAGCGCATCATGCTCAACTTTACCGACCCCAGTCGCGAAACCGCCGAGGGGGAACGGTCGAGCGTACAGAATCCACATCCCGCATTGTTGGACAGAAATGTGCGCACCGCACTCGCACTTGCCATCGACCGCCAGAAGATCGCGGCGCTCTATGGCCGCACGGGCCGCGCGACCAGCAACATTCTGGTTGCGCCGGCAATCTTCAATTCGCCGAACAGCGAATGGGCGTTCGATCCCGACAGGGCCAAGGCCATCCTCGACGAGGCAGGGTGGAAGGATACCAACCGTGACGGTGTGCGCGACAAGAACGGCGTGCCTCTCAGTTTCCTGTTCCAGACGACCGTCAATTCTGTTCGCCAGCAGACCCAGGAGATCGTCAAGGCGAACTTGCAGGCGATCGGGGTGAAGCTCGAAAACAAGATGATCGACTCGAGCATCTTTCTCGGTTCCGGCTCCGACAGCACCAACTCCCGGCGGCACTTCTACGCGGATATGGAAGAATACGCCTACGGGAACAAGAGCCCCGATCCGGGCAGCTATATGATTGGCTGGACGTGCTCCGAAGCGGCGCAAAAATCCAACAACTGGTCCGGGTCGAACTGGGCACGCTACTGCAACAAGGACTACGACGCTCTCTATTTAGCCTCGACCATCGAAGTCGATCCGGCCAAGCGCCGCCAGATCTTCGTGAAAATGAACGATCTGCTGGTTCTGGATAGCGCTGCAATTCCGCTGGTGCACTGGGCTGACGTCAGCGGAATTAGCAATGCCCTTGAAGGCTTCGACCCGACACCCTGGGATTCCGAAACATGGAACATCGCGGATTGGCATCGCAAATGACGACGTCACGCACGAGTATCAGTACAGCGCAATGCTCCGTTATTCTGACCGCGTTCATGCTGCTTACGGTTGTTCCACAGCAGGCGCATTCGGGTGATAGGACCCTGAAGCTCCTGTTCTGGCAGGCGCCCAGTATTCTCAACCCTCATCTTGCCCCCGGTGTGAAGGATCAGACGGCCAGCCGCGTTGTATATGAGCCACTGGCGAGCTTCGATGCCGAAGGACATCTGGTGCCGTTCCTCGCAGCGGAAATTCCCTCCTTGACCAACGGCCAGGTGGCAAGCGACGGGAGGTCGGTCACCTGGAAACTAAAGCCAAATGTGAAATGGTCAGACGGCGTCCCCTTCACCGCGAAGGACGTTGTCTTTACTTATTCCTACATCACCAACCCGGATGTAGGCTCATCTAGTATTGGAACCTACAAGTCGGTCGACAAGGTCGAAGCACTCGACGACCTGACCGTCAAGGTAACCTTCAAGGACGTCGATCCCGCCTGGGCGCTCCCCTTCGTCGGCATACAGGGGACAATCCTGCCGGAGCATGTGTTTGCCCCCTATAACAACAAGGTCGCGGTCGACGCGCCGCCCAACCTGGCCCCCGTCGGAACCGGTCCTTATCGCCTCAAGGAGTTCCGCCCCGAGGACGTCCTGCTGATCGGCGAGGATGTCGTCAACACCGTCAAGATCATCTATGAGCCCAATCCTGAATACCGCGACCGGGCGCGTCTGGGATTTGACGAAGTGACCTTGCAGGGTGGTGGCGATGCGAAGACGGCCGCAAAGGCGGTGCTCGGCACCGGCGTCGTCGACTACGCGTGGAACCTGCAGATCGGCGATGCCGAATTGCAGGAGCTTGAAGCGAAGCAGATCGGCAAGGTGGCGCTCTACTTTGGCTCCTACGTCGAGCGCCTCATGCTGAATTTCACCGACCCAAACCGTGAGACAATGGATGGCGAGCGCGCGAGCCTGCAGTTTCCCAACCCAATCCTTGCCGATGCCAAGGTGAGGCTCGCCTTGGCGAAGGCTGTCGACCGCAACAAGATCGCCGCGCTTTACGGGAGGACTGGTCGGCCAACCGCAAACCTCCTCGTCGCCCCCGTTCTCTACAATTCTCCCAACACGACTTGGGAATTCGATCTGGATAAGGCCCGCGTGCTTTTGGACGAGGCAGGCTGGCGCGACACGAACGGCGACGGCATCCGGGACAAGAACGGCGTCCCCTTCACCCTTCTTTTCCAGACCTCCGTCAACACGGTCCGCCAGAAAACCCAGGAGATCATCGGCGCCGATCTGGCCGCGATCGGCATAAAGGTCGAGGACAAGCAGATCGACTCGAGCATCTTCTTCTCGCCTGCACCGGATATCCTCAATACCAGCCAGCATTTTTACGCGGATCTCGAGGAATTCGCGACCGGCAACAAAAGCCCCGATCCGGGAAGCTATATGGTCAAGTGGACCTGCGCGGAGGCCGCCCAGAAAAGCAACAACTGGTCCGGATTGAACGAGTCCCGCTATTGCAGCGACAAATACGAAGCGCTGTTCGACGCATCGGAAAGGGAGATCAATCCGGAAAAGCGCATTGGCCTGTTCGTGGCGATGAACGACCTCCTGATTGCCGATTCCGCGGTCATTCCCATTGTCGAGTGGGCAAACGTCCCGGGCCTTCGCAACGATATCATCGGCTTCGATCCCACGCCATGGGACTCCGAGACGTGGAACATCGCGGACTGGCGGCGCAAGCCATGAAGGTCGAAGCTGACGGCGGGGAGCACGAGGAGCGTTTGGTCGCAAGAAATCGTCCATTCTATGTCGCCCCACTGCATGCGCTCGTCCGCGCAGCTTCGCCGGCTCTCAGAAACCTGAACATCGGCGGCAAGCTAACGGTCGGATTTGGCATTCTGGCGGCGCTGACGCTGCTCGTTGTCGGCTTGAACTATCTGGGTAGCCTCGATGCAGTCAGAAGCATCAACAGAACAACCGATCTGAGCGCCCCGAGTGCGGTCGCCTCGGCGCGGGCGCAGGCCGACTTACTACGGATGCTGAGTGCCGTCCGCGGCTATCTTGCGCTCGGTGAGGAGAGCTACCGTGACAATTACACTTCAGCAAAAGCCGCGTTTCTGGAAGATATGCAGTCGCTGGAAAATCTCCTTAGAACCGGTCCGCAGCCAGGCCCCGCGGCAGACGTCGCACAGCGGATGCGCGAGCTCCACGAAAAGCTTAGCCCCTGGCAGCCGCTAACGGACCGCCTTTTCGAATTGCGCAACGATCAGCTCCGGCGCGAACCGGCCCTCAAACTGCTCGTGGCGGATGCCAATCCATTGATCGCCACAATTGTCGGAACCGCGAAAGCGCTGATCCTCGCGCAGCAGAAGCGGGACGCGACCCCCGAGAACATGGTGTATCTGGCCGATCTCGCGTCCTTTCAGAGTTCCTTTTATGCCATGGTCGCAGGGCTGCGGGGCTATGTGACGACCAAACGCGACAGCTTCAAATACGAATACGAGGCGAACTTTACGATCAACGATGCGGCCTGGAAGAACATAACGGAAGGGAATGCCGCACTGACGCCGTACCAGGAAAAGCTGATTGACAAGCTGTCGAAGACGCGAGCAGCATTTCTGCAATTCCCCGCGCAGATGTTTAGTGCGGTTGAAGGCGACCATGCGCGAGAGGATCTGTATCTCTTCCGCACGCAGGCGGTACCACTTGCCGAAGGCATGCTTGGAATTCTCGACGAGATCGCCAATGAGGAACAGCAACGGCTGCAGGCAGATCTCGGCAGCGGCCGCGACCAACTCGAAACGGCCCAGCGCATTGTCCTGCTCGGCGGCGTGGCCGCGGCTTTTCTCGGCCTGATCTTGGGGCTGATTTTCCGGGAAAGCATTGCGGGACCGATCCAGCGCCTGACGGGCGTCGCCGACCGGGTTCGCCAAGGCGATCTCGCCGCGCGCGCCCAGGTCGAATCGGGCGATGAGATCGGCAAGCTGGCGACAACGTTCAACAACATGACAGAGCAACTGGGCTCCAATCTCGACGATCTCGAAAACCGCCGAAGGCAACAGGAGCAGCTCGCGCTGCGATTTCGCCGCCAGAGCGAATATCTGGCCGCCCTGCACGATACCTCGCTTGGACTGATTGCGAGATTGGATCTGACCGAGCTGCTGTCGGATCTGACGACACGCGCCGCCGGGTTGCTCGGCACGGAGCATGGCTACGTCTACCTCGTAGACCAAGCCGGGGAGGTCCTCCAGCGCATGGTCGGCGTCGGCGTCTATACGGGACAGGCCGCCGGCCAGCAGCTCAAGAGCAGGGAGGGCGTGGCCGGTGTGGTCTGGCACACGGGCGCGGCGCTTGTCATCAACGAATACGCGACGTGGTCGGGGCGGGCGGCTGCCGCTGCCCAGCTCGACGTGACGATCAGGGCGGTTATGGCCGTGCCGCTAAAGTCTGACGACCAGGTGATCGGTGTCCTCGGCATTGCCTACGACGATGCCTCGGCGCTCGAGTTTGGCACCGAAGAGGTCGAGCTTCTGAAGCGTTTCGGACAGCTTGCGTCTATTGCGCTGGAGAACGCGCGGCTGCATACGGCCACGGAAGCCGCCAAGAGCGAGGCGGAGGAGGCGAGCATACGGATCGGCGAGCAGAACCGGGCGCTGGAAGCGGTGGCGAGCAAGCTGTCGAAATATCTCTCGCCACAGGTCTTCGCCTCGATTTTCTCCGGTAAGCAAAACGTCGAGATTTCATCCACCCGAAAGAAGCTGACTGTCTTCTTCTCCGATATCGCCGACTTCACGGCGACGACCGACAAGCTCGAGTCCGAAGAGCTAACGGACCTGCTCAATCACTATCTGACTGAGATGGCGAAGCTTGCGCTGGAATACGGCGCGACGATCGACAAATTCATTGGCGATGCGATCCTAGTGTTTTTCGGTGATCCTGAGACCAGGGGCATCAGGGAAGACGCACTCGCATGCGTCAGAATGGCGATCTCCATGCAGTCCAGGATGCAGGAGCTGCGTGCTGAATGGGCCGAAGCCGGCTTTGCTCTGCCATTCCATCTCCGCATCGGCATCAACACGGGCTATTGCACCGTGGGTAACTTCGGCAGCGCGGATCGGATGGACTATACGATCATAGGCGGCGAGGTGAATCTCGCGTCAAGATTGCAGAGCCATGCCGACCTCGGCGGCATACTTCTGGCTGACGAGACTTATGCCCTGGTCAAGGAGGAAATCGAAGCTGAGGAGCTGCCTCCTCTGACCGTCAAGGGCTTTGCCTATCCGATCAAGACGTACAGGGTGATCGGCTTTCGCATCGTCCAGGAAGCGATGAAGAACATGCTTTCGAACAGTGAGGATGGCCTGCAGTTGGATATAGACTCCGCTCTGAAAGGGACTGATCGCGAAAAGGCGATCAAGGCGCTCGAGCACTATCTGGCGACGCTGCGAAGATAGCGATACGCTCGCCTCCATGGGCTGGACGCGCCGCATGGCGGGCCCAAAGTGCGCCTTCTCTGGCGGAATATCACCAGGAATAATGGGTGGTATGTGGAGGCTCGTAGTTGGGTATGCAGAGCGACAGCAATGGCCTCCGCGAGTTCGCCATGCCGGCTGCAATGAACGACATGGGGTCCATTGCGGGCTCATTCCATACGGTGGTGGTTCCTGGTGTTTTTCTGACACGTCTTCCGCCCCGGTTGATACGATCGAAACGCTGGAGTGCTGGGATATCGCCCTTCGCGATCAGAAGACGCCGTCCCTGCTCGCTCTGTCGCGCCAAAACGTTCCTCAGCCGCGCACTGACTCCGGCAATGAAAACCTCTGCGCAAAGGGCGCCTACGTCCTGAAGGAAGCGTCGGGCAAGCGGGCAGCGACCCTCATCGCCACCGGCACCGACGTATCCCTGGCAGCGAGGCCGCGAACGAACTGGAAGCGTCTGGCCACCTACCCCGACGGCTGTTGTCTCGATGCCGAGCTGGGATCAGTTCGACGCCCCGTCGAAAGAGTACCGGGAGCAGGTTCTGGGCCATGCCGCAAGGATCAGGGTTGAAGCGCTCTCCAAGTTCGCATGGACGCGTTACGTTGCAAGTGAAGATGACGTCATCGGGATGATCGAATTTGGTGCGTCAGCACCGGCTGGAGTCCCCTACGAAAAGTTCGGTATCACAAAGCAGGCAATAGTATCCCGAGCCCTCAAGCTCATTGGGATCGCGTCATGACCGTGGACGTGTTTCAGCTCGCCATCGCGTCTTCACGCAAAAGATGCCGGTATCCTTCGCGCCGGCGAGCAACCCACCGCGATGCCAGTTGATAGGTCCCTTCTCGGCTTCAACGACTTTCAGTAACAGTGCCGAGTCGAGGATCACAGGCCAAGGAGTCGGGCCAGCACGCCGGCGTAAAAAGCGATGGTGGCCCCCCAATTGGCGGCAAGGCAGAAATCCGAGGCAAGCATTACTTTTCGCAGAGCCGCCTCCCACCATAGTAAGGCTGGTATGTGCAGTCCGACGGCCGGAACGAACGGTAGCTGCGGGAGCAGGCGGTGATGTCGCAGGACTGGGGTGCGCCTTGACCGTCGTTCATTCCTCCCGTCGGCTTCGACTTGTCCGGCGCAGGCTCCTTCATTGCCTCCCGCATGAAGTCCCGCCAGATCCGCGCCGGCAAGGCGCCGCCGGTGACGCCATTCATCGGCGTGTCGTCGTCATTGCCCACCCATACCCCGGCAACGAGAGGTTTCGTGAAGCCAACGAACCATGCATCGCGATTGTTCTGGCTGGTCCCGGTCTTGCCGGCCGCAAATCCACCGGGATCGGCTTCACGTCCAGTGCCGCGTTCGACCACGAGCTGCAGCAGGCCGAGAAGATCTGATTGGTAAGGCGAAAGATCGACATTCGGCCCTGCTTGTGAGCCAACGCGAAACGCCTGTGGTTGCCCTGCTGCCTGAAAGTCGATGATGCCCCTTGGCTTGACAGGCGCCTTGCCAAGTTGGACAGACGCATAGGCGCTGGTCAGATTAAGCAGGTTTACTTCGGATGTTCCGAGCGCCAGGGACGGGGTGTTGGCAAGCGGCGCATCGATGCCCAGCTCTCGAGCGGCCAAAATCACGTTGTCGAGTCCAACCTCGTCGGCTAGTGCAACCGACGCGGCATTCAGCGACCGGGCAAAGGCTTCTGCAAGTGTAACCCAGCCGTGATAGCCGCCCCGGTAGTTTTCCGGCGACCATCCGTCGACGTTGATCGGTGCGTCGAGAATCCGGTCAGACAAGGTGAGCCCGGCCTTCAGGGCGGCATAGTAGACGAACAGCTTGAAGGTGGAGCCCGGCTGCCGCATTGCCGTGACGGCGCGATTAAACTGACTTGCCTTGTAGTCGCGCCCGCCGACCATGGCAACGACGGCGCCGTCCGGCGTCATCGCAACCAAGGCTGCCTGCGATGCTCCGACGGCCTTTCCTTCTTTGTCGAGAGCTTTGCTCACAACCCTTTCGGCGATCTGTTGCAGATGCGGCACCAGGGTCGTGCGCACGGTCGTCGAGCCTGGCGAGGAGCCGGCAATTTCGCTTGCTTGCGGCGAAATCCAGTCGGCAAACCAACTTCCGGAACGGGGTGTTGGCGTCGTCGGATGGAGTTTCGCGAAGCTCGCCTTGACCTCGTCGGCCTTTGATCCGGTGATCTTGCCATTAGCTGCCATCGCGTCGAGGACGACGGCACTGCGTTGTCGGGCGCCCTCGGAATTATCGATCGGGTTCCACTGGCTCGGTGCCCGCAGCAATCCCGCCAGCATGGCAGATTCCGGCAGATTGAGGGCGCCGATATCCTTGTTGAAATAGATGCGTGCTGCGGCAGGCATGCCGGTCGCGCCGGCACCAAGATAGGCGCTGTTGAGATAGCGCGTCAGGATTTCCTTCTTCCCGAGTTTCCACTCTAGCCACAGGGCTATCACGACCTCCTGTATTTTCCGCTTTATTGTCCGATCACTCTCGAGATACTGCAGCTTGATGAGCTGCTGGGTGATCGTGCTCCCACCTTCTACCACCGAGCCGGCTTCAAAGTTCCGCAGGAGCGCCCTTGCGATACCTCTGAGGTCGATGCCGAAATGATCCATGAAACGCCTGTCTTCAATGGAGAGGACAGCGTCGATAAGCTGCGGTGGAAACTGGTCGTATTGAGCATACGCCCCTTGATACGGCCCCTGTCGTACCAGCGGTGCACCGTCAGCGGTTTCTAGCACTATGACAGGCTTCAAGGTTCCATCGCGGATCTCGCCCCACGGTACGTCCCTTAAAGCCCACCAAAGTGTGCCGCCTACCACGAGGAGACCGACAAGGAAGACCGATGCCAGAGCGGTTTTCCACCAGCCCGCGTTAGGTCGACTGTGCCGGCGACTCTCGGAAAGCATTGCCCGCAGACCATGAATTGCGGTCCCTGCTTTAGCCAGAGCAGCCCCCAGTCGCCTAGGGCTGCGGGGAGTTGCTGTAGTTTCCGGCCGGATTGCGGCCTTTAGCTTCGCCTTCAGGTAGAAAGCGGCTGTCTCAGCCTTGGTCTTTGCGAAGGTTGAACTTGCTTTTAAATCATGTCCCAGCGCACGCAGCAGATTGTGCGCTGCCAGTCGGCTTTGGCCAAAGGATGTATAGGCCCGTCGTGGGTCGAGAGCAGGCGAGGCTGAACCGGCCTCATCCAATGTGTCCAAGCTGGGTGATGCTTGTGTCACGACATGGTCGGCTGAGATTCCTGGATCCGCCGTGGGGCTGGCGCCCGTACCGGGCTCGCCGGCACTTTGGTTTGAGGATTTGGGAGGGCTTTGCATCTGTTATCGCTAAAAAACTCCTATCGAAAGTAGCGCGGGTTTATAGCGCGGCAATGCCGAATGAGCCACCGCGAACGCGGCTCAATTTATATTTCGTGCTTTGGACGTGTCGCTGGCTCGAACGCCAAGAAGCGAATGTGCGGCACGCCGAGTTCAGCACTTCAACATCACGGAATGAACAAAGGGCTTCTGAAACAAAACGCTATTCGGAACGCCTTGAGCGGCCTCAGTCCTTGGCGCTGTCGCCGGTCATATAGATCACTGGCATGATTGGCTCTCGTGCTCGACGAGCCAGATGCCAACTATCCGTTTCTCCTGGCATCCCTATGTCGGTTATCAGAGCGCAAAAGCGAGCCGAGTCCTCCTCCAAACCACGGATAGCCTCGTTCGCATTCGATACGGCGAGGTGCTCGAAGCCGGCTTTCGTCACGACATCTTCGAGATTGGTTTTGATGAGGAATTCATCTTCAGCGATGAGAACAAGCAGCTTGCTCCAGTCGCCGCCGATGATTTTCTGAGATGTCTCGGCGGAATTATCGACCATAAGCGCGTCCTGCCTAGGCAGGCGGGAGCTCTTAGCCCTCAGCCGCCAGCGCTTACGTATTCGCTTGCTGACGATGACGATCACATAGGGCATTCCGCTGGTTTGTCTATCCTCGCCCCTCAGGTGTGGAATTGGTCAGGGACGGTACAACGTCATGATCCATGCATTCATCAGGCTTCATCGTTGCACTACGAGATCTCGCGGAAAAGCCGGGGCATCCAAGCGGGCGGTGTCGATCACGCACTTCTTGATGGTGCTGCCTGCGCCTTAGGCTTCGGCCTCTTTCCGGTCGAACTCGCCTGGCACGTCGGCTACAGCAACGGCGCGCCGGTGGCTGCGGTCTGATCGCCGATGCGGCGAAGTAGCACAGCCTTCCCACTCGAGAAGGCCGTGCTGATGTGCAGTGATTTTTAGAGCGTCGGATGCAGGCCGCGCGTTGGACTGACGCTCTCCAGAAGCGAGGCGACATGAAGGATAGTCGACTCCGCCTGCCACGCGCCGACGATCTGGACGTTGATCGGCAGGCCTGCACTGCTGGTGCCGAACCGCATTGAGACGCCGGGAAGGCCAGTGACGTTCAAAGGCACGGTCGCGCCCTGCAAGTACGTCGCATCCACCTTCTGCCCGTCGATCACGAACTCTTCGACGCCGTGCTTGTGGGCGGGGATCGGCAGCACATGGGTGATCAGGGCATCGTAGCGGGAGAAGTAGTCGGCATAGCCATCGCGCAGCCGCTCGGCAGCCTGCTCCGCCTCGATGTAGTCCGCCATCAAGGTGTCGGGCAGCGACAGCATCGTCTTCGCCATTTTGTAGAGTTCGTCGTCCCGACGCTCGGCAGTTGCTTCGCGAAACGCCGGCTTCATCTCCATCACATGAAGACGGTTGAAGACGTCGAGAGCGAAGTCCTTCTCCAGTGCCGGGATGCCGACATGCTCGATCGAAAAGCCGATGTCCTTCAGAGCCGCGGCAGCCGCCTTGACGGTGGCGACGACTTCCGGATCAACCGGTCCGAAGCCGGGTCCGACCATCCAGCCGAGGCGAAGCTGCCGGAAGGGCTGTCTACCGATCCCGGCGTCGAACGGAACCGTGCTCGACGCGAACGCGTCCTCGCCGTCGGGTCCCGCCATCTGCGAGAAGGCGAGGGCGACGTCGCGCACCGACCGGGCCATCGGCCCGACGTGCCAGAAGCGACGCGGCGCACGTGGCCAGATGCCGGTCATCGGTACGCGGCCGTGGGTCGCCTTCATCGAGGTGATGCCGGTCTGCGCCGCCGGCCCCCGCACCGAGATCGCAAGATCGGTCCCAAGACCGAGTGGGGACATGCCTGCAGCGATCGCGGCAGACTCGCCGCCGCTCGATCCGCCCGGAGTCCTCTCCAGGTCCCACGGATTGTTTGAGCGCCCGGAGAGCAGGTTGTCGCTCTCGATCCAGTAGGAGAACTCCGGCAGGTTCGTCTTGGCGAGCAGAATGCCGCCCGCCTTCTTCAGGCGGGCGACGCTGGTCGCGTCGCGGTCGGGTAAACGTCCTTCAAAGATTGGCGAGCCACGCTGTGTCATGACACCCTCGGTATCGATGGAATCCTTGACGGTGAACGGCACGCCATGCAGCGGTCCGAGTTCTTCGCCAGCCCGAATTGCGGCTTCGGCGCTCCGGGCTGCTTCCAGCGCTCCCTCCGCAACGGTGACGATCGCATTGACCTTGGGATCGACCGCCTGAATGCGATCGAGATGCGCCTGTACTACCTCGACGGGCGAAATGTCCTTGCGGCGGATGAGCTCTGCAAGCCTTGTGGCGTCGGAATAAATCAGTTCGTTGCTCATGGCGTTCTCTCTCTAACTAACAGTTGGTAGGCTATGCAGAACTAGACCTTTACAATCCGATCGTCAACGCCTATCTAACATTTGTTAGGTGGCTTGAAGGAGGTACATATGAGCGGAAGTGCAAGGGAAGCCATTCTCGCGGCAGGACGTCTGAGCGCTCAGTCGCACGGTTATGGCGGCCTCAACATGCGCGAGCTCGCAGCCGAGGTCGGCATCAAGGCCGCCAGCATCTATCACCACTTTCCGAGCAAAGCGGATCTCGCTGCGGCGATCGCCGAGCGTTACTGGCAGGACACAAGAGCTTGGCTGGACGAAGTTGCGAGGGAAGAAGGTGGTCCGACAGCTAGCCTCCGGAAATATCCGCAGACGTTCCGAATGTCGCTGGAAAATGGCAACCGCCTGTGCCTCGGGAGCTTCCTCGGAGCAGAGTACGACGACCTTCCCGAACATGTCCGCCAACAGGTCCAGACTTTCGCCGACGTCAATATAGCTTGGCTTGCGGATCGGCTCCTCGATGCCGGCCTAACGGATGAGAAGGGGAGCGAGGCCCGGGCTCGGGCGATCTTCGCCGCGGTCGCGGGAGCGCAGCTGCTTGCCCGCAGCCGTTCCGACATCTCGCTCTTCGATGCAATGATCGACAGCTACCGAGCGGCAGGATTGCTGCCAGCCTGATGGCATCGCATGCAGTTCGAAGGTGTAACAAGTGTAGATGTGGAACGGCCGCTGATTTAACTGCAAGATATGAGTCGAAGGTTCGAGCCACTCCAAAACAAGCAACCAGGTTCCGGCATCACTCGTGAAAATCGCAGAGAACGATTTTGCCGAACACTCCGCCAGCTTCCATTCGGCGATGGGCATCCAAGCCGGGGGAGGAGGTCATTCGACTTGCGGACGCATCCCGCCCCGCGGCGCGCTTGGGTCGACGCACACGATAAACCTTCAAGCGCTCAGCGCCCAGGGCATCGTGCTTCTCGGGCGATTGACCGGTCTCGAGGATGGCGTCCAACTCTCATTCACCGACGACCTGGAAGCGAATGCCCGCTTTGCAGATGAAGCCTCCGACCAATGCCGTCAAATACGGCGCGCTCCGGCAGCCTGATGCGCATCTTTCAATCTCATGGTCCTTGGAAACCGACGGCGAGCCGAGCAAGTCCCCGGCCAGGATTATAGAGGTAGCCGGAAAGGGCTCTCGTGGCCAGCCCGAGAACCCGAACAGCTTCTGCACACAGGGTTGCTGGATCCCGCCAACTTCCAGACCCCAAGGCCAGCGTTTTCAAGCGGAGCACGTGTTCCTTCGTCATCGCATGCCTGATAACCAATGACGTTGGAAATCCCGGCGCTCAGGTCCTTCAAGAGGGAGAGGATATCGGTTGTTTCACCCATACCGAAGCTCATGACGCAGGTCTGGAACTGGCCGGTCGGATCAAGTACTGTGCATTACCCCGAGGTTTTGCCAGTCCTCTTCCTCGTAAACGAACGGGTAGCGCGCCGGGATGCGGCGATGTCGAACACCGGCCAGGCTTCGGAGATCGACCTCGGCGCTGCTGACGATCTCGACCTGATGCGTCGGCTCGAAAAACGTCGCCGTGGCGATTGCGTTTCCGAAGACATCCGCTTTCCAGGCTATACGGCCTTCAGGTAAAAGGGTGATGTCATGAGTGTAGAGCAGGAGATCCGGCCCTTCGCGAGGACCTAAATCAACGACGGCGAAAAAGCTGAACCGGAAAGCAATAGCTGTCGTGTGTTACGGTGTCGTATGGAAAGCCTCGGCACGCACTCTCCTTGTCAGCGCGGTACGACTAGCCGAGCCGGCGTGAAAGCGGGTAGCCGGGTGCATCGTAGAGCGCACGGATCTGGTTGTGGTTGAAACGCGCCTCGTCAATCTCCAGCAGAGAGCCTCGTTGTTGACTGTGCGGCAGGTCTTCTACGGCGAACCGAAGGGCTTCGGCTGCTGTATCGAACCGCCGATAACGTGGACCGTTTATGCCGGCTTTCGATTTGCCAGCGTAGAGTCCGGCCCCGCCGGTATAATCGAACTGAGTCATGTGATCGCCCTCGTGGCTGCGGAAGAGTAACGGAAGGGGCGGGCGGCTTCTCTGACGGTTCGCTCGCTATCTCGCAGCTTGCGTGTGCGCAGCTGCATGCCCTTTCGGAGGTTCAGGAGCTTTTCGGCATTGGAGCCGGCTTCTGGGGCCGGCGCGCGAAACAGAGTTTCTGCGAATTTCCGGGTGGTGTCATTGATCATTGAGTCCTCGAATAATAGCGCGGTGTCGCGCCCTTTGGCAGTGATATTGGCGTGATGAGCGGTCTACATGCTATTTCTTGCCGATACTCGCCGCGTGGCCGCCCGTAAGCTTGGCCTGCGGGCCAGATGGCGGTGGTGCTACCGCTGCGGTTTTGTCCTTCTTCGGTTTACGGATTTCTCGGTTGCTACGCATTTGGCCTTTGGCCATTGGTTTCTCCTTTAGCGCCAGGATCAATATCGGCTGTTTTGAGCCGGTAGGTTCGGGTCGGCGTTTGTCTCGCAGCGGATTTGCTAAAGCGGAAGGAGCGTCGTGCCCTAAAGTGCCGTCCGCATGCGGGATTTTCCATCGACGCCGAAATCGGGAAATGCTCTCATTCCTGCCAAAGGCAGCTTTAGCCGAGCGTCACGGGTGACCGCGGGGTCGAGAAGCACACGAAGGGTCGCTTGTTCATGATAGCCGAACGTACTCGTCCGAACCAGGTTCTGTGATACGTATGCGGAATACTCGTTGGAAGACATCGCATCCTCCTCTCGTTTGGGTAAGGCCGTCCACTAAGACAGCGATGCCTATGACACGGCTTCTACGTCTACCACATGCCTGCCTCGCCGTTTGGGCAGGCTATTGTCATTTCCTGCGTGCGATGCCGCTTAGGCCAGATATGGGAGCGGTCGAAGCCCGGGCCCGTGTTGGCTGATGCTTCAAAGATTACGACGTTACAATACGATCCTGTCACGAGGACTAGCAAATTCGGGCGTGACGTTCTCTATAGCGAAAAAACAAAAGGCCGGGCATGAACCCGACCTCTCACAGTCATTCAGCTTTGCTGCCAGTACATCCGTGGTCAGCGGTGCAAATGACGTTATTATGCCGCCTGAAGGTTGTCGGCCGAGCTCTTGCCGGACTTGCGGTCCTGGACGACGTCGTAGGTGATCTTCTGACCATCCGAGAGCGCACGCATGCCAGCACGCTCAACGGCAGACACATGCACGAAGACATCCGTGCTGCCGTTGTCAGGCTGAATGAAGCCGAAGCCTTTAGCGGAATTAAACCACTTTACAGTACCAGTGTTCATAACGATTTCCTTTCGAAGCAATCGTTGGGGTTCCCGCGATGCCTTGCGGTATAAGATCGATTATTTGAGAGGAAATCCAACGGGAGCATAAAGCTCTGGAACGACGTCACAAGCATTGGTCGATAAACAAACAATAAGCTCAATTTTTGGTTTTGCAATGCCTATCTCGAATTTGTGCTAGATCGCTGCTGAGCCTGCCGTAAACTCAATAGCACCACCGGCTCGGCTTCGGTGGCATTCGGGTCGATCGGGTATCGCGCAGAAGGTTCTCGAACGGTGCAACCTCTTGGAATCGAGGCGGCCTTTCGAGCAATGGAGGCGCTGACGCAGCGTCATCGCGATAAGCGTCATAAACGTCGACGATGGGCCATCCACTCTTTGGCGTGGCCTTGATCAGCCTTCTGCGGCCGTGCGCCCAACAGCAGGCCAGCTTCAAGGGATCGCCACCCATCCGGGTCCGACGAGGTGAGGTGAGAGTAGCCACCGCAAATACTGATGTGAGCATTGCCTGCAATTAAGCAAGGTATTTACCGTGAAAGAAATAACAATATTCTGCATCGTACTGTGTTATCGTTCTGGCATTGGAAATTTTTTTCAAGGAGACGCTTCAGTGAAATCCGCTTTCCCAGGCATGACCGGACGGCAAGTGGCGTTGTTTCTAATTGAAACATGTCTCGTGACGGCCGGATTGGTCGTTATTCTCGCAGTAACGATACCCATGCTCTAGCTGTCACGCCTCAATCGACCTCATCTCACCGGAACAGCGATTGATGTTTAACCGAGATCACTGAGGACGTAATTGTCCGCCGCTTTTTGAGCATAGCTGCGAAGGGTTCCAAGCGTATCTGGAAGCTGAATTGGATGATGGATTTGTTGGTCGCGATGACGTCGTTGAGCCCCGTCGCGGTAACCGGCGTTGGCCGGATGATGTAAAGGCTCGCATTGTAGCGGAAAGCCTTGAGCCTGGTGTGCGAGCAGTGGATGTCGCGGGCCGTAACGGCGTTGTAGCAAACCAGCTTTCCAATTGGCGACGTCAAGTGCGCGACGGCTTCTGGTGCTGACGGCTGAGACCGCGATTCACGCACCTTGGCCGCATGGCGCGCAACGGGGGAATGTTCTTCGCAGACGGCACATGCGCATGGACGGTCGTCAGATTCTCCTGGCGTTCACGACAACCATGACAATTACGAAAAATCGCTTAATGGCTTAGGCGGCAATCCCCCCTTTGCATTTTCGGCCTTGCTCGGCCGCACGCAGCGGAGCTCTCGGAGGCACGACGGTGGCAAAACTCAAGGAGCCCATCGACGGTGCGATTGGGCAAAGCATTGACGTGGCCCTACAGCGGCTAAAAAACTCCAGGAGTCTTGGTCTGGACCTATTCCCGGCTCTAGATATCGCGATCGCCATAACGGGCGCCGACATGGGCACTCTGCAACGCTTTGACGAAAGTACCGACTGCCTTAAACTTGTTGCCAGCCGCGGTTTCTCCAGCAAAGCCGAGAGCTTTTTCAGCATCGTGCGTCGCGACACCAACACCACTTGCGCTGCGGCGCTCACGAGGCGCATGCGTGTGTTTGTCGAAGACGTCTCGACGAGTTACCTGTTTGTGGGCACTGTTGAGCTCGACATGATGAGCGCCGACGGCATTGCTGCCGTGCAATCGACCCCGCTGATCAGCAGCAATGGCCGTCTCTGGGGCGTGCTCTCGACGCACTTTCGCAAAGCGCAGGTAGAGAGCGAGTTCGATCATGCTCCGCTTGATCGGCTTGCACTCCAAATGGCGGACCTCCTGGCTTGGCCAGAGCAACAAAAAGCCATGGCGGAAATCCGGCATAAGGACAAACCCTCGGATCCTGGAGACTGATATGAAGTCGACGCCCCAGCCCATTCCCTTTGGTGGGACCATCCGATCACCACAAGGACGATCACTGTCAGCGGTTGCGCAACGCCGGCATCGACGTCGAGAAGGTGATGAAAAGCCGGCAACTCGAAGTAGCGGTGCCAGAGGATGCATATCTCTGGACCGGGCGCTTCAATAGAGACACACAGGAAGGCGGTCACCGGGTCGGCGCCCTGATCCAACCAGCACGCCGAGAGCGCACTTGCCCAGTGAAACTGACGTCATCCCTCCGCAGCTATGTGGCAGAATTCCTTGCATTTATAACGCGCATCTATACGGTATTGCCAAGCCTAGGCTGAACTGTTGATGGAATTGCCACCGAGGCGAAGACGTCGTCACGCGGACGCATGCGCAACTGGATAATTGAGCGTTTCGTCTCTTCTGCAAACGCCAACAGGCGGCAAACGGAACGCAGATAGAAACGTATGGGCCTTATCGAAACGTACGCACGGAAGGTCGGTCGTGTCACCTGAATGGATTTCCGCATGGGCCAATCTAATGACCGGCATGGCGGCCCTTCTGGCTGGCTGGGCCGGGATGCGCGGGCTCAATGCATGGAGGGCCGAAACGGTCGGCAGGCGGAAGGCTGAATTGGCGGAAGAGGTTTTGGCGGGGTTCTATCGGACCAGGGACATTCTGACATGGGCGCGATTTCCGGCGTCAGATGCCGATCAAGATGAGACTGATCGACCAGAAATTGGACAGGACGATGATGAGCCCGAAAAGAGCGAGATCATCGCCCCCGTGGACCGCTTGACGAAGGAAAGCCAAGTCTTCTCCGAGCTCCGGGCCAGCCGATACCGCTTCATGGCTTACTTCGGAGAAGAGGCTGCGCGCCCGTTCGACGAGATAAGGGCAATTCACAACGAAATTGTCGATGCGGCCCGCAATTTGGTCCGCACCCATGGCCAGAAGCCAGCCGGACGAGAACAAGAACGCGATCAATGGGAGGCCGCGATCGGTTGGGGAGAAATGGAGGGAGACGCTTTGAAGAAGAGGCTTGATCTTGCAGTAAAGGCGGTCGAGCAGACCTGCCGCCCCCTAATCGAGGAACGCCATAAGGCGCGCCGCGATAGTATCTTCTGATTTTCTGTGCGCATGACTTCGTCAGTGTTATTGTGGCGCGGCCTTGATCTTTCCACTCAATCGCGCTCGACATAGGCTTTTGAAGGGTTCGTCGCGCCGTCGGCAAAACATATCTGACCTATGTTCGATTATCCAGTTGCGCGACACACCTGCTGTCCATTCTTTGCAGATGCCGCACGTCCCGCCCTCGAGTTGAAGTCGGATGTAGCGCCGAGGTGAAGGCGCCCATGCCATTTTGCGCAGTCCTGCAAACTCCCCAAGCATTCGGAAATTTTGCTGAGTTCCTGACGGCGTATCTCGACACACTCACATTCCGGGAATGACAAGACGCAAAAGCATTGTCGGAATCGAAATAGCCTCCTGCTCTTACGGTATTGCTAAGCCAAGACCTACCCGCTGTGATCCAGCCGATGCGCATGTTGGCATGCAGATCGCGGTCGCGCGTCCAGTTGGGCGGTTTTCGCAAGCCCGGCCTTGCCCGATCCATAGGCATCAGCTTTCAGCATTCGAGAAATATGATCCAGGAGGAACGCGTGAGCGCCTCCATGCTCTACGAGATCGCCGTCTCCCGTGAGCCGCTTCTTCGGAGGCTTGCCGGGCAATGATAAAGAGACCCGAACCTGGGCGGTGCCGAGAGTGTGTGAACGCCAATGATCGTCGGTCGCCGCGACGGTCGCAAACTCAGCCGCTACAACATGGCTCTCGGCTGTATCCGGATGGACGGTAGCGCGTTCGATAGCCGCCGCCGCTCTGGCGCTGGCAACTGCGTTCATGCCGGGCCGGCCTTCGATGCCAACACGGTTAACTCGCTTCCGTCTCGTTGAAACTCCACCAGATCGTGTTGCACGTCAAGGAAACGAGCCGGCGTTGTCTGGCGTTGATATGTCGGGCCGCGACAAGGGCGGAGAATTACCGCGTTGAAGGCGGAGAGACGGTCGGGAGCTCGGCGGCGGACGGGGCGCAAACGGCGGCGCCCTTCGCCTTACCGGTGAGATAGGTATGCAACTGGGCCACGACTTCGGCTCCTTCGCCGATCGCGGCGCCGACGCGTTTGACCGAGCCGGAACGCACGTCGCCGACCGCGAAGACGCCGGGGATGCTGGATTGCAGTGAGAGCGGTTCTGCGCCGTCGATTGCGGAGGGGATCGCCTGTTGCACGCTCGCACCCGTCTGCACGAAGCCTTTGGCGTCGAGAGAAACGCAGCCGTGCAGCCACCCAGACTCCGGCTCGGCTCCGAGGAACAAAAACATATGCCGAACCTGCCTTTCCGTTTCCTCACCTGAAACGCGGTTGCGCCACCGGATGCGCTCAAGCTGTCGTTGCGGTGAACCGCAGAGCGCGATAACCTCCGTGTTCGTCAGCACCTCGATGGTGCTGGCCGCATGTATCCGGTCAATGAGATATTGGGACATGCTTTCGGACAGGCTTGCCCCACGCACAACCAGCCAGATCTTGGCGGCGTAGTCGCGCAAGAACACGGCGGCCTGCCCCGCGGAGTTGCCGCCTCCGACAAGGACGATTTCTTCGCGCCGGCAAAGCCTTGCCTCGATGGGCGAGGCCCAATACCACACGCCTCGTCCTTCGAACTCGCTTAGATTGGGGATGTCGAGCCGACGGTAGCGTGCGCCGGACGCAATCACCACGGCCGAAGCCTTGGTCAGAGCCCCGTCCGCGAATTCCAGCATCAGCGGATTTTGATCGCAGTCGAGGCGTGCGATGGCGGACGGGATCGCCATTTCGGCGCCGAATTTTTGCGCCTGTACATAGGCTCGCCCGGCGAGGTCCCGGCCAGATATGCCGGTCGGGAACCCGAGGTAGTTCTCGATGCGCGCACTCGCCCCGGCCTGCCCACCGAACGCGTGTGCGTCAAAGACCACGATCGAAAGCCCCTCGGACGCCGCGTAGACGGCGGTCGCAAGACCGGCGGGGCCAGCCCCGACGATGGCGACGTCGTACGTCCGGTCTCGACCGTCCCTCCGTACCATTCCAAGGGCGCGTGCCAGGTCTGCCTCACTAGGGTTCTTGAGAATTGTGCCCTTGGGACACACCGCCAGTGGAAGGTCGCTCGGATCCGGCGCATATTTGTCGATGAGATCAGCGGCCTCGCGATCCCTCGCAGGATCGAGCACCTGATAGGGGTAGGCGTTCCGGGCGAGGAAGCCTTGCAGCCGCACGACATCGGGAGCGTCCTCGGACCCGATCAGCGCGGGTCCGCCGGCGCCCGCCTCAATAAGGAAGATGCGGCGCAGAATCAAGGCGCGCATGATCCGGTCGCCAAGCTCGGGCTCCGCGATCATGACGCCGCGCAGGTTCTCGGCCCGAATGACAACGGCCTCGATATCGTCGACCGCGTGAACGTCGACCAGCGCCGGCCGACCGGAAAGCTGTTCCACTTCGGCGACGAAATCACCTGCAGTCTCTTCCACGATCGGAGCGAGATGTCCAAGCGGGTCGCGCCGCGTCACTTGGGCGCGACCGCTCTTGAGCAGAAACATGCCGGAGGCGATCTCTCCTGTCAGGAACAGCGGTTGGCCCTTGCTGTAGCGCTGCTGGTAGCCGAACCGACAAAGCCGATCGATTTCCGCCCCCGAGAATTTTGGAAACATCCTCTCATCGCTTGGATCGACCTTCGGCATCATATATCCTCACCGGTTCATCTCACGGCCTCGATCGCGCGGCCTTGGTGCGACAAGCAGGTCGGCGAAATTATCTGCCGTGTCTATCAGCTCGTGCCCAAGTCGATGCCGGGGCCCGCCGCGCGTATCGGATCGTCTTCTGACGGCACCACTGAGGTTTTACTAGCGCGATGCACGCCGCAACGCATTGACGACGGTCAATTCTAGGGGACGCGCGGCAAAGGGGAACGGGACCGTTCACTGGAACGCGCGATGGAGCCGGCTGAACGGCAGGACGATTTTTCAGAGCACGTGGCCGGCAGCGACGAGTTGATGCGCTCGCACCGCTTGATCCAACGCAACTCCGCCCCGATCGGCGCGACCATCTGCCCTGTTCGATCACCTCGTTCAGCGCCTCCAATTCGGGGGCGCCCGATTGGCCGTTCTAGGAGACGATCTCAATTCGCGCGCTGCTACTGGACCGGCTCAAGCTCGGCCGCAGGCCGGGGCCGTGAACCGCGACAGATATGGTGCTGTGCGGCTTATGGACGACCCCGCGACCTCGGCTGGCGTGCCGAACGCCACTACACGGCCGCCTTCCTCGCCTGCCCCAGGGCCGATATCCATGACCCAGTCGCTGCCGGCGGCGACACGCATGTCGTGCTCCACCACGATGACGGTATTGCCAGATTCGACGAGCCCGTCGAGTTGCGCGACGAGCCTCTCAACGTCAGCCGGGTGTAGTCCTGTGGTGGGCTCGTCGAGGACGTAGAGCGTGGCGCCGCGCTGAGGCCGCTGGAGCTCGGAGGCAAGCTTGATCCGCTGTGCCTCGCCGCCGGAAAGCTCCGTGGCCGGCTGGCCAAGTCGCAAATAGCCGAGGCCAACCTGCCGCAGCACATTGAGGAATCGGCGCACTTGCGCCTCCTCGGCAAAGAAGGCGTAGGCGGCATCTACCGTCATTCCCAGAACTGCGGCGATGTTCTTTTCGCGATATTCGATGTCCAAGGTTTGCGCGTTGAAGCGAGCGCCATGACAGGTTGGACACGGTGCATAGACGCTGGGCAAGAACATCAATTCGACGAAAACAAAGCCTTCTCCCTCGCAGGTCTCGCAACGGCCCTTGGCAACATTGAAGGAAAAGCGTCCAGCGTCATAGTGACGGGCGCGCGCCGACTTCGTCGCCGCGAAAATTTTGCGAATGTGGTCGAACAGCCCCGTGTACGTCGCGAGATTGGACCGTGGTGTGCGTCCGATCGCTTTCTGGTCGACGACCACCAGGCGCTTGACGTCCTCCGCCCCGCTCGCGATCCGACCGCGCGGTGTCGTCACGGCAGTCCGCTCGAGCCCGTCGTCTTCATCATCGATCGAGGGGATGGGATGGCCGAGCTGCTTTGCAATCAATTCCACCAGGACCTGGCTCACCAAGCTCGACTTGCCCGAACCGGAAACGCCAGTCACGGTGGTAAATGCTCCCAACGGAAA
This sequence comes from Rhizobium sp. BK661, assembly GCF_024808825.1. Taxonomy (NCBI): domain Bacteria; kingdom Pseudomonadati; phylum Pseudomonadota; class Alphaproteobacteria; order Hyphomicrobiales; family Rhizobiaceae; genus Rhizobium; species Rhizobium sp. BK661. The sequence goes on along the minus strand of NZ_JANTYT010000020.1, from coordinate 36,243 downwards.
ATCGACATTGAGCCCATGGATGTTGTTGCAGTTGACCCCGCGCAGCCGCAACCAGCCCCTGGGTGGGCGCGGCGTTCGGTCTGACACAATAGTGTGGTCGAACAGGTAGCGGCGAGTTTGCGATTGCTCTGCCTGCTCGAACCCTTGCAGCGGACCGCTGTAGAGCACGCGGCCACCGCGGTCGCCGGCGCCCGGGCCGACGTCGACGATCCAATCCGCATGGCGGATCACATCGATCTCGTGTTCGACCACGAACAGCGAATTGCCGGAGGCTTTCAATCGATCGAGCGCCGTCATCAGCGCCTCCGTGTCCGCGGGATGCAGTCCGGCTGAGGGCTCGTCGAGCATGTAGACGACGCCGAACAGATTGGACCGCACTTGGGTTGCAAGTCGCAGGCGCTGCAGTTCGCCCGGTGACAGCGTCGGGGTGCTTCTCTCCAGTGAAAGATAGCCAAGTCCGAGGTCGAGCAGAACCGCGAGCCGGCCGCCGAGGTCCTCGGCGATCCGCTGCACTACCAACGCCTTCTCCGGATGCTGCGCCTTCAGCTTGGTCAGGGTAGCGGCGGTGGCCTCCGCATAGGGGCGCAGGAGGTCAGCGAGCCTTGCCAGTGGGATCCGCGAAATGTCGGCAATATTGAAGCTGGCGAACTTGACGGAAAGCGCTTCGCGGCGAAGCCGCTTGCCGTGACAGAGCGGGCATTCGGTGCTCACCATGTAGCGCGCCACCCGTTTCTTGATCGACGCGCTTTGAGTGGTGGCAAAGGTGTTTAACACATATCGCCTGGCGCTGGAGAAATTGCCGCGGTAACTGGGCTCCTCCTTGCGCCTGATCGCCCGTCGCGCCTCGTCCGCGTCATACCCGATGTAGACCGGGACCACCGGCTGCTCGTCGGTGTAGAGGATCCAGTCGCGGGCTTCCTTCGGCAGCTCTCGCCATGGACGATCGACGTCATAGCCCAGCGTAGTCAGCATGTCGCGCAGGTTGCCGCCATGCCAGGCGGGCGGCCAGGCGGCAATGGCGCGCTCGCGAATGCTTTTGGAATCATCCGGCACCATCGAGCCTTCGGTCGCCTCGTAGACCCGACCGAGTCCATGGCATCGGGGACAGGCTCCCGCCGGCGTGTTGGGCGAGAAAGCCTCGGAATCGAGATGTACTTGGTGTCGGGGATAATTGCCAGCGCGCGAGTAGAGCATCCGAAGGAGGTTAGAAAGCGTCGTCACGCTGCCGACGGAAGAGCGCGTGGAAGGCGAGCCGCGCTGCTGCTGCAAGGCCACGGCCGGGGGCAGGCCATCGATTTCGTCGACCTCGGGAACCGCCATCTGATGAAACAAACGCCGCGCATAAGGCGACACCGACTCGAGATAGCGCCGCTGCGCCTCCGCGTAGAGCGTACCAAAGGCCAGCGACGACTTTCCCGAGCCGGAGACGCCGGTGAACACCACAAGGGCATCGCGCGGAATGACGAGATCGATGCTCTTCAAATTGTGCTCGCGTGCTCCACGCACGCGCACGAAGCCCCGCGGAGGCTCGTTTGCCGCTTCTTGAGACCGAGGCTTGTTGGTTTCCATCATTCGCACAGACCGGTTGAGGAGAGTTCATGGCATCAGGGCAACGTTTCGACGACAATGGTCGCCATCGATCCGCTCGGCGTCGCGATAGTGTGGGCTGCCCCGGGGCTTCATCGATTCGAGGCTTTGGCAGCCCACGGGCCGGGTCGCGCTATCGCGGGGGCGCTCGGCGTCAATCTTCCGGCGCTCGCCAGTTCAACCGGTCGACATCAGCTTGGTCATGTTGTGCGGATCGATCACGAATTTTTTGGGCGATCCGTCATTGAAGATTTGATATGCCTCGACTGCCCGTTCTAGCGATATCACTTCGGTGTTTATAAGCGGTGTCAGGTAAGGCATCCTGTCCCACAGGATGGCCATCATCAGATCGCGGTTGTAGTGCATGACGGGACATTGACCGGCGGTGAATGTGGGCGATTTTACCCAGGCTGCGGGAAAGCCCAGGGCCATGTAGCCTTTCTTGTTGAGTTCTGTGCGAGCACCGGGATCCAAATTAGTGTAGACGCCGGGGATACCCATGGCGCCGGCAGGCTTGGTCACTTCCATTAATGTGTTGATGACGGCTTCCTCCACGTTCTCGGAGCTGCCGTCCGGCCCATACCCGTGGCACTCGAGGCCGACACAATCGACAGACGCGTCGACCCAGCGAGAGCCCATGCCGAGGAGTTTCTCAATCTGATCGGCGACGGGGGTGGTGCTTGACGGATCCACGACCTCGTAGCCGGCTTTTTTCACCAGATCGCGCCTCGCCTCGTTATGGTCGCCGACAATGATGCAAGACGCTCCAAGAAGCTGCGCGCTCGCAGCCGCGCAGCGACCGACCGGCCCGGCGCCGGCAATGTACACGGTGGAGCCCGTTCCAACCCGCGCCACGACACAGCCATGATAACCTGTGGGCAAAATATCGGAGAGCAGGGTGAGGTCCCTGATCTTTTCGACTGCCTGGTCCTTGTCGGGGAATTTCAGCAACTGGAAGTCCGCCCATGGTACCAGCATATATTCGGCTTGGCCGCCCTGCCAGCCGCCGAGATTGAAGCCGTAAGCGCCACAAAAGCCGAGTTCTTCGTTCGCATTGAGGCATACTTCCGTATGGCGTTCCCTGCAGTTCCGGCATGTGCCACAAGACACGTTGAAGGGCACGGAGCAGACATCGCCGACCTTGATGCGCTCGACATGCGAGCCCACCTCAACTACCTCGCCGGTGTTCTCATGCCCCATCAGCATCCCCTGCGGGGCCGCGAAGCGGCCGTTATAGATATGCAGGTCGCTGCCGCAGATGTTTGTCGTAATGATCTTGAGGATGACTGCGTGCTCGATCTTCCTACCCTGCGGGTCCTCGAGCTTCGGGTATCCTTTGTCCTGGAGTTCCATCTTGTGTGGTTCCAAGAAAGTGATCGCACGATTGCTTGCTGGCATAACTAATCTCCTTGGGGCGATGACGTGGGTTTTGCCGCTGAAACATTTGCGGTGAAGCAGAATAAGCGGAGAAGGCATCGGCCAACCTTGATAACCGTCAGTATGGATGCGACGTCCGAAGTTTGTTGACTGTTAAGTTGCCATTCGATCGTTGCGCCTTGGCCCTGAACAACTAAGAGCGACATCGGCAGGCCCTCGCTGGCCGAGCCCTCTGGTTTGACCGTCAAATCATTGGCAGCCCGCGGCGACGCGGACCACGCGGGAAGGCGGCATCGATCCGCGCGATCTCGGCCTGCGACAAATGTATACCGGACGCGCCGGCATTCTCTTCGACATGCTCGACGCTGGACGCTTTGGGGATCGCGAAGACCCAAGGCCCCCGCGTCAGAAATGCAAGCGCGACCTGGCGCGTGGTCGCATCATGCGCCTTCGCGATATCCGCGAGCAGGCGCCCGCCGGGTGTGTAATTGCCTGGAAAATCGCCGTGCCCGAACGGACTATACGCGGTGACGGCGAGACGGTGCTGCTCGCACCAGGGCAATACGGCATGTTCGATCGCGCGCTCCTGCAAATGGTAGAGCACCTGATTGCAGGCAATGCTCGATTCGCCGGCAATCTCGCATGCCTTTTCAAGATCCGGAACGTCGAAGTTGCTCACGCCATAGGAGAGTATCTTGCCCTCCTTACAGAGCGCCTCGAAAGCCGCAAACGTGTCTTCCAGCGGATACGATCCGCGCCAGTGCAGCAGGTAGCAATCCAGCCGGTCGGTCTTGAGGCGGGTGAGCGATCTCTCGCAAGCGATCTTCGTCCCCAGTCGAGTGGCGTTCTGTGGCAGCACCTTCGAGACCAGGAATACCTCATCTCGTCGGCCCGCGATGGCGTTGCCGACCAGTTCCTCGGTGGCGCCGGTGCCATACATCTCCGCGGTGTCGATGTGGTTCATTCCGAGATCGATGCCTCGTTGCAACGCGGCGATCGCGGAGGCGGGGTCGCCTTCCTCGATGTACCAGGTCCCCTGGCCGATAATGCTGACCTCGCGATGCAGCGGACCGAGCTGCCGCCTGCTGATCCGTCCAGTGGACCTGGCATTATGCGGCATGGCGGTGCCCACCAGCTCCACTGAACAGCTTGATCGTCTCCCGGTTGAATGCCGGAAGATCATCGGGACTGCGGCTCGTGACCAACCCCTTGTCCACAACCACTTCCTGGTCCACCCAGTCTGCGCCGGCGTTCTTGATGTCGGTTTTGAGCGAGGGCCATGAAGTCATGCGTCGGCCGCGCGCCGCGCCAGTCTCGATCACGGTCCAGGGACCATGGCAGATCGCTGCAACTGGCTTTCCGGCATCGAAGAAGGCCTTCGCGAAGCCAACCGCCTTCGAGTCAATGCGAAGCGAATCCGGGTTGATAACGCCGCCCGGCAGCAGCAGAGCGTCGAAATCTTCCGGCTTGGCCTGATCAAGTTCCACATCGACCGGCAACTCTATGCTCCAGTCCGTGAAATTCCACGCCCGTACGTGTTGATGTTTGGGCGATACGATCTTGGTCGTGGCGCCGGCTTCATCCAGAGCTTTGCGTGGCCCGGTGAGTTCGACCTCCTCGAAGCCGTCGGTGACCAGGATGGCCACATTGAGTCCTTTGAGGGTGTCTTCTGCCATGATCGAGTTCCTTTCTGTGTTGAGTAAGCGACCTCTTCCTGGTGTAGTGGGCGCCGTTTTGCCGGCGAAGTGGCACAAGCTCCCGCCTTTGAGAGCAAGCTGTCGGCGCTCACCGCCAGCGCTGCCCGGATGGCGGGCCCGCGAGCGCGTCAGTGGCGCCATGACGATGCGATGCCGCAGGTTGAAGGGACCAACCCACGGTTGGAACAGTACATTCGGAGCCTGAGTTGCACTGGGGATACATATATTCGTAGTTGCTTCCTCCGACACCGCGGAAACATTAGCAGCGAAGCGATCCGCCTTAAATGACGCCCGTCAATGCGGTTCACGATTAGAGTTCGCCAATAGCTCCACCTTTGTAACGCTCATTTGCGAGGGCGGGCGTGACCGTAGCGTTGACAGCGAGCCGAGTCTCGCTGACGTGCGCGGGCGGTGCGTGCCGTCCCCCGTCCTTCAAGGCAGGGAGGTCGGTTCGAACCTCTCAAGCACTAAGGGGTAGGACCTCGGCTGAGCCGTACCGATTCGGACCATTCATTCGAGTCTTTCTCGCAACACCTAAGCGGGAACTGCAATTGTGGACCGATTTGGCTGGATTGGAGCGTTTCTATTACGGTATCCTTACGACTGCAAAGTGATTTGCACGAGCGGGACAGCTAGAGAAAAGCACGTTCGCACCTCCTAAAGCGGGATCTTGATGAACGCGGATATGATAGCCGCCTGGGCGGCGGAAAATGGATTTTATACGGTGGATTCCGGCAAATATCGTCGTCATGACAATGCAGGCGTGATCACGATCGAGATAAAGAGAATGTCATTCCTCCTCATCGATGAGAGGCAAGGATCGCGACCGCGCCTCGTATCGCGGTTGTTCAAAGACACAACCATCGCAAGCGGGAGCGGCCGCTTGCAGGGCCTTCTTGTGGACCACAATCCCAACGATTGAGTTCTGAGGTATTGACCGCAGCCAGTCACCAGGCGGCGGTCGTGGCTAACGTTGATGCGGCCTCATGTTCTCGAGCTTGTCTTCCAGCTCGATTTCCTTGGCGACCGATATGCCGTCCTTGGTGATGCGCGGGGCGTCGAACGACTTGTCTTTAATCACGTTGCGGCCCTTCGGACCGAGCACCTTGACGGCGTTCGAAAGCACATCGACCCACGCAGCATACGTTCAGGCGCGTCGGCGTGGAGTTAGACTTCTTTCGCAGCCATGTCTTCAACTCCTCAGGCGACTTTCTTTGCTCCGCGTGGGCCTCGATGATCCCATGACGTCGCTTTGCTTCATGATCAGCAGATCCTCGCCACGGATCTTGATTTTGGTGCCCGACCATTTGCCGAACAGGATTCGATCGCCGGCCTTGACGTCCAGCGCCTGGATCTGGCCCGCGTCGTTACGTTCGCTGGGGCCGACGGTGAAAACCTCGCCTTCCTGCTGGGAGACTCAGCCAAACTCACCAAACGAAACATGCCATCTTCGATTGCAACCCGCTGAACCGCCGCTCTCGTTACCCTACAGATGCATCATCGATCTTTTGCTTGCCGAGCTTTGTTCACCGCGCGATTTGCACCGCGCTTTAAGCGAACTTCCGTTTCAAATATAGTCGGTTCACACCCGCGCGGCATCGGCTTCGCGGTTTTTCATTCTATGCTTTGAAAGGGTTCATCATGACCACCGGCACAGTTAAATGGTTCAATTCCACCAAAGGCTTCGGCTTCATCCAACCCGACAACGGCGGCGCTGACGCGTTCGTTCACATCTCTGCTGTCGAGCGTGCAGCAATGCGCGAACTCGTCGAAGGCCAAAAGGTTGGCTTCGAGCTCGAGCGCAGCATGAAGTCGGGCAAGATGTCGGCCTGCAATCTGCAGTCCGCATAAATCGGAATCCGCTTCCCTTTGACCACGGATGGACTGGCACTGCCGGAAGCCATTTCACCATGGAAGGCGTTTTTGCCTGGCCTTTTTCGTTTCGGCTGCTCGCCGAGCTTATCGCGGTTCCAACTGCAGACTCACACAGCCGACAGCGGGCGATATCGCCTTCAGCAGCGTCCAAACGCAATTCTTATCCAAAGACCGCGCAGGAAGAGCTGGAATCTACAGCTCGGGCCCGAGATGCCAAGACACATCGGTTGCGAGAGGCTCGACTGCCAAGGAGCTGTCCAAGAGCTTGTCGACAACATCGGGGCCGGAATCGCCAAACGCGAAAGAGCGCGCTGACCTCTGCAACGATTGCCATGGGGGACAAGAATGAAGAACGCTAGAAATAGCGGAGTTTCTTGACCGCCGCGCTGCATCAGCTGACGCCAAAGCTGCTCTCCTGAATTCCTACCGAGCGGCAAAGACCCAGGCGGAACCGCCGGAATGGCAAAGCAGGCCGAACGCGCCGCCATTGCCACTCCTCGTGAAGAGCGGCGCGTCGAACGCGAACGCTTGAAGCTTGAGGAGCAAAAGCGCCTTACAGATCGCATCTGTGAATTTTGGCGCAAGGTGCATGAGGCTTCTGGCACTTCGACCTCCGGATCCGGCGAGTCGTCGGGCACCGCATCGGGTGAGGATGTCATCGACGCCGATTTTGAGGAAGTAGACAAGAACGGTCAGCGCCATGGTTGACACGGACCATAAACAAAAGCCCAGGCCGAAACCCGCAGAATCTGGACCCGTTGTCGATACCCCGGCCTCGGAAACCGTGGCTGACCAGGGTTCATCCGCGGTGCTCCAGGCGGAACTCGCCGAGACAAAGGATAAGCTGCTGCGCGCCCTGGCCGAGCAGCAGAACATCCGTCAGCAAATGCAGCGCCAGCGCGAGGAGGCGGTGAAGTTTGCCGCCTCGCAACTGACGGGAGACCTGCTTGATACGCTCGACAATCTGCGGCGCGCGATCGAAAGTGCGCCGCGAGAGGATTCGGACCGCGACGCGATCGATCCAGTGCTGAAGGGCGTGGAGGCCACCGAAGCCAACCTGCTGACGACGCTCTCACGCCATGGATTGCAACGCATCGATCCGCTCGGCTCGGCTTTCGACCCGCACGTTCATCACGCCATTCGCCAGCATTCCGACACGACAGCCGCGGAAGGCACCATCGTCGAGGTGCTTCGTCCGGCGATGGTCGGTGTCGCGGTCCGGGGACGGCGGGCTCGGCGCCCCTTGATTGGCGCAGCCGAGCCTCGACCTGTTGAAGTCAGACTGTCGAACATCTCGATATATATGATGTTTCAGCGCAGAGCACCCGATCCACGCACGCTCAGCCTGTTTGGCTTTTTTTTACGTCTTTCACGACGTGGTGGCGAATGCGCTGCGGCTGAGCCTCGAGCGCGTCGATCAAGTTGCTGAAGTCGCAGCGGAGGCTGTAAAGTTGGTCGACCAGACTCAGCACCACATCGACGCCGTCGTCGTTGATACCCATTTCATTGGCGAGATCGGCAATAAGCTCGGCTCGTGCACGGTCGACCTCCCGAAATATTGGCCTACCGTCCTGAATGATCGGTGATATCCAGCCCCGGTTGATGAAGATGCGCAGCCTTGTCATATCGATATGAAGATCTCGGGCAAACTCTTGATGGTCCATGATCTATTCCCCCATCCCTTGCCTGGGATTGTATCCCTTGCTGGCCGACCAGCCGGCCACGAATGCCTTCAGTTCGGTGTCCGGCCTTTCTGGAAGCACGATCTTTAGCGTTGCGTAGACGTCCCCCCGGGTACCGTTTCGCCGGGCCGCGCCTTTTCCTTTCACTCGCAGCGTCTTGCCGCTCGACGAATTCTCCGGCACGATCGCTAGCACCGGGCCGGCGGGCGTAGGCACCGTAACCTTTCCACCAAGAACGGCCTCGCCAAGCGTGATCGGAAGGTCCAGGCGGATGTCGTCACCCTCGCGCCGAAAGAATGGATGAGGACGCACGTGGAGCTCGATCAGGGCGTCACCGGTCTCCGCTCCACCTTCGCCAGCACCGCCCTTGCCGCGCAGCCTGAGAATCTGCCCGTCGCGCGCGCCAGGCGGAATACGGATTTCGAGCGTCTGTCCGTCGGATAGCGTCACCTGGCGTGTGCCGCCATTGATCGCTTCGATAAAGTCGATCTCCATCGAGTAACGCAGGTCGGCGCCGGGCATTCTGAAATTCCGACGCCCGCGGCGGGAGAAGAACTCAGCAAAGATGTCGGCTTCACCGGGATCCGCGAAGCCTTTGCCGTTCTCGTAGGAAAAATCACCCGCGCCGGCATCAGCGAAGTCACGATAGTACCGACGTTGGGGCTTCTCCGCGCCTGTCGCATCGATCTCGCCGTTGTCGAAACGGCGGCGCTTTTCCTCATCACGCAGAATCTCGTAGGCTGCGGACAGGTTTTTGAAGTCCTGTTCCGCCTGCTTGTTTCCAGGGTTGAGATCGGGATGGAGTTTCTTTGCCCTGCGGCGATAGGCCGCCTGGATATCGTTCTGCGAGGCGTCGCGCCTGACGCCAATGATGTCATAGGGATCACTGCTACTCGTCGGCATCTTTGCAGACCTGTCCTTCGCGAATGTTCCCTCGGCGGGATGAAGACTGCTGGTGGCTTACGTCAGGACACCAAAGGCAACTACACGAATTTCCGCAGCTCTAAACTGACGATCATCAATGTCGCCTGCGCGGGATGGATGCACCTTGAGGAGACATAGCAGCTTGATCCGGAGCACGAAGGGAGATTGGCATGTTGCACAACATCGAGAACTCGGTGCGCTGGTACGATCCGCTGCGCCAGATGCGCTCAGCCCAGAGGGACATGGGCCGGCCGTTGGACAATCTCCGGCTGGCGGCTCCGCCCGAATACCCATTGATGAACATCTGGACCGTGGCGGACGGAGCCGTGATCACGGCCGAGATACCTGGCGTGGTGCCAGAGGAACTCGATATCGCTGTCCACCAGAACACGGTTACGTTGCGTGGCAGCCGCCCCGCCGAACCCTTGGCGGAAGACGCTGTCATCCACCGCCAGGAACGCATCAGCGGCGCCTTCGCCCGTAACCTCATCTTGCCATTCCGCGTCGACGGAGACCGCGCCAAGGCGACGTTCCGGCACGGCGTGCTCCGGCTCGATCTGCCACGGCCGCTGGCAGACAGGCCGCACAAGATTACCGTCAGCCGCTCCTGAGGAGGATGCCGCCATGACCGACCACGAAACCAATGGAACCGTACCGGCGGAACCAACCCGGGTCGAGCCTGTCTTCGTCCCGCCGATCGACATTATCGAGACCACGTCCGGCGTTCAGATGTTGCTCGACATGCCGGGAGCGGATCCGGAGAGCCTCGACGTCACCCTGGACAATCGCGTTCTGCGCATTTCAGCACGATCGGTTTCCAGTGCGCCCGAAGGTTATGCGCTGGTTCACGCCGAGTACCGCGACGGCACTTACGAACGTAGCTTCACGATCTCGGAGCCTATCGATACAGCAAAGATCGATGCCGTGTTCAAGGACGGCGTGCTTCGGCTCAATCTGCCGAAATCGGCGCCGTCGCCCGCCGCTAGGATCAGCGTCAAGGCGGGATGATGGAGGAATCCCAATGAAAATCACAGATCTCGTTCGATGGCAGGGCGGCTCCGGCCGCGACGTAACGGCCCGAACTGCGCCGATGGACCCCTTGCGCGGGCTTCAACTGGATGTCGACCGCGCTTTCGACAATTTCTGGCGGATGGTGCCGTATCCGTTCGCGGCACTAGATCGACTGCCGCAACCAGACACCGTCCGTATGGATGTCGGCGACAGTGGCAAGGAAATCACGGTAACAGCAGAGCTGCCGGGCATGAGCGACGCGGACATCGACGTGTCGATCAGGGACGGTCTGCTGACAATCCGCGGAGAGAAGAAGTCCGATCGTGAAGCGGAGAAAAACGGCGTTCTCGTCAGGGAGCGAACCTATGGCGCCGTGGAACGGATTATGCCTCTTCCCGACGGAATCGACCCCGATGCGGCTAAGGCCACGTTCAAAAATGGTGTGTTAACGCTCGTAATTCCATAGTCACCGGAAGTGCAAGCAGACACAAAGCGCATTCCTGTCCAGGCGGGCTAAGCCTCTCCTCCCCTCGAGCCCGCCATATTGTCCGCAACCGTCCCCCGGTTGCGGACATTTTTAGTTCTGCTCCGGCTAACGCCCGTGAAGTCTTCCCAACCAAAACTGATAGCTGTCAAGTCGGAGGCTGCACATGTGAGCTAGCTTCGTAATGCTGCGCAGGCAAAACCACCTTCAGCGTAGCCTAATCACTCAATACGGAGGATCGCGACATGACAACAGATAGCGACATCAAACGTGATGTGGAAAGCGAACTCAAATGGGATCCGGACATAGATGCCTCTGACATCGGAGTGGCGGTGAAAAGTGGGGTCGTCACGCTCAGCGGCTTTGTGCGCAGCTTCGCCCAGAAATATGAGGCGGAGAAAGCAACCAAGCGGGTCAAGGGCGTTCTCGGTGTCGCCAACGACATCGAGGTTCGACTGCCGTCGCTTCACGAAAAACCCGATCCGGAGATCGCACGCGCTGCCGTGGAGGCACTCAAGTTCGAGCTTCCCTACTCCCACGAAAACTTCAAGGTCGTCGTCAAGGACGGCTGGTTGACCCTCGAAGGCAGTGCCGAGTGGGAATACCAACGCAAGCGCGCCGAAGCGGCCGTGCGAAAGGTCAAGGGTGTCAAGGGCATCTCGAACCTGGTGACGCTGAAGCCACGCGTCACGCCAACGGAAGTCAAGTCCCAGATCGAGGCGGCGCTGAAGCGAATGGTCGAGGTCGACGCGAACCGCGTGACAGTGACCGCCAGCGGCGGCGAAGTGACCCTGACAGGCTCCGTGCGCACCTGGGCGGAACGGCAGGAGGCGGAGCGTGCGGCCTGGCGGGCGCCCGGCGTCACCAAGGTTGACAACCGCATAACCATCTCACCGTGATCAATCAACGTTGATGCCAGCCGCGCTTTCTACTGGCCCGGCTGGCATCCCCTGATAGAGGAGCTTGTGGCGTGCGCCGTAAACGGGACCCCGAACCGCATCTGCCGGAGACGATGGATCCAGACCAAATTGAATTGGCCAGCATAGGGTCGTTTCCCGCGAGTGATCCCCCTTCGTGGATTCCCATGTATCTCGGCCGCCCGCAGACATCTGCACGACAAGATTCCCATGAAATGGGTGATCCTCACAAAGACGCCTCGGATGGCCGTCAATGTGTCGAGGCTAAATCCCCACCTGATCCCCAGTCGCCGGACCATGTCCGTGGCAGAGCGCCGAGATAGCAATGCACGATTTGCTGGCCCGAACACTAATCCTGCTCGCCGCGTCGGGACTCGCGGTCGGTTTCTTTAGCGCGTTCAGGATGCCCGCGGCCACGGGCTACCTGCTCGTCGGCGTAGCGCTCGGGCCGCACGGCTTCAACCTGATCGGCTCCGCGCAGGATACGCAGTTTCTGGCGGAACTCGGCCTGATCTTTCTGATGTTCATGGTCGGCCTCGAATTCTCGATTCCAACAGTTCTCGGCGCGCGCTGGGATGTGCTTGGCGCCGGCAGTCTGCAGGTGGGCATGACGATGGCTCTCGTGGCGATGGGGCTTTTCCTGATCGGCGTGGCGGTACAACCGGCAATCATCATGGGCGGCGCCATTGCCATGTCGTCGACAGCCATCGCCCTGAAGCAACTCGCTGAGCAGGGTGAAATTACCAGCCGGCACGGGCGGCTCGCGCTCGGAATCTTGCTTTTCCAAGACCTGGCAACACTCCCGCTGCTCATCCTGGCCGACGCGTGGTCCAAGGACGGAACCCTTGCTCCCATGGCAATTCTGAAGCAGATGGCGGTTGCGACCGCGGCTCTTCTCGCTGCAGCCATCATTGCGCGGCCATTGATCCGCCTTGGATTCTCGTGGGTACTCAAGTCCCGTTCCGCCGACCTCTTCCTGTTGTGGGTGCTAATGACTGCCCTCGGCACAGCCTATGTCGTCCATCTTGCAGGGCTGGCTCCTCCGATCGGAGCCTTTGTCGCCGGCATGGTCATTGGCGAGAGCGAATTTCGCCATCGTGTAGAGGAAGACATCCGGCCATTCCGCGACGTTTTGGTGGGCCTGTTCTTCATTACCGTGGGGATGGGCATCGATTTGTCGGCCATAACGAGCTTTCCAGGCTCGATCATCCTTTGGGTGCTCGTGTTCGTTCCCGCAAAGGCGCTCTTGGCTTTCGCGACCGGCCTCATTGCCGGGGTGCACCGGGAGGCATCGGCGAGGGCCGCTGTCATTCTCGCGCATGGCGGCGAGTTCGGATTGCTCCTCATGGCGCTTGCTCTCCAGTCCGGCATCGTCTCGCCTGAATTGGGCCAGCCGATGCTGATAGCGCTTGCCCTTACGATGGGGCTCGCCCCCCTCGTCATACAGCGCAACCACTGGGCCGAATGGCCTTTCGGCCGTCGTGATCGCCGCTTCGCAGCAACGGAAGCATCGATCCGAGCGCAAAGCGGTGACTTCCATGATCACGTCATCCTGTGCGGTTGCGGTCGCGTGGGTCGCCTCGTCGCAACAGTCCTGGAATCGGCGGATATCCCCTATATCGCCATTGAAACGGATTTGTCACGGTATCGTGCCGCACGCCGGCAATCTCATGAGGTCGTCTTCGGCGACGCGAGACATTATCGCATTCTCGAGGCGGTGGGGCTGGAACGAGCACTTTTGGTTGTCATCACTTTCGATCATCGCAACACGGTGGAGCGCGTCCTGCATCGGATTAAGGCGCTCGAAACGGCGCCGGCTTCCCTCGTTTCGACCGCTGACGATCTCGATATGGCGCACTTGGCGCGGCTCGACGCAACCGCGGTGTTCCCGGAAAATCTCGCAGCTGGCCTCGAACTCGCGGATCGCGCGCTGCTGCTGTGTGGGAAGACGCAGGACGACGCGGCTCGCATCGTGAACACGGTCAGGGCGGGGCTCGTCCAGGGATGAGAAGAAGGGTCCGAGGCCCAAGGGTATGACTGCCAATATGAGTGAACAAACGTAAACATTGAAGGAAATGATCATGGTCAAGAAGGCGCTCTATGTCCGACTGGAAGCCAAGCCGGGTTTCGAATCCAAGGTCGAGGAATTCCTCTTAAGCGCCCTGCCGCTGGTGGAGGCGGAACCGGCAACGAAAGCCTGGTTCGCAATCAAGATGGGTCCCGCGACGTTCGGCATCTTCGACGTATTCCCGGACGATGCCGGCCGCGACGCCCATCTCGCGGGAAAGGTCGCCGAGGCATTGATGGTGCGCGCGGGGGAATTGCTTCGCACGCCGCCTCAGATCGAGAAGATTGATGTGCTCGCAGCCAAGCTGCCGTGAAGCGGCGCGGACGACCGATATCATCTCCAGCGGCTGCTTGCTGAACGCTTGTGCCGTCCAAGACGCCAAGAGAGCAGAGAATTCGATTCGCTCCGTCCGCAGGTGCCGCATGCTATGGTCGCAAGCGGTGGCCACGCCGAGACGCGATGCATGGGTCGTCAGGACCTTGCTGACGATCAAGACCTCCGCGCCGGCCTAAACGGGCCTCGCCGACCACGGGACAGCGGGCCCCTTGCTGGTCCCACCACGATATAGGCGGAACCGCAAAAAACTGACGGTTATCACGGTTAGCACGGTGCGGCGATCATATCCTTCTTCCATGGCGACTTTGAATGTCGACCACCGCCTCACGAACCCAGGCGGCTTCTCGGCGCCGGAGCTCGCTGCCTCGATCCAGGTCGCGATGGATGCGCTGGCCCCCGTGCACTGAAGCCGGCTCGGTAAGACACAGGCAGATTGTTTTGAATGCGGTCTTGCTCAGGTAAAACTGATGATCATCAAGGCCGGGAGCGTCCTCCCGGTTGGGTTTGCAATCGTGCAGACGCCCGCTGCACGGCCCGGCCAGGCGATGCGCCGCCGCATTCTCCCCGAGCCTGGCCGGGCCTCCGCAGTGTCTGATTACGGACTCATTTGCAGCGCTTAAACGGGTGCATCTTGCCGTGAGAGCTTCGAGATGAAACAGGCACGACCGATCTGACCGGGCACACTTTTCTCCGCGCCGAGATCGTCAGTGCAGATATTTGCGGTCGGCCGCAGCCTGAACGATGAGGGATTTGTAGAGCAGGGCAAAGCCCTGCATCAAGCGCAAGTAGTCCTCGTGGCGCGAGGCGAAAGCATGGGCCATTTGCATCAGCTCTGGGTTGGTGCGTTCCATATCACCAATCGCTCTGACCGTGAATGCTTCGACGCCCTCCTCATCGATGTCGCGCACCAGCGCGTCACGCGTCTGTGCCGTCACGCTCGGCAGGGCATGCATGACTGAATGATCGTTGCCATCGGCGGATTGCAGGGTCAGCAGCTGGTAAAACATGCCGAAGCCGACCATGATCCGCGACGCGTCCCTGAAGTCGGATGCGCACTTGCGTGCCATCTCCAGAAACTCCGGGTTTTCCCGGGTCAGGCACGCCACGATCTCCTCCATGCATGCATCGGGACCCAAATCATCGAACTGCCTGGACACGAATTCCCGGGTCAGTTCGGTCACGCGGGGAAGAAAGCTCATAGGCTACGTTGTCCTTGTGCATATAGTTGTTACAGCCAATGAAAATAGGCGAGGAGCCGGCGGAATCAAACTTACAAATCCGTAACGGCAAGGCCACGATGAACTGTTGGGTAGTATCGTTGGCGCCTCAAACGAGGGGGCAAAGTCAGACACCATATTCTAGCGACCGAGCGGGAAGACTTTCCAGGCCCGTACAAAGCATAAGCAGTGAGGCGCGTGTGCATGAGCGTAGCGAGGATGATGTTGTGCTCGTGCGGACGACACCCGCACCGCAAATATGTGCTCATCCCGCCTGAGCAAGGCTCGCAAGAACTGAAAGCCGTACCGCTTGGCCGAGTTGACGCACGCCCAAACGGTCCATCATGTGCGAGCGGTGAACCTCGACCGTGCGCACACTGATGCCGAGACTGAAGGCGATGACCTTGTTTGGCTGCCCGGCCACCAGTGCCTCGAGAACCTCTCGCTCGCGTGGACTGAGCGTATCGATCAGCAAGGCCGCCGCAGATATATCGTCGGCTCGACCCGTGGCCGCGCCGGTCTTCAGCGCCGACTCAATCGCCGCTACCAGGACATCGTCACTGTAGGGCTTCTCAATGAAGTCGACTGCTCCCGCCTTCATCGCACGGACCGCAGTCTGCACGTCGCCTTGAGCGGTTATCACGATGACGGGCAAGTCCGGGTTTATCAGCAGAAGGCGAGCCTGAACCTCGAAGCCGTCCATCTCCGGCATGCGAAGATCCAGCAGAACACAGCCCATGGCCAAGTCGTCCGCAACGCCGAGGAATCCCGCGGGCGTGGCATACGAGACCACCCGGAAACCAACCGCGTCCAGTAGGCGCTCCAGCGACCGGCGGATCGCAGGGTCGTCATCAACAACGTAAACGAACGGGGCGGTGGTCATCTTCGTCTCATCGCTCCTGCGGGACAGGCAGGGTCACGCGAAAGATTGCGCCGCCGCCTGCGTTCGGCTCGTATCGCAACTTGCCGCCGTGGGCCTCGACGATCGTGCGGCAGATCGACAGCCCCAATCCCATGCCGTTGCTTTTGGTGGTGTGGAATGGCTCGAAGAGGTGTTCGACAATGTCGTCCGCCAGGCCAGAGCCACGATCTGCCACCGTGATCTCGATCGACTCATGATCGAGCCGCGACGTGGCCACGTCCAACTCGCGCTGCTCACTCTCTGCCAACGCCTCATGAGCGTTGCGGATCAGGTTGAGCACGACCTGCTGAAGTTGAATTCGGTTTCCCAACACCGCATCGGCGCGCGGATCGAAGCTCAGCCGGGTCCGCACGTCGTGCGCTCCGGCTCCCACTGAAGCGAGATCGCTGGCTTCGCAAATCAAGTCGGGTAGTTTTTCAAGCCGCATTTCCGTCTCGCCACGCGTGACAAACTCTCGCAGACGCCGAATGATCTCACCAGCGCGCAGCGCCTGGTCTGCGGCTTCGTCGAGCACTTCCCGGACGGTCTCGGCGCTGTGTGCGCCTCTTGCCATCATCCGGCGCCCGGCGTTGACCGAGTTGGTGAACGCGGTCAGCGGTTGGTTCAATTCATGCGCCAATGCACCGGCCATCTGCCCGGCTGCACTCAGCCGGGACGCATGAAGGAGCTCCAACTGCAGTTCTTGCGCGCGAACATCCGCCCGCTCGCGCTCCTTGGCTTCGAGGGTCAGTCGTTCGAGCGCTTCCGCCAACTCGCATGTTCGTTCAGACACCCGCTGCTCAAGCGATTCGTTGAGGCGTCGAAGATTTTCTTCAAGCATTCTTTGCCCCCTCAGATCGCGGCTGACGGTTGCCATGTTCATAGGGCGACCGGTGCGCAGTTCGTCGATGCGGAACCAATCGACCAGGAAGGGAATGTCTTCCCCAGTCTTGAAATGCCGGAAATTGAGCTCACCGAGCCAGCGCCCGGTCTCCCTTACCAGAGGCATCAGTTCGCGATGCGCGCGCGCTTGCTCCTCTGGAGCCAGGAAGTCGAAGATGCTAAGCTGGCGCGCTTCCTCAATGCCGGAAAGCCCCAGCAGGTCGCAGCCAGCCTTGTTGAGATACTGCACGGTGCCTTCCAAACGTGCAAAACCAACGAACTCGGAGGATCGCTCGATCAGACTTGCCATACGCCGCTGCTGCGCTTCCGCATGCCCGCGCTGTATCGCGAGGGTCGCGTGGCTTGCGGCAATTCCGAGAAGCAGTCGATGCGTCTCGCTCGGAAAATGCGGGTTGACGGAACCAGCGACAATCCCGCCGACGCCGACAAAGCCCATCGGCACCGCCGCCATATGGAATGCCCCGCTCCCAAACGGGTTGTCGATCACGAATGTCTGCTCGTGGGTTCCGAGCCATGCAGCGCGCAGAATGCTTTCGATGCGACCAAACGACTCGACACCCACCGCCTGGCTCGTTCGCATAACTTCTACCGCAGCTTCGTCGCGCAGCCCCGGCGCAGCCACGTAAATGACATCCGCGTTGAGCATGGAGATCAACGCGGCTGCTACACTGTCGGCGATCTGCCGCGAATTGTAGTCTTTCCAGATTGCCGGCAGCGTTGAAAGCGCGACGAGATCGCGGATGCAATGCCTTAGCTCTTGCGGTTCGAAAAGCTCGTCGACCCTGAGCATTTCGCCTGATCCAAATACAGGACGCGTATCGAACCTTCAGCGCTTGTCCATAACGCCGAAGCAGAGCGGCAAGAATGACCTCCGAAGTTGCCGGGTAGCGAAGAGCCTTTCGCTGTTGCGGAACGTTCACACAGGCCGAAGGTGCAATTTCCAATGTTTGCTAAGAAAAGTTCACACCATGTATAGGCCGCGCAGCCACCGCTTCCTGGCCGGACTATATATCACCTGCCTCGATTGCCCAACGCATTTAATTCTAAGGGCATGGGTGGCTCGACATAGGACCTACGGGCCGTGGTGAGGCTTTCAGCCCTTCGTCAACCGTTGGAAAGCTTAAATGCTGCGAGTTATGAGAGCTGAAACCATACCCGTTCAGATGCTCCGCACGGCCGACGCCGGAATTCATGTGGCCTTTGGGCATTGCGCACAACGGCGGAATGCTCTTCGCAGAAGGCGCGGCAGAGCAGAAGTCGAGCACACGCACGGACCGTCAGATTTTTATGGCGGTTCACCACGACCATGACAATTACGAAAAATTACTTAATGGCTTAGGCGGCAATCCCCCTTTACATTTTCGGCCTTGCTCGGCCGCACGCAGCGGAGCTCTCGGAGGCACGACGGTGGCAAAACTCAAGGAGCCCCTCGACGGCGCGGTTGGGCAAAACATTGACGTGGCCCTACAGCGGCTAAAAAACTCCAGGAGTCTTGGTCTGGACCTATTCCCGGCTCTAGATATCGCGATCGCCATAACGGGCGCCGACATGGGCACTCTGCAACGCTTTGACGAAAGTACCGACTGCCTTAAACTTGTTGCCAGCCGCGGTTTCTCCAGCAAAGCCGAGAGCTTTTTCAGCATCGTGCGTCGCGACACCAACACCACTTGCGCTGCGGCGCTCACGAGGCGCATGCGTGTGTTTGTCGAAGACGTCTCGACGAGTTACCTGTTTGTGGGCACTGTTGAGCTCGACATGATGAGCGCCGACGGCATTGCTGCCGTGCAATCGACCCCGCTGATCAGCAGCAATGGCCGTCTCTGGGGCATGCTCTCGACGCACTTTCGCAAAGCGCAGGTAGAGAGCGAGTTCGATCATGCTCCGCTTGATCGGCTTGCCCTCCAGATCGCGGACAGCCTGGAGCAACAAAAGAGCGTGGTGCCAAACCAGCATAATAATACAAGATCAGATCCGGGAGACTGATATGAAGTCGACGCCCCAGCCCATTCCCTTTGGCGGAACCATGCTGCGCGGCGACCGGCATGTCTGTGCGTTCTTCAACTCGGCGGCGGAAGAATACCATACGTTGCTTCCATTTGTTTGCGACGGCATCAACTGCGGCCAGCGCGCCTATCACGTCCTCCCCGATCACCACAAGGAGGATCACTTTCAGCGGTTGCGCAACGCCGGTATCGACGTCGAGAAGGTGAGGAAGAGCCGGCAACTCGAAGTAGCGGTGCCAGAGGATACCTATCTCAGGACCGGGCGCTTCAACAAGGATGCCATGCTCGTCCTCATCCAGGAGGCCCTGAAGGCCGGAGCCGGTCTCGGGTTCCCCTTGACGCGGATGGTCGCGCATGCCGAAGCGGCAGTAGACGACTGGAAGAGTAGCAATGAATGGGTGGAGTACGAGATGCGCCTCAATAGCGTGCTGTCGAATTACGACGACCCGGTAATCTGTACCTTCGATGCCAATCTGCTGACGGCGCCGCATGCCATCGATATTCTTCGTACGCATCCGATGGTGATCATCGGCGGCGTCCTCGTCGAGAACAGTTTCTTCACGCGCCCGCAGGATTTCATTCGCGAGGTCCAGTCGCGAACCGGACCGACTCGATCCTATCGGGCATAGGCCGACGGCTGCACCACGCCTTTTCCGGCATAGCGGCATATTGCCAAGCCGATCGGCTCACGTTTCGATCCCCGCCTCGGAAATGAAGGCGATGCAATAATCGGCTCCAACCTGAGGGTTCAGGACAAATGGGCGTCTCAGGAAAGGTTGGCTCAAGGCCGCCTTTCGGTGAGGCGAGACCATCCAAGGCGTTTTGAAACCGGGGCTTTCGTCGGTACGCGGGACGAGCCGATCGCGCACGTGCCTCTCTAACGGGCCGATCCATAGCCAGCAGCCTGGCTTTCCCGGCGCCACCACGCGCAGAGCTTTCGACATCGCTTAAATATTGCTCCTTCACAAGAACTGCGCCTTCAAAGGGTTTCTGTTCTCAAGGCAGGGGCCGGTCCGATCTCTTCAGGCCGACCAGACTGAGCTTGCGGAGAACTTCATGTGGCGCAGGCATGCGCCATACGGTTTGAAAGCTCTCCACGACATTGCGCGCCGTCACGGCGAGGCCTGGAAGGGCAACCCAGGCCGGGGCGAGGCGGTCGAGCAGGGCGGTGACGGTGATGGAAGCAGCGGTTTCGCCTTGCCGGAACGGCTGCTGGGCGGCAATCGCCACAAGCGGCTCGTTGGCCGCAAGGCCGATTGTGGCCTCCTGGCCAAGATCCACCGTCGCCATCGAAATCTTGCGGCCCATCACTTCGAGAATCCGGGCGGCAGTCATTGCCGGCGTGTCCCATACGACAAATAGGCCGGCAAGTTCGGGATGGGTTTCGGCAAGCGCCCGCGTGGTTGCTGCGACCGCTGATAGCGCCGGAAAACGCCGTACGTGCAGCGAAACATCCGGGCGGTTGACCTGCATCCATTTCACGAAGGCGATCTCGCGTTCGTTGGTTGCGAAGAAATCGGCGTCATAGCCGAGCACGCCCACCTCGGCGCCCTCGGGCAGATGCGGTGACAATCCTTCCGCCGCGATCTTTCCGAGGCCGAAATTGTCCGCCGAGATCAGCGAGACATAGTCCTTGCCTGGAAGCAGGCCGGTCGGCACGTTATCGAGCAGGACGAGCTTGATGCCGGCCGCTGAAACGCGCGCATGCGGTGCCGCGACTTTCGAGTTGGCGACGGGCAGCGATATGATTGCATCCGGTGCCTCAAGGATCAGGCGCTCCAGGGCCTCTATCTGCGCCTCCGGGTCGAAAGCGCAATCGACCACGTCGATCACCGCGACCCCGCAATTGCCGAGCGTGCCGACGATGCCCGAAAGCTGCTGCTTGGCCCAGTCGCTCTCAAGCGTGTGCAGCACGATTGCGACGCGCAAGCCGCTTGCCCGCGCCCGCTCCATGTCTTCGGGCAGGAGCAGCACGCGCTCGGGTGCCGAGGCGCGTTCGCCGTGAGGTCCAAGACCGGTAATCGCCATTCAAATCCTCCTCACATGTCCGGCGGACGGACACTGTCTCCCTTGATGATCTTCCGCTGGGCGATCTCGGTTTTCATCTGCTGGAAAAGCGGATGCGTTTGGGGCTGGCCCGACATGATCCAGTCTCGCAGCATCGGTGCCGCGAAGAGGCCTTCGGTCGCGACGATGGCGGCCCCGACAAGCCCCGACGAGCTGCCCATCTGTGAGCGGATGATCTGCAGATCGCGGCTGACGAGCGGATGGCAGGCACCGTAGATCGCCTCCCGCGCGGAGGCGAGAAGAATGTCATTGGTCTGGGCGATCGAACCGGACAGCACGATGAGCGCCGGGTTCAGCATGTTGGCGAGCGTCGCCACCACCTGGCCGATCAGCCGGCCACTCTGCGACAGGATCTCGATTGCAGCCGCATCGCCCATTTGGGCGGCTTGGGCGACTTCGAGCGCCGTGATATCGCCGCCCCGCCGAACAAGCTCGGCGAGGACTGGGCTCGCTCCGCTCTCCGCCGCAAGCCTGCCGTCCTGGGCGATGTGGTCCGATCCCGCCATCGCCTCAAGCGTGCCGGCCCTGTCGCCTAGCGTCACCGGTACCGAACCGATGAGGCCGACGGTACCCTGCGCGCCGCGAAACAGCGTTCCGTCGCTTGCCAACCCGGCGCCGATGCGTTTGCCGACCTTGACCAAAAGCATCGTGCGTTGATTGCGTCCGGCACCAGCGTGGAGTTCGCCCATCGTCATTGTTTCGACGCTGGAGCGAAGCCAGACTGGAGCGTTGAAGGCGGCGACCAGCGTTTCCACCAGCGGAAAGCTCTCCCAACCCGGAAGGACACCCGGTGTGGCACGCTGGAAAAGTGTCTCGCCGCCGTCGGAGACGGCGCCGGGTACGGAAATGGAAATGCCGTAGAGCCGAGGATTAGACTGCCGCTCAAGAATCCAGCGGAACAGCGTCACCAGCCGTTCTGCAAGGGCCGACGCCGGCTGAGCGAATTCGGTTGTCTCGTGATGCTCCATCAGCAGCGAGCCGGAAAGATCGGCAACGCCGACGCCGAGTGCGGTCTGATCGAGCGTGGCGACGAGAATGCGTCCGCGATCCCCGGAAAACCGCACGAGGCGCGGCGCCCGGCCTCCGGTGGCGGTGGCGAGCTCGCTTTCGTCGACCAGTCCGAGCTCGCCGAGCGTGGCGAGCCGGTCCGCTACCACGGCACGGCCGAGTTCGCTTTGCCGTTCGATCTCCTGGCGGGTCGTCGCGCGACCGGTCCTCACGAGATTAAGAATGTCCACGAGGCTCGGGGCAGCGGTTTCCGAGACGCTAGGGCGGCCCTTGCGTCGTGGGCGGATGTCCGCCTCCACAGATGCCATCCTTGGCATGACCGCATCCTTTCGCCCGCGATTCCGATCTCGTCTGAAGTGATAGCCAGCAAGCTTTCGGCTGGCAACTCCAAACTTTTGTATTAAATCTGCAAAAGACCGGGTTAATATGTGTTTAAAATGTTGAC
Organism: Rhizobium sp. BK661; assembly: GCF_024808825.1. NCBI lineage: Bacteria > Pseudomonadati > Pseudomonadota > Alphaproteobacteria > Hyphomicrobiales > Rhizobiaceae > Rhizobium > Rhizobium sp. BK661. The sequence goes on along the minus strand of NZ_JANTYT010000020.1, from coordinate 13,741 downwards.
ATAGATTTTTTGCCGACGTAACACTCGTCGCACGAGTTGAAGAGTCACTGGGAGGAGGCGCCGATGTCGGAATTCAAGCTCGCCTATCATGCGAATTGCTGGGGCAACCTCGGCGGAGACGCCGTTGGCGTTACATCGGTTACCAATCTTGCCTATCGAACCTTTGGGGACATGCGTCGTGCCTTTGCCGATATCGCAAAGGCCGGTTACGAAGGCGTAGAGCTCTTCGACGGCAATCTGCTCGATTTCAGCGCAGCCGACATGCGGACGCTGCTTGACGACAATGGGTTGACGCTCGTCGCGACCTATGCCGGCGGCAACTTCATCTTCGACGATATCCTGCCGGAGGAGCTTGCCCGGGTTGTGCGTGCTGCGGATCGCGCCGCCGAACTCGGCGCACCCCATCTCGTCGTCGGCGGTGGTGCAAAGCGCTTCGACGGCATCCGCGAGGCGGATTATCACAAGCTCGCAGCAGCGCTCGACCGGGTAAAGGAGATCGCCGAAGCGCGGGGTCTTGCCGCCCACTACCACCCGCATCTTTCGACAATTGTCGAGGGACCGGCGGAAGTGCGCAAGATCTTTGCACTTACCGGTATCGACTTCTGCCCGGACACGGCCCATCTCGCCGCTGCCGGTGGCGATCCGGCGGCGCTTGTGCGCGAACATGCAGCGCGCATCTCCTATGTGCATCTTAAGGGTTTCCAGAAGGAGCCCTTCGCGTTCACGCCGATCGACCGTGGCGACATCCCGACGGACGGGATCATCGCGGCCCTTCGAGAGACCGGCTTTGCCGGCTGGGTTTGTACCGAACTCGATTCCTGGCCTGATCCGCTTGAGGGAGCGAAAGCGAGCATGGCCTATCTTAAATCGGCCTGACGGTCGTGACCGGGGCGGGAGCCCCATTTTGGGAGGAGAAAGTGATGATAAAAAGACGAGCTCTGTTAGGCACGGCCGCCGTGCTGGCGCTCACTCTTGCATATGGTGCACCGGCATTTGCCGATCCGGATACCGCGCTGGCGGAGCTTCAGAAGACGGTTCTTTCCAAGGGACCTTCAGGAGAATCTCCGTCGCCTGCCTCCGATGTCACGTTGAGCGATGAGGAACTGGCCAAGATCAAGGCGATGAACGCGACGGCCGCCATCGTCATGCATTACGGCGGCAACGACTGGTCGCGCGCCCAGATCAACGGCTTGCAGACACAGTTCGCCGCCATGGGTATCAAGGTCCTTGCGGTGACCGACGCCGGCTTCAAGCCGGAAAAGCAGGTCTCCGACATCGAGACAATCATGGCGCAGAAGCCGAGCATAATCGTATCGATCCCGACCGACCCGACGGCGACAGCCGGGGCCTACAGGGCGGCGGCGGAGGCTGGCACCAAGCTCGTTTTCATGGATAACGTGCCGACCGGCTTTGTGGCCGGGAAGGATTACGTGTCAGTGGTGTCGGCTGACAACTACGGCAACGGCGTCGCCGCTGCGCATCTCATGGCGAAGGCGTTGAAGGGGGAGGGTGATATCGGACTTGTCTTCCATGCTGCCGACTTCTTCGTCACCAAGCAGCGCTACGATGGCTTCAAGGCGACGATCGCGTCCGACTACCCCAATATCAAGATCGTGGCCGAGCAGGGCATCGGCGGACCCGACTTCTCGGGTGATGCGGAGAAGGCGGCGTCCGCGATCCTCACCTCCAACCCGAACATCAAGGGCATCTGGGCGGTCTGGGACGTGCCGGCCGAAGGCGTGATCTCGGCAGCGCGCGTTGCCGGCCGCGACGATCTCGTCATTACCACGATCGATCTCGGCGAGAACGTGGCGATCTCAATGGCCCAAGGCGGTTTCGTCAAGGGGCTTGGCGCGCAGCGGCCTTATGACGCCGGCGTGGTCGAAGCCAAGCTTGCCGGCTATGCGCTGCTCGGTAAGCAAGCGCCCGCCTTCGTCGCGCTGCCGGCTCTGCCAGTGACGCGTGAGACGCTGCTCGATGGCTGGAAGGCGGTTTATTCGGCCGAGGCGACTGACAACATCAAGTCAAGCCTCGGACAGTGACCGACCAGGCACGGGGCACCCAGGGTGCCCCGTGCCGAAAGACATGATCCGGCTTCGGCCGGTAGACGGAACGTGGCTCGCTGCAGCCGACCTCTTTCAGGAGAAAACTGATGACCAAAGTGATGAACGTCGCCATGATTGGCGGCGGCTTCATGGGCAAGGCGCATGCCATGGCCTACGCCTCCATGCCGATGTTCTTCTGGCCCGCACCGGCCATTCCCCACCGCAAGGTCGTCGTCGACGTGACAGACAGCACGGCGGACGAGGCGCGTCGGCGCTACGGCTTCGAAGAGGCGTCCTCGGACTGGCGGGCCGTCGTCAACCGGCCGGATATCGACGTCGTCGATATCTGCACGCCGAACAATGTGCATGCCGAGATCGCTATTGAGGCCGCTAAAGCCGGCAAGCACATCATCTGTGAGAAGCCGCTCGCCCGCACCGTCGCGGAGGCGAGGGCGATGCATGACGCGGTAAAGGCCGCCGGCGTCATCCATATGGTCGCCTTCAACTACCGCCGGACCCCGGCCGTGGCGCTTGCGAAGAAATATATCGAGGAGGGCCGCATCGGCCGTATTCTCAATTTCCGCGGCACCTATCTGCAGGACTGGTCTGCCGACCCCGATTCACCCCTTTCCTGGCGCTTCCAGAAGAAGATTGCCGGCTCCGGTACGGTCGGCGACATCGCCACCCATGTCGTCGATCTCGCCCACTATCTCGTCGGCCCGATCGCCGAGGTCAACGCGATCACCACCACCTACAACAAGACGCGGCCACTACAGCAGGGCGGTGTCGACAAGCTCGGCGCGGCAGAGAAGGCCGCGGACGCCGAACGCGGCGAGGTGGATGTCGACGATGAGGTTGTCTCGATGCTAAAATTCGAGGGCGACGCGATCGGAAGCCTGGAAGCCACCCGCAACGCCTATGGCCGCAACAACTTCATTACGCTGGAAATCCATGGCACCAAGGGTTCGATCCACTTCAACTACGAGCGCCGCGACGAGCTTCAGGTGATGTTTGCCGACGATCCGGCGGATGCCCGAGGCTTCCGCACTGTCTATACCGGTCCGGCGCACCCCTATGGCAACGGTCTTTGGCCAATCCCCGGTCTCGGTATCGGCTATTCGGAGACGAAGATCGTCGAGTGCTACGATTTCTTCTCGGCTATTGCGAAGAACCGGCAACCGAGCCCGAACTTCGAGGACGGGCTGCTGACGGAACTCGTCGCCGACGCCCTTATCCGATCCGGCGAAACTGGAAAGTGGGAGAAGGTGGGATGACTGCGAGCGCCGCTGCCGTCCGCATGACCGGCATATCCAAGGCCTTCGGAGGGGTACGCGCGCTCGACGACGTGTCCTTCGAGGTCTTGCCCGGGGAGGTCCATGCCCTGCTCGGCGGCAATGGCGCCGGCAAGTCGACGATCCTCAAGGTGCTTAACGGGGTGCATCGCCCCGACCAGGGCGCAATCGAGGTCGGCGGCTTGCCTCTGACGACGCATTCGCCGGAGGCATCGCGCGCGGCCGGCATCGCGATGAACTACCAGGAAATGAGTCTGGTCCCGACTTTGACGGTTGCCCAGAACATCTTCCTGACACGCGAATGCCGTGACGGCACGGGGTTTATCGATGACCGGGAAGCCGAGCGGCGCGCAGCGGACATTTTCGCGCTGCTCGACGTCTTCGTCGATCCGAGGGCCGTGGTCGGCGATCTCGGCGCCGGCCAGAAACAGTTGACGGAGATCGCCAAGGCGATCTCGCAGGATGCCAAGGTGCTGGTTTTGGACGAACCATCGACGGCGCTTGCCGTTCCCGATGTCGAGCGGCTCTTCATCTTCCTGCGCAAGCTGAAGGCGAAGGGGGTGGCAATCATCTATGTCAGCCACCGTATGGACGAGATCGCTCGCATCGCCGACCGCGCGACGATCCTGCGCGACGGTCGCCACGTCATCACTTCGCCGCTGAGTGAATTGCCGATCGATACGATGATAGAGCATATCGTCGGCCGACGCTCGAAAGGGCTTTCCGACGTCGAGCGCGGCGAGGCCGTCAAGGGCGAAGTGCTGCTGCAACTCGCAAATGTCAGCGGCCTTCAAAAGCCTAAGAACATTTCCCTGACGCTGCACTGCGGCGAAATCCTTGGGCTCGCAGGACTGCTCGGCTCGGGCCGTTCGTCGCTTGCGCGGGTGATCGCCGGCATCGACCCGGCCGTCAAGGGCGAGATATATATCAAGGGCCGCGCCGTCACGATCCGTAAGCCGGGCGACGCGATTGCCGCGGGTGTCGCGCTGGTGCCGGAAGCGCGTGCCACGCAGGGCATCATTCCCGCCCATTCGGTTGCCTCCAACATGATCCTCGCCGTCATCGACCGGCTTTCCAAGGGTGGCCTCGTTGATACCAAGGCGGCAAACAACCTGACCGACGCGCAGATCGAGCGCCTGCGCGTGAAAACGGCGAGCCGCGACCACGCCGTCTCGACGCTTTCGGGCGGCAACCAACAGAAGGTGGTTATAGGTAAGTGGCTGACCACCAATCCGGACATCCTCATCCTCGACGAGCCGACGGCAGGCATCGATATCGGTTCGAAATCCGAGATTATCCGTCTGGTTCGCGAGCTTGCCGCCGCCGGCAAGGGCATCATCATGATCTCATCCGAACTTTCCGAGCTTTTGACCGCCTGCGATCGCATTCTCGTGATGTCCGAGGGGCGCGTGCACCAGGATCTGGCGCGCGAGGCACTGGAAGACCCGGCGGTGCCCCCCGATGATCTTGCGCACCGTCTCCAGGCGGCCGAACAGCGGCTGCAGATCGAAATCCAGAAAGCCCTTGCGGTTCAAGAGGTATCCAATGGCTAACGCCTTCTTCGCCAACTGGCGCCAGAACATCATCTACATTGGTTTCGTGGTCATCTTCGTCGTCTTCGCGGTGGCGTTGGCCGACAAGGGGTTCCTCAATCCGAACAATTTGCTCAACATCGTGCGGCAGACGGCCATGATCGCCGTCATGGCGATCGCCATGACCTTCGTGCTCTCGGCCGGTGAGATCGATCTTTCGGTCGGCGCGGTCGCTGGCCTTTCGACCGTCACCGTTGCCATGGCGATCGCCGTCGGAGGACCGGTCGCCGGGGTCGGTGTCGGCATCGCTACGGGTCTTGCGGTCGGTATGTTCAACGGATGGTTGACCACCCGCATCGGCATTCCCTCGTTCCTCACCACGCTTGCCATGATGGGCATCGCCAAGGGCGTCGCCATGTGGGTTTCCGCGACGGCTGCCGTGCCGATCCTGTCGCCCGGCTATTCGTGGCTCTTCGGCGGCGGCAATCTCGGCCCGGTGCCGGTACTGCTCTTCTGGATGGCCGTGCTCGGCGGCATCGGCCACATCGCGCTGCGGCGCTCCGGCTTCGGCCGGCGTGTGTTGGCGACCGGCGGCGGCGAGACGGCGGCGCGCTATTCCGGCATCGACACCAAGGCAATCAAGTTCAGGGTGCTGGTCATCTCTTCCTCCGCGGCAGCGCTCGCCGGCATGCTCTACGCGGGACGCCTGCAGTCCGGTCGTTTCCAGCTCGGCGAGGGTGATGAACTCTCGGTCATCGCCGCGGCGGTGCTTGGCGGCACGAGCCTTTTCGGCGGCAAGGGAACCGTAATCGGCACTATCGTCGGCGCCCTGATGATCGGCCTCATCAATAACGGTCTCATCCTGATGGGGCTAGAATTCAGCCAGCAATTGATCGCCCGCGGCGGCATCATCATTCTCGCCGTAGCGCTCAGCCAGAAGCGGAGCTGATACCATGACCGTTTCGCTCATTGCAACGCTGACGGCCCGTCCGGAAACGCGAGATGAGCTGTTGCACCTTCTCGTCAATCAGGTCGAGCCTACCCGGTCCGAACAAGGCTGCATCGACTATAACCTTCATGTCGATGCGGGCGATCCTTGCGTGTTTGTGTTCTACGAGAACTGGAAGAGCCAGGCGGATCTCGACGCGCACATGGAAATGCAACACCTCAAGCCGCTGCTAAGCGAGATCGACCGCTTGCTCGCAAAACCGATCGACATATGGCGGCTACTTTTGGCGGAGGCTACTGGAATAAGTCGGTCGGACTGCGTCTAACCCGGGACACGGGCAGACCATCGCTAGTCTGTAGTCTAAGTCTAGGCGCGAAACGGCGAGGCCGCGCCTGTGCAACTCGGCGCTGGTGCGCGCGGCTTTGATCGTCCCTGTTCGACCTATCAAAGGCAGGGGTGCTCATCTATTATTTTCCGACGCGTCGATCGCCTCCCGCAAAGTTTCCGCGAGCTGCCGTCGCGTATAGGGCTTTGCAATTGGCCGGAATCGCGACGTGGCGCCGATGCGTTCGATGTCGGCGTAACCTGTGGCCAGGACAACCGGCAGGTTCGGATGACGCGCCATGATCTCCCTCGCCATGGCGTGGCCGTCAATCGGGCCGGGCATGACGACATCCGAGAAAACCAGATGGAATGGGCCGTCGGTTTCCACTATCCTCAACGCTTCCGTTGCATCACCGGAGCATGTGACGGAGTAGCCGAGCGAAACGAGTATATCGGCGGCGAAATCCCGGACCATAGGATCATCCTCCACGACGAGAATGCGCTCACTGCCACCCTTGAGCAGCCCATTTGAGATAGGCTCCGCGTATGTTTCCATAGAGGCAAGTCGGGGAAAAGACAGGAGAATGGTTGTTCCCTTGCCCGGCTCCGATTCAATTTCGATCCCGCCCCCTGATTGTCGCACGAAGCCGTACACCATGCTAAGACCTAACCCGCTGCCCTTGCCGAACGGTTTCGTGGTGAAGAAAGGCTCAAAGGCCTTTGCGCGCGTCTCCGCATCCATTCCGTCGCCGTTGTCGGAGATTTGGATCACCGCGTCGTCCCCGCTTTGCGCCGTCGCGATCACCAGCCTGCCACCATCCGGCATTGCGTCGCGTGCGTTGATGCACAGGTTCATGATGGACGCTTCCAGTTGCGCGGCGTCCGCTCTGACGTGACCTGCGGCCGGATCAAGCGCAAGGTGCAGGATGATCGTTTCGCCAAGAGCAGTCGACAGCAATCCCTCCATGGCCCGTATGGTTCTGTTGATGTTCAGCGACGCCGGCTCGAGGGGTTGCCGGCCCGCGAAGGTGAGGAGCTGGCGTGTGAGGGCGGCGCTTTGCCGCGAGGCCTTGTGGTTCAATTGCGCGATTGCAGAAAGTCGCGGATCGGCAATCTCGTCGGCTAATGTCTCCGCAGTCCCGATAATGACCGTCAGCAGGTTGTTGAAATCATGGGCGACGCCGCCCGTCAGTTGTCCTATCGCTTCAAGCCGCTGCGCCTGCAGCCGTTTTGCCTCGTTCAGCCGTGTCTCGGTGATGTCCCGAATGCCACCTACCATCCGGGTCGCATCGCCTGCGCCATTGCGGATGATATGGGCCTGATCGAGGACCTCGGCATAGATCCCCGTTCCGCGGCGGAAGCGAAATTCCTGCTGCCACGTTTCTGCTCGCCCATCAATTGCTGCATGCACGCTGGACACTACGCGTGCGCGGTCGTCCGGATGGATCTTGGATTCCCATTCCCGAAAACCGTCCTCCACCGATATGTCCTCATGCCCGAAGACGGAGGCCATATTGCTATTCCATTGTACATGACCTCTTGCAATGTCCCAGTCCCAGATCGCGTCTGTGGTCATCATGGCGACGATCGAGAAGCGTTCCTCGCTTTCAGCCAGCTTTTCTTCCGTTCGCTTTCTGTCGGTGATATCGCGACCGGTCGCGACAAAATGGGTGGCGCGACCAGCGGAGTCGACAATGGGTGCGATGCTCATGTCTACCCAATACTCGCGGCCGTCCTTTGCGTAGTTGACAAGTTCGGCTCGGATCGCTTCCGACCGCGCGATGGCGCTGTTGATCTCGTCGATGGTGTTGGCGTCAGTCCGCTGCCCCTGGAGAAAGCCGGGGGAGCGGCCGATCGCGTCGTGTGGGGAATAGCCGGTGATCCTGACGAAGGCCTCGTTGAGGTAAACGATCGTCTGGTCGCCCCCTGGCTGGGATGCGGCCTTGGTTATCATGACGAAATCCTCGATTCTCGAGATTGCCATTTCCAGCAGGTGCAAGTGCTGATCGGCCGCATGCCGCTTCGTTACATCTCGGAAATACACAGTCAGCCCTGCCGGACCCGGATAGGCGGTGACCGAGAACCATGCGTCCAGGGACTCGTAAAATACTTCGAAATCGGCCGTCTGGTTTTCGCGGACGGCGCGCTCGTAGTGCTGACGGATGATCCCCGAGGAGGCCTCCGGGAACTCCTGCCAGATCAGGCGGCCTAGAAGCCCCGATCGCGGGCGTTCCAGCAGACATTCGGCCTGATGATTAAGATAGGTGAAGCGCCAATCGGTATCGAGCTGGAAAAACGCATCGCTGATGTTCTCCATCGACTCCGCTAAGCGCCGCTCAAGATCCCTTGCCGTATTTTCCAGCCGCTTGCGCTCATCGATATCCTGGAGGGCACCCTGTATTCGGGAGATGTGGCCCATCTCATCGCGGATCCCCACGCCGATTGCGCGAACCCATTTCCGCCGGCCCGTGCAATCAATGATCTTCACCTCGGTGTCGTAGGGTAGACCGGTCGCAACGCAGGACTCGAAGTGCCGCGTGATCGCATCTCGCCATTCCGGCGCAAAATAGCCGATCCCTTCCTCGAAAGTAACCGGCCTGCCCCTTGGTCTCTCGTGGATCGCCCAGGTTTCATCCGACCATTCGATTCTCCGGTCCGGCAGATGCACCACCCATCCGCCGAGCTTGGCGGCCTTGCCGGCAATCTTGAGAAGAGCCTGGTCTCCAATGATATCTTGCGACCGTCGGGGAGCGTCGCGATGCAGGACCCCATCCTGACGGATTCGCCAAGCCATGATCAGCGTTGCGCCCATCACATAGAGCCATGCAGTCGTCGGCAGCCATGTCACGACGAAAGCGGAGATGGCGCCAACCAGCACTCCCCAGCAAAATCGATCCCTTGCACATTGCCTGAGACCGGTCATCAGGATGCCATAGCCCTTGCCAGCAGTTGCGTTTTTCCATTGCACGACTTGCATCCTCCTCAGACCTCGCTGATTTCAACCTCTCGATAGTCCCAAGCGATGCCGCAATCCATGAGGGATCACTAGATTTTACCTTATTTAAACTTGGCGCCACTGTCGCTTAACGGTGAGACGTTCTAATCGATGCCACCAACTGCCACCTTCCGCCCGCGGATGAGGTTCCGGCAAGCATGGAGGTCACACCGTGAAAGCGACAAAGAGAACGACCTATCTCAACCGCGTAGAATCCGACTACTTCAGCCGTAAGTGGTACCGCCGAAGCGTTACGCTCTTCTGCAATCTCCTCTTCACCGGAAAATGGATGCGTAAGACGCAAATCGTACGCTGCCTCGTCATGGAGATCAGCGAGGGTGGGGCGACGGTGCGGATTGGAAAGTCGCAGATTCCCGATCACCTTTACCTTGTTTTCGGCAGGTTTGACGTCTTGGTCGGCAGTATCGTTGTTGAGCGCGATCCGGGGGTCCTGCATCTTTGCTTCGTCAAAGAATTGAGGCCAGACTTCGTCAATCGGCTGGCACGTATGAACTCGCCGTTTTCCACCTTGGAAAGCCTCAGCCCAAGAACCATATCAGTTAGCGAAAACGTGCTGCCCATGCTGCGCCCAATGCCAGCCCCGCCCTATGATGGAGAGGAAAGAGGCTTTGGTTACCCCACCAAACATTCGAAGAGACCATGAACATAATGATCATCGAAGATCAGCGAGACGTCGTTGATATGTTGCGATTGAACTGGTCGGATTCCCGGGACCGGCTGGACTGTCTTGCATCCGTGAGGCAAGCGAACCGCTTCATTCATTCAAACGAACTCGCTGCCTATGATTGCATCCTCATCGACATCAACCTGACCGACGGGAGCGGGCTGGAGCTGCTTCGTGCAGCGCGCTCACGCTCCGACGTGCCTATCATCATGATCTCGGGCGTTGGAGACGCCGATAGCCGGGCGGACGCCATCAGTGTCGGTGCGGATGACTATGTGATGAAGCCGTTCAGCGTGAAGGAACTGCGCGCCCGTGTCCATCGCCTGCACGAAGCGCGATCAAGCCGCAGCGCTCTGCGGCAGAGCGTTGCTTTCAAGATCGGCAATATAGATTGCGACATCGCACGCCTTTCCATGAATTTCGACGGCGTCAATCAGCCGCTGACCGCACTTGAAGGAAGGATACTGCAGGTCCTTTTCAATAGTGTGGGAGAAGACTGCTCAAAGTCGTGCATTGCACGTCAGGCGCTCTTTCGTGAACACGATCCTCGCGACAAGACGATCGACGTGTACATCAACAGGCTGCGCGGCAAGCTTGCAGAACTGGATGCCGCGAGCGGTGAGGTCATCAAGACGGTCCGCGGTGTGGGCTATCGCCTGAGCGAAATCCAACAACGGTAGGAATAGAAGAGCCATATGCTTCAGTGTGTTGACCGTCACCTGACTTCCGCGGAAACGTTTGGACGCGAAGGCCCCTCGCCGAACGAAGCGGCTCGCCTCAAACGTCTGAGAGAACTGTCCATTGTGTCGTCGGGTGCGGATCCGGTGCTCGATGCACTGGTCGAAGCTGCTTGCCTTGCGGCCGATGCGCCGATTGGCCTCATCACCTTGCTGGACGGCGAACGTCAGTGGTTCAAGTCGAAGCGGGGCATTGATGGTGTCGGGTCTTCCAGGGTGGATGCCTTCTGCGACTACACGATCCAGTCGTCGAGCCCCTTCGTTGTGCCGGACGCCGCTCGCGATGTCCGTTTTGCAGAAAACCCTTTCGTCACGGGAAACGATAGAATCCGATTCTATGCCGGCGTGCCGCTGGAGATCGAGCCTGGGCTTCGGCTCGGCTCGCTCTGCGTTCTCGATCGGGTGCCGCGACGTCTCGGGGCCGACGTACGCGGCTTGCTGGCTCGGCTGGCGCGTTGCGCCGTGGAACGTCTCCTGCAATCCGAAGACCGGTATCTGTTGACCCGGATCGATTCTGGTCGGCTCAATCGCGCGAAATTAGACAAGGCGGCGCTGGCCCTGGCGGAAGAGGCGCTCGCGGAGGGTCTCTTCGCGCTCCATTACCAGCCGAAGATTGCGCTCGATACCGGACGGCGCGTCGGCTTTGAGGCACTTCTGAGGCTGAAGAGAGCAGATGGCTCGGCAATCGGTCCGGCGGCCTTTGCCGCGGCTCTGGATGACCCAGCACTCTCCAGGCGCATCGGCAGTTTTGTGCTGCAGTGCGCCGTCGCACAAGCCAGGGCGTGGGTGACGGCCGGCGTCGATTTCGGGCATATCGCGATCAACGTTTCGTCGTCGCAGTTAGTCGCGTTTCCCGACAGCCGCTGCCTTGTCGATGAAATCCTGGACGCGACCCGGTCGGCAGGACTGTCGCCTCGACATCTCCAGATCGAGGTCACGGAAGGGGTCATGCTGTCGGAGCAGGGCGTCGATATAGGCATGCAGCTCGAGGCGCTGCGGGCGGCGGGCTTCATCGTTGCCTTTGACGATTTCGGCACCGGCTTCGCGTCCCTCGTACACCTTAAGGAACTTGCCTATGACCAGATCAAGATCGACGGCGCCTTCGTGCGTGCAATGACAAGTTCCAACGCCGACCTTGCCATTGTTAAGGCCATCATCGATATGGCAACGGCACTGGGAAAGCACGTTGTCGCCGAGGGTGTGGAAACCGTGGAAGAGCTTTCCGCACTACGAGAGCTTGGTTGTCACTATGGCCAGGGGTTCCTTTTCGGCCGGCCCGCCAGCGCCTGTGATGTAGAGGAGCCGCCCCTGTGGGAGAGACCAAGCGTTGATGCGGATGGGCAGGTTGTTCTGCACGGTGCTTGCGACTGGGGCAGATGCACACCGTCTTCGAGAAGCTTGGCCCTTGCCTGATTGGCATGGAGGCCTGCGAAAAAAGCTCACCGCACACGCTGAAGTTGGACATGACGTCCGGCTGCCCCCCCGGCACGACCACCCTGTGCGAAGCTATCACGCGGCCATCGATGCACTTTGCAACGGACGGCGCTCATAGCCTCTGGTCACTTAGTCGAGCTTTTCCAAGAGTCAGATACGAGACAACAAGTAGCCAAAAAAGAAAAGTCTACAAATAGTTACGCCGCCCCTCCGACTCTAGTTTCTCAGGCAAAGGCGAGCCAAAACGCCCCAAGGAAGAAGTGAGGTGAAAAGGCGATCGACCGTCGCGTGCTCTGCGTAGTGATAAGCTTCAAGATCCAGCCCTAGTCTCGAAGTGGCTTGGGCCAACGTCGGGAAAAGACGGTGTTAAGCTGGAGCGAAGGGTACCTCGCCGCTTTCGCCGGGGCGGTCGGCAAGTATCATGATCAATGCATCCCGCTCCGGCCCAAATGGGCGCTGCTTCAAAAACGAACTCAGGGTAGTTGCTGTCTCATGACCGCCCGACGACGGGTTCCCGCGGTGAAGGACGACCTCTGTGTTGGTCACCTCATCGTGGCCCAGGAACCACCGATCACCATTCGTGCTTGAGGCAAATTCTCTTAGATTTTCCAAGTTGACGCTCCTTCTTTGAGGAAGATTGCCAGTGACCTGCCACTGAACTTTCATCCAGTGGCGATTAGAGCCCCGGCGGTCAGATCAGCTATCGCGCGACTTTCCGATGCTTAGCCTGTCTTTCCGCGCAGCCGGCGGCGGCTTGCGCAAGGACCCAAAGCCCGTTGCAAGGGCCCTATCTTCGATGACGATATCGACTTCGTTGCTGCTTGTCATCGTATTCTCGTATTCCTTGCGTGAAGAGCAGCCCCGCCGCCAGGTGGCTTCGCCATGCGGACGTGGATGTGACGGATATCGATCGGCGCAACTATCATCTTTTCCAGCCGCTACTTTATCAGGTTGCGACGGCCGGGCTTTCGCCGGCTCAGATCGCATGCCGATCCGCCGCATTCTCTCCGGACAGGCCAATGTCACCGTGCTGATGGAGCGTGTCGAGGGGATCGACAAGAAGAGCCGGGCATCGAGAGGGGTAAACCACCTATCACCAAAGTTTACGTCACGGTGCATATCCGATACACTACCGACCGACAGGGAAATAGGCATGCCTACGAAGAGGGGATGCGTCTGGCATGCCCGAACGGTATAACTTCGCCCTCCGGAGACGAAATCAGGCTCTCGATCCATCGCAGTTTCGAGGAAGGTCCGCTCCCGAGCAATGTCACCACATCGCTGACGGAGATCAGCCACGCCTCGTTCGCGCCGCGGCTGAAGTTCCAGCAAATCAAGTCCACAGTGGACGCAATGGAAGCGCTCGGCATCTGGGCTGGCGCCCTTTAGAACGACCGGTTGGTAGTAGCCATCCAGGTTTCCAACGCCTAATCCCGGATACCATGCGCCACCGTCGACATCGGCTGGTCATCGACCAGAAGATAGCCAACGCATGGGGACCGTCTGTCATTTGCTCTCATGGCTTAATCGGGACGAGCATTGAACCCCTGCCATCGCTGCGCGACCTCATTCGCCACCGCGCCCGACTGTAGGCACTCCAAAACGAATGCGGCCTTAATAACATCACGCCCAGACTTCGTGCGAACCTGCAATCTAGAGCATCGCACTTGAATTGAGAATCGAGTGGGGTTTTCACGAGGGTATCGGTGTGATTCACTGCGGTTGGAGGTGAATCACATGGGTAAATC